>NZ_DASVMI010000205.1:0-23010 GCF_036384435.1 Dyella sp. | reverse complement strand
GCTCCCAGCTCCATCGCTTCCACGTCGACATGAGCCAGATCCCGCCTGGCAGAACACACTACAGTTGCAGCGCGCTTGGCAACAGCGTGACGTGCACTATTTACTGACAACCTGATATCGAATTCCAGCCCGAGAACAACGGGCCCGGCATCATGCGCCGGGCTCGTTCCTGCCTTGTGCGGCCCTTCCCTTGCTTCAATCGCGGTCAGGTGAGTTTTCCGAGAAGTACTCGTAGTTGTCCGCGTTGGCTATGGCAAATGCCGGGTTCTGCTGTGCCAGCTGGCGCGCCGCCCATTGTCCGTAGGCGTGATCATCGGTTCCAGCAACGGCGGTGAAGTGACTGAGCTCATGGATCAGCGTGCCACCACGCGAATCCGTTCCCGTATTGTTGGCCGACCAGAAGGCCGGACACACGTAGACGTCGTAGGGTTGATTGGGATAGACATAAGCAAATACCCCGCTCTCTGTGCAGCTACAGTCGACGGTGATTCCCGCGTTGTCGACTGCTGCCTTGATCTCGTTGATGTTGCTTTTTACCGTTGCGTGGCGTTGGTCGTCGTGATTTCCAAACCAGTACGTGTATCGGTTGCCAGCCACCGATCCAGACATGGCCCAACTCGCTCCGTTGATCATCTGGGTAGCTGCTTGCCTGGCTCCCCGGATGGCTTGACCCTGCGATGCCGAGCATCCGCGGAACTGCGTATCGCCCGCCGCCACACGGTTGAATGCTGCCAGTTTGGGCGTGCTCGGAACCACATCGATTGTGATCGTGTTATCAGCACGCAGCTTGCGCCCAGATCCGTTCATGTCCGTCTTATAACGCACTTCGAACCGGCCACCTGCTGTGAGGTCATAGGCCCGCGCCACGTGGATCTTCATCGCGATCATCTGGCCTGGCGCCAGGGCAATCGTGTCACCTTCATCGATCGGCGCACGCTTTATCAGCTTGCCGATGTAATTGACCGGCTTGCCATCATGAGTGACTTCCAACAAAGGGGCGGCGAGACTTCCATCAAACTCGAAAGGAAGATCCCAGCGCGAAATACGTTCCTCAGTATCGCCATGATTGGTAGCCGTGACGGTGACTGTCGCTTGTGACTGCGTTGAAGTATCCGCCAAGAGCTGTATGTCGATGTTACCGGCATAGGCCACGCTCATCGGAAGCATCGCCGCGCATAGGGAGAACGTCATCTTCTTCATGAAATATCCTTTTACAGGGAGAATTCATGATGCTGTCGCTTCCGAGTGCTCCATAATCAGGCGATATCTCCTGGTCGTGACGGCGGTCTTAAGAGGGCGTGGTATGTAATCGTGCGCCATGTCGTCGGAAAGAACGCGGTCGGTGAGGCCATCCAATGGCGCTGGAGAGTGCGTGAAACTGCATATCACGCGGGGCCATGCCCGAGCCGATTACGGGGGCGGCGTGCGCTTTCGCGCCAATGCACTGAGCAATGCGCGCAGCGCAGCGGGGCGGATCGGCTTGTGTAACAGGGGATACCCCAATTCACGCGTGCGTTGTTTCAGTTCCGTACTGCCATCGGCGGTGATCATCGCAATGGGTGGCATATGTGTGAGGCTCTCGCGTAAATACGCGATCGCTTGTAATCCATCCATGTCGTCGGTCAGGTGATAGTCGGCGAGGATCAAGTCGATATGCGATCCACGAAGTTCTTCCAAGGCGCGCTCGGCATCCACTGCGGTGCGGCAATCCACGCCCCAGCGCTGTAGCAGGGCGCGCATGCCATCGAGGATGGCCATGTCGTTGTCCAGGCACAACACGGTCAAGGGTAGTTCCTCCGTCGAGATGACCTGCTGCGTGGCACGCCTGGGGGCAACGGGCCTATCGGTACGCGGCAACTGGACGGAGAAACGGCTGCCATGGCCGATGCGTGAGGCCAGATCCAGTCGATGGCCCAGGATGCCCGCGATACGTTCGCAGATCGATAAGCCAAGTCCCAGGCCTTTCTCCCCCCAGGGAGAAGGGCGGTCGAGTCGTTGGAACTCACCGAATATGCGTGCCTGCTGTTCGGCGGCAATACCCGGACCGGTATCGCAGACTTCGATGCGTACGTCGCTACCGACGCGGCGCGCGCCAAGCAATACGCCGCCACTTTCCGTGTAGCGTAGCGCGTTCGAGATAAAGTTCTGCAAAATGCGGCGTAGCAACTGGGGATCGCTATGCACACCCAGCCGTGTCGGCACGACGCGCAGACGCAGGCCGCGCTGCTCGGCTACCACGGCAAATTGTGCGCGCAGCGAGTCAAAGATATCGGCAAGCGCGAACTGGCCGACGTCGGGACGGTAGCTGCCGACATCCAGGCGCGAGGTATCGAGCAATGCGTCGAGCAAGTCTTCGGCCGCGCGAAATGACGCGTCGATGCGCTCGGCCAGCTGCGTAGCCTGCGTATCCAGGCCCGGTTGCTGGCGCAGGGCGGCGGTGAACAGGCGCGCGGCATTGAGTGGTTGCAGCAGATCGTGGCTGGCCGCCGCGAGGAAGCGTGTCTTGGATGCGTTGGCCGCCTCGGCATCGCGACGCGCGTTAGCGGTCGCTTCCAGTGCTTCGCGCAACTCAGCGGTGCGTTGCTCGACACGTTGCTCAAGGTTCTCGTTGGACTCGATCAGGGCCTGCTCGGCGTGCTTGTAGGCTGTGACATCCGTGTACGTGGTGACGTATCCGCCACCGGGCAGGGCGCGGCCGCGCATTTCGATCACGGTGCCATCCGGGCGAATGCGCTGGAACAGGTGTGGAGAGCCAGCTCGCATGAAGCCGATGCGCTTGGCCACGTGCTCCTCGACTTCGCCGGGCCCGCACTCGCCATGCTCGGCGTTCCAGCGGATCAGGTCGGCAACGGGCACGCCGACGTAGACCATGCCGTCCGGGTAGTCGAACAATTCCAGGTAGCGCCGGTTCCATGCCACCAGGCACATGTGCGCGTCGACCACGCTGATGCCCTGCGATACGTTTTCCAGCGTGGTGGACAGCAACTCGCGGTTGAAACGTAGCTCCTGCGAGGCCTCGTCCATCAACGCCATCGCTTCGGCAATGTCCAGGCCCGAGCCCGATAGCGCACCCATCAGGATACGTCGCGCGCTTGCGGCGCCGACGGCAGAGGCGAGCAGGCGCTCGGTGTACTGGATCAAGGGGCGATCCGCCGCTTCGGCACCCAGCAGCGGACGACCCAGACGTTCGCCATATTCCTGGAAGGCGCGATCAGCACTGCGATCGCCGACGATGCGTTCGGCCATGGTGCGCAGGTCACGGACCGAGACACGCCCGCGCCAGTTACCCGCACCGCTCGTGCCAGCTGGATAGGGCACCACGAACATGGCGGCGTGCAGACGCTCCTCCAGACTGGGCCGGAATCTGAGCGAAACGAATACCAGACAGGCAATGTTCGCCAGCAGCGACCAGAACGTGCCGTGCATGATCGGGTCCCAACCGCTGAGGTGAAACAGCGCCTGCGGGCGCAACCAGTTCAATCCCAGCGGTCCGGTTTGCAACCATGCGGCGTTGCGATCCATGGCCGGAAACAGCAGCGTGTAGGCCCAGGTGGCGAAGCCCACCAACAGGCCTGTCACCACGCCACGCCGGCTTGCGCCACGCCAGTACAGTGCCGACACGATACCTGGCGCAAACTGAGCCACGGCCGCAAAGGCAAGCAAGCCGGTGGCCGCCAGCGACGCCGAGTCGTCCACGGTACGATGATAGGCATAGGCCAGGCCCGCCAGCCCGACGATCGCGAAGCGCCGTACCAGCAGCACCAATTGCGACAGATCGGTGCGTTGATCGAGATGCAGGCGTCGCACGCGCAACAGGGCCGGCATGACCAGGTCATTGCTAATCATGGTCGACAACGCAACCGACGCAACGATGACCATGCCGGTTGCGGCCGAGAAGCCGCCGACGAACGCCAGCAGCGCAACGCCGCGGTCGCCGTGCACCAGCGGCAGATTAAGCACCCAGGCATCGGCCAAACCCTCGCGCACCGCCGGCAGGTGCAGGCCGGCAGCCACGATCGGTACCACGCAGATACTGATGATCGCCATGTACAAGGGCAGCATCCACCGTGCACGTTGCAGGTCGCGTGGATCCTCACATTCGACCACGCCGATCTGAAACTGGCGCGGCAGGCAGAACATGGCGCAGAAGGCGAGCAATGTCTTGGCGAAGAAGCCGGGCGTCATGCCATCGGCGAGCTGTTTCACGGGAAGATGGATGGTCTGTGCGATGCCCGGACCATGCCAGGTTGCATAGACGGCAAGGGCCACGAACGCCAGCAGCTTGATCAGCGATTCGACGGCAATGGCCAGCATCATGCCGTGGTGATGTTCGGTCGCATCGATGGTGCGCGTGCCGAAGAGGATGGCGAATACGGCCAGCAGGATGGCTGCCCATAGCCCACTGTCGCCGAACGCAGGTACGTCGGGCGAGCCGAGCACGGCAAACGACATCGACACCGCTTTGAATTGCAATGCCAGGTACGGCACGATCGCGATCATGGCGATGACCGCGACCAGCGCGCTCAAGCCATGCGATTTGCCGAATCGTGCGCCGATGAAGTCGGCGATGGAGGTGATATTGCGCTGCTTGGAGACAAGCACGAGACGCCGCATCAGACCATAGCCGAACACGAACAGGATGATCGGGCCAAGATAGATGGGCAGGTAGCTCAGGCCATCGCGCGCAGCGGTACCCACCGCACCGTAGAACGTCCAGGACGAGCAATAGACCGCCAGGGAGAGGCTGTAGACGATCGGGCGCAGGCGTGGTTGACGCGGATACAGCGGACGACGGTCGCCCACATAGGCGATCACGAACAGTAGCCCCAGATAGAGCAGCGAAACAAATAGCAGCAGCCAGCCTGCAATCACATCGATATCCCATGCATGGCGTGGAGCCTTCCTGGCCGGAAAGAATGGTCGTCGCGGACCGCTTGTGCCGATGACCCCTTGGCCGGCACCATGCGTCGATGCAGACGACGGACGGCCAGACGGTATCGAAATTAGCAGAGCAACTAGGTCCTGACGAGTTGCATGTCTGGCGCATGCCCCATGCGCGCCACCGTGGCCGTGAACCGTTGCTGGCAATGCTTGCCGTCTACCTGGGGTGTGAGGAGGGCATGGTTCGTCTGGTCGAGTCCGAACACGGACGGCCCGAGCTTGAAACAGGTCACCGCCTGCGCTTCAACTGGTCGCACAGCATGGATACGGCATTGCTGGCCGTGGCGCTGGACGTGCAGCCGGGTGTGGATGTGGAACGGCTACGGCCGCGCCCCCGTGCGTTGGAGATTGCTCGCCGGTATTTCTGCGCCGATGAGACCGCATGGCTGGAGCGACTGGCTCCTGACGCCGTGGCGCATGGATTCCTGCAGCTGTGGACAGCCAAGGAGGCCGTGCTCAAGGCGCTCGGGCGAGGGCTGGCGTTCGGACTGGATCGGCTGCGTATCGGCATGTCCCATGGCGAGCCAGGGCTGCAATGGCTCGACGGCGATGACGCCAGCGCCTGGCAGTTGCGGCGGCTGACGAGTGATGGCGACATCGCCGCGTCCGTGGCCTGGCGTGGGCCTGGCTTATCGGTGCGAAACCTGACACTTGCCGCAGGCGATTGAAAAGCGCACTGTTCTCGGTCCCCGGTGCCGAGTTCCATCGGCTGGACAGCGAAGGCTCCATGACCCTGCTAAGCGTCAACGTCAACAAGATCGCCGTATTGCGCAATTCGCGCGGCGGCGCCGAACCGGATGTCGTACAAGCTGCGGTGACCTGTATCGAAGCCGGTTGTGGCGGCATCACTGTGCATCCCAGACCGGACCAGCGACATATTCGCCCCGATGATGTGCGCACGCTCGCTGCCGCGATCCGTGGGCGCGTGGAATACAACATCGAAGGGAATCCGTTTGCACCGGCACGTGGCGGTTACCCCGGCCTGATTGCCCTGGCGCGCGAGGTGCGACCGACCCAGGTGACGCTGGTGCCCGACGGTGACGGCCAGATCACCTCCGATCACGGCTTCGACATGGAACGCGACATCGAACGTCTGGCGCCCCTGGTCGGCCAGTTAAGAGAGATCGGTTGTCGCGTGAGCCTCTTCGTCGATGCGGGCACCACGCAGTTCGAGCGAGCATGCGCGATCGGCGTGGACCGGGTGGAGATCTACACCGGACCTTACGCGCAGGCGTTCGAGGCCGGCCGCGTGCACGAGCAACTTGAGCTCTGCGCCGAAACCGCGCGGCGCGCGCAGCAGGCCGGGTTGGCGGTCAATGCCGGGCACGATCTGAGCCAGGTCAACCTGGGTACCTTCAAGGCCGCCATTCCCGGCTTGGCTGAAGTATCCATCGGCCATGCACTGATGGCCGAAGCCCTGTATGAAGGATTGACGCGCACCGTGAAGCAGTACCTGAAAATTCTCGCGTAATCGCAGAGCGCTAGACGCACAGGAGCGACTTCGGTCGTGAGTCAACCTGCGGCGGCGCCGCAGGTTGTTGCTTTGTCGCATATTCATCATCAGGCTGGAACGCCCTTGCATTGGCCAGCAAACAATGACCCTGGGTTAACGCCGCTCCCCAACGCAGGCCAGGAACGACTCAGTCACAGCACAACGACAAAAAAAACCCCTGCGCGAGGCAGGGGTTTTGGGTAGCACTGCTTGATTCGAACGTTTACTGACCTTCGGTGAACCCGATCTTGGTCAGGCCGTAGCTCTTCGCGTCAGATAGCACGCGAGCCACGGCTTCGTACGCCACGGAGTCGTCGGCGTTGATCTGCAATTCGGGCTGCGCCGCGACCGGTTTGGAACCGATCGAGGACATCTGGGCCTTGAGCGTATCTTCGTCTACCGCCGCGTCGTTCCAGTACAACGCGCCACTCCGGTCGATCTTTAGCCGAATGGGATCCTGTGGATTGTCTTGGACAGGATTCGGACTCGGCTGGGGCAGATCGATCTTCACTTTGTGCGTCAGCATCGGTGCCGTGATCATGAAGATGATCAACAGCACCAGCATCACGTCGACCAGCGGCGTGACGTTGATGTCAGCCATCGGCCCTTTGGAGTTACCGCTACTAAATGCCATGACTGCTTACTCCTTGCCGGTAGTGATGAAACCGACATGGACCATGCCTGCGTCCTTGGCATCGCTAAGGACCTTCTTCACGATCTTATACTCCGTCGTCTTGTCCGCGCGCAGCTGCAGCTCCGGCTGCGGCGTCTTTGCCGCCGCAGTCGCAAACTGAAGCTTCAGCTCGGCCTCGGTGACTTCTGCATCGTTGAGATACATCGTCCCGTCGGGCTTGATCGCCAGATCCATAGGCTCGACTTGCTCGTTGTCCACGACCTTCGGGTTAGCGGTAGGCAGTGGAACGGTGATCCGATGAGACATCAGCGGGGCCGTGATCATGAAGATGATCAGCAGCACCAACATCACGTCCACGAGGGGCGTGACGTTGATCTCCGACATCGGGCCGCCGGAATTGTCTCCGGTGCTCATCGCCATGGGTCAATCCCTCACTTCTGCTCGACGCGGGCGCCGGTCGCGAAGAAGTCGTGCAGGTCGTGCGCGAACTCGTCGAACTGAGCGTAGGTCAGACGGTTCGAGCGGTTGAAGAAGTTGTAGGCGAGCACGGCCGGGATCGCGGTGAACAGACCGAAGGCGGTCATGATCAGAGCTTCACCCACGGGACCTGCCACCGCTTCCATCGACGCATTGCCCGACGCGGAGATCTTGATCAGCGCGTGGTAGATACCCCACACCGTACCAAGCAGACCGATGAACGGTGCCGACGAACCGACTGTAGCCAGCAGGGTCAGGCCGCCTTCCAGACGCAGGCTCTCGCGAGCCACGGCCTGGCGCAGGGCGCGATCGATGAATTCCGAACGGCTCAGCGACTCGGCCAGACGACCGCCGCCAGCAGCAGCCTGCTGGTGGTGGGCCACCGCGGAGGCGGCGTCCAGGGCGATCTTGGAGAAGGGTTCGCCCTTGGGCTGGGCTTCCAGCTCGCGGATGGCATCCTGGGTGGAGCCGTTGCTCCAGAAACCATTGATGACGCGGTCCGCGCGGCTGCGAACCATGCCATTGCGGATCGCGTTGGCAATGATGAAGTACCAGGAAGAGAACGACATCACCACCAGCACGATGAACACGATCCAGCCAAGCGGATCGAAGTTGTGGATGAGATGGTCGAAGCCCATCGACTTCATGGCTTCGGCGTTGGAGGTGCCGCCACCGGCGGGATTTGAGCTTTGCTGGAAGAACATAACGCTACCCTTGGAAAGTCAAGCGTGAACTGTGACTGTAACTGGAATTACAGCTGGTTAAGATTGAAGTTGATGGGAACGCGCGCGTAACCCTCAACAGCCTGTCCATTTCGTTTGGTCGGATTGAAGCGCCACTTGCGTGCCGTTTCGATCGCAGCCTGGTCGAGTTCGCGGAAGCCCGACGACTTTTCGACCTTGATGTCTTTGGGCGAGCCATCGACACCAACCAGGATCATCAGCGTGACCGTGCCCTCGTGACGCTGGCGAATAGCCTGCGGCGGATACTTGGGCGGGTTACGGCTGTTATAGCTGAGATCCGAGCTAGCAGCGACTTCCGACGGCGGTGCCGGCGGAGCGGGCGGTGCCGGCGGCGGCGCAGGAATCGGATTGGTCGTCGCTTCTTCCACAGCCGGCGGCGGTGCCGGCGGCGGCGGTGTCGGCGGCGGCTTGACCTGCTGAATGATTTTCGGCGGCGGCTGCTTGGGCGGTTCCGGCGGCGGCGGCGGCGGTGGCGGCGGCGGCGGCGGGGGTTCGATGAAGTTTACCTGGACCGTACGCTCCACTTTCTTCTCTGCCGACTTGGGCGGTGCCATGGGCGCCACCAGCAGCAGGAAAGCGAACGCATGCAGTGCGATGGCTACAGCCAACGCCCAGGTACGCCTCCAATTGAACGGCCCTTGGCCGGTTGTTTCGTTACTTGAGGCCATCTGTCATTTTCTGGAGCGGGTCATTCGGAATGACGTGGTCGCAGCACCCGGCAGCAAATTCAGACCCCCGGCGGGATATGACATTTGCCACTAGACACGTACAAGGAAAGTATCCAACGGTACAACAGCACATGACGTTTGTATAGCACCCTGAACGCGGTCCTAACGTACACAAAACCGCGGCATTAGCTCACAAAAATCCGTGTTTACTTGCTGGCTCCTGCCTGCTTCAGCCAAGCCTTCGCTTTGGCCGCCGTGTCGGGATCCTGGGCGGCTTTCTGCATGGCGGCAACAGCGCCAGGCTTGTTCTTGAGGCCGCGTTCGGCCTCTGCCAGCAACATGTAGGCCGTGCCCTTTTTCTGCACGCCCTTGTCGATGCCTTGCTGGATGAGGCTCTTGGCCTCGCTGAACTTGTTTTCCTGCAGCAGGAGCTGACCGGCACGGACGGAGGCTTCGCCGTCCTTGGCCATCGGGATAGCCTTCTTGTAGGCCTCGATGGCGGCTTGGTCATTCTCGGCGACCAGATTGGCATCGCCCAGCAGTTTGTAATTGTCGTACGAGGAAGTCACCACGCCCTTGCTCATACCCTCGTTGAGCACGGCGGCCGCCTTGACCGCATTGCCCTTCGGGTCGCTACCTTCCTGACCGGTGACCAGGTAAAGCTTGGCGAGATTGACGTAGCTCTTTTCGTCTTTGAGGTTGCCCGAGGCACGCTGCTTTTCCATCAGGTCGATGGCCTGCGGGTATTTCTGCGCCTGCATTAATACAGCAACGGCGTTATTGACCGCGGTGGTGTCGTTCGGATTGGCATCAAGCTGCTTCTGCGCCAGCTGTGCTGCCTGATCGCTCTGACCGGATTCGGCATAGCTGGCCATCAGGATCTGGTTCCAGCTATCGCTCGGCTTGTCGGTCATCGACTCGGCTTTCTTGATGGCGTCGATGGCCTGCTGGTACTTCTCGAGGCGGTAGTAGGCATTGCCTTCGAGTGCATACGATTCGGCGGTTTCCTTCTTGCCGTCCGCGCGCCACTTCTCGACCGTGTCGATGCTCTGCTGGTACTGCTCGTCGGCCAGATAGAACTGGGCAAGCATGTACTGCAACTGGAAATAGGTGTCGTTCGGCAGCACGCCGTTGTCGAGCGAACGCTTCAGCAGGTCGATAGCGCCCTTGATGTCACCATCGTTGTAGTGAACGTTGGCCAGGCCTTGCAGTGCCAGTGCCTGGGCATATTTGCTTTTGCTGGAATCGACGATCGGCTGGAGAATCTGTTCGGCCTTGGCCTTGTCCTGGCTGTTGACTGCATCCAGGCCGTCGTTGAGCGCTTTCTGATCCTTCTCGCTGGTCAGGTCGAGCTTGGGCTCGGCGCGCGTGGCGTTCGGATACTGGGCTTCCTTCTTGTCCTTGGAGCTGTCCTTCGCGATCACCGGGCTGCTTGCCACGCAAAGGGCAATGATGGCGCCAGCCAGCAACTTGATCACGGGAACATGCTTCATCGATGGATGCCTCTCGCAAAAGGTTTTTCGCACATTACTGTGCGGGGGATCACTGAGCGTAACCTGATGCGACGCTTAGGACAAGTCGCACCGCCGCAGCAAAGGTTGTTAAATATCAATTAGTTGGAATATACGCCGGCGTATGCATGCAATTTTCGTCGCACTTCTAGCATGGTGCGTTGTCTCATCCTATCCGGTCTGGCGCGTCGTGACGCAGCCACGGTGTGGATCGATGCAAATTATCGGCCGGGCTCGCGTGCACTTGAATGGCCCCATGTGTATTCGCATGTTAATGCATTAACACATGGGCTAACGGCGATCGAGCTCTCTCGACGGCGCACAGATCCACGCAAACAAAAGCCGCCCTGCCCGCGAAGGCAGGACGGCTCATGCGCTGCAACCTGATCAGATATCGAGATTGGAAACCTTCAGCGCGTTGGCTTCGATGAAGTCGCGACGCGGTTCCACGGCCTCTCCCATCAGCATCGAGAACATCTGGTCGGCAGCGAAAGCATCTTCCACTCCCACCTGAAGCATGCGACGTGTTTCCGGGTTGACCGTGGTTTCCCACAATTGCTCGGGATTCATTTCACCAAGGCCCTTGAAGCGCTGGATCGTACGACCCTTCTTGGCTTCGTCCAACAGCCATGTGCGCGCATCGGCGAAGCTGAGGATGCCGCGAGAACCACTGCCCCGGCGCACCACGGCATCGGCTTGCAGCATGCCGGCCAGCTGCTGGCTGACATGCAAGATCGGCCGGAACTCGGCGCTGGCGAAGAACGATTGCGGCAACAGCCAGGTGTGGCTCAGACCGTGTTGCTCACGTACGACTTCCAGGGATGCCGATTGCTCACCCTCGGCTTCACGCAGCACCAGGCGATAGCGCGGCTTGCCCAGGCCGCTGGCGGCCAGACGCTTGGCCAGGCCATCCATCCAGGCCTGCATAGCGGCGGGATCTTCCCAGATCTTCGGTTCGAGCGCGGTGTGCTCGATCATCGCATTGAGCAGGTTCGCGTCGAAACGATGGCCCAGACGCTCGACCTGATCGAGGGCAAGCTGGTAGTCACGCAGCAATCTTTCCAGTGCTTCACCCTGGATGGCCGGTGCATTCGGGTCAAATTGCAGTTCGGCGTTATCCACGGCGCTGGAAATCAGGTACTGATTCAGTGCGGCATCGTCCTTGAGGTACAGCTCCTGCTTGCCTTGCTTGAGCTTGTAGAGCGGTGGCAGACCGATGTAGACATGGCCGCGCTGGATCAACTCCGGCATTTGGCGATAGAAGAACGTCAGCAGCAAGGTACGGATATGCGAGCCGTCGACATCCGCGTCGGTCATGATGACGATGCGGTGGTAGCGCAGCTTATCCGGGTTGTACTCCTCCTTGCCGATGCCCGTACCCAGCGCGGTGATCAGGGTGCCGACTTCCGCCGAGGAAAGCATCTTGTCGAAGCGTGCCTTTTCGACGTTGAGGATCTTGCCCTTCAGGGGCAATACGGCCTGGGTCTTGCGATTGCGGCCCTGCTTGGCCGAACCGCCTGCCGAGTCACCCTCGACCAGGAACAGTTCGCATAGTGCAGGATCCTTTTCCTGACAGTCGGCCAGCTTGCCCGGCAGGCCGGCGATATCCAGCGCGCCCTTGCGACGGGTCATCTCGCGCGCCTTGCGGGCAGCCTCACGCGCACGCGCTGCGTCCACGACCTTGGAGGCGATGGCGCGGGCTTCGCTGGGATGCTCCAGCAGAAATTCGCCGAGCTTTTCGTTGACCGCCTGCTCCACCGCCGTCTTGACCTCGGACGACACCAGCTTGTCCTTGGTCTGCGAGGAGAACTTCGGGTCCGATACCTTGACCGAAAGGACGGCGATCAGACCTTCGCGCATGTCATCGCCGGAAAATGCCACCTTGGCGTTCTTGGCAATGCCTTCCTTTTCGATGTACGTCGTCAACGAACGGGTCAAAGCCGCGCGGAAGCCCGTTAGATGGGTACCGCCATCGCGCTGGGGAATGTTGTTGGTGAAGCAGAACATCGTCTCCTGATAGGAGTCGGTCCACTGCATCGCCAGTTCCACGCTGACACCGTCCTGCTGTGCCACGAGGCTGATTACGTTCGGATGCAGGGCCGTTTTCAGCTGCGCCAAGTGCTGGACGAACGAGCGGATACCGCCTTCATACGCAAACACGTCATGCCGCGGTTCCGGGCCACGCTCATCCTTCAATTCGATGGTGACGCCCGAATTGAGGAATGCCAGTTCGCGCAGGCGTTTGGCGAGAATCTCGTAATGGAATTCGATGTTTGAGAAGGTTTCGGTGCTTGGCAGGAAGCGAACCGTTGTACCGCGCCTGCTTGCCGGACCTACGCTTTTCAGCGGATACATCGGCTCACCCAGCGAGTATTCCTGCTGGTGTTCCTCTCCGTTGCGGTAGATCGTCAACCAGAGATGCTTGCTGAGGGCGTTGACAACCGATACGCCGACGCCGTGCAGGCCACCGGAGACCTTGTAGGAGTTCGCGTCGAATTTGCCGCCGGCATGGAGCACGGTCATGACTACTTCCGCAGTCGACCTGCCCTCTTCCGGATGGATGTCGACAGGAATACCGCGGCCGTTATCGGACACGCTCACCGAGCCGTCCTCATGAATGGTCACGATGACATGGTCGCAGTGACCGGCGAGAGCTTCGTCGATGGCGTTGTCGACAACTTCGAACACCATGTGGTGGAGGCCGGTACCGTCGTCGGTGTCGCCGATGTACATACCGGGGCGCTTACGCACCGCTTCCAGGCCTTTAAGGACCTTGATGTTGCTTGAGTCGTATGAGTTGTCGTCGGTAATGTCGCTCATGCCCTGCCCGTGATCCTGGCGCCCTTAACCCTATCCGGAACGGCGCCAGGAGAGCCGGATAGGGCACAATTGTCGAATTATAGCAGGGGTTTGACGACACCCTGTTCCACGTGGAACACAATGACCTTGGCGTCGCGCAGTGCTCCCGGAACGTCGGTACCTGTCACCAGGATTTGCGCCCCCGCCCCCGCCAGTCGCTCTACGACGAGGCGTTGATGAGCTTCATCCAGCTCAGAAGCCAAATCATCCAATGCGACGATGGGCCACTCGCCGCAGCGATCCGCATAAACCGCGGCTTGCGCAAGCATGCAGGATAAGGCAGTGAGCTTTTCCTGCCCGCGAGACAGATGCTCCCTGAGCGGCGCTCCTTCAAACGCAAGGGACCAGTCCGCCCGATGAACACCTGCCGTTGTGTGGCCACGACTGATGTCGCGTGCCCGAGAAATACTCAGCTGTTCGCCGAGATCCCGGTCGTCCGGCCAGCCGCGCTTGTACTTAAGTTCGAGCGTACCCAGCTCCGGGAGCAGCGCCGACGCCTCTTCAGCCAGCTTGGGCTTGAGAAGGCCCAGATACGCTTGGCGCTGCTGGTCAATAAGGGCGCCCGATTGCGCGAGCTCGGCTTCCCAAGGCAACAGGAGCCCCTCAGAGGGGTTCTCACTGCGAAGCAGGCTGTTCCTTTGTTTGAGCGCGCGTTGATAACGGCGCCAAGCCGGCATGAAGGATTGTTCCACGTGGAACACGCCCCAATCGAGATATCTACGACGCTCGTCCGCCGCGCCTGCGATCAAAGCATGCGAGCCCGGCTCGAAACAGACTACTGCGCAATCACGAACCAGTTGACCCAGCGCAGCGGATTGGCCATCGACGCGCGCCTCCCAACGATTTCCAGCACGCCCCAATCCCAAGCGAGACAATCGAGCGTCACCACGCATCAGCTCTGCGTAGACAGAAAATGCGGCCGTACCCCGCTGCGTAAGCGCTTCCCTGGCCGATGTCCTAAACGAACGCGCATGAGACAGCAAAAAGGCAGCCTCAAGCACACTGGTCTTCCCTGCTCCGTTATCACCGACAAACACGTTGATACCCGCGTCAAGATCCAACGTCACATCGGTGAGACACCGCAATCCTTGGATGCGTAGCTGATCGAAACGCATCAGAAGGAAAACCCCATAACAGAACGCCGGGGCGTCTTTCGACAACCCCGGCGCCCTGGGCAAAAGATCTGCCCTGCTTTCATGGAATGCTTCCGGTCACAGACGCAACGGCATGATGACGTGCCGCGTCTGATCGTTTTCATCTTCCTGCACGAGGCAGCTGGATTGCGCATCTCGCAAGTTCAAGCGTGCTTTGTCACCGTTCAATGCCGACAGCGCATCAAGCAAGTAGCCCACGTTGAAACCAACCGCCAGATCAGAAACCTGCGTATCGGCCTCGAGTTCCTCTACGGCTTCTTCCTGCTCCGGATTGTGGGCAACGATACGAAGCTTACCCGGCGACAGTTCCAACTTTACGCCGCGGTATTTTTCGTTAGACAGAATAGCTGCACGCTGCAGCGCGCTGCGCAGCACTTCGCGATCCAGAACGGCTTTCTTGTCCGCACCGAGCGGAATGACGGCCTCGTAATCCGGGAAGCGTCCATCGATCAGCTTCGAGGTGAATACAACATCACCTCGGCGCACGCGCAAATGGTTGCGGCCGAATTCCAGCTCCACCTCGCCGTCGCCGGTTTCGAACAAACCGACCAGCTCGTTGACGCCTTTACGCGGAATGATGATCTGGCGACGCGCGGAAACCGAGCTTTCAAGCTGGGTTTCCTTCAATGCCAGGCGATGACCATCAGTAGCCACGCAACGCAGCGTGTGCTCCTGCAAATCCAGCAGCATGCCGTTGAGGTAATAACGCACGTCCTGGTTTGCCATGGCAAACGCCGTGTGTTCCATCAAATCCCGGAGCACTTCCTCGGGAAGACTGACGCGTTCGACCAACTCGATTTCATCAATCGTCGGAAACTCAGTCGCCGGAAGCGTGGCAAGCGTGAAGCGGCTGCGCCCTGCATTCAGCGCAATGCGATCACCGTTGAGTTTGACGTCGATGTTCGCACCGTCAGGAAGCGCGCGAACGATATCGAACAATTTGCGCGCTGGAATTGTGATCTCGCCGTCGGTCAGCTTGTCCGCCGCCGAGGCCGCAATCATCTCCACTTCAAGATCGGTACCGGTGAAGAACACCTTTCCATCGGCGACGCGAACCAGCAGGTTGGCTAGAACGGGCAAGGTCTGCCGGCGTTCAACGACGCCTACGACTTGTTGCAAGGGCTTGAGCAGAGCTTCTCGTTGGATGCTGAATTGCATGTGGGTGCTTCCCCTATACCTGCTGTTCTGTTTTTAAAAGAAAAATAGTGGTGGAAGTAGAGGCGGTGGATAACTTGAAAAGACCGAATTCTTCTTCAAAATCAAAAGCTTGAATGGGATCAAGGGTGTGCTCTGATGCGTCCATTCTTTGTGGGCTCCTTGTGGATAACTTCAGGCACCGATTTCGTCCACCTATTATCCACAGCTTGCCCCTGGGGTTATCAAGCGCTTATTCAACAATCGCCCGTTTTTCGATCAACCGGTGACGATCCGAATCAGCTGATCCCAATCCTGCCGCATCCGGGCATCCGTCTCGCACAGCTTGCGAATCGTGCGGCAGGCATGGAGCACTGTGGTGTGATCGCGGCCGCCGAACGCATCGCCGATCTCCGGCAGGCTGTGCTCAGTCAACTCCTTGGAGAGCGCCATGGCGATCTGCCGGGGACGTGCCAGCGAACGGACGCGCCGCTTGGACAACAGGTCCTGCAAGCGCACCTGGTAGTAATCGGCCACCATCTTCTGGATGTTGGGCACCGTCACCGCTTGCGCATGCGTGGCCAGCAGATCGCGCAGTGTCTCTTCGGCAAAGTCGGTGGTGATCGGACGACCATAGAAGTTGGCGCGCGCGGCGAGCGTGTTGAGCGCGCCCTCAAGGTCACGCACGTTCGAGCGGATGCGCTTGGCCAACAGCATGGCCACGTCTTCGCTCACCGCCACGTTCTTCTCCTGGGCCTTGGCCAGCAGGATCGCCGCCCGGGTCTCGAAGTCTGGTGGCTCGATCGCCACCGACAGACCCCAGCCCAGGCGCGACTTCAGACGCGGCTCGAGCTTATCGACTTCCTTGGGGTAACGATCGCAGGTCAGGATGATCTGCTGCTTGGATTCGAACAGCGCGTTGAACGTGTGGAAGAACTCTTCCTGGGTGGTGTCCTTGCCTGCGAAAAACTGGATGTCGTCGATCAATAGCGCATCCACCGAACGGAAGCGCCGCTTGAATTCGTCCATGCTCTTGGTGCGCAGGGCCTCGATCATCGAACCGACGAACTGCTCCGAGCGCAGGTACAGCACCTTGCAATTGGGGTTGTGCTCACGCATCAGGTTACCGGCCGCGTGCATCAGGTGCGTCTTGCCAAGGCCGGTGCCCCCGTACAGCAGCAGCGGGTTGTACGCGCGCCCCGGATTCATCACCACCTGCATGGCCGCTGCCTTGCCCAACTGGTTCGACTTGCCTTCCACGAAGGTCTCGAACGTGTAATGCGGGTCCAGGTTGTGATGGAATACAGGCGCCGGCGCGGCTGCCTCGGTTGGCGCTGGCGCCGGACGTGCAGCAGTGGACGGAGAACTTGCCGGCTTGGCCGGCGTGCGCGGCGAGCTGGAACCCACCTCCAGGCGCACTTCCAGCTCATGCCCGGTCAACTGGGTCAGCATGGCCTTGATTCGCGGCAGGTAGCGCTCGCGCACCGTATCGAGCGTGTATGGATTGGGTGCGAAAAGCTGCAATCCGGACGCGTCGTCACGAGCCTGTAGCGGCATCAGCCACGTGTGCAGGTCCTCGGCGCTCAATTCGCCCTCAAGGCGCTCCAGACAGCGCCGCCACAAGTCACTCATGAATCTTCTTCAACCACGGAAGGGGCGCTTACGCGCAGGATGGACCGGGAAGTCTAGCAGCACCGGAGGTGCGCAAGTCGCAGGATATCCACATGGATATCCACAGGCTTCCGATGGTTTGCATTGTGGGGCATTTGACAAGCCCGCGAAATGCCGGGCATAATTTCCAACCTTTTTATCCACACACCTTAAGGAGAGGGCCATGTCAAAGCGGACCTTCCAGCCCAGCAAGCTCAAGCGCGCCCGCACGCACGGTTTCCGTGCCCGCATGGCCACGGCCGATGGCCGCAAGGTGCTCAATGCACGTCGCGCCAAGGGTCGCAAGCGCCTGATCCCGTAAGCGGTTCTCGCGCATGAGCGCCGCCGGTCTGCCGCGCGAGGCGCGGCTCCGCCGCGCCAGTGACTTTGCAGCGTTACGTCAGAACAGCGGCCGCGCAAGCAGCCGCTGTTTTGCTGCGCGCTACCGGGCCAATGGCCTGGATCAACCACGGCTTGGCCTGGCTATCTCCAAGCGCGTGTCCAAGCGCGCGGTCGATCGCAACCGTCTCAAACGCCTGGTGCGCGAGTCATTTCGTCGCATCCGCCATGAACTGCCTTCGATCGACATCCTCATCGTCGCGCGCGACCACGCCGTCGACGTGCCTGGCCGTGAACTGCTGGCCGACATGGATGCCCTGTGGGCCCGACTCAAGCCGTTGAAGCTGGGCGATTCGGCCGGCACAATGGTCCGTTGACCTCTTTCTACCTGCTCGGCCCGAGTGCCGCAGCGCCCCACCCCGGAACCGCTCCGCGATGAATCAGACGCGCACGTTTCTCCTCTTCGCCCTGTTGGCCATTGGTTATGTCCTGTGGTCGGACTGGCAGAAGGATTATGGCCCGCAACCGCCGCCGCCCCCGGCTGCCACGACCAGCGACGCGAGCGTTCCCGGCGCAAGCGGTGCCGCCGGCACGATTCCCTCCGCCGATGGCGCCACCACCAGCGGCAAGCCCGCGCACCTGATCACCGTCACCAATGACGTACTGCGCCTGACCATCGACACCCGCGGCGGCAGCATCGTGCGTTCGGAGTTGCTGGCTTATCCGTCCGAGCCGCGCACCAAGAACAACCCTGCTCCCGCCCCGGCGCGCCTGCTCGATGACGATCCGTCGCACTTCTTCGCCGCGCAGAGTGGCCTGGTCAGCACGCAGGGCAACGCGCCCGACCATCGCGCCGTGTTCGATGCCGCGCAGGACAGCTACACACTGACCGAAGGCCAGAACCAGGTAAAGGTCGACCTGACCTGGACTGGCAACGACGGCATCAAGGTCACCAAGAGCTTCACGCTCACCCGTGGTTCCTACGTCATCGATCTGGCCCAGCGTGTCGACAACGGCGGCAGCGCCACCTGGACGGGCAACGCCTACGAGCAGCTGCAGCGCCTCGCCCCGGCAGCGACCAAGGGCTGGTTCCAGAGCTTCAGCGATCCGTCCTCGCACAGCTTCTTCGGTGCCGGCTGGTATAGCCCACAGGACAAATTCGACAGCCTGGGCTTCGCCGATTTCGTCAAGAAGCCGCTCAACCGTCCAGTGACCGGCGGCTGGATCGAAATGCTCCAGCATTACTTCTTCGTCGCGTGGATTCCGCCGGCGAACGAGTCGACGGTGTTCTCCACCAGCGTCAACAACCCCAACACGGCGACGCCGATCTACCTGATCCGCGCGCTGAGCCCGTCGATGAGCGTGGCGCCGGGTCAGAACGCCACGGCGTCGGCGCGCCTGTTCGTCGGCCCGAAACTGCAAGGTACGCTCGATGCGGTCGCGCCGGGCCTGGAACTATCCACCAACTACGGTTGGCTGACCGCCGTGGCGCAGCCGCTGCACTGGCTGCTGTCCAAGCTGCATGCCGTGGTGGGCAACTGGGGTCTTGCCATCATCGTGCTGGTGCTGCTGATCAAGGCCGCACTGTGGAAGTTGACCGCTACGCAGTTCCGCTCCGGGGCGAAGATGCGCAAGTTGCAGCCGCGCATCGCCGCGCTCAAGGAGCGCTACGGCGACGACAAGGTCAAGATGCAGCAGGCCATGATGGAGCTGTACAAGAAGGAGAAGGTCAACCCGATGACCGGCTGCCTGCCGGTGCTGGTGACCATGCCTATCTTCTTCGGTCTGTATCGCGTGATCATGGAGAGCGTGGAGCTGCGCCAGGCGCCGTTCGTCGGCTGGATCCACGACCTGTCCGCGCCCGATCCGGTCTACGTGCTGCCGGTGCTGTACATACTGGTGATGCTGGCCACGCAATGGCTCACCCCGCCCGCTGCCGGCATGGATCCGGCCCAGGCGCGCATGATGAAGATCATGCCGGTGATGTTCGGCGTGCTGTTTTTCTTCTTCCCGGCCGGCCTGGTGCTCTACTGGGTCACCAACGGCCTGGTCAGCCTCGGCCAGCAGTATTTCATTACCCGCCAAGTTGAACGAGCGGATTTGAAGACGAAGACGAGCTGATGAAAAGGCCGCGAAAGCGGCCTTTTTCTTGCCAGTTTCCAGAGCTACAACGACCCCATCCCGGCAGCGGTTCCAAATCGCTACCATGCGTTCCATGACTGACTTTGCCGATACCATCGTTGCGATCGCTTCCGCGCCGGGTGCCGCCGGCGTGGGTGTGGTGCGTGTGTCGGGTCCGGGCGTACCGGCGATGGCGAAAGCCTTGCTCGGACGCGAGCCCACGCCGCGCCACGCGCACATGAGCGCATGGCGCGACGCCGATGGCGAATTGATCGATCGCGGATTGCTGCTGCACTTTCCGGCCCCTGCGTCATACACCGGCGAACATGTGCTGGAGTTGCAGGGGCATGGCAGTCCGGTGCTGCTCGACGCCCTGCTCCGGCACCTGTGCACACTTGGGGCGCGCCTGGCGCGGCCTGGCGAATTCACCGAACGTGCGTTCCTCAACGGCAAGCTGGACCTTGCCCAGGCTGAAGCGGTCGCCGACCTGATTGCCGCGCGCTCGCAGGCCGGCGCGCGGGCGGCCATGCAATCGATGGAAGGCGTGTTCTCGCGCAAGGTCGATGAGCTGTTGCACGCCTTGATCGCCCTGCGCGTGCATATCGAAGCGGCGATCGATTTTCCCGAAGAGGAAATCGACTTCCTCGCCGACCCGGCCATTGCCGCGCAATTGCATGAGCTGCGCAGCGGACTGACTGAGCTGCTACGCGAAGCCCGTCGTGGTCTGCGCTTGAACGACGGCTTGCGCGTGGCCATCGTCGGACGCCCCAACGCAGGCAAATCCAGCCTGCTCAACGCACTTTCCGGCAGCGACCGCGCCATCGTCACCGACATCGCCGGCACCACGCGCGACGTTCTGCGCGAGAGCGTGCAGTTCGACGGTATTGCCCTGGAACTGGTCGACACCGCTGGCCTGCGCGACACCGACGACCCGGTAGAACGCGAAGGTGTACGCCGCGCCCGTGGCGAAATCGAACGCGCCGACGTCGTGCTGCTGGTCACCGACATGCAGCATGCCGACACCGATCTCCATTTGCTCGATGCCGTGCCGGACACCGTCGAAAGATTGGTGCTGGTCAACAAGATCGACTTGGTCGATACGGCCGAACACATTGAACAGCGCGTGGATGCGGCATGGCTCTGGCTATCGGCCAGGACCGGCGCAGGCCTCGAAGCACTGCGCGAACGACTCAAGCACCTAGCCGGCGCCAGCGGCGGCGAAGGCGCCTTCAGCGCGCGTCGCCGCCATGTCGTGGCGCTGGAACAGGTGAACGTGCACCTGGAGCGCACCGCGCATCTACTCGATACCCGCCGAGCCGGCGAACTGGCGGCCGAGGAACTCCGGCAGGCACAGCAGTTCCTCGGCGAGATCACCGGAACCTATTCCAGTGATGATCTGCTTGGGGCGATCTTTGGGTCGTTTTGTATTGGGAAGTGAGGTGGAGCCCACGAACATCCACTAAGGTCTGTTGATATGGCATTAAGCCGCGTAAATAAAGGAATTTTTGTCCGACGTCCCCCCGGTTTTGAGTAGCGCGGCCGTTTGGAGTCCAATCCCCCACTGAAGGAGATTGGACGTGAAGAAGAGTTTTTACCGAAGAACAGATCATCGGCTTCCTGCGTGAGGCGGACGCCGGCCTGCTGATCAAGGAGCTGTGCCGCAAGCACGGCTTCAGTGAGGCCTCCTATTACCTATGGCGCAGCAACTCCGGCGGCATGAGCCGTCCTTAAGGCTTTGCGATACTTATCCACAGTTTCGCTATCGCGCCTGACGAACAGCGGCTAACATATTGGGTTTGCTCGATAGTCTCGAACTGAGCCAGGCATGTTCTCTTTCCTTTTTGGCGGTTTTGGGTTGTCCACGCTGTGGCTGATCCGTCCGTTCTGGCGCTTGCTACGCCCGCTGTTTCGTCGGGAGAAGCCCGCGATGGGTGGCCAGGGCGCGATTCGCTTCTGGCTGGGCGTGTTGCTGGTGTTGCTGGCGAGCGCCACGCTGGAAGGGGCGCTCATCGACATGGCGACCGCCGGGGCGCCCGTGGGCGGTGTGGTGTGCCATGCGCTGGCCGACGCGCTGGCCGGGCTGTTCGGCCACGTGGTCACGGCGTTGTTGATGCTGGTGGTTCTTGCCGTTGCCCTGCCCTGGTATCTGGGCATGGGCTGGCGAGACGCGCTGGCGCGTGCGACTGACATGATCGAGCCGCTGGGCGAAGCGGTCATTGCCCTGGTGCAGCGGATGGTGGCGCGTGCCACGGGTCGCAAGCCGCGCGCCCGCCGCGGTGCGGTGCGCCGAGCGCAAGCCCCGGCGCGAGCACGTCCGGCGGCCATGCCCAAGCCTGCGGTTTCCACGGAAGAGGTGTCGCCCAGCTTCGAGGCGCGTGCCTCCGCGCCTTCCGATAAGGTCATCGACCAACCCTGGCGGTTGCCCCGAAGTGCGCAGCCAACGAGCACGGGCGCCGGCGGCATCCAGATGCGCCGGGAACCGCGCCTGCGCGCCCCGGCGGTGTCGACCGGGGCGATCGTTGCGGCGGCCCAGGCCTTCACGCGGCGCGAAGAGCGGGTGTTCGCCGATGACGCGCCGCAGGTTGCGGCGCCGACGCCCGCGCCGATACGGCCGATCGAGATCCTGCCCGAACTCGTGCCTGATTCGGCACCCGAACCGGAGAACGAAGCGCCCGGCGAGGATGCGCCGTTCGAGCCCGCACCCGCCCACGCCACCACCACGGTGCATACCGCTCGTCCACGCTCGCGTGGCTACGCCGCCAATGACGAGCTTGAACAGGTTTCCAGCGCAGTTGAGCCGGTGGCGGCGCCGGTCGCGCGATTGGTGCCCTCGCCTCGGATGGAAGCCGGGGCGCTTGCTGTCCCGGCGCTCCGCGTGCGTGCCCCCGCGCATCTGCCTGGGCTGGCATTGCTGGCCGCATCACGCCATGAGCAGGCAGCCATCGACGATGCACAACTGGCCGAGACTGGCGAATTGATCGAACAACGCCTGCGTGAGTTCAAGGTACCGGTCACCGTGGTGGGCGCATCGGCCGGACCGGTGATCACCCGCTTCGAAGTGGAACCGGCCGTTGGCGTGCGTGGCAACCAGATCGTTGCCTTGATGAAGGATCTGGCGCGTGGCCTGGGTCGTACGTCGATCCGCGTGGTCGAAACCATTCCGGGCAAGACCTGCATGGGCCTGGAGTTGCCCAACGAACAGCGCCAGATGATCGCGCTGTCGGAAATTCTCGATTCGTCCGAATACCGCGATTCCGATTCGCTGCTGACGTTGGCGATGGGTAAGG
>NZ_DASVMI010000204.1:0-26044 GCF_036384435.1 Dyella sp. | reverse complement strand
ATTGGTCGACGGTGAGATGGATTTGCAGCAGGTCGAAAAGCGCATCCGCGGTCGCGTGAAATCGCAGATGGAGAAGAGTCAGCGCGAGTACTACCTCAACGAGCAGATGAAGGCGATCCAGAAGGAGCTCGGTGAGGGGGAGGACGGCCCGAACGAAATCGAAGAGCTACAGAAGAAGATCGAGAGTGCTGGCATGTCCAAGCCGGTCCTGGCCAAGGCGCGTCAGGAGTTTGGCAAGCTCAAGCAGATGTCGCCGATGTCTGCCGAAGCCACGGTGGTGCGCAATTATCTCGATTGGCTGGTCGGTGTGCCGTGGAAGAAGCGTTCCAAGGTACGCAAGGATCTGCAAATGGCGCAGGAAGTACTCGACGCAGATCACTTTGGCCTGGAAAAGGTCAAGGAGCGCATCCTCGAATACTTGGCCGTGCAGCAGCGCGTCAACGTCATGAAGGGGCCTATCCTCTGTCTGGTGGGTCCGCCTGGCGTCGGCAAGACCTCGCTTGGGCAATCCATCGCCAAGGCAACCAATCGCAAATTCGTTCGCATGAGCCTGGGTGGAGTGCGTGACGAAGCAGAGATTCGTGGTCATCGCCGCACTTATATTGGTTCGATGCCTGGGCGCATCGTGCAGAACATGAACAAGATTGGCACACGCAATCCGCTGTTCGTGCTCGATGAAATCGACAAGATGTCGATGGACTTCCGTGGTGATCCGTCCTCGGCGCTGCTGGAGGTGCTCGATCCGGAGCAAAACCATGCCTTTAACGATCATTATCTCGAAGTCGATCTCGACCTTTCTGAGGTGATGTGGGTTGCTACGGCCAATTCGCTGAACATTCCAGGTCCGCTGCTTGATCGCATGGAAGTCATTCGTATCCCTGGTTATACCGAGGATGAAAAGCTTGCCATCGCCCAGCGCTACCTCCTGCCCAAACAGCTCAAGGCCAACGGCTTGAAGCCAGAGGAGCTGAAAGTAGGCGAAGAGGCAGTGCGCGATATCGTGCGTTACTACACACGCGAATCGGGGGTGCGCAGCCTCGAGCGCGAAGTCTCGAAGATCTGCCGCAAGGTAGTCAAAGAACTCACGCTGGGCGAGGTCAAGAAGGCCAAGGCCGATACCAAGGCTGGCGCATCGTCGAAAGCGAAGTCGGCCAAGCTACGGTCGATCAAGGTCGATTCGGATAACCTGGAAAAATTCCTGGGCGTCCGTCGCTTCGACTTCGGTCGCAAGGAGCAACAGAACGAGGTGGGCCTGGTGACGGGTCTTGCCTGGACGCAGGTGGGCGGCGATCTATTGAGCATCGAAGCTTCGGTGGTCAGCGGCAAGGGCAGGCTGGTACATACCGGCCAACTCGGCGACGTCATGAAGGAGTCGATCCAGGCCGCGCTGTCTGTGGTTCGCGCGCGAGCGGACAACTTGGGTATCGATCCGACCTTCCACGAAAAACTGGACGTGCATATCCATGTGCCGGAAGGCGCCACGCCCAAGGATGGCCCCAGCGCAGGCATTGCCATGTGCACGGCACTCGTATCAGCCCTGACCAAGGTGCCGGTGCGCTCGGAAGTGGCCATGACCGGCGAAATTACCTTGCGCGGCCGCGTGCTCCCCATCGGCGGGCTCAAGGAAAAGCTGCTGGCAGCGCATCGTGGCGGGATCACCACGGTGATCATTCCGGAGGAAAACAAGAAGGATCTGGCCGACATCCCCAAGAACATCACCCAGTCGCTGGAGATTCACCCGGTGCGTTGGATCGATGAAGTGCTCGATATTGTGCTGGAGCGTCCGTTGCAGCCTTTGGCCAAGGAGGGTGACGGTGAGGCCGTTGCCGCAAAGGTCGACAATGCCGGCGAGGATTCGAAGGAGTCACCTGCGCGTCCGCATTGATTGCACGTGGGTTTTGTCGAACTGGCAAAGTAAGGAGGCATGGAAACATGCCTCTTTTTTTGTCGTCATGAATCGTTGCGCAACACGCACTCGGTTCTTGTTGCATGTCGTCATCGACATGCGCTATAGGCCTCAAACCGTTGGTACGCCTTGTATTGCGGACCCTCGGGGGCACTGGTATAAAGGGCGGCACCGTAATCCAGACGCATAGAGTAAGAGCGATGGCGATTGCGGGAAGTTTCCTCTGGTCCGCCACATCAGGCTGGCGGCGATATCCCGTCCCAACCGATGACGCGGGCTGCATAACCGTATTAAGGGAGTGTCTCCATGAATAAAACCGATCTGATCAATGCCGTCGCCGAAAAGGCCGAGCTCACCAAGGCCGACGCCGGCCGCGCGCTCGAGGCGTTCTTCGAGACCGTGCAGAAGGCCCTGAAGAAGGGAGACGATGTGTCGGTTGTCGGCTTCGGCACGTTCACCGTGCGCAAGCGCGCTGCTCGCACCGGCCGCAATCCGCGCACCAACGAGGAGATCAAGATCAAGGCGTCCAAGGTTCCGGCTTTCAAGGCTGGTAAGACGCTCAAGGATGCCCTAAACTAACCGGCTACTCGCTTGGTTTTTTGGGTGCTTAGCTCAGCGGTAGAGCGTCGCCCTTACAAGGCGAGGGTCGTAGGTTCGATCCCTACAGCACCCACCAGATTGTGTGGAGCGGTAGTTCAGTCGGTTAGAATGCTGGCCTGTCACGCCGGAGGTCGCGGGTTCGAGTCCCGTCCGCTCCGCCACAGAACGCAAGGGCGCCCATGTGGCGCCTTTGTTATTTAATGTCCCGGCAGGGCCGGGTGTCGGAAACGATTGCGAGATCACTTCAATGTTGCAGACACTGGGTAAAAAGCTGCACGGATGGCCTGCTGCCCTCTTTCTGGGCGTCTGTGTGTTTGCCGTGGCGTTCTTCGGTATCGAGTCGTACTTCATGGGGCACGCCGACACCTTCGTCGCCAAGGTAGGTTCGCGAGAGATCAGCCAGCAGCAGTTCCAGGACCGCCTGAACCGCATGCGCCAGCAGGCCTCGGAGCAGAAGCAGGACACCTCGGCGTTCGACAAGCCGGAGATGAAGACGCGCATACTGGATGCGATGATCTCGCAGGCGCTGCTGATGCAAGCAGGTGAGGATCTGGGCATGAACGTGCCCGATGCCGCCATTCGTGAGCGCATCCTGCAAATCCCGTATTTCCAGGTTGGCGGCAAGTTCGACCCGACAACCTACCGTGCCATTCTTGCAACACAGGGGCTGACGCCAACCTCGTTCGAGCAGCAGATCCGCTCCGAGCTACAGGTGCAGCAGCTGCCCGATGCGCTCTCGGCCAGTGCCATCGTCACCGATGCCGATATAGATCGCTTCTTGAACGTGCGCATGCAGCGGCGCGACTTGCGTATCGTGGCATTGCCGCGTCCCACCAACATCGACAGCAACGTTACCGACGCGCAGATCGATGCCTATTACAAGGCGCACCAAGCGGATTTTATGAATCCGGAAACCGTGAGCCTGAGTTACCTCGAAGTCAATGGCGCCGATCTGAAATCGGATACCAAGCCTAGCGAGGACGAGCTCAAAAAGCGTTACGAGCAGGAAAAGCAGCGCTTCCAGAAGCCCGAGCAGCGCTTGGTCTCGCACATCCTGATCGACGTGCCCAAGAATGCGACGCCCGACCAGCAGAAGGCCGCGCTGGCCAAGGCCGAGAAAATCGCCGCCGAAGCCACGCCAGCCAATTTCGCCAATCTCGCCCAGCAAGACTCCGACGACCTGGGCTCCAAGCGTCAAGGCGGTGATCTGAGCTGGTTGGAAAAGGGTGTGGCGAACCAGGCGTTCGACACGGCCCTGTTTGCCATGCAGAAGGGCCAGATTTCCAAGCCGGTGCTGTCGCCCGACGAGGGCTATCACATTATCTACTTGCGTGACGTGCGCGCCGGTGACATCAAGCCTTTCGCCGAAGTGCATGCGCAGCTTGAAGAAGAAGCCATCAAGTCCGACAAGGACCGCCTCTACAACGACATCGCCGGCAAGCTGGCTGACCGCACGTACCAATCGCCGTCGTCGCTGGAACCTGCCGCCGAAGAGCTGAAGTTGCCAATCAAGACCACCGCCCCTTTCTCGCGCGAGGGTGGTGAGGGCATTGCAGCCAATCCCAAGGTCGTGGCTGCTGCGTTTTCCGACGATGTGCTAGCGCAGGGTAACAATTCGAGCCTGGTCGACCTCGGTGGCGATCATTCCGTTGTGGTTCGCGTGGACAAGCATGTAGCAGCCGCCGCGCGTCCGCTGGCGCAGGTGAGTGACGACATTCGCAAGCGCATCCTGGATGAACGCAGCACGGATGCATCCAGGAAGCAGGCTGACGAGCTGGTTGCTCGTTTGCAGAAGGGTGAGGAATTGCAGGCTGTTGCGAGCTCGGTTGGCGCCACCGTGCAAACGGTGGCCGAATCCATGCGTGCTCCCCAGCCAGGCAAGCCGCCGGTCGCCCAGGTTGTGCTCGACCAGGCATTCAAGATGCCGCATCCGGTTGCGGGCAAATCACACTACGCATCCGTGGCCCTTCCCGATGGCAGTTACGATCTGATGGCTGTGGACAAGGTGCAGGATGCCGATCTGTCGAAGATGACCGCCGAAGACCGCAAAGACCTTCGCGAGCAGATGGTCCAGGGTTATGGGGCGCTGCAGACCCAGGGTTTCATCGACGCCTTGCGTGCGCGTACCGACGTAAAGATTGCTACCGATCGCATGTAATGGGTTGGCGCGTCAAACATGAAAAGGACGGCTCTCTTGAGCTGTCCTTTTTTTTGGAAGCCTATGGCGCAGGTCGTAAACCTTTCGGTGTTGGGGATGAGCGAGCCCCGAATCACTTTCCATCAAGGTCGTCTGGCTGGTGTCGACTGAGAATCGGTTGCTGTCGCCACATCGAAACCATCAGACTGGCTTTTCCCTGGCGCTGGATAAAGGCGCGAGGTTTTCGAGGCCGTCCCGGGCAATCTCGCCAGCGATGCATGAGGCGACACTCCCTCATTCACCCCTGGACAAAGCGTCCACGGTCATCGCTATCTTTTTGATCAGCCGCCGCAGACGCGCAAGATTTGGCCGGGCTTGATATGCGCACCCTGGAGTTTGTTCCAGTGTTGCAATTGCTTCACGCTCACGCTGTAACGTCGGGCCACGCTCGATAGCGTGTCGCCGTTCTTGATCTTGTAGGTCTTATGGCCGCTAGCCGCATTATCGCGTCGGGTTTTGTCGGTAGTGGCCGTTGCATTGCTATCCATGGGAGATCCGGCATCGTCGATGGTCGCCAGCGACGCGATGTTCGGAGTTTGGACGCTGGCATCGGCCTGGAGCGAAGACTGACGGAACTGCTCGGCTTTTCCGCTTGGTAGCAGGAGGTAAGAGGTCAGATTCGGGTCGACCGTATCGTTGCGGAAGCCTGGATTAAGAAACCGGAAATCATCGATGGACATCCCGGCATGGTTGGCTGCCTGGGCCATCGGCATGGCTCGATTGACCTCGACCTTGACCAGGCGCTGGTCCGCAGGGAGGTAAGGCAGGCTGACATGGAACCGGTCCGGCTCACGTACGATGCATGCCATGGCGAGCAACTGAGTTAGGTGCTCGCGTGTGATGCGCCTGACGGGCATGTGTGGAATGGCAGGATCGGCTGGGGGAGTGCCGTACTTGTCCATCATCTTGCGCGTGGAGAATTCACCTGCATTGTAGGCATAGTCCACCATGCGCCAGTCACCCAGATCATCGTAGTAGCGCCGCAGCAATGCCATGATCTTGTCTGTGGCCTGCGAGATGTCCAGTCGCCCGTCGTAGCGCTTGTCCACGCGCATGCCCAGTGCCTGCGCAGTGGTTGACATGATCTGCCACATGCCGGCTGGATTGTTCTTGCGTCCTTGCACGGGCTGATAGTGGCTCTCGACCCATGGCAACAGGACAAACTCGCCAGCTACCTGGTGCTTTTCGGCGATTTGCTCCACATAGGCTAGATGCGGCATGACGTCGCTAAGCTGATCCTGGAAACGTTGGGGGTTGCGGGTAATATTGCGGGCCGATTCCATGATGGCCGGGTCCGCATCGCAATCGTCCATCGCAAAGCTGTTGCGCAGGGCATCCCACACGTTGTTGGAAGGAGCGGGGGCTACAGTGGCTCGATGGGCGACATCCGTGACCTGTGGACTTCCCTGCGGCGGCGCGATATCCGTGGTCGGCTTGGTTGGCTGGGGTTGCGTGGCGACGCAGGCAGCCAGCAGGCCGGTGAGTGCCAACGGTAAGGGACGTAAGCGTCGGTGGCTCATGCGCGAAATGCATCCTTGGCCGCGCGCAGTGCCGCGAAGCGGCCGACGCGATCATGTATGGAGGGATCGTATTGCTTGCACCATGCGATGACGCCAGCCTGATCCACGCGCAGGAACGGGTTGGTAGCCCATTCGGCAGATAGCGCAATCGGCAGGCTGGGCTTACCGGCATCGCGTAACGTGGCTACCTGGTCGAGCCGCGCATGCAGGGCCGCATTGTCCGGCTCCACGGTCAGGGCAAAACGACCGTTACTGGCGGTGTATTCGTGGGCGCAGCACACCAGCGTCGTGCCGGGGAGTGCACTGAGGCGGTCGAGCGAGTTCAGCATCTGCGCGGGTGTGCCTTCGAACAGGCGTCCGCAGCCCAGGCTGAAAAGGGTGTCACCACATAGCAGCAGGCCTTCGCCGGCGTAAGCAATGTGCGTAGTGGTGTGGCCGGGGATGGCCAGTACCTCGAAACGGGCCACCGGAGACTCCAGCACCACGCTGTCGCCCTCGTTGACCCTATAGGTTGCGTCTGCGATACGCTCGTCGTTTGGTGCGTAGACTGGGACCTGGCGGTAGGCGAGCAGCTCGGCCACCCCTCCCGTGTGATCGGGATGATGGTGGGTTAGCAGGATCGCGCGCAGGTTGAGTTTGCGCTCGCGCAATGCACCAAGCGCCGGAGCAGCTTCACCCGGGTCCACCACGATGGCGTTGCCTGCATCGTCATGCAGCAACCAGATGTAATTGTCGGCAAGCGCCGGTAGCGGTACGACGTGCAAGGAAAACCCCACTGCGGTTTCGTATCGTCAGGCGCAGCCTTCCAGGCTTGCGCAAGACTCCCGACTATACGGCTGCTTTTAACTGCGCTCGTTAGGCAAAGGTTAAAGCTCCACGTAAGGATTCAGGCTTGCGCCAGACGCCACATTCGGCCGGCTGCCGGTACACTGTGGCCTGCCAAAGTCCCTGGACCTGTTCCTGGCATGCCTCATCGCCACCAAGACATCTATTCCAGCACGCCCTTGCATGTACTGGCCGCCGAAGAGGCTGCCGCGCTCGCCGGCGACCTGCAGCGCTGTGCCGGCGAGCATGGCCTGCTGGTCACGGCGATGGCCGGGGATATGTCCCCGGGGTTACCGTTGCTCAACCATTGGGTCAGGTTGACCCTGGGCTGGCAGGGACTCTATGGCGGAGATCTGCGTGGCCGAGCCAACGAGCCGCTGGCCTTTCAGGACGAGATCTTTGAACTGGTCATGCTGCGTCATGCCCTGGAGATCGCACCTGCGCCCCGTGCCTTGTTGGATGAGGCGGTCAGGGTGCTGGCGCCCGGCGGCATCCTTGCGGTGACGGGCATTCACCCGTTCAGCTTCTGGAACCCCTGGCTACGCTGGAGCACGCGTCCGCGCCCGCTCTCATTGACTTCGCCCCTGGTGCTGGAGCACTGGTTGCGCACCCATGGCCTGGACATCGAAAAGGTGCAGCGGGTAGGGCGTTGGCGGCCGGGTGCGGCCGAGGAATGGCAGGTCATGCCAGTGCTGGGTGGGGGTTACGTCATGATCGCGCGCAAGCGTCGTCACATCTTGACACCCACCCGATTGCGACCGCGGGCTGTCGCCGCGCCAGTCGGCGTGGGGTTGGCCCCCGGCGCTCGTCGCAGCGCGGCATAAGCCGCTGCGTACGTAAGAACGTATCGACACCACAGGATTGAAGGTTTGACAGACGTACATGCATTTACTGATGGTGCCTGCCTGGGCAACCCTGGCCCCGGCGGCTGGGCTGCCCTGCTGCGGGCCAAGGGCACCGAGCGCATGCTCGAAGGCGGGGAGCGGGCGACCACCAACAACCGCATGGAGCTAATGGGGGCGATCGCCGCGCTGGAGGCGTTGACACGTCCATGCACCGTCCTGCTGTTCACCGATTCGCGTTATGTCATGCAGGGCATTGAAGAGTGGGTGCCCAAATGGAAAGCCAACGGCTGGCGCACCGCAGATAAGAAGCCAGTGAAGAACCAGGATCTCTGGGAGAGACTGTCGCAGGCGGTGAGCAAGCACCAGGTAAGCTGGCGTTGGGTCAAAGGCCATAGCGGCCACGTCGAGAATGAGCGAGTGGACGTTGCGGCTCGAAAGCAAGCGGAGTTGCTCAAGACATGAGACAGATTGTCCTCGATACTGAAACCACGGGCCTGGAAGTACGCCAGGGCCACCGGTTGATCGAAATCGCCTGTGTGGAAATGATCGAGCGTCGTCCCACCGGCCGCCATTACCAGACATATCTCAATCCCGAACGCGCCATCGACGAAGGTGCGCGTCAGGTCACGGGCATCGAAGATGAGTTCCTGCTCGACAAGCCCTTCTTCGCCGACGTAGTGGAACAATTCCTCCAGTTCATCGATGGCGCTGAACTGATCATCCACAACGCGACGTTCGACGTCGGCTTCCTGGATGCCGAACTCGATCGCGTCGGCCGGGGCAGGATCGCTGATCGATGCACGGTGCTCGATACCCTGGTCATGGCGCGCGAGCGCTATCCTGGCCAGCGCAACAGCCTCGATGCCCTGTGTAAACGCCTGGGCGTGGACAACTCCGCCCGTGACTTGCATGGCGGCCTGATCGATGCCCAGTTGCTGGCCGAGGTCTATCTCGCCATGACGTCGGGCCAAGTGGCCCTGGACCTAGGTTTCGAGTCCCAAGCTGAGCAGCGTACCACTGCGGTAGTGTTGCCGTTGCGCATGGATCGCCGTCCGCGTGTCCTGCGCGCTACTGACGATGAAATCGCCGCGCACGAGCAACGCCTGGATGCGTTGGACAAGAGCGCCGGCGGTACAAGCGTCTGGCGCTCGCACTGAGCTCCGACAGCGCAGGAAGCCTGACGGTATGGGAAGGGGGCGAGCGGGGCAATATGCCTGCGTTCTGGGCGCAGGCTTCGGAAAGCCCTTAACTTGCCGATCCCCTGGGCTTGCATCCTCTCGACTTGCCCCTTGTTGTCCCTTTTGAATGATCGAGCGCCTAGTGAATCCGCGCCAGGATCGCCGTGACATTATCCTTGCCGCCGTGATCGAGGGCAGCAAGCAGCAGATGGTCGACGCACTCCTGGGCTGCCAGGTCGAGGCGTTCGATCGTAGCTCCGATGACCGTGTCGCTCAGCTCTTCAGTGAGGCCATCGCTGCACAGCAGGAAGCTCATGCCTGGCGTCAGCTTGCCGCGGGCCATGCCGATATGCAGCTGGTCACTGGCGGTGATTCCCAGCGCCTGGGTGATGACGTTGCGCTGAGGATGCTGGCCGGCCAGCGAGGCGTCCAGGGCACCCGACTCCACCAGTTCCTGGACCAGCGAATGGTCGTGGCTGATCTGGCGCAAGTGGCCTTGCCATAGGTAGACGCGGCTATCGCCGACCCATGCCACTTCGTAGTGATCACCATGCATGCGCAAAGCGGCGATGGTGGTCCCCATGGGCAATCGGTCGCGGCGGGGGCGAGCCTGTTGAACCAGTCGCTCGTGTGCGGCGCGTACCGCCTCGACCAGATGATGGCCACGCGTGACGAGATCGGCGATCGCATCACGCACCAGGGCCGAGGCGACTTCCCCATGACGATGCCCGCCCATGCCGTCAGCCACCAGGAACAGGCCCAGCGACGCGTCGGCGTAATAGGTGTCCTCGTTGCGCGTACGGCGCAAGCCGACGTGGGTTCCGTGTCCGAACTCGATCATGGGGTACTGATATCCGCAAGTGCGCCAAGCATGACGTATGTCGCTAGAGGGTGCAAAACGGGGCATGGAGGTGCATTCATGATCGTGATCGCGCCTCTGGAGTTGGCTGCCTCGCCTCGGCTCGTGGCATCGGCGACATGTCGATGTTATCGGGCTATTGAGTGGTCGGCTTTTGTCCACACCTGGCGCGCCGCCTCAGTGACGAACTGTGGAGGCGGCGATGAGGGATGCCATCTCGTCAGGTGCACGCGATAAACCAGCCCGGACTGAGTCAGGGCGGACACTTGCCATCTTGGCCCGGAATTCCATGTGCTTTGCGCGGCTCGGAAAAACGAAGGGCTTGCATCGCTGCAAGCCCTTGGTTTCTTGGCGGAGAGGGAGGGATTCGAACCCTCGGTACGCTTACACGTACGCCTGATTTCGAGTCAGGTACAATCGACCACTCTGCCACCTCTCCAAAAGCGGACGCGCTGGTCGACGCGAGCCGGCAATTTTACGTGCTCCCGCGGATACTGGCAACTGGGTCAGCGAAGAACGGCCTGGTGGTGATCCTGAGATTCGGCCTGACCATCCAATGCTGCGCCGAAACGGTCGTTACGAGGCAGATCATGGTGGGCCGGATCCAAGGAGAAGGCCACATAGCGAGCGCGACCGAGAATTTCCGCGCGTGGTGCAAAACCCAGGAAGCGCGAGTCGTAACTGTTATCGCGGTTGTCGCCCATGAGCAGGTACTGGCCTGCTGGCACTGTCACCGGGCCGAAGTTGGCACCCACGCTGGGACGGTAGTCAGAAAGGCGAATCACCCGAGGATTGCCGCCGCTACGTTCAACCGCGTAATGGGCTGGATCGGTGGTGTCGTCACCGATGCCGTCGACAGTCACCGGGGTGTAGCCGGCCACCTCGCCGTTCACGATCAGGCGGTTGCCGCGCAAGGCGATCCGGTCTCCGGGAGTGCCGATGACACGTTTGACCAGTCGCTCGCCGGCTTCCGTGGAATCGAGCACCACGATGTCACCCCGTTGCGGATCGGCCAGTTTGCGCAAGGAGACATGAGTGAACGGTATGCGGATGTCATAGGCCACGCGGTCGACCAGGATGCGGTCGCCGATACGGATGGTCGGTTGCATGGAGCCGGTGGGGACGGTGTTCCAATCTGCCACGGCGCTGCGGAACACAAACATGCAGAACATGAAGGCGATAAAGCCTTTGTTGCGACTCAACAGGTTGGCCAGCTGTCTCACGTTGCTTCCCCTCAGTTTATGGACGTCCGTCACGTGTGACCGTCGAGGAGTGGGGAAGTTCTCCTGAAAAAGGGCGGTGTCGCCACCGCCCTCTATCGGATCGTCAAGCCTGTCGCTGGCTTATGAGGCTTTCTTCTTGGCCAGTCGCAGCCAGGTATCGACCACCGTATCAGGGTTGAGCGACACCGATTCGATGCCTTGTTCCATCAGCCATTCGGCGAGGTCCGGGTGATCGGAAGGGCCCTGGCCGCAGATGCCGACGTACTTGCCTTTCTCGCGAGCGGTCTTGATCGCGAGTGCCAGCAGCTTCTTGACGGCCGGGTCGCGTTCGTCGAACAGGTTCGCCACGATGCTCGAATCGCGATCCAGGCCCAGGGTGAGCTGGGTCAGGTCGTTCGAGCCGATGGAGAACCCGTCGAAGATTTCAAGGAACTCGTCGGCGAGCAGGGCGTTGGACGGCACCTCGCACATCATGATGATCTTCAATGCGGCCTCGTCGTTGGCGCTGGCGCCCTGCTTGAGACCATTTTTCTCCAGCACCTCGATTACCTTGCGGCCTTCGCCCAGCGTCCGCACGAACGGGATCATCACCCAGACATTGTCCAGGCCCATCACCTCGCGCACCTTCTTGACCGCCTTACACTCCAGGCCAAATGACTCGGCAAAACCGGCATCGACATAACGGCTGGCGCCGCGATAGCCGATCATCGGGTTTTCCTCGTGCGGCTCGTAGCGCGAACCGCCGAGCAGGTTGGCATACTCGTTGGACTTGAAGTCCGACAGGCGCACGATCACCGGCTTGGGGTACACCGACGCGGCGATGGTGGCGATGCCTTCGGCCAGGCGCTCGACGTAGAAAGTGACCGGATCGGCGTAGCCGGCAATGCGCTCATCAATCTTCGCCTTGGTGGCGGCGTCCTGCTTGGCGTATTCCAGCAAGGCCTTCGGATGCACGCCAATATGGCTGGCGATGATCATCTCCAGGCGAGCCAGGCCGATGCCAGCATTCGGCAGCATGCCGAAATCGAAGGCACGATCGGGGTTGGCCACGTTCATCATGATCTTCAGCGGTGCCTCGGGCATATCGCCCAGGTCCGCGGTCACGCGGTCGAACTTGAGCGTGCCTTCATAGATGCTGCCGGTGTCGCCCTCCGCGCACGACACGGTGACTTCCTTGCCGTCAGGAATGGTATTGAGCGCATTGCCGGTCCCCACCACGGCAGGTACGCCCAGTTCGCGAGCGATGATTGCCGCGTGGCAGGTGCGGCCACCTCGGTTGGTGACGATGGCCGAGGCACGCTTCATGACCGGCTCCCAGTCGGGGTCGGTCATGTCGGCAATCAGCACATCGCCGGGCTGTACCTTATTCATGTCGTCCAGACTGCGCACGACACGCGCCTTGCCCGCACCGATCTTCTGACCAATGGCGCGGCCTTCGGCCAGCACCTTGCCTTTTTCGAGCAGGTGGAAACGCTCTAGTTGCGTGGCGTGTGCACGCGACTTCACCGTTTCCGGGCGTGCCTGCACGATGTAGAGCTTGCCGGTGTTGCCGTCCTTGGCCCATTCGATATCCATCGGACGCTGGTAGTGCTTCTCGATGATCAGGGCCTGGCGAGCCAGTTCTTCAACGTCGGCATCTGTCATGCAGAACGTGTTGCGCAAGGAGGCAGGGGTGTCTTCGGTCTTCACGCGCTCCCCGGGCTTGTCCGAATAGACCATGCGCATCTGCTTGGCCCCCAGGTTGCGGCGCAATACCGCAGGCTTGCCCTGATTGAGGGTGGGCTTGAACACGTAGAACTCGTCCGGGTTGACGGCGCCTTGCACCACCATCTCGCCCAGGCCATAGCTGCCGGTGACAAAGACCACATCGCGGAAACCCGATTCGGTGTCCAGGGTGAACAGCACGCCCGATGCCCCCACATCCGAGCGGACCATCAACTGCACGCCGGCGGACAGGAACACGTCTTCGTGCTTGAAGCCCTGGTGTACGCGGTAGGCAATGGCGCGATCGTTGTAGAGCGAGGCGAAGACCTCCTTGACCTTGTGCAGCACATCCTCGATGCCGACCACGTTGAGGAATGTTTCCTGCTGGCCGGCAAATGACGCGTCGGGCAAGTCCTCAGCGGTTGCCGAAGAGCGCACGGCGACGGCGATATTCTCGGTGCCGGCTTCCTTGCAGAGCTTGGCGTAGCCATCGCGGATGGCCTGGTCCAGTTCGGTGGGCAGGGGTGTTTCCGTGACCCACTCGCGAATCTCCTTGCCTGCGGCCACCAGGGCCTGCACGTCATCGACGTCCAGCCCTGTCAGGCGCTCCTGGATGCGCTTGGCCACGCCGCTCTTATCCAGGTACTGCTGAAAAGCGCTGGCTGTAGTGGCGAAACCGCCCGGCACCGAGACCCCGAGCTTGGCCAGGTTGCCGATCATTTCGCCGAGCGACGCGTTCTTGCCGCCGACCTTGCCCAGGTCGGTCATGCGCAGCGTGTCGAGCCAAAGCACCAAATCGTTCAAGGGACTCTCCTTCAAGAGCTCTAAGGGGTGATGCGTGGTGTGACCCGTCGCACAAGGCAAAATGCGGGCCGCAAAGAACTGGTATTGTCTGCTGTCGATGGTGCAGGGCACAAGAAGACCAGTCCAACGCCATCAGCGGCCTGAGCAATACCAGTCAGGTCAAAGTCAAGCAAAGACAGGGCTTGCAGCTTGCGCTAATGTGCCGCGTGAGCCCGCCCCGATATTCAGGAAGTTCCATGCAACGAACCGTTTTTTTCATCTCCGACTCTACTGGTATTACGGCGGAGACAATCGGCAACAGTATCTTGGCGCAGTTTGACGGCGTTCAGTTCGACAAGCATCGGCTCCCCTTCATCGACGATGCGCAAAAAGCCGAGGCGGCGGCGTTGCGCATCAAGACACGCTACGCGCAGACAGGTGAAAAGCCCATCGTCGTCAACACCATGGCTGACCGCTCGTTGTGCGAGATCGTTGCCAGCAGCGGCGCCTTGATGCTGGATGTATTCGCCCCCTTTATCGGTCCGCTGGAAGATGAACTGGGTGCCAAGCGCTCAGGCGCGGTCAATCGATCGCACGGCCTGGTGGATTTCGAGAAATACGAGGCCCGCATCAATGCGACCAACTATGCGTTGTCGCACGATGACGGTATCGACGTGGACTACGGTCAGGCAGATCTGATCCTGATCGGAGTGTCGCGATCGGGCAAGACGCCGACTTGTCTTTACATGGCCTTGCATTACGGGGTCAGTGCCGCCAACTATCCTCTGACCGATGACGACCTGGACAAGCTGGAACTGCCGGCAAGGCTACGACCTTACAAGGACCGGCTTTTCGGGCTTACCATCGAACCGCAGCGTCTGGCGCAGATCCGCGAGCAGCGGCGTGCCAACAGCCGGTATGCGACCATCCAGCAATGCCGATGGGAACTGGAGCAGGCCGAGAAGCTGATGCGACGGGAAGGAATTCCCAGCCTCAATACCACTCATGTGTCCATCGAAGAAATTGCCAGCAAGATTTTTGACCGATTCGGTATCGAGCGGACCTTGTTCTAATCATTTGTTCCAGCCCAGGAGTATGCCTTGCCCATGAGTGCCATTCTGGATAACCGTAAAGCGCTGTTGCCCGGCCGCTTCGGCTTCCTGATGGGGCTCTATGCGGAGAACTATCACCGCCTTGCGCGGCTGTTTGCGCCGCACGAGCTTGCTCCCGGGCAATACGTCTCTCGCGTGGACGATGGGCTGGACGTACATCTGCAAGTGCAGGAAAAACATCCTTACACGCTTGAGCTGGAATTGACCTACGGTTTCATCGATCAACATACGGGGCAGCGTTCGCCTTCCGCGCAACTGCGCATGTACACCGACGCGCATGTTGCCGAAGCTTTGCATTGTCACCCCGGTCGCCATTTGTGGCAGGTTCTTGGTCCTTTTCCTCCAGCGCACACCGTCTTGCAGCATCGCTTGCGCATGAACGGTTTTCTTACCCGCTGGCTGGAATATCTAGCCGAGCAGGGGCATGGTAAAGGCACGCTTGAACAAGCTGGCGGCGATATGGCGGCCATCGATCGCTGAGGTGCGTTGTTCTTGGGGGAGCAGCGCTCTCTGCATCCGTGGATGCTATGGCAGAGGCACAAAAAAACGCCCACTTGATGGTGGGCGTTTTAAAAAGATGGCGGAGCGGACGGGACTCGAACCCGCGACCTCCGGCGTGACAGGCCAGCATTCTAACCGACTGAACTACCGCTCCGCGTTTTTGAACATCTTCCAGCGCAACACTTTGACACTACATCCATGTCCATCCTGGTGCCTTACCGGAGCCCGGCTTGGCGGTAGAATGGCGTCCCCACGGGGATTCGAACCCCGGTCGCCACCGTGAAAGGGTGATGTCCTAGGCCTCTAGACGATGGGGACGTGTATCCAAGTTTTGGTGGAGCCAGGCGGGATCGAACCGCCGACCTCCTGCATGCCATGCAGGCGCTCTCCCAGCTGAGCTATGGCCCCAAGCCTCTGGAAGCCCGAAAGAATAGAAGGGGATCCTAGTTTCGTCAAGCATTCGTAACAAAATTTTTTTGATTTTTTTCGTTGTAGACGGAAGTCCGCGTCGCTGCTCACTATTTGACGGGTGACCCCATCGCGCGACATGGAGACCACATGGCATGGTCGACCATCAGGATGCGGCTGCTAGTCTTTGAGTCGTCGCTAGACGGGAAGCAACATGCACGAAATTCAGTTCATCCAGGATCTCGCTACGGTCATGCTGGTGGCCGGCCTCACGACCGTTTTGTTCCAGCGTCTGCGCCAGCCTGTGGTGCTTGGCTACATCATTGCGGGTGTGGTGGTCGGCCCCTATACCAACTCGCTGATCTTCGTGCATGACGAAGACACCATTCGCACGTTGTCCGAACTGGGCATGATCTTGTTGCTGTTCGCGCTGGGTCTGGAATTTAGCCTGAAGAAGCTAAAGGAAGTCGGTGGTGCTGCGCTGGTGGCGGCGGTGTGCGAAATCGTACTGATGCTCTGGCTGGGCTATGAAATCGGACGGTTCTTTGACTGGAGCTCGATCGATTCTCTGTTCCTGGGCGCGATGATGTCGATTTCCTCGACGACCATCATTCTTAAGGCCCTGGGCGACCTGAATCTCAAGCGAGAGAAGTTCGCCCAGGTCATCTTCGCCATCCTGATCATCGAGGATGTGCTGGCTATCGTGCTGATGGCCTTGCTCACGGGTATCGCCAGTACCGGCGACCTTGCAGCGGGTGAGGCGATGGCCGCGATCGGTCGCCTGACGCTGTTCATGGCGGTATCGCTGATCGTGGGTTTATTACTCGTGCCCAGGGTGGTCGACTACATCGCGCGCGTCAGTCGTGACGACGTGTTGCTCATCGCCGTGCTGGGCTTGTGCTTTGGTTTTTGCCTGCTGGTCACGCAGATGGGTTACAGCGTCGCGCTGGGCGCCTTCATGATTGGCGCCATCGTTGGCGAATCGGCCAGCGTGCAACGCATCGAACGGATCATCGCGCCCGTGCGCGACATGTTCAGCGCCATCTTCTTTGTTGCTATCGGCATGCTGATCGATCCTAAGGTCCTGGCACAGTACGCGTGGCCGATCACCATCGTTACTGTGGCGGTCGTCATCGGCAAAGTGCTGACATGCAGCTTCGGCGTTTTCGTGGCAGGCAAGGATGGACGCACGTCGCTGCGTGTGGGCATGGGATTGGCCCAGATCGGTGAATTCTCCTTCGTGATAGCCTCCCTTGGCCTGAGCCTGAAAGTCACCAGTGGTTTCCTGTATCCCATCGCGGTCGCCGTATCTGCGTTGACGACCTTTCTAACCCCGTACCTGGTGCGATCGTCCGATCGTGTCTCCGATGTTCTGGCTCGTCGGTTGCCTTCGGGCCTGGCCGGTACCTTGAGTGCCTATACCGACTGGATGGGGAACATCAGTTTTTCAGGGCAGGGTGCAGTCATCATGAAGATGGTTCGCCGGCTTGTGTGGCATGTCGTCATCAACATGATGCTGGTGGTGGCTGTATTTCTGATGATGGCCTATCTCTATCGCAAGGGGTACTTCCACTGGGATATCTTCCAGGGCAACGTCCTGATCTCACGCAGCGTAGCTTGGTCGATCGCAGCGCTGTTGTCGCTGCCAATGATCGTGGCGGCCTACCGCAAGGCCAACGCCCTGGGCATGTTGTTGGCGGAACTGAGCATCCCTGAACGGGTTGGTGGGCAACACAACGTAAAAATCCGCGCCGTGTTGGCCAGGATGGTGCCGCTGGCGGCCATGGCGGTGTTGGCGCTGGTCGTGGCCGCGCTCGCTTCGACCATCCTGCCGCCACGTGAAGTTGCCCTGGTCCTGGTGCTCATTGGCCTGGGCTTGACCTGGTTGTTATGGCGGGTGCTGGTGCAAGTCCATGCTCGTCTGCAAGCCGCTTTGCGCGACACCTTGGATAAGAATGAGCGGCCAGATGAGCACCAGATCTGAAAAAATTCGTAAAAATCGGCGATTTTGAACCCGGTCACGAACCTTTAAGCCAAATCACGGTCAGCTAGAGTACTCGTTGCTAAGACGGGAAAGGCACCGCACAATGGGCGTTGCGCCTCCATCGGGGAGGCTCGACCGGTGCGTGCCGGCAAAATCCAATCACGAGGGAGTTTCAAATGAAGCATTTTCTGCGTCCCACGCTGACGGCGGCCGCCATGGCCGTTGCGCTGGGTATGACCGCCGGCGTTCACGCTCAGGCCGCCAAGTCGGGCGCATCGGCTGGGGCCGCCGGTACGGTTGACAAGGCCAAGGCCAGCTACATCGTGGGTTGGGACCTGGCCAATTCGCTGCCGCCGTTGGTGCGCGACGAGGTCGATCCGGCCACCGTGGCCCGTGCCTTGCAATCAGCGCTGGCTGGCCAGAAGCCAACGATGACCGACGCTGAGTACAAGAGTACCAAGGAGGCCTTCATGGCCCAGCTGCAGGCCAAGGCCAAGAAGGAATATAACGAGGCCTCCTCCAAGAACAAGGCCGAGGGTGACGCGTTCCTCGCCAAGAACAAGTCCGCTGCGGGCGTCAAGACGACCGCCTCGGGCCTGCAGTACCAAGTGATCACCGCCGGTACCGGCGCTCGCCCGGGTCCGAATGACACCGTGCAGATCAACTACGTCGGTAGCTTCGTCAACGGTGAAGTGTTTGATGATTCCTCCAAGCACGATGGCGGTGGCCCGGCTTCGATCCCGCTCGGTGGCGTGATCCCCGGTTTCCGCGAAGGTCTGCAGCTGATGCAGACCGGCGGCCATTACAAGCTGTTCATCCCGGCGAACATCGCCTACGGTGCGCAGCCGCAGAATGGCTTTCCGCCGAATGCGACGATCATCTTCGATGTGACCCTCGTCAAGACGGGTCCGACGCCGGCTGGTGCTGGCGGCGAGCAGGGTCCGGCTGGCAAGTAATCAAACGCCGATATCTTGTGTCACCGGACGGGGCGCGAGTATTCGCGCCCCGTCTTTTTTGCTGATTTGATTGCCAAGCGCCTGCTAAAATGACGCTCTTGAGATTTCCGGAATCCTCGCGACGATGAAAGTCACCATTTTTGGCACCGGTTACGTTGGACTTGTGACGGGCGCCTGCCTGGCCGAAATGGGTAACCACGTCGTATGCGTCGATATCGACGAGGCCAAGGTCGACCGCCTCAAGCGTGGCGAGATTCCGATCTATGAGCCCGGTCTTGAGCCAATCGTCAAGCGTAACCATGCCAACGGCCAGTTGGACTTCACCACCGAGGCGCGGCCTGCCATAGAACACGGTCAGGTCATCTTCATCGCCGTAGGTACGCCCCCGGATGAGGATGGCAGTGCTGACCTCAAATATGTGCTGGGTGTGGCCCGCACGATCGGTCAGCATCTGGATCGCTACGCCGTGGTGGTCAACAAATCCACGGTCCCCGTGGGTACGGCCGATCGCGTGCGTGCCGCTGTAGTGGCTGAGCTTGAAGCGCGCGGGGTGTCGGTCGAATTCGACGTCGTGTCCAATCCGGAATTTCTCAAGGAGGGAGATGCCGTTGAGGATTGCCTGCGCCCGGATCGCATCATCATCGGCAGTTCCAGCGAGCGCGCCATTGGCGTGCTGCGCAAGCTCTATGCGCCATTCAATCGTAATCATGAGCGCACTGTCGTCATGGACGAGCGCTCCGCGGAGCTGACCAAGTACGCTGCCAATGCGATGCTGGCGACCAAGATCAGTTTCATGAACGAAATCGCCAATATTGCTGAGCGGGTCGGCGCTGACGTGGAGCTGGTGCGCCAGGGCATCGGTTCGGACCCGCGTATCGGCTACCACTTCATTTACCCCGGGGCTGGGTATGGCGGTTCGTGTTTCCCCAAGGACGTGCAAGCATTGGAGCGCACCGCGCGAAGCGTGGGATACGACGCGCGATTGCTTGGTGCGGTCGAGGCGGTCAACTACAGCCAGAAAGTGAAGTTGTTTGAGCTGATCAACCAGCATTTCGGGGGGCAGCTGGCGGGTAGGACCATCGCCCTGTGGGGGCTGGCGTTCAAGCCCAATACCGACGATATGCGCGAAGCGTCGAGCCGGCGCTTGATGGAAACCTTATGGGAAGCGGGGGCTCGGGTGCGCGCATTCGACCCTGAAGCCCGTGAGGAAACCCACCGCATCTATGGTGACCGCAATGACCTTGTGCTTTGCGACAGTGCCTACCAGGCACTGGCCGGTGCCGACGTGCTGGCCATCGTGACCGAGTGGAAGGCTTTCCGCAGTCCTGATTTCGCGCGCATTCGTGCCAGCCTTGCAGAGCCGGCGATCTTCGATGGTCGCAATCTCTATGACCCCCGGCAGGTCGAGGAGGCCGGTCTGGCGTATTACGGCATTGGCCGTGGGCGCAGCTTGCAAGCATGAGTGTGTCCGAGCCGACGCTGGAGCAGCGATTGACCGAGTTGGAGGTCAAGCTCACCTTCCTCGACGACAGCGTGCATGGCCTGTTGGCAGCCGATGTCGACCAGTCGCAGCGTATCGCAGCGCTGGAGCGTATTGTTAACGATTTACGCAGCGAGCTTGCCGGCTTGCGCGCATCCCAGGGGCACGACCCGCATAGCGAGCCGCCGCCTCCCCATTATTGACTGACCTTCCAGGCGTTATTTACGCGAGTCCACGATCATGGCCGATTCCCTGCGCGATCAACTGCTCAAGAGCGGTATCGTCAAACAGGTGCGCGACGAGAAGCGCGCCGCCGCTGCGCAAAGCCCCAAGCCCGCCAACAAGCAAGGAGGGCCGCACGGCCGCCGACCTCACGGGCACGGCAAGCCGCAAGGCAAGTCAGTGCAGCAAGTCGCTCCACGCAAGGATGGTGAAATCGATCTTGCCAAGGCTTACGCCGTACGCGCCCAGACCGAAGCGGTCGAGCGCAAGCAGGCCGAGCAAGCCGCCGCCGAGGCTGCGCGCTTGAAGCGTGAGCGCAAGCAGAAAATTGAGAAACTGCTTCAGGGTAAAAGCCTCAACAAACCAGACGCCGATGTGGCACGCCATTTCGAGTATGGCGGCAAGATCCGTCGCCTGTATGTGGACGCAGCACAATTGGCTGCGATCAACGCTGGCGAGGTGGGTATTGTGCAGTTGAATGGGCGTTACATCCTGGTTGCCCGCGATATCGCAGAGCAAGTGCGCGAGTTGGATGCGCATCTCGTAGCGCTGTTGATCGAGCCGGGAGCCGGCGGAGTCGGCGAAGACGGCGTCCCTGACGACCTGATGTGGTAGGCCTGCGCAGGAGCGACTTCAGTGGCGATGCAAGCCGCGAGTTTGGTTGCGCCTTGAAGCTTTAAAACGCCGACCTGCGGCTGGATCGCAGATGGCGTAGCGAATGAATTCGTCCCTGTGAGGCGATGCAAGCGGCGAGTTTGGTTGGAGCTCGGAGATTTCCGAGCTCCAACCTATGACTGAATCGCGGATTGCATCGCGACTGAAGTCGCTCCTGCGAGGTGTTGCGGGATGCGAATGGCTTCTCGCCACCTTATTTGTCCCCGCAGCAAAGGCAGGGACGATGCCGACACTTATTGCTCGAACTCGAATCCCGTCTTGGCCAGTGCGGGATGGTCCCACCCCCCCTTTGGTGCGAACCGTTCACCGTGACGTTGCGCCAAGCGCTCCAGCCTGCCTCGGACGGCATCGACGCCCTCGCTGCGCAGATATTGGATCGGGCCGCCGCGAAACGGTGCGAAGCCGGTACCGAAAATCACGCCTGCGTCGAGCAGGTCAGCATCATCGACCACCTGGTCTCCCAGGCAGGCGACCGCCTCGTTGACCATCGGCAGGATCATCCGATCCTGCAAGTCGGCAGGTACGACATAGTCAGGATCCACATCAGGTTTTTGCGGCTTGCCCTCGTGCCAGGTATATAGACCCTGGCCATCCTTCTTGCCACGCTTGCCGGCTTCGAGCTTGTCCTCCAGACCAGCTGGCAGTTCCAATCCAAGGAATGGCGCCAGTTCCTTGCCGACCGAGGCGCATACATCCAGGCCCACCGTATCGGCCAGTTCGATCGGGCCCATGGGCATGCCGAACTTCTTGGCCTCCTTGTCGAGCACTGGTCCTGGAATGCCTTCGTTGTACAGCCGCATGGCCTCAAGCAGGTAAGGCATCAGGATGCGGTTTACCAGGAAGCCCGGCGTGCCCTTCACTGCGACGGGCAATTTGCCGATAGCCTTGCAGAAAGCGAGTGCGCGTTTTTCGTAGGCCGGATCGAGCCGCTCATGCCGCACTACTTCGACCAAAGGCATCTGCGCCACCGGGTTGAAGAAATGCAGGCCCAGGAAATGCTGCGGCCTTTGCAGGCCCTTGCTCAATTCGTCCAGGGGAATGCTCGAGGTATTGCTGGCCAGGATTTCGTCAGCCTGGAATTGCGGCTCAATAGTCGCGTAGAGCGCCTCCTTGGCCTGTGCATTCTCGAAGATGGCTTCGATCGCGAGATCGGCGTTCTTGACACCGGCGCCCTCGACATCGGCGCGCAGCCGGGTCATGGCGGCGTCCACTTTTTCCGGTGACTTGAGCTTCTTTTCGTACAGCGCGCGTGCCCGCGTCAGCGCCGGCTCGATGAATTTCAGTTCGCGGTCCTGCAAGGTGACCTGGAAACCCTTGAAGGCAGCCCATGCGGCAATGTCACCGCCCATGACACCGGCACCCACGACATGCACGTGCTCGATGCCGTGCTCGACACCGCTGCCCTGAGCTTTGAGGCGCTCTTGCAGAAAGAAGACGCGGATAAGGTTTTGCGCGGTCGAGGTCTGGGCGAGCTTGGCGACCGACTTGGCTTCCAGCCTGAGGCGCTGGTTGATGCTCGCACCTCCGCGGCGCCACACCTCGATCATCGCAAAGGGAGCTGGGTAGTGTTCCTTGCGCACTTTGGCCGCGGTCTGCTTGACCATCATCGGGGCCAGTACCTGGCGTACTGGCCAGATATTGGTTGCCCAAGCCTTGGCTCGCTGAGCCAGAGGGCGGGCATGCGACCTGCGTAGCACGCTTCGGGCTTCGGACAGCAATTCGGCGGCCGGCACAATGCGGTCAACCACGCCCAGCGCCAGGGCGCGCTTTGCTGACAAGGCGCGACCGGTCAACATGAGCGGCATGGCTTCGGTCGCTCCGATCAGGCGCGGCAGGCGAGCCGTCCCGCCCCAGCCTGGATGAATGCCGAGCATCACCTCGGGCAGCCCGATGCGGGTCCTGTCGTCATCGGCAGCCACACGCTGGCGGCATGCCAGTATCAGTTCCGTGCCGCCACCCATGCAGGCCCCATGGATGGCCGCGACGGTCGGGCAGGGTAGCCGGGCCAGGGCTTCATAGACGCGTTGCCCGTTCTCGATATTTTCCAGCACCGTGCCGTGTTCGGCATACTTGACGAACTCCTTGATGTCGGCACCCACGGCGAAACCGAACGGCTTGGCTGAATGAATAAGCACGCCGGCTGGCTTCTCGATCGCCAGGCGTTCGACGATCTGGCCCAGTTCGTCAAGTACGGCACGGGAAATGGCGTTGACGCTGGCGTCGGCCCGGTCCAGGGAGAGGGTGACAATGCCCGAGTCATCCAGGCTCGTTTTCCAGTGATTGAAGCGCAGTCCTTCGAACATGGCGGTCAGAATATGGCTTGGAAGCTGCCCACCATACCTTCCCGTAGCGATGAATGCGAGACGGGGCCAAGCGTGCAATAGGCGCCGCGATGCGCGAAGCCTACGTGAACCGGCTTGTGCGCCATCGCATGAATCAGTGCCGTTGGTGGTGGTAATGGATCGGAAAGCGACACAGGCTATTGTGCTCATGCCGGGCTTGAGCAATTTTACGCAACTAGATGACTACCTCCATTGCCAGCCCTACCGCTCCTGTCGGAGCCGACGTGTTCGAGCGCATCCTTGGTGCGCCAGGGCAATTACTTGCGCTGGAAGGACCCGACAGCAAGACCCTGATCGATCAATTTCGTACCCTGGTTCGGCATTCGGGCCAGGCGGTTTACCTGTGGGATGCCGATGTCGGACTGAGCAGCCTGCGCGAAGCGCAGGCCCGCGTGCCAGGCAGCCAGCGGCTCGGACAGGCCCTGCGATTCGTCCAGCAAAGTATCCATTTTGGGGTCTATCTGTTCCTTGACCTGCCCATGCCACTGGCCGCCTCCGACATGGCGTTGCTGCGGCAATTTGGAAAAGGCCAGTCCGAGCAATTGCGTCGCGTTGTCCTGGTTGACCCCTCGCCTCGGCTGCTGGAAGGCCTGGACGATGTCATTGAGCGCATCGATTGCGCGCCCCGGCGCGAAATTCGGCCACGTCTGCGTGATGGCCGATGGCTGCTATGAAGGCCATCGCGATGAACAAGACCCATGCCGGTGTTCTGGTGATCGCCCCTCAGCGCGAGTTGCGCAGGCAATTGTTCGATGTGTTCGATCATGAGGAGAATCAGCCCATTGTCTATTCGGCGCGTGATTTGACCCATGCGCACCAGTTGCTGCTGGAGCATCCCCGCCTTGATCTGGCTGTCTTGGTGTGCGACGGCGACGCCCTCCATATGCGCCAGAGCGTACAGACACTACGTCAGTGGCCCTCGTGTGTTTCCACTCCCTTGATCCTGGTCTTGCTGGACGATGCAGCGCTGCAGCCAAAGGATCTACCCACCGAGGTGGCTGATTGGGTATACGCCTCGCAGATTGGCAGTGAATTGATTGGTCGCTGGCGAAGACTGACTCGGCCGGGAGCGGCGCAGGTCGTACCGTTGCCAGTGGCTCCTGCTCAGCCCGAGCGTGGGGACTACCGATTTGCGTTCGATGAGTCGGATGCCGAATGGGTGATTGTCGATCCAGAGCGTGAGCGCATCATCGAATCGAGCGTTGCGTTGATTCGTAATAGTGGCCTGCCTCTGGCGCGCCTCTCGCGTATGCCGGTGCTGGAGCTGCTGCAATTTGATGACGTGGATGTCCATCGCCTGATGGCAGAGGGAAGCCGACAATGGCATGCCTGCCGCAGGCTCTCGGTTTCCGGTGGTGAAAGCGGTTTCGCCAGTGCGCGCAAGGTGCGCCATCAGGGGCGGGATGCGGTGGCATTCTCGTTTCGTAGCGACCAGGCCAGCACGCGTGCCGAGTCGGCCCTGGATCTGTTGGCGCGGCTGTTCAATTCCGGCAGCGGCGATGACGGTGTCGAGGCGGCGGCCAAATTGCTTTATGACGCCCTGCAACTGGACTACTTGGCGCTATGGTCGGCTCGACCGGAAGAGAGTGGCGCTGCCGCGCAACTGGTGCAGATGCTGCGGGGTGAGCCCGTAGCGCTGCCCGAACCTGGCTTGCAAAGTTCATTGCGGCTGATTCTCAATGGGCAGCCAATGACACATCAGTCCGATGCGCAACGTCTGGTCGATGTCGACCCTTTGTTGCAACAACTGGCACTGCAAGGATTCGTGGGCCTGCCGTTGCTCGATGAGCGTCGCAATGTGCTCGGCGCACTGCTGGCCGGGAGCCATCGTGCGTTTGGCTCCATGGAGATCATCGTGCCCCTGCTGCGTGTGGCTGCAGCCCGGTTCGCGCATGCGCTTGAACTCAAGCGCACTCGCGAACAAGGGAGGGCCGAAGGATTGCTCGATGCGCTCACGGGCTTGCCTAACCGTGTGCTGTTCAATGACCGATTGGACATGATCATTCGCGAAGCCACGCGCACCGGCGAGTGTTTTGCCTTGCTGTTTGTCGACCTGGATCGCTTCAAGACCATCAACGATACCCTCGGCCATGCCGTGGGAGACCAGGTGCTGGTAACCGCAACCCAGCGACTGCGTACCAGTGTGCGAGCGTCCGATACGGTGGCGCGCTACGCTGGCGACGAATTCGTCGTGGTATTGCGCCATATCGTCAAGAACGAAGACGTTCTGCGTATTGCCGAAAAAATCGTGCAGCTCATGCAGGCACCTCTGCGGATCGATGATGGTACCGAGTTACAGGTCACCACATCCATCGGCGTCAGTTTTTATCCGGACGATGCAGACGATGCCGAAACCCTGCTCAAGCATGCCGATGAGGCGATGTACGCAGCCAAGAGCCTGGGACGCAACAATTTCCAGATCTACGAAGTCAGCTCCGAACAGGCTCAACAGCAGAACCTCGCCTTGAAGTCGAGACTTCGCCATGCCGAAAGCAACGGCGAGCTACGTGTGTTCTATCAGCCACAGGTCGATGCGGTGACCGAGGATATTGTCGGCATGGAGGCCCTGGTGCGCTGGGAGCATCCGGAGCTTGGCTATATCGGTCCGGGATTCTTCATTCCTTTGGCCGAGGAGACCGGCCTGATTGTGTCCATCGGCGAATGGGTACTGCGTGCCGCGTGCAAGCAGGCCCAGGAATGGGAGCGCCACTACGGGCTGCGCCT
>NZ_DASVMI010000203.1:0-1699 GCF_036384435.1 Dyella sp. | reverse complement strand
CCCCGGGCACATAGAACAGGAGCATAAGGGGTGAAAAGATTACCGGTATCAGTGCCAGATAGATAAGAGTGCTGGAAATTTGACGGACAAAGGCTGGCCAGGGCTTTATAGCAATGGCCGAAAGGATCACTACATAAAACTTAACAGCAATATAAACGATGGCCCCTGACACAATCGACAAAAGCACCGTTTGAAGTATCAGCATTGATGTGCCCAACGAATGAAATGGACTCCCCCGCCCCCGACGGCATCGTATGTGCCAGATTGAATGGTGGAGTACCGATCAATCGAAAGAGGAGGAGAGTCCGTCATGAATGTTACTACCGTGGGAATTGACCTGGCCAAGAACGTATTCAGTGTGCATGGCGTGGATGCCCATGGCAAGGTCGTGCTGAAGAAGACCGTATCACGCAGCAAACTGCTCGAATGCTTCGCCAACCTGCCGTCCTGCATCATCGGCATGGAAGCCTGCAGCGGCGCCCACCATTGGGCGCGGGCCCTGCGCAGCCTGGGGCACGATGCCCGCATTATCGCTCCCCGTTTTGTCATCCCCTACCGCAAGAGCGGCAAGAATGACGGCAACGACGCCGAAGCCATCTGCGAAGCCGTCAGCCGCCCTGCCATGCGCTTCGTTCCCATCAAATCCGTCGAGCAGCAAGCCGGCTTGAGCCTGCACCGTATCCGCGGCGCCGTCGTGGCCGAGCGTACCGCCCAGATCAACCAGCTGCGCGGCTTGCTCGCCGAATTCGGCCTCGTCATGCCCAAAGGGCGTTACCCCGCCCAGCACCACATTCCCGACATCCTCGAAGACGCGGAGAACGGCCTGCCCGGCCTGGCGCGACGGCTGCTGCACGATATCCACCAGCGCATCCTGCAACTCAACCAGCAGATCCTCGCCTACGACCGCGAGATCGAGAACCTCGCGCGCCACAGCGAATCCGCCCGGCGCCTGATGAGCTTGCCCGGCGTGGGTGCGGTCACCGCCACCGCGCTCGTCGCCAGCATCGCCGACCCCAAACAGTTCGACAACGGCCGACAGCTCGCCGCCTGGCTGGGCCTGGTTCCCCGGCAATACAGCACCGGCGGCAAGACCCGGCTGGGGCGCATCACCAAGCAGGGCGACAAATACCTGCGCACCCTGCTCATTCACGGCACCCGCGCCGTACTCGCCGCGCTCAAGGACAAGCAGGACCGCACCAGCTGCTGGCTGCGCGAGCTGGTCGCTCGCCGCGGTTACAAGCGTGCGGCGGTGGCGCTGGCCGCTAAGAACGCCCGCATCGTGTGGGCGATGCTCGTGCGAGGCGAGTCCTACCGAATCACGCCGGCAGGCCAGACCACCTGAGCACATGCAGCAAAAAGATCAACCGAATGCAGACGGAACCGTCTGCAAGGTAAAGGAGCAAGCCCGCCGAATCACTGCACAGGCAATGGATGACGAGAGGTCAGACCGGGGTGCAAAAGTCTGTTTAGCTTAATGGCCGCAAAGGCCGACTAACGAATGAGACCCGCACCCAAGCGCATTTCATCAAGGCCAGGGCAATGCCCGCAAACAGGCCGTATGTAGAGCCGCAGTCTTATACCGAATCAACATCCGGATGCTTTGCATGATAGGGGGAGTCCATGTAGTAGAGCTAACCGGCGGCGCTTTAGCGCCGTCCAGCGACCGAAGGGAGCGAGGTTGAGCGCCAGGTTAGCGACA
>NZ_DASVMI010000202.1:0-14164 GCF_036384435.1 Dyella sp. | reverse complement strand
CTTGGTGCGCCGCCCAGTCGCTTTCTTGCGAGCAACGGCGCGTCCCACGCGGCTCACGTACCTGGGCCATGATGCGATTGTAACAATGCAGCCGCGTTAATCGGGTAAGTTCACGGATGGACTGTTCTCCAGCACACGCACCTTCATGGATGCGTGCACTACAACACCATGGCATCCCATGAATACAAGCGTCGCCCCTTCCCCGTCCGACTCCAGCATTGCACAGCCTCCCGTGGATACCCCGGTCGAGACCGTGGTGCCGCCGGATCTCAACGACGCCAGCCTTTACATCCATCGTGAACTGTCGCAACTGCAGTTCAATATCCGCGTGCTCGATCAGGCGCTGGACGAAAGCAAGCCGCTGCTGGAACGCTTGAAGTTTCTGCTGATCTTCTCGACCAACATGGACGAGTTCTTCGAGATTCGCGTAGCCGGCCTGAAAAGCCAGATCGCCTTCGACCACGAAATCGTCGGGCCCGACGGCATCGCACCCAAGCGGGCGCTGGCCGAGATCAGTGAAGTCGCACACAAGCAGATCGAGCGGCAATACGCGATCCTCAATGACAAGATCCTGCCCGAACTGGACAAGCAGGGCTTGCGCATCGTGCGGCGCAACCAATGGACGCACAAACAGAAGATCTGGGTGCGGCGCTTCTTTCGCCATGAAGTGGCGCCGCTGATCACACCGATTGGCCTGGACCCGACGCACCCTTTTCCGTTGCTGGTCAACAAGAGCCTGAACTTCATCGTGCAACTGGATGGCGTGGATGCCTTCGGGCGCGACTCGGGCCTGGCGATCATTCCCGCGCCCCGCGTGCTGCCGCGCCTGATGCGCATGCCCGACGAGGTCTGCGATGGAGGCGACAACTTCGTGCTCCTGTCCTCGATCATCCACGAACATGCCGATGAGTTGTTCCCGGGCATGTCGGTGCTCGGCTGCTATCAGTTCCGCCTCACCCGCAATGCCGACCTGACCATCGACCCGGAGGACGTCGAAGATCTCGCACGCGCCCTGCGCGGCGAATTGTATTCGCGCCGCTTCGGCGATGCCGTGCGCCTGGAAGTGGCCGACAACTGCCCCCGCGACCTGATCGACTACCTGCTCAAGCAGTTTGGCCTCACTGGCGATGAACTCTATGAAGTCAACGGCCCGGTCAATCTGGCAAGGCTGTTCGGCATGGCCAGCAAGGTCGTACGGCCCCAGCTGAGCTTTCCACCGTTCACGCCATCGATTCCCAAGGCGCTGAAGAAGGCCGAGGATCTGTTCCAGGTGATCGCCAAGCAGGACATCCTGCTTTTGCATCCTTATGAATCCTTCGCGCCGGTAGTGGACCTGCTACACCAGGCGGCAAAAGACCCGAACGTTTTGGCGATCAAGCAGACGCTCTATCGCAGTGGCGCCAATTCGGAAATCGTCGATGCCCTGGTCGACGCCGCACGCGCGGGCAAGGAAGTCACCGCTGTGGTGGAACTTCGCGCGCGCTTCGACGAGGAGTCCAATCTTTCGCTTGCCTCGCGCTTGCAACAGGCCGGGGCCGTAGTCATCTATGGCGTGGTAGGCGTCAAGACACACGCCAAACTGATGTTGATCCAGCGGCGCGAAGGCAGCGAACTGGTGCGCTATGCCCATCTGGGCACGGGCAATTACCACACAGGCAATGCACGTCTTTACACCGACTACAGCCTGCTGACTTCCGATGAAGCGCTATGCGAGGATGTGCACAAGCTGTTCAGTCAACTCACCGGCATGGGTAAGGTGCAGCATATGAAGAAACTGCTGCATGCTCCGTTCACGCTGAAAAAGACCCTGCTTGAAATGATCGCGCAGGAAACCGCGCACGCCGATGCTGGCAGGCCCGCGCAGATTATCGCCAAGATCAATGCACTGACCGATCCGAAGATAATCCGTGCCTTATACAAGGCTAGCATGGCTGGCGTGAAGATCGATCTGATCGTTCGCGGCATGTGTTGTCTTCGTCCTGGCGTGCCCGGCGTGTCGCACAACATCCGCGTGCGCTCGATCGTCGGGCGTTTCTTAGAGCATAGCCGCGTGTACTGGTTTGCCAATCAGGGCGATGCGCGCTTCTACCTGGCTAGTGCCGACCTCATGGAGCGCAATCTCGATCGCCGTGTCGAAACGGGTTTTCCGATCGAAGGCAAGAAATTGCAACAACGCGTACGCAAGGAACTGGATTTATACCTGAGCGATAACGCCAGTGCCTGGCAATTGCAACCCGATGGCCAGTATCAACGGCCCTCCGCATCCGGGCAACGCAATGTGCAGACCCAATTGCTGGAGAAAATCTGCGGAGTGGGAGCGGCGACCGAGGCCTGATGGCCGCCGCTCCAAGACGGCCGCGCTCAGGAACGGGCAAAGCGCTGCACCCAGGCCACATAGCGGTCGACGAATCCCTGAAGGAATTTCTGCGTGCTCTCGACGCCGATGTTTCCCTCAGCATCGAACAAACCTTCCTTGAAATTAATGAAGACCTCCGGTTGCGCCAGTAGCGCCACATCCAGGTAAGTCAGTACGTTGCGCAGGTGCTGCTGCGACATCGCCGAACCGGTGGCCGCGATCGAAGTGCCGATCACCGCTCCTGGCTTGCCGGCAAACGAATTGGTACCCCAGGGTCGAGAGCCGATATCCAAGGCATTTTTGAGCACGCCCGGGATCGAACGGTTGTATTCGGGTGTGACGAACAGCAGTGCATCGGCTTGTTCCACCTGCTGCTTGAGGCGCTTGGCGCTGGCCGGGTAGTCGTGGTCCAGATCCTGCGAATACAACGGCAAGTCATCGATCCGCACGTGCTCGAAACTGAAATGCGCCGGGGCCAGGCGCTCCACGGCCCGCGCCAGGCAACGATTGAATGACTCCTTGCGCAGGCTGCCCACCAGCACCGCCACGTTGACCTTGCTCATGGAAGCTCTCCTCGTCAGGTTGCGCCCGCCCGGGCCAGGCAAGCAGTCTGGCAGCGCGCGGATTCACGGCCCGTGACGGACAGCTTCCAGGACTCCTGAGGTTTTCCACACTTACGCCCTGGCTTGGCCTATGCTCTGGCTTGCGCTACCTGATCAGTGGCGTGCCATGGCCCGGACTTGCCATGGCAACACCAGTGGTCGGTACCGGCCGATCGCGGACAATAGGCTCGGGGGGTTGCTGAAGGCATGATTGCCAGGCTCTGGCATCGAAACGGTTGGCAGTGGTTGCTTACGCTCGCGATGATGCTCGGCGGCTTGCCTTGCATGGCCGCGGTACCCATGCAAGCGGCATGGCGCGCCCTTCACGAGGCAGATACGGCCCAGACGGCCATGGATGCGTATCGTCAAGGTCAGTTTCAACGTTTTGATCCAGCCTATTTGCAGCATTTGCCCCGGACAGGGAGCTGGGTAGTACTCACTTTTCCAGCCGGCCACGGCGAGCGGCAACTGAGTATCTATCCGCCGCCCCTGGGGATGGTCACGCTTTATGACGCCTCCGGCCAGGGCAGCGACAACGCGCTGGACGACTTTGCCGGTACCTTCCATGGACATGGACGCATTTCTTTTCGCCTGGGGCCAGAGACGTCATCTGGCGGTACGATCCTGCTGAAATTCGCCCCCACGGCTACGTTATCCACGCCGATCAGTTTCGCGCTGCAAAGCCGTGATGCCTATGAGCGCACCGATGCGAACTGGCTGGCGATGGCCAGCGCCTGCTTCGCGGTGATGTTGGTGATGTCTTTCATGGCGGTGTGCTTCGCCGCCATGCTGCGCGACGCGACGTTCGCCTGGTATGCCGGTTACGTGCTCTGCTACGCCCTGATCCAGGCGGTGCAGACCGGCTACATCTTCCATCCGCTGGATTGGAGCTGGTTCGTGGGATCGGCACGAACGATCGGGATGATCGCGGTGGTGCTATCGGTGGCATTTGCCGCCCTGTTCATGGCGCGATTCTGCGAGTTGCATCGCTATGCCCCCTGGCTGCAGGCTCCAGTGGGTGCACTGGTCATCGGTATGCCGCTCTTGCTGTTGTTACGCTGCAGCCAGATAGCCTTGCTGGAAGAAACCGCCCAAGCCCTGCTCAATCCGACGCTGGTGCTTGGCGCGTTGCTGCTGCTGATCGCGGCAATCATGGCGGCGGCGCGCGGCTCGCGCCAGGCCTGGTTTTTCCTGCTTGGGTGGACCCCGCTGCTGGTACTCACGGCGCTTTGCAGCAGCCAGGTGAACGGCGCCCTGCCCCGCGTACTGTGGCTCAACGATGCCAGTCTCGCTGCCGGCGCATTCGAAGCGATCGTGCTTTCGCTGGGCCTGGGCGATCGCGCACTCAATGCGCGCCGCGATCGCGATCTCGTGCGCGTGCTGGCCGATAACGATGCGTTGACCAATGTGCTCAACCGACGCGCCTGGACAGAGAGCGCGCGCGACATGCTGGCCCATTCGTCAGGCGAGTCATTGTCGCTGTTGTTCATGGATCTGGACAACTTCAAGGCGCTCAATGATCGACAAGGCCATGCCGCGGGCGATCGCGCCTTGGTTGCCGTGGCGAATGCCTTACGCCATGAACTACGCCCCGGCGATCTGCTTGGACGCTACGGCGGCGAGGAGTTCGTGGTGGCGCTGCGAGGGCTGGATCAGGACCAGGCCATGGAGGTTGCCACGCGACTATGTCGTCGCATTTATCGACTGGAAATCGCCATCGACGACCAGCACCTGTTGCTCAGCGCCAGTATCGGCACAGCGATGCGTATTCCTGGCGATACGATCGAGTCGCTGTTGGAGCGCGCCGACCAAGCGATGTATACGGCAAAGGTAAACGGGCGCAATCGCGTGCAATTGGAATTGCGCCTGTCCAAAACCTGAGCGCCAGCGGCCTCGGCCAAGGCATACGCCGTTGCCCTGAGATGGCTTGTCGCAGTATCCATGACACCATCCCATGCCCAGTTCTCGCGTCGTGGAAAATTTCATGCACGCCTGGTGCGAGTCATTGGACCCAGCTCAGCCCGACTCATTCATCTGAATGGGTGAGACTAGGAAATGCGCGGCCCATCACTTTAAATCAAGCAAGATCCGGTGACGCGTCTCGATTCTCTAGCATGGCAACTTGGCTTACACGTTAAGGCGTAAAGCCTACACAGGCACGCGGCACGAACGGCGCGAGCTCTATTGCTCCTGAGATGGTCGGTAGCTAACTTCATAGCCAACGCGCAAAGCAAAGCACATAGAAAAGGAACTTCAATGAGCTCAACATTCAGCAAGCATCATCCTTTATACGCCGATTCATCACGGCGACTTTTCCTTAAGAGAACGGGGTTAGGCTCGGCTTGTGCTTTAGCCTCTCCGTGGCTCGCAGGCGGTATCATCGCCCCTGCCTGGGCAACGGCAGACCAAACCGGCCGCGGCTTGGTCGATCCAAACCTCAGTGAAGAAGACATGTTCTTCAACTTGATGCGCGAAGGCACATTGAAGGTACTTGATCTCATTCCCTACGTAGGTGGCATTCTAAGTGGCATAGGCAGCCTCATCGTTCCTAGGCACGGTGAGACAATCGCTCAGCGATGGCAAAAAATTATCGACAGCATCAATAGCGTTGTCGATACGAAGATCACAGAGGCCATTCGCTCCCTGATTGCTGCCGAACTCGAAGGATTATCCGATCTGGCGCACAAGTACATCCTTTTCACCGACTCACAAGCCACGCAAGATCTGCGAACCCTGAGTATTGCCCAGGAGGATCATTTCGCAGCGACGATGCCAAAATTCAGGATCAAAGGCTACGAAAAGCCGCTTATCAACATGTATGTGATTGCGGCAAACATGCATCTTGCCCTGCTTCGAGATATGGTAGTCAAGGGCAAAGAGCTTGGCCTGCAGGATAAATCCATAAAAATCTACCAGGATATCCTGAGCGAATGCATCCAGACTTATGGAAAACATGTAGACGACACCATCAAGAGCATTCTCTCCGATGTTGCCGATAGAAACCCGGAAGCCGCGTTTGTCTACAATGAGCCTTTGGCTTCTGTCCTGAAAGCCAAAGCCCAATATCAGCTCACCTCGCTGGACATCAGGGCCATCTGGCCATACATGGATACAAAAAAATATCCAGGCAAGGTCCAAGCGCTATTGCAAAGGGAAATATTTTCACCCTTGTGCGGGTCATATTTCGATAAAAAAATCCCTGTCCCGCGCGAACTGGAAAACTTTCCCGTTCCAAGGGGAACGCTCGCATCCATGCAAGTACGAAACTATCAATACATCGACGGCATTACATCGTATTTCATCGGCGGACATCCTTCCGAGGATTACGAAGAAAATATCGGCGGAGATGGCGGAAGAAAAGAAAGCTATTTCACTGGCGAAGACACCACGGGCGTCATATGTGAATACAACAACGCTGTAGCCGCTCTTACTTTTGTCCGTAAAGATGGCAGCAAATCATCTCGTTTCGGGGATGTCCTTGGCGGCAGGCACCTTACCGTGGAACATTTTGGCTATCCCGGCCACAGACTATCTTCTGTCCATGGCTTTGGCACGGCAAAGGGCTACGGTAACGTACTTTCTGGGTGCGTATTCGGATTTCAACTTATCAACCAGTCAGCACGCAGTCTGTCGCCAGGCCTTGTACGCAAATTCACCGAGAGCGCGCCCAGGCGCTTACTGCCCATGCTGCTGGAGTAATCCCTGTCATAGCTCGGGCACAGCCTCTGCTGAGTCGTTCAATCAAGACCTCGCAAGCAAACTTGCAAGTGGAAGGGGACGGCTCCAGCACGCCGTCGCCCCGTCCAGGCTCAGCCCCTATCCGTGGATCTCATCGATGGATAGGGGCTGACGCCCAAACCTGGCAAGGCGACATGGCGCCTGCTTCAACTGAGGCCGAACGATTTGCCTCAAGCCAGCTCGCCAGCCGCTACCACAACGTCGGCATCGCCAGGCAATACAAGTAACGCCGCTCCCGCCAGCGGTGTGTAGGTATCGGCGCCGACCACGCGACGCAGCGGCGTGGCGCCGAAACCGCCTTCGACGATCGCCGTGATGACACCCTCGCCGACACCAGCGCTACGACGGCCCTCGTCGAGCACGATGATGCGCTTGGCATCGCGCGCCTGCTCAACGATGAAGGCATCGTTCAAAGGAGCCAGCCACCGTAGGTCGACTACACGAGTTTTCCAACCATGGCGCGTCTCGATTTCACGTGCAGCGCGCAGGGCCATCGGTACGCCGTTACCGAACGTAAACACGACCAGATCGTTGGCATCGGGCCGGTAAACACGTCCCTCACCCAGCGTCATGGCTTGACCGGGTTCGGGATAACCGAACTGCCATTGCCCATCGCCTGCCTCGTGGAGATCCTTGGTCATATACAACGCGATGGGCTCCAGGAATGCACAGACGCGTCCATCGACCTGCGCCAATGCCGCCAGGGTACGCAGCATCGTAGCCGCATCGTCTCCGCGACTGGGACAACCGACCACCAGACCGGGAATGTCGCGCAGCGCCGCGATCGAGTTGTCGTTATGGAAATGACCGCCAAAACCCTTCTGGTAACCTAGTGAGGCCACGCGCATCAAGATCGGATTCCGATACTGATCGTTTGAAAAGAATTGCAGGCTGCACGCCTCACCACGAATCTGGTCACACGCATTGTGGAAATAAGCCAGGTACTGGATCTCCGGGATCGGCAGCATACCCATGTTGGCAAAACCCTGGGCGAGGCCAAGGATCATCGTTTCATCCAGCAGCGTGTTGAAGATACGGCTGTTTCGGAAGACTTTGTGTAACCCCTTGGTGACCGTATACACGCCGCCCTTTTGCGCAACGTCTTCGCCGAACAGCAACGACTGCGGATACTTGGCCATGAGGTCATGCAAGGCCTGGCCGATCTGGATCGCCAGATGTCGCGGTGGCTGTTTTTCCGGGAGCTTGTCCGGGCCGCCAAAGGCAGCGACGCGCCGCTCGACGTAATCGCTACGCTCGGCTTCTTTTTTCACGGCATCAGGCGTGTATGGCGCCAGCGGCCGTATGATCTCGTCCAGGCTAGCCAGTCTCGGACGGCGATCGGCTTCTTCAGCCGCCGTGAAACAACGCTTGCGGATCTGGTCGTACAGCGCCAGCAATGTGTCTTTCGTGTACAACCCCGATTCCAGCGCGATCGATGCCGAGCGCAACAAGGGGTCGGTGGCTTCCACCGCGACGAGTTCTTCGATGCTTCGCCACTCGATCTCGAAATCGGTGCCCGCATGCCCCATGACACGCGTGGTCTTCAGATGCAGGAAGGTCGGGCGACGCGTCGTTCGGCAATGCTCCACGGCGCGCCGCACCTGGGCATAACCGGAAGCCAGATCGAGGCCGTCGGCAAAGAAATAGTCCAGGTTGGCGCGCTGCTGGAAATTGCTCGCGACCCAGCCTGCCGGTGTCTTGACCGAAATGCCGATGCCATTGTCCTCGCAGACAAACAGCACCGGAGCCGGCAGCTTCTGGTATGCCGTCCAGCCTGCCGCGTTGAAGGCGGTCTGGGCGGTGGCGTGATTGCTCGATGCATCGCCGAACGAGCACACGGCGATCGAATCGGCAGGAATCGGCAAAGTATGGCCAATGCGTCGCGCCTGCTCGATCGCTACCGCGGTACCCAGCGCCTTGGGCAGGTGCGAGGCGATGGTGGATGTCTGCGGCAACACCCAAAGTGGCTTGCTGCCCCAGACCTTGTGACGGCCGCCCGATGCCGGGTCTTCGCGGCTGGCGGCAAACGAGAGCGCCGAATCCATCACCGGATCCATCTCCGGCAACTTGCGGAAGCGCTCGGCCATGAAGCCACCAGAACGGTAATGCAGGAACGCAGGGTCGGTGTGGCGGGTCAGCCGCGCCACCATCGCGTTACCTTCGTGACCGGATGAGCCAATGGTGTAGAACACCTTGTTCTGTACCCGTAGTACGCGCGCCATAAGATCGAGATGGCGCGAAATGAGCTGTGATTCGAACAACTCGCGAAAACCACGCGCATCGAGCTCGCTGCCCGGCAGCACAGGGGCATGGTCGACCGGCGTATCGCGTACATCGCCCTGCCAGAATTGCACGAACTCCACGAAATTCTGGTCGACGATCTCGGCACGATTGAAACCTTTGTGACGAGCGGTGATGGCAAACGGAACGGACATGGTGTTATCCAGATAAATGAGAGCGCGGCGCTTGCCGCGCGATGTTCAGGCGTCGGACAAGGCGCGCAGTCGTGCTGCGCGTTCGAAATCCTTGGGACGAGCAAAACTTTCAAGGATACGTATCTGTTCGGGCACGGTCGGTATGAGCACCTGCACAGCGCCACAAGCGACACGCACGCAAGCCCTGGTAAGCACCGGCTGCCAGGCCGAGCCGTCGAAAAGCTCGAGGTTGCCCATGACTTCCAATGGCAGACCATCAAAACGATAACGCCCGAAGTGCGAACGAAATCGCTCTGCACCGACCGGTTCGTAGGTTTGCTCGCGACGCGCATACCAATGCCCGGCAAGGCGCGACGCATCCGCGGCGCTGGTCAGCACATCGACATCGGCCACGCTGACCGCCGCCCCTGCGAGGCTGGCCGCGGCACTGCCGATGATCGCCCAGGGGTCGCGGCAACACCGCAGCAGTCCGGGCACGGCTTCGGTGAGTGTCGACACCATCAACGGATTCATGGGCGCTGGCGACGCCGCCACTCCTGGCGCGACTGTCCCCATATCTCGATGGGTACGTGCTCATACGGCGCAGGCAATTGGCCAGGGCCGCGATTGACCGACCCCAGGCGGCGGGCGAGCGCCTGAGACGGCAGATTTTCGCAATCGATACTGTGAATGATTTCCGTCCAGCCCAAGTGCTCGAAGGCCCAGTCGATGCTGGCGGTGGCGCCTTCCAGCGCCAGTCCCCTGCCCCAGGCTTCGCGCGCCAATCCCCAACCGATCTCTGTGCCAGGCCAGCCGTCGGGTTGCCAGGGCCCAAGGCGGCCAATCCAGCGCCCGGTAGCGCGCTCGATCACCGAGAACATGGCAAACCCCTGGATCTGCCAAGCGCCGGCCATCACTAGGAAATTGCGCCAGGCCGCGGCACGCGGCTGGAAGCCGCCGATGAAACGCGCCGCTTCTTCATCGGCCATGTTTGCCGCCCAGCCGTCGAAGTCCTCCGGCATCGGCGGCCGCAGGACAAGACGATCGGTTTCGATGCGGATGCTCCGCCAATCCACTGTCCGCCTCCCTCAGGGTTATCCCACATCACGCGGGAATCGAAGGCTCAGAACGCGTTGATGCCCGTGAGTTCACGGCCAACGACCAACTGGTGCACTGTTTCCGTGCCCTCGTAAGTGATGACCGACTCCAGGTTGAGCGCGTGGCGGATGGCCGAATGTTCGGTGGTGATGCCCGCGCCACCCAGGATGTCGCGGCATTCGCGCGCAATATCGATGGCAAGGCGGCAGTTGTTCCACTTGGCCAGCGACACCTGGGTCGGCTGCATCTTGCCGGCGTCCTTGAGCCGTCCCAATTGCAACGACAGCAGTTGGGCGCTGGTGATACGCCGCGCCATATCGGCCATTTTCAACTGGATGGCCTGGTTGGAGGCCAAGGGTCGGCCAAACAGGATGCGTTCGTGTGTGTAATCGAGCACTTCCTTCAGGCAGGCAATAGCCGCACCAATCGGCCCCCAGGTAATGCCATAGCGCGCCTGTGTCAGGCAGCCCAGCGGGCCCTTCAGGCCCTTGACGTTGGGCAGGCGAGCGCTATCGGGCACGCGCACGTTGTCGAAGAACAAGGCCGAGGTGACCGAGGCGCGCAGGCTCATCTTCTTGTGCACCTCCTGCGCCGTGAAGCCCTTGGTATCGGTGGGAACGATGAAGCCCTGGATACCGTCATCGGTCTGCGCCCAGACGATGGCGATATGGGCCAGGTTGCCGTTGGTGATCCACATCTTGGCACCCTGGATGACCCAGTCGCTGCCGTCCTTTCGGGCGTGGGTCTTCATATTGGCCGGGTCCGAGCCACCGTGAGGCTCGGTCAAGCCGAAGCAGCCAATGACCTCACCGGCCGCCATGCGTGGCAGGTATTGCTTTTTCTGCTCTTCGTTGCCGTAGGCATAGATCGGATACATGCACAGTGAACTCTGCACCGAGGCAAAGCTGCGCAGGCCCGAATCGCCGCGCTCCAGTTCCTGGCAAATCAAGCCATAGCTGACGCCATTCATGCCCGCGCAGCCGTACTCCTCGGGAAGCGTGGCGCCAAGCAGGCCAAGGCTGGCGATCTCGGGGATCAGCTCGGAGGGAAACCGCGCCTGGTCGAAGCAGTCGCCAATGATCGGCAAGACTTTTTCGTCGACAAAACGCGCCACGGTGTCCTGCACCATGCGCTCTTCATCGGAAAGCAGCGATCGGACGTCATACAGGTCAAACGGGTTCAAGCGAGCGGACATGCCGGTAATTCCGAAGACGATGGGACAAGTCCGCCATTCTAGCGGCCCCCGCCTTCGCGGTCATGACGCGCAGCAACCTCGAATACGCGTGGAATACGTTTGCCTCGATCCAGGCGGCCAAGTTCCGACACCGGCACCCAGCCGAGGCAGCCCCCGATCGACATTGCCCGAGCGCCGGCCCCGCCTCAGGCTCGCCGGGAGGTAGATCTCGAGCGCGAGGCCAAGGAGGCGATACGCAATTTGGGAGGTTTTTCCGTGGTCTGCATCGACTCTGCCAGCATCCATTTCTGGAATGCCACAAGCGCATCCGCATGGGTTTGGTCCCTGCGCGTGACAAGCCAATATGCATCGTAGCTGGGCACCTGTATGTCAAGCATCTGCCTGAGCAAGCCCTCACGTAATTCGCGTTGCACCATGTGCCTGTCGACAATGGCCGCCCCCAACCCACCGACAGCGGCCTGGATCGCCATATCCGGCTCATCGAATTCATAGCCGCTGTCCAGATCCACGCTGCGGATACCGGCGGTATCGAGCCATAACGGCCATGAGCGTGTCTTGCGAATGTCGTTACGTAACTCATGCAACAACGGAATGCGCCGGATATCGAACGAATCGGCGTCCCGGCCGTCCAGCAGTGACGGTGAGCAGACTGCGATACGCTGCTCGTGCATGAGCATCACGCAGTCGAGTCCGTCCCAGTCCCCCCCACCGCAACGAATCGAGCAGTCAATCGCATTGGCGTGTGGCAGGCCATCTTCGGGAAAGGCCGTCAGGGTGATTTCGACGCCCGGATGGATATTGCGGAAGTGCGGCAGGCGCGGCATGAGCCAGCGGTTGGTGAACATCGGAGGAGCATTGACTCGCAGCCGATTCAAATGGCGATGCTCGCGGATATCCCTCACCGTAAGCTCGATCCTGTCAAACGACTGCTGCACCGCATTGAGCAGGGCGCGTCCGGCATCCGTCAACTCCAGTCGGTGATGCCGGCGCACCATTAAGGTTTCGCCGAGCTGCGTTTCGAGATGCCGGACCTGGCGGCTGACCGCGCTTTGCGTGACGTTCAAGGCAATCGCAGCTCGAGTGAAGTTACACAGGCTTCCGGCAATCTCGAACACCTTGAGCGCATTCAGAGGCGGGATTTTCCTGCGCATTCCCGCTTCGGCGGCCCAATCCAGGGTCCAGTCGAAGTCTGCGTCCGCCGATTCCTGTCGCCGAACTCGCCTCCTCGGGAGGCCATTGCGATATCTACCATCCATGGTGTTGCCTCTCTTCAGAAAAATCTAACCGCATCACTGATGGAAGTTGTGCCCGTCTACTGGCAGGAACGCTTCCGAAGAAAGGTCGAGAAGACGAAGCCGACCTGAACGCACGATCATTCGCACCGGCCTGCCGGCGACCGGATCCAAGCTGCCAACCCTGGCATGTATGTCTCATCAGCCACCTGCCATACGCGTCATGCCCGAGACTACGCCCGCGCATACGCAAGAGTTGCATGGCTGTTCATGCTTCAAGCGTTGCCCGGGCATATAGAAACGCCAAAGCACGAGGCGACAAATTCAGCTACGTCCGTATCTGGGAGCCGCAAAACTAATCGGACTCAAGGAAACTGACAAACGACCAAAAGTAGGTTGTACCCCTACAAAAACTCAACATACTCGGAACATGCCCCGGCATAGCTTCATCGTATGGATACCAACGCTGCGAGAAAGCGGCACGCCGAAGGCGTTGGCGTCGGGCTCCGGCGCCAAATCTGTAAAGCTAAAGGAATGCGGCAGGTGGCTAAAGGTTACTCACGCCGTGGGGGACGTGCCCTGTGGCCACATGTCTGCGTGCGGATTCGACATTTGCGGGGGAATCGTCGAAGAAGATGTCAGCACCAAATGCGTCCAGGAAGGGTCCCTTGTCCCGCCCCCCCAGAAAGAGCGCTTCGTCAATTCGCACGCCCCAGCGCCTGAGCGTGAGGATGACCCGCTTATGGGCTGGCGCCGAGCGTGCCGTAACCAAGGCGGTGCGAATGGGTGAGTTTTCGGCGGGAAACGCCGTTTGCAGGCGATGCAATGCGGTGAGGAAACCGCGGAATGGCCCTACGGACAGCGGGGTCTCAGCTTGCTCATGCTCGCTGCGGTGAAAGGCCTCAAGCCCTTCCTCGCGCGATACGCGTTCGCCCTCATCGCCAAAGATCACCGCATCCCCATCAAATGCGATGCGTAACTGTTCGGTGGCACGCGGCGGCGCCGTGGACGGCAGGATCGTGGCGGCTGCAACACCAGCCTTGAGTGCGCGAGCCACATCTTCGGCATTGGCCGACAGGAACAGGTCAGCCTTGAACGGCGCGATGTAGTCGGAAGTGGGCGCGCCGCTGGTGAACGCAGCGCGGCTGATCTCCAGCCCGTAGTGCTGGATCGCGTTGAAGATGCGCAGGCCGGTGTCGCCGGAATTGCGCGACAGCAGGATCACCTCCACCGGCGGCACGTCGCCGGCCAGCCGGTTCAGCCCCAGCAGCTTCTGCACCAGCGGGAAGGCCACGCCGGGCGCGAGGATCTGCTCCTCGTGCGCGATTTGGTAGTCGCGATAGGCGTCCAGCCCGTCGCGCTCGAACAGCGCGTGGCTCTCGCCCAGGTCGAACAGGGCGCGCGAGGAAATCGCCACCACCAGGCGGTTGTCGCCGCCGGCGGCGGGATCGTGGGCGTCGGGAACGCGTTGCTTCACGGCGGGCAGGACTGGCCGGGGAAGCGCCAATCTAGCAAATGCCGGCGGCGGC
>NZ_DASVMI010000201.1:0-2076 GCF_036384435.1 Dyella sp. | reverse complement strand
GCCAGCGCGGCGTAGGTCAGGCTGTCGTCGCCAGCGACGATGGCCAGCGCGTCGGGCGTACGGGCTGCCTGTTCGGCGAACAGATCCGGCAGGTATGCCGCCGGCCATGCCTGCGGTTGGGGTTGGGCCTGTGCCAGCCAGCGGGCCAGTTCGGATTCATCCAACAGAGCGCGATGGCGAATGCGCGCGTGGACATCTTCGGCCATGGCACAGAGCACGCGTTCATAGCACCGCGCGTAGCGATCGAGCATGGATTGATCCACGATGCCCAGGCTGCCCGTCAGTTCGCCAAGCAACAGATCGCCGCGGCGCTGGAAATCGATCGTCAGATCGAAGCTGTTCGTATTATTGCCATTTTGCACATCCAGCACTTCGCCCTTTATTTTCAGGCCGTCGTAGACGTGGAAGTGCGTGTAGTTGAACAAGACCCGGGTCAGTCCCTTCAGCCCAAGATCCTGCGCAATCTGCGCCATGGGATAATTGCGGTGCGGGAATATCCGTTTTTCCTGGGCATGGGTGCGCTCGGCCAGCGCAGCCCAGCTTTCTCCCTGCATGTGCAGGCGTAACGGGACGGAATTGAGAAACAGCCCGGCGATGGCGTGCCCATCGATAGTTTCCGGACGGCCATGAGTGACCAGTGTGGTCAGCACGTCTCGCGTGCCTTCGAGCACGCTCAACGCCTGCATGTGCGCGGCCAGACAGAGCGTCTTGACGGGCAAGCGCAACTCACGAGCGATGGCATCCAGCGAACGGACGGTGGCCTTGTCAAGGTTGACGGATGCCGAGGGAGGCGCACCCGTGACGCGCGCCTGCAAGCTCTCCCTGATTTCCCGTGGCCGCTCTACCGAATCCACACCGTCGAGATAGTCTTGCCAGAACTTACGGTGCTCGGGAGAGGCGAGCGCTCTTTGCTCACCGGCGATGTAGTCGCGATAGTGGCTGACGAACGGCTCGGCCTTGAACGATGCCTCCTGCTCAAACGCCTCATATCGACCAAGGAGTTCGGTAAGCAGGCTCGCACAGCTCCATCCGTCGAGAATGGCGTGATGAAATCCAAGCACCAGATAGAATGCGCCCGACCGGCCTGTGTCATCCATCACCGGCCATGCCGTCACGCGCATGAGTGGCGCATCGGCCTTGTCGAACGCGAGGGCATTCTGCTCCCGGACGCATTCGGTGACACGACCGGCTTCCTCCATGGCCGTGCAAGCGGGGAGCAACCTTAAAGGCAACGTCGCGACACGATGCACCAATTGCAACGGCTGCGAATACGTATCCATATCAAAGGACGTGCGAAGTATTTCATGACGATCGCACAGCGCTTGCAGGCCTGACTGAAGAATCCCGGCGTCCAGCGCCATCGGTACCCGGACATAGACTGCATCGTGATAGAGATACGCGCCAACATCGTGCTGGGCATGAAAAAGCATGCCTTCCTGCAACCGGCTTAGTGGATAGGCCGCTTCGATATCCGCAGGTAGTAGGGCGCGATCACTTGCATCAAGCAGGTCATAAGCACTCGTATGGCCCTGGTGCACAGCCTGTCCGACATGGACAGCGAGTGCGGCTACCGTAGGGTGATCGAACAAGGTAGGAATATCGAAATCGAATCCGGCGTTCTGCGCCCGCGCCTTCAACTGGATCGCACGAATCGAGTCACCACCGAGGTCGAAGAAATTATCGTCAATGCCAACGGTGTCAACCTTCAGGACGTCCTTGAACAGCGCGACCAGGCCCACTTCGGCAGGCGTCGTCGGTTCGCGAAGGGGACGTCTCGTCAGCTCCGGCGCCGGCAAGGCACGCAGATCGAGCTTGCCATTGGGCGTCAGTGGCAAGGCTGCAAGCGATACCAGCGCGGCGGGCACCATGTATTCCGGCAGACGCGACGCCAGCGCCAGTTGCCAGCCTGCCGTATCCACGACATGATCGGCATGTGCCACGACATAGCCCACCAGTTGCTTGTGTCCGACGACATCCTCGCGAACGACCACGGCCGCTGCCTGCACACCGGTCAACGACGTCAGTGCCGACTCGATCTCGCCCAGCTCGATGCGGAAACCGCGCAACTTGATCTGC
>NZ_DASVMI010000200.1:0-3259 GCF_036384435.1 Dyella sp. | reverse complement strand
GGTGCTCGATGCGTTGCCTCTTTCGCCCAATGGCAAGCTCGATCGCGCGGCGCTTCCGGCACCCGACTACCAGCCGCAACGGGGGCTCGAACCGCGTAATCCACAAGAAGCCGCCCTTGCCGCGCTGTTCGCCGAAGTCCTTGGGCTTTCCCATGTGGGCATCGAGGATAATTTCTTCGAGCTTGGTGGGGACAGTATTCGTTCGATTCAGCTGGTAAGTCGCGCCAGGCAGAAGGGTTGGCTGATCAAGCCTCGCGATATTTTCTCGCTCAAGACGGTCGAAGCTCTGGCAAGCATCGTCACGCGGGACCAGCGCGATAACGACATGCCGTTGCACGCGGCTACTGGCAACGTGCTTGCCACCCCCGTGATGCGCTGGTTCCTCAAGCATGGGGGCCAAGGCGTGGCCACATTCCATCAAAGCGTACTGTTGCGTGCCCCCGCCAATACGTCACTGGCGTCATTGACTGCGGCCTTGCAAGAGGTGATCGATCATCACGACATGCTGCGCCTGAAGATGGAGCGTACAGATGCGCAAGGCGATCAACTGACGGTGCAGGAGCCAGGACAAATCGATGCAAGCCGATGCCTGCTGCGTATCGATGTTTCCGGACATGCATCGCCTGATTGGGAAGCATGTCTGCAACAACACCAGCATGCCGCCCAGGACGGCCTGGCGCTCCATGACGCCATCACGCTTCAGGCCTTGTGGTTCGACGCCGGCGCGCAGCATGAAGGCCGCCTGCTGCTTGCCGCTCACCACATGGTTGTGGACAGCGTGTCCTGGAGCATCCTGATACCAGATCTGGCGCAGGCTTACGAGGCCCATGCAGCAGGCCGCGCCGCCGACCTCCCGCCCAAGACCACCTCGTTCAGGCGCTGGTCCGAACTGCTCCATGCCGAAGCCCTTGCGCCTGCAAGAGTCGATGAAATAGGGCTGTGGAAGCGGATGCTCGGCGACGATTCGAGCGCGCCACTGTTCACGCTGGACCCGCTGCTTGATCGGGTCGGCACCAGCGCCGAACTGTCCCTGCGTTGGCCGATCACTCTTACACGGGAGCTGCTGCAGTCGCCGGCGCGCCTGAACGGGCACATCAACGAATTGTTGCTCACGGCATTCGCGCTGGCACTCGCCCGTTGGCAGGCCCGCGTCGGCGATGTCTCCCGATCCGTATGTTTCGATCTGGAAGGACACGGGCGCGAGGACATTTTCGATGGCGTGGATGTGTCGCGGACCGTCGGTTGGTTCACCAGCGTCTATCCGGTGTGTGTGCCATTGCATGGTGTGGATCTGGCCCGGGCCATGTCAGGCGACGAAGCGATGGGGCAAGCCTTCAGGATCGTCAAGGAGCAATTACGATCGCTACCCGACCACGGCCTGGCTTATGGCCTGCTGAGCGAGCTCAACGCACATGCCGCCGATGCATTGCATCGCTCGCGTCCTGCACCGGCGAGCTTCAATTACCTCGGGCGCTTCGATGCGCCGGGAACCTCGGCGTGGTGTCCAACCGACGATGCGGGAAGGCTGGCTAGCGGAAGTGATCCCAGCATGCCGCTCTTCCATGGCATTGCCCTCAATGCGCTTGTTGAGGAAAGCGACGACGGTCCGTGCCTGGTCGCGCACTGGAACTGGGCGGCACGCCTGTTCGAGCGCCATGACATGACTTCGCTCGCCGACGACTGGTTCGCCGCGCTGGAATCACTCGTGGCTTTTGCCAGCAAACCCCAGTCGGCAAGCCTGACACCTTCGGACATGCCCCTGCTGTCCATGAATCAAGACGACATCGACTACCTGGAATCGCTTTATGCATCCCGAGATTGAAGCCATCCTGCCGTTGTCGCCCTTGCAGCAAGGCTTGCTGTTTCATCAGTTGCTCGACGAAGGCGGCCCTGATGCTTATCTTGTGCAGACCGTCTTCCAATTGACGGGGCCACTTGACGACGCTCGTCTTCGCCATGCGGCAGGCGCGCTGCTTCAGCGCCATCCGCAATTGCGCTCAAGTTTTGTGCAAGCAGGTTTCAAGGAGCCGGTCCAGATCATTCCAAAGCGGACCGAACCATCCTGGCAACAGATCGAACTACCCGGCGAGCATCCCGATGCCTCATGGGACGCCATACTCCATGAAGATCGCATCCGGGGATTCCGTGCGGACAAGGGCCCCTTGCTTCGATGGACGCTGGCCCGCGTCGGTGACGAACATCATCGATTGCTGGTTACCCACCATCACTTGTTACTCGATGGATGGTCCATACCCATCGTGCTCCATGAGCTGTTCGCGTTATATCGTGGGGATGCGCTGGCAGCGCCAACGCCTTACCAGAATTATTTCACGTGGCTCAAACGCCAGAATCGTGAATCGGCAAAGGCCGCATGGCGCGAGCATCTTTCGGGTATCGACGCCCCGACCATGCTCGCTCCTTCGATATCGACCAGACTGGCTTGTGCTCCGCGCACACTGGATGTCCATCTTGGCCGCGACCGCGCCGATGCACTGCGGCAGCGTGCGCGTACCCTGGGCGTCACGCTCAATACGTTGTTCCAGACGGCCTGGGCTATCTGGCTGGGTCGCCATACCGGGCGCTCCGATGTCATTTTTGGTATCACGGTATCAGGCCGCTCACCGGAGATTTCCGGTGTCGAACAGATGGTTGGCCTGTTCATCAATACGTTGCCGCTTCGTGTCCAGCTCGACGCCGCCCAGTCGCTGGGTGAGCTGGCCGTGCATATTCAAGACGAACAGGTCGCCTTACTAGATCACCAGCATCTTGGATTGGCCGACATCCAACAGGCTGCGGGTATCGACGCATTGTTCGATACGCATTTCGTATTCGAAAACCTGCCCGGAGAGACCAGTCACACCCTTGGTGATCCCGCACAGTCATTGCATTGCAATGACCTGGGCGGTCAGGGAGGCGACGTCACACATTATCCGCTCGGTCTTATGGCCTTGCCGAACGAGAACATCGAGTTGCGCTTCGGATATCGACCCGATGTATTCGGCGAGTCCGACGTCCAACAATTCGCGCGACGCTTCGTACGCATCCTGGATGCCATTGCGCACACGCCTCATCAATCAACCAGATCGGTTGCCTTGTTGGATGAATCCGAACTGGCCCACTGGCTGGCACAGGCCCAACCCCAACCGCAGGCATGGCCGGCGGCATACCTGCCGGATCTGTTCGCCGAACAGGCAGCCCGTACGCCCGACGCGCTGGCCATCGTCGCTGGCGACGACAGCCTGACCTACGCCGCGCTGGC
>NZ_DASVMI010000199.1:0-16270 GCF_036384435.1 Dyella sp. | reverse complement strand
CGTTTCAGCCACATCCCCGACAACGCCGACAGCCTGCGTGATTCCGAAGCCACAGCGGTTGGTCGCGCCAAGGATGGACGCATCTGGGTGGGTGGTCGCAAATCGGTGGTGGATAAACTCGATCCGTTTACTGGCAATGTCGAGCATGTTGTCAGTGGCAATCGCGGTGACGTGATTGGCCTGACCGAGGATGACCAGCATCGACTGTGGATCGTCATGCAAGGCGCCTTGTTTCGCTATGCCGACGGCAAGCTGGATCAGGTCAAGGCCGAGAGCGGCATGGAGCATCCGCTTGAAGTGGAGCAGGGACCCGACGGCAAGCTTTACGCACGAACCTTCGCTGAAGGCATCCTGCGGATTGATCAGGACACCTTGCGGGCAACCCGGGTGCCTATCCAGCCGGCAGACGAAAAAGCGCGCTGGGGCGCGCAGCTGACCCTGAAGAATGGCACGTTCTGGTATGCCAGCGATTTCGGGTTGCTGCGCCTTGATCGTACCTATGATCACTTCGAGCCGGTGCCCGGCGTTGCTAATGGCCAAGCGGTCGATGCATTCGACTTCACGCCCGATGGCATGTGGCTGGCGCGTTCAGATGGGCTGGAGCAATATCGGTACAGCGCCGATGGCCTTACGTTGGTACGCAAGATAGACGCTAGCAAGGGCTGGCCATCGATCGGCGTGTATGACCTTGCGATCGACAAGAATCGGCGGGTATGGATATTCGGCCGCGACGGCCTATGGCGCTATGACCCCTTCGATGGTCGCTTTCGTCGCATCGGTTTGCAGGAAGGCCTGGTCAGCAGCGAGTTTGCACGTGGTTTCGCGCGTATGCCCGATGGATACATCTATGCGCCCAGCCTGGGCGGCGTCGTCGGGTTCAACCCCGATGCACCGGATATCAGCCCGGAGTCGCCACCGCTCGCGGTTATGGATGTTCATGTACAGCGCCGAGGAGCGCCTGTGCAGTTGCCCGTGCGTGATGGCCAGGTGCAGGTGAGTTGGCGCGATCGCGGCCTGACGGTAACGGCGCGTGTGTTCTCGTTCGTCGATCCGGCGTCGAACCGATATCGCTTCCGCCTGAGTGATTTTGACAACGACTGGGTGGATACCGGCAACGTCGGTGTGCGCGAATTTTCAGGGCTCGCCTCCGGCGATCATGCATTGGATGTCATGGCGGCCGGCGTGGATGGCAAGTGGTCGCGATTGCGCCAGCCGTTGCTCATTCACGTGCAGGCGCCGCCGTGGGTGCGCTGGTGGGCCTGGTGTGCCTACAGCCTGTTTTTCGTACTCATGGTCTGGTTGTTCCTGCGCATCTGGCAACGACGCCTGTTCAACCGGCATCGCATCCAGATGGCCGAGCAGAGGCGTCATCTGGCCGAACAGGCCAGCGCCGCCAAGACGCGGTTCCTGGCAACGTTGAGTCATGAGATCCGTACCCCGATGACCGGGGTCATCGGCATGGCTGAATTACTGATGGGCACGCCGCTCAGTCCCGTGCAGCGCGAGTACACCGAAGCCATGCAAAGTTCGGGTAGCCTGCTGATGAAATTGGTCAATGATGCGCTTGACCTGGCGCGCATCGAAGCCGGGCGGCTGGAACTGGACCAGGCAGCCTTCGATCCCTGCGCCCTGGTGGACGACATCGCACACATCGAGCGTGGACAGGCCAGAAAAAAGGGACTTCGTTTCGATATCGCCTGTGCTGGCGATCTGCCGCGCTATGTCATGGGTGACGCGATGCGTATCAAGCAGGTGTTGCTGAACCTCGCCAATAATGCATTGAAATTTACCGAGAGTGGCCATGTCACGCTGCGTGCCGACCGGCAGAGCGATGGCATCATGTTCAGTGTCGCTGATACGGGTCCGGGCATTTCCGAGGAAGGACAGAGCCGACTGTTCCAACGCTTTGAACAAGAGGACGGACCCAAGCGCAATTCCGGTAGTGGCCTCGGTTTGGCCATCTGTCGCGAACTGGTGAGCCTGATGGGTGGAAGCATCGAACTGGAGTCGCGTCTGGGACAGGGCAGTACTTTTCGTGTGCGTCTGCCGTTGCCGGAAGTCCAGTTAGTCACTCGGGACGTCGCGCCACGCCACGAATCGAGCGATGGCATGCATACCGTTGCGGTCAGGCCTCTGAACATCTTGCTCATCGAAGACGATGCGATCGTTGCTGCCGTGGTGCGTGGCCTGCTCGAGCAGCAAGGACACCATGTCCGCTTCGTGAGTAATGGCCTTGCTGCCCTCGCCGAGCTGGCGCACGGGCCGTGTGACGTCGCACTGCTGGATCTTGACCTGCCAGGTGTCGACGGATTCCAGGTGGCCCGCCTGATCCGCCAGCGAGAAGCCCAGGGCCAGCGCTTGCCGATCATTGTGGTCACAGCACGCTCAAGCAGCGACGACGAGGTACGTGCGCGCGAACTTGGCATGGATGGCTTCCTGCGCAAGCCCGTGACCGGCGAGCAGTTGGCGAGCGTGTTGAGGGGCGTGAGGCGTTAGCAGTGAAAGGTCGGGCGCAAAAGCCAGGGCCTAGCACTACTGCTCTTATCTCATCACTCCTAAGCCCTTAACTCCTGTCGTTACATATCGAACTTAGCCACCTCGAACCCCAGTCGCTTGTACTCCGTCCAGCGCACGCGTGAGCCGTCGCGCTCGGCAGGGTCCGCGGCGACGACTTCCAGAACGCGCTCGTAGCGGCCGGCGGGGCAGGTTTCGCGCAAGTTGATGATCATCGGGCGATCGGGCGTGTCCACGCCTGGAGGGACGATCAAGACGGCTGTGTTCTCATCATCGTCATCGCCTGCCAGCTGATGCGGGATGTAGGAGTCTTCGTCGAAATCCCACAGCAAGGTATCGAGTTCTTCGGCTTGCTCGAAATCACGGGTCAAGACCAGCGTCGGCTGCTGCGCCGCATAAGCACGCTTGGCCAGCTCGCACACCAGCAGCAGCGGCTGGTCGCGAAAGCGAGGCTTGTCGATCAGATAGAAATCGGCGCGCGGCATGGCCAGGTCGGTCTCCGGCAGTGGTGGCAGAAGTGATTCGGGCGCATCGGTGAGAGCTGATGATGCGCCCTGGTAGTGCAATGGTTTACGAGCCGGAACCTGCCCGGTCGATCAGCCATTGGGCGAGTAGAGAAACGGGGCGGCCGGTGGCCAGGCCCTTTCGGCCTTCGTCCCAGGCAGTACCGGCGATATCCAGGTGCGCCCAGCGCTGGCCTTCGGTGAAGCGGGCCAGGAAGCAGCCTGCGGTGATGGCACCGGCGTTCTTGCCGCCGATGTTGGCCACGTCCGCGAAGCCCGATTCGAGCTGAACCTGATAGTCGTCCCACAACGGCAGGCGCCAGGCCCGGTCAAGTGCGTGCTCGCCAGCGGCAAGTAGCTCGTCTGCCAGGTCGTCGTGCTTGGTCATCAGGCCGCTGGCATGCTTGCCCAGGGCGATTACGCAGGCGCCGGTCAGCGTGGCCGCGTCGATAATCGCCCTGGGTTGGAATGTCTGCGCCGTATAGGTGAGCGCATCGCACAGGATCAGACGGCCTTCGGCATCGGTGTTGAGCACCTCGATGGTGATACCCGAGAGGCTGGTCAGTACGTCACCGGGGCGGTAGCTGTCACCATCGGGCATGTTTTCCACCGCCGGTACCACGCAGACCAGGTTGACCGGCAACTGCATCTTCACCGCTGCCACGAAGGCACCGAGCACGCCTGCCGCACCACCCATGTCGAACTTCATTTCTTCCATGCCCGGACCTGGCTTGAGGCTGATGCCGCCGGTATCGAAGGTGATGCCTTTGCCGACGAAGGCGTACGGCTTTTCTTCGTTGCCACCTTTGTATTCAAGCACCACAAGCTTGGGCTTGTTGGCCGAACCGCGCCCCACGGCCAGCAGCGAGCCGAAGCCGAGCTTTTCCAGCTCCACGTGATCAAGCACCTGGCAGCTGACCTTTTCATGGCGTTCGGCAAACAAGGTCGCCTGGTCAGCGATATACGCCGGATTGCAGATATTGGGTGGAAGGTTGGCCAGTTCGCGAGCGAAGCGCACGCCCTCGGCGATGGCTTTGGCCTGGTCAAGACCGATGCTGGCGTCCTCGCCGCTGGCGAACTGGACCGTGCCCAGTTCGGGCTGCGACGACTTCTCGCGCGGCTTGAAGGTGGCGGTATACCGGTAGGTGGCGTGGTCGGCCGCCAACGCGGCAGTGCGCACGCGCCAGGTCGCATCGTGTTGCGGAACCTCCACCTCGGTCAGGTAGGACACGGCGCTATCGATGGGCAAGCGCGCCAGAGCGCGGGCCGCCTCCAGGTGGATCTTCTGGTAACGGGCGCCGTCGAAGCTCTTCTGTACGCCCAGGCCGACCACCAGCACGCGCTTGGCCGTGAGGCCCGGAGGGGCAAAAAGCACATTGGTGCTACCGGCCTTGCCGCTGATGTCGCCGCTCTCGATCTGCTGCTTGATGGCGCCCTGGGCGGCCGTATTCACACGAGCGGCGGCGCTGGTAAGGACACCGTTTTCGTAGACGCCGACGACCACGCAGGGGGTATCGACGGTTTCGGGGGCGGCAGAGCCAAGGCTGAACTGGAGCGTCATCTCGTACATCCTGCATGGGGTCCGGAGGCGCCGGACAGGCTAAACTTGGGGTTTGCCGGCCCATCGAAGGCGCGGCGCGGAGCCAAGTATCCTAGCGCATGTCGAGTATTGATCCTCATGAGCCTCGTCGACTGACCCCCATCGCCAGGCGCTTGCCCCGATGTGGGGGAACTACGTCATCCGAAGGCGCAACCGTGCGTTTGCATTCGTTTTTTGATATGTCCCGGCCGATCCGGGGCAACGTCATGTGCCTTACCGCCGAGGTCCGGTTCTGAACATTCTCGACCGCTATTTCCTGCGTGAACTGGGGCAGACCATCGCCGCCACGACCATTGTGCTGGTGGCGATCTTTGCCGGCACCTCATTCGCGCAGGTGCTCAAGCAGGTGGCCAACGGCAGCTTTCCGGCGAGCGTGATGTTCCAGGTGCTGGGCCTGAATATGCTCGATGGCCTGTCCACGTTGTTGCTGCTGGCCGGTTTCGTCGGCACGCTGTGGAGCCTGGGCCGTATGTATCGCGAAAGCGAAATGCACGTGCTGTCCTCCTCCGGCATGGGGCCGCGTGGCCTGCTGCGCCCGGTGGCGTTGATGGCAGCGGTGCTGGCCGTGCTGGTCGGCGTGGTGTCCATGTGGCTGGGGCCCTGGGCAGCCCGTACGTCGGATAGTCTCGTTGCCGCAGCCAACCGCTCGGTGATCGCCGCGGGCCTGGACGCCGGCCGTTTCACTGAACTGCCGGGCAAGGGCGGCATCATCTTCGTCGATAGTCTTAGTCGTGACGGCAGCGTCCTGGGCAATACCTTCATCGCTACCGAGCGCGATTCGCCCGACGGGACGCGTCGGCTCAAGGTCGTCACCGGCAAGCACGGGCAGCTTTATCAGGAAAGCGACGGCGACGGCCGCTTCCTGGCGCTTTCCGACGGCTGGCAGTATGAAGTGCCGCTTGGCGGCGACAACTGGCGAAAGATGCAGTACGAGCGCAATGATGCATCGCTGTCCAATATCCAGTCCGATAACGACGATGAAGATCCAGCGCACACTCTGACTACAACGCAGCTGTTCACGGTCGATAGTGGCGATGCGCGTGCGGAGCTCGCCTGGCGCACGATCGCTCCGGCGATGATGCTGGTGCTGATCATGCTGGCGGTGCCGCTTTCACGTCAGCAGCCGCGTGAGGCGCGTTCGGCGCGACTGATCATCGCACTGCTGGTCTTCTACCTGTACTACCTGCTGCTGGCGCTATGTCGCAGCCAGTTGATCAAGGGCAAGTGGCACCATGCCACGCCGATGTGGATCGTTTGCCTGTTGGTGTTCTGCCTGGGCGCGTGGCTATTCCGTAGCCAGTATGCCGTGCGTAAGCCGCGCAAGGCGGTGGCTCGATGAACGCGTTGCGCATCAAGCGCGTCGACTACCTCGTCGGCATCACGGTACTCAGTTCGCTGATCATGGTGTGGCTGGTGTTGACCGGCCTTGATGTGGTGTTCCAGTTGATCACCCAGATCGGGCGTATCGGCAAGAACGGTTACACGCTCACCAATGCCATCGTCTATGTGCTGGTGACCACGCCACGGCGCATGTACGAAATGTTCGGCAACGCGGCGCTGATCGGCGGCCTGCTCGGCCTTGGTGGGCTTGCCGGTAGCGGTGAGTTGACTGCGCTGCGCGCCGCAGGTATGTCCAAGCTGCGTGTTGCCGCGTCGGCGGTGGGCATCGTGGCGGTGCTGATCGTCGGTGTGGTGATCCTGGGCGAGACGGCTGCGCCATGGGGTGACCAACAGGCGCAGGCCATGCAGTTGCGCATGAAGACCAACAATATCGGCATGGCCGGTAGCACGGGTCTATGGGCACGCGATGGCGACCGCATCATCAATGCCAAGAGCGCGCTGGCGCGCCAGGGGGCAACGCATACCACAGTGCAACTGATGGATGTGCGCGTATTCACCATGACGCATGATGGTCAGCTGACCCATTTTGACTGGGCCAAGACCGCCGAGCACGACGGACACCAGTGGGTCATGGATGGTGTGCGCAGCACCACGCTCGATGATGCGGGGACGCATACTACGCTGTCACCCCGTACGGTCTGGGATTCGCGCCTGAACCCGCAAGTGTTGGAGCAATCGCTGATTCAGCCGCAATACCTGTCCATGCGTGATCTGCGCCGCAACATCAATTACAAGGAAAGCCTCGGCGAGGCACCCGGTGAATACGCCGTCGCATTCTGGACTCGTGCGCTCTATCCGTTGAACGTGCTGGTGCTGGTGTTGTGCGCCATGCCATTCGCCTTCGGCACGTTGCGTTCCGGCGGCCTGGGCAAGCGCATGTTCATCGGTATGCTGCTGGCCATCGGCTGGTACTTCCTGCAAAAAGCGATGGTCAATTTCGGCACCGTCTATGGCGTCCCACCGTTGCTGGCCAACCTGCTACCGGCGATGATCCTCGCGTTGATCGCGTGGCTGTATTTCAGACGGAATGGGTGAGTAGCCGGCGCCTGGCGCAGGCCGCGCCAGCGGCCTGCCTCACCGCTCCCAGAGCGAGCGGCCTCACTCCTGCGCGTCCGGTGCGAATTTTCCGTCGGCCGCCAGTTGTGCGAACAAGCCGCCGCGTTGGACTAATGCCTCGAATTTGCCGCTTTCCACCAGTCGGCCCTGATCCAGTACCAGGATCATGTCTGCGTGGCGTACCGTGGAGAGACGGTGGGCGATCACGAAGGTGGTACGGCCCTTGGTCAAGGCATTCAGGGCACGCTGGATGCGCACCTCGGTGGCGTTGTCCAGGGCGCTGGTAGCTTCGTCCAGTACCAGGATCGGGGCGTTCTTCAGCATGGCGCGCGCAATGGCCAGGCGTTGGCGTTCACCGCCGGAAAGGGAGCGGCCGCGCTCGGACACCATGGTTTCGAATCCTTCGGGCTTGCGCGCGATGAAGCCAGCGGCTTCGGCTGCCGCGACGGCGGTCTCGATCTCCGTCAGCGAAGCATCGGGGTTACCTACCTGAAGGTTTTCCAGGATCGAACGGTAAAACATGCCAGGGTCCTGAAACACCACGCCGATGTTCTTGCGCAGCGATTCCAGCGATACCTCGCGGATATCCTGTCCGTCGATGAGTATGCGACCGGCGCTGGGATCATAGGCGCGATAGAGCAGACTCAATGCCGTCGTCTTACCCGCACCGGTCGGACCGACCAGGGCAATCGTGCTGCCTGGCTCGGCATGAAAGCTCAGGTCATGCAATGCCGGCTGCACTGGGTCGTAGCCAAAGCTCACCTGCTCGAAAGTGACCTCGCCACGCACCGGTTGCAGCGCCGGTGCGCCGGGTCGGTCGACGATGGCCGGACGCTCGTCCAGCACGGCGAAAAAATCGTCCAGCGACTGGGTCTGGAAGAACAACGTGGAAATGAAGGCGGCAAACTGCTCCAGGCGGCCGATCAGTAACATCGAGAAACCGACGAAGCTGACGATACCGCCCACCGAAATTTCGCCTTGCTTATGCAGGCTGCTGCCCAGCGCGAAAATCGCCACGATGGTCAACGTGCTGGCGGCGCGGTTGAGTACCGAAAGCAGCGCCCAACCACGCAAGACAGGATATTGCGCGGCTAGCACGCGGGCCATCATGGCTTTCAGTGCCACCGTTTCGGCAGCCAGGCGAGTGAAACTCTGCACGATCGACACATTGCCGAATACATCGCCGGCGCGGGTGGCGATCTCGTTGTGCAGTTCCTCCACTTCACCCTGTGCGACGTGGGTGCGTCGTATGGCTACCGCGTTGGTTACAGCAAACACGATCATCAACGCGATCATGAGCAGGGCGAGTTTCCAGTTCATCCATAGCGCGACCGGGATCATCACCACGATCGCCAGGAGCGTGGACAGATGATCTCGAAAGAAGCTGAGCCACAGTCCGAACAAGTTGCCCACCCCCATGTTCATGATTCGCGCCAGGCGGCCGGTGTGATGCTCACTATGAAATCCCAGCGACAGCGCCGAGGCATGCTCGAAGTAAAGTGCAATGGCGGCAAGGCGCCGTCGATGGGCCAGGCGGTCGGCATGCAGGGATGTCCAGACGGCCGCGGCCACGCCACCGAAGCCAACGGCGGCCCATAGCAGGATCAGGCGCATGGCACGCGCCGCATCACCGCTGAGCGCGTCGACGACCTTGCCGAACAGCAAGGGCTCAATGAAGAAGACGCAAGCAACCAGCAGGTTACCCAAGGCCAGCAGCATGGCCAGGCCGCGTTCGGCGGCCAGCAGTCCAAGCACTCTTACGTAAAGTCGCAGCAGTGGCACGATGTCAGGTCCCGGCAGCGGTGTTGCAAGCTTAACGCGATGCGTCCGATTCGTACCGCCACGTTCATACGGTTACATGCGTCGAGGCTTTGATCGCTTGTGCCGCGCGATGCTTGCGGCCAAGCTAACGACTTGTTCCTTGATGAAGGCAGGTACGATGGGCTGGATCGATTTGCGTAGCGATACCGTCACACGACCGACAGCGGCGATGCGTTCGGCCATGATCGATGCAGAAGTCGGTGATGATGTCTATGGTGAGGATCCCACTGTCAACGCCTTGCAAAGCCGGCTGGCGGCCGACCTGGGATTCGAGGCGGCGCTATTCGTGCCTACAGGCACGCAATCGAACCTGCTTGCCTTGATGTCGCATTGCGAACGCGGCGATGAATATCTCGTCGGCGCCGACGCGCATACATACAAGTTCGAAGGTGGCGGAGCGGCGGTGCTTGGCTCGATCCAGCCGCAGCCGATCCCGCACGACAGCGATGGCAGCCTGCCATTGGAGCGGCTCGCGGCAGCCATCAAGCCCGTCGACCCGCATTTCGCGCGCACGCGCCTGCTTGCGCTGGAGAACACCTGGCACGGTCGTGTATTGCCGATGGACTACCTGCGCGCCGCGCATGATTTCGCGCGTGATCGCGGATTGGCCATTCACCTGGATGGTGCGCGCCTGTTCAACGCGGCCGTTGCGGCAGGCGTACCGGCACGTGACATCGCGTGCCATTTCGACAGTGTATCGGTGTGTTTGTCCAAGGGGCTCGGTGCTCCCGTGGGATCGGTGCTGGTCGGTTCTTCCGTATTGATCGAGAAGGCCCGGCGTTGGCGTAAGGTAGCTGGCGGTGGTTGGCGACAAGCCGGCCTGTTGGCCGCGGCCGCCCTTCATGCCCTGGATCATCATGTGACGCGCCTGTCGCAGGACCATGCCCGCGCCGCGCGACTGGCTCAATCACTGAGCGAACTCCCTGGCATACAACTGTTGGGACATCACACTAACATGGTGTTCGTCGACGTTCCCACGGATCGGCTGCGTGCCCTGGATGCCCATCTGCGCGAAGCCGGCATCCGTATCAGCATCGGCTACCTGCCCACGCTGCGCCTGGTGACACACCTTGATATCGATGATGAAGGCATCGAGCGCGTTGTCAGCGCCTTCCGTGATTTCTTCGGCTGATGGCAAAGAGGAAAGGGTAAAGAGAAAAGCGCTTGGAACGCGCGAGCTCTCTTTACCCTTCATAGCGCCGCAGGCGCGGCTTTACAGGTCGCGCAGCGACCGACTTCACCCACGGACAGGCTGCGCAGCGGCAGACCTCATGCTTCGTTAAACCGTCGAATGAAATCGCGTACCTGCGGGTAGACAGTCTCGCGCCAGCGACGACCACTGAAGATGCCGTAGTGGCCCGCGCCCTCGATCACCTTGTGCGAACGATGGTTGGCCGGGATGCCACTGCACAGGTCGTGCGCGGCTTCGGTCTGGCCCAGGCCGGAGATATCGTCCAGTTCGCCTTCCACCGTCAGCAGCGCGGTGTCCTTGATGGCACTGGGCTTGACCCGCTCACCGTTCACGTCCCATAGGCCGCGCGGCAGCAGGAATTGCTGGAATACCGTGTTGATGGTATCCAGGTAGTACTCGGCCGGCATGTCCAGCACGGCGTTGTATTCGTCATAGAACTTGCGGTGTGCCTGGGCGTCTTCCAGGTCGCCGCGCATCAGGTTCAGGTAGAAGTCCCAGTGGGAATTCATGTGGCGACTGGGATTCATCGCCACGAAACCGGCGTGCTGCAGGAAGCCAGGATAAACCTCGCGACCATGGCCGGGATAATTGGCCGGCACGGTGTGGATCACGTTGCCCTTGAACCACGACAACGGTTGCGTTGTGGCGAGATTGTTCACCCCGGTGGGATTGCTGCGCGGCTCGATGGGGCCGCCCATCATGGTCATCGAGAGTGGGGTTTCCTCGCCGCGGGCGGCCATCAGGGAAATCGCTGCCAGCACGGGCACTGTCGGCTGGCAAACGGATATCACATGCACTTTGCGCGCGCCGATGTGGCGGATGAACTGCTCGATATAAGCGACGTAATCGTCCAGGTGGAATGCGCCCTGGTCGGCTGGCACCATGCGCGCATCGGTCCAGTCGGTGATGTACACCTTGTGATCGGAGAGCAGCGAGCGCACCGTATCGCGCAGCAGGGTGGCATGGTGGCCCGATAGCGGAGCCACGACCAGCACCGCTGGATCGTTCTTCATTTTCTCGATGGTGTCCTGGTCATCGCTGAAGCGCTTGAAGCGCTTGAGCTGACAGAACGGCAGTTCGAGTGCCGGTTGTTCGACGATCGCGATGCGCTGGCCGTGCGCCATCACGCTATGGATGCCGAATTCGGGCTTTTCGTATTCCTTGCCCAGGCGGTACATCAACTCGTAGCCCGCAGCTGCGCGTTGCGCGCCAGGCAGGTGCGACAGGGGATTGGTCTGGTCGGCAAGCACACGAGCGCTCGCCTGGGCGAAGTAACTCAGCGGGCCGAGGATGGCTCGCTGCCACTCATGGATCTGATAGAGCATGGTTGGGGACCGGTATACATCGATGCCCGGAGTCTAGCCGGTTTCAGTTCGGCGTGCTGCACCGCGGCACGATCCGTCTCAAGATGCCATGCGACGGATCTCGGTGCCAGCCAGGATATCGTGCAGGGCGCGCGAGCGTCGATCGACCAAGGCCACGGCAAACCAAACCCCCCAGGCACCCAGTGTGATCCATACGGCTGCACGCACGCCGACTATGCCTTGCAACTCCAGCAGGAACACCGGCAGCCAGGCCGCGATCAGGCGGATCAGGGCCTGTTGCCATGACAAAATGCCGCCTTGAGGGGTGGTGACACGGGTGCGCCAGGGCCGCATGCCCAGCGTCTGGCCGCCGCGCAGCCAGGAAATCAGGAAATAGGCGCTGATCGTCAGGTATTGGAGCGGCTGGAACCACCAGGTGAGTGCTTGGCCGTGGGCGTCGAAGAGTTGCCCATGGGTGGCCATCTGGCAGAGCAGGCCCATCACGGCGGCGATCGCAACGACCGCGAACATGTCGTAGAGCAGCGCCAGCAAACGGCGCCAGAGCGGGCAGGGCAGGGCGGGGACGGTATCGTCGGTCATCGGCTCGTCTTGCGTCTGGCGCACAGGCTGTCCAGCATGTCGCGCATGGAACAAACTTCAAGTATCGCCGAAGCCGATCGCCAGAGCATCGATGCCTTCATTGAAAGGGTCTGGTCCGAAGACGGCCTTGCCTCCCGCACCCTCGATGCCTATCGCAGCGACCTGGAAGGGTTGGCCACATGGCTGGCTGCGCGTGGAAGTGATCTGCGCCATGCGCGACGTGAAGACCTATCGGCGTATCACGGGTCCCAGCCGGCGGCGGTGCGCTCGATGGCGCGCCGCCAATCGGCGTTCCGGCGCTATTTCGGCTGGCTGGCGCGCCAGGAGGGGGGCGTGGAAGACCCTACGCTGCTGATCGAGCGTCCGCGCACACCCCGCAGCCTGCCCAAGGCCCTGGCCGAGCGTGAGATCGAGGGGCTGCTGCAAGCACCCGATACAGGCACCACGCTGGGATTGCGCGACCGGGCCATGCTGGAACTCATGTATGCCTCGGGCCTGCGCGTTTCTGAGTTGGTGGAGCTGCCCCTGGCCGGATTGAACCTGCGTCAGGGCGTGCTGCGAGTCACTGGCAAGGGCGGCAAGGATCGCCTGGTACCTGTGGGAGAGGTCGCGCTGGAGCATATCCAGGCCTACCTGGCCCAGGCACGACCGATCCTGGCTAAAGGTCGGCAACCTGTGGCCTTGTTCCTGAGCAAGCGCGGCGAGGGCATGACGCGGCAAATGTTCTGGACCCTGGTCAAGCGCCATGCGCTTTCGGTGGGCATTGTGGGCAAGCGCATCTCACCGCACGTACTGCGGCACTCGTTCGCCACGCACCTGCTCAATCACGGCGCGGACCTGCGAGCGTTGCAGATGCTGTTAGGACACAGCGCGCTCAGCACCACGCAAATTTATACGCTGGTCGCCAAGGAAGGTTTAAAGCGCTTGCACGCCCAGCATCATCCTCGGGGCTGATTCGTTGGAACCGGCACAAAAAATCGACCGGGTCCGCATGCAACCGTATATAACCGCATGGATAATCACCAGGCTACAGCGAGCGCACCGATGACAACGACAACGCACCGGGGCGAGGGCCTCAGGTGATGCGTGAGCGTTACAAAAAGTCAGCGGTGAACGTCGATTACTCTTGGTTTGTCACAGCCAGCAGGGACGATTCAGCCTAATATGCGAGAATTCCGCATCTACCGCGCCCCCGGCGGTGAATGGATGCAAGTGAGGCCCTCGATGTTCAAGAAGCTGTTTCTTACCCTTTCCCTGGCTGGCGTGACGTTCTCCGCCCTGGCAGCCGACGATGCTACCGAAGCAGTCGTACGCAAGGCCGTGCTGAGCCTGGCACCGGACATATCCATCGATCGTATCGAACCGGCGCAGTTGCCCGGGTTCTACCAGGTCATCGCGTCCGGACAGATGGTCTATGTGAGCAACGACGGCAAATATCTGCTCAACGGTGACCTGCTTGATCTGGCCAACAAGAAGAGTATCAGCGAAAAGGCCTGGGCGGATTTCCGCAAGACACAGCTGGCCAAGGTGCCCCAGTCGCAACGCATCGTGTTCGCTCCGGCCAATCCCAAGTATCACGTCACCGTGTTCACCGACGTCAATTGTGGTTACTGCCGTGCACTGCACGAGCATATCGCTGATTTCAACAAAGCCGGCATCGCCGTGGAATATGTAGCCTGGCCGCGCGAAGGCGTGACCTCCACCTCCGGCCAGCCCACGGCTACCTACACCGAAATGGTGTCGGTGTGGTGCGCCGCCGACCCGAAGATGGCCTTCACCGAGGCCAAGCAGGGCAAGGCGCCCAAGGCAGCAACCTGCAACAACCCCGTGAAGGACGAATTCGAGCTGGGCATGAAGCTCGGTGTCACGGGAACGCCGACCATCGTGGCCGATGACGGCCGTGTCGTGGGTGGCTATGTCACCCCGGAACAGCTGATCAAGGCGCTTAACAAGAAGGGCGCATAAGCCCCTGCCCGAGACGAGGGGCCTCTCAGGCTCCTCGTCGCTGCCGACCTGTTCCGGCGCGGCAATGGCGCTGTAACTTCAATGAAATGAATCACTTGGCATGGGCCACCTTTGCTGTCCTGCAGCATGGGGTAGAATGGTCGTTTTCGCTGCCTCGCGCCTCCGGCGCCGTTCCCCGCAATGATCGTATTCGACGGGCAGAGTGCCCTTTCGCCGTTTCGCCTCGAACGCCTGAATGCTCGCCTGGATGCCCTGCATCGCGGTGCGCGCGTGCAGTCGGCATGGCACGTCTATTTCATCGACGCCGATGCCACGCCGGAAGGCGAGCAGCGCAAGCGCCTGCTGGAAGTCCTTGAAGCCAGGGATGCCGCTGCGCCGGAACCTGCCTCGCTATGGGTCGTACCGCGCCTGGGTACCATTTCTCCCTGGTCCAGCAAGGCTACGGATATCGTGCACGGTGCTGGTTTCGCCGTGCGCCGTGTCGAACGAGGCATGGCCTGGCAGCTCACGTCGCTGCCTGAGGCCGGCAGCCCGGCGCATGCGGCCGTGCTGGAGGTGCTGCACGATGCGATGACGCAATCGGTGCTTTGGCGCCTGGATGAGGCGCAGGGCTTGTTCCTTGCCGGGCAGCCGGGGGATCTGGTCCATGTACGGCTGGGCGACGACGCCGGTGCCGCACTGGCCCAGGCTAACCGCGAACTGGGCCTGGCGCTGGCTGACGATGAGATCGACTATCTGGCCGAGCGTTACAAGGAGCTCGGCCGCGATCCAAGCGATGCCGAACTTTTCATGTTCGCGCAGGCCAACTCCGAACATTGCCGCCACAAGGTCTTCAACGCCAGTTGGACGCTCGATGGTCAGCCGCAGGACAAAAGCCTGTTCGGCATGATCAAGAACACGCACGAGCATGCGCCGGCGCACACGTTGTCTGCTTACAAGGACAACGCGGCCGTGGTCGAAGGCAGTGCGGGTGCCCGTTTCTTTGCCGACGGCGACGGTGTGTGGCGCGCGCATCCGGAGCGCATCGAATACGCGATCAAGGTGGAAACGCATAACCATCCCACTGCCATTGCGCCCTGGCCCGGCGCGGCGACCGGCGCTGGCGGTGAAATTCGCGATGAAGGCGCGACTGGGCGTGGCGCCAAGCCCAAGGCCGGCCTGACCGGATTCTCGGTCTCGGATCTGCGCATTCCAGGGCATCCCATGCCCTGGGAAATCGATCGCCCCCTGCCGCCACGCATGGCCAGCGCGTTTGAGATCATGCGCGATGGTCCGCTGGGTGCGGCCGCGTTCAACAACGAGTTTGGCCGCCCCTGCCTGGGCGGTTATTTCCGCACCTACGAGCATGAGACGGGCGAAGCCGGTGTGCGCCGTGGTTACGACAAGCCCATCATGATCGCTGGCGGCCTGGCCAATATCCGCGCCGGGCACGTCAAGAAGCTCGAACTCGAACCTGGGCACAAAGTGATCGTGCTCGGTGGGCCGGCCATGCTGATCGGCCTGGGTGGCGGTGCGGCATCGTCGGTGGCCTCGGGCACATCGAGCGCGGAGCTCGATTTCGCCTCCGTGCAGCGCGACAACGCCGAGATGGAGCGCCGCTGCCAGCAGGTCATCGATGCATGCTGGGCACGCGGCGAGCACAATCCCATCGTCAGCGTCCACGACGTGGGCGCAGGCGGCCTGTCCAATGCGATTCCCGAGTTGCTCAACGATTCCAATGTGGGCGGCCAGATCGACCTGTCGAAGGTGCCCTGTGACGATCCGTCGTTGTCGCCGATGCAGGTGTGGAGCAACGAGTCGCAGGAGCGCTACGTGCTCGGCATCGATGCGAAGGACCTGGCCGAGTTCGAGGCTTATTGCGAACGTGAGCGTTGCCCGTACGCGGTAGTGGGCGAGGCGACGGCCGAACGCACGCTGGTGGTGCGCGATCCTCGCCGTGACATGACGGTCATCGATCTGCCGATGGATGTGCTATTCGGCAAGGCTCCACGCATGCATCGCGATGCCAGGCGCATCAAGCCACGTATCGACCTGGTGCCCGACCTCACCGGCATCAGCATGGATGAAGCGCTGATTCGCGTACTCAAGCTGCCGACGGTAGGCAGCAAGAACTTCCTCATCACCATCGGTGACCGCACCGTGGGCGGCCTGTGCTCACGCGATCCCATGGTCGGGCCTTGGCAGGTACCCGTGGCCGATTGCGCCGTCACCATCGCCGACTTCGACGGCTACGCGGGCGAGGCCATGGCTATGGCCGAGCGTGCGCCAGTGGCATTGCTCAGCAGTGCCGACGCTGCGCGTCTGGCGGTGGGTG
>NZ_DASVMI010000198.1:0-2548 GCF_036384435.1 Dyella sp. | reverse complement strand
CGCAGAATGGGGGGCCGCGGATGCGGCCGCAGGTGTGTCAATGCGCGCTTGCGACCGGGCCAGTAGAGCCACACGCCGGAAACCAGCATGAACAGGCCGGCGCATGCCACGATGCCAAGTACCGTCTCACCGATCTCGCCCGTGAGCAGGTGTGTATGCCAGTCCAGCAATACCAGTAACGGATCGTGACCCGCTTGCCTGCGCAGGATGACCAGACCGCTGCCGGGGTCGAAATAGACGCGCCCAGTCCGTGACGTGCCTTCGAACGCATGCACATATTCGTTTGGCAGGGTGATACCACGTAGCCTGTCGCCTTCGGGCGAGGCCAGGATGGCATCGAGTGTATGGCCCATCGTCGCCATGTCCGGCAGAGGTTGCGTGGCGAGAATGGGATGCAGGGCGGTCAACAACGGTCTTTCAAACGTAAGGACGCATCCGCTCAAGGTCACCAATGCTAGCAAGAGACCCAGGCCGAGTCCCAGCCACAGGTGCAAGATCTTGAACAGTTGGCGGACGCGGCGGGGGGAACGGACTGGCTGGCTGGCTGCGGCAGTCATGATGATTTTAGAAATCCACGTAGGCTTGCGCGAAATGATTCCGTGGCCGGCCCGCAGATAGGCTGCCGTGGGTATCCATCGATCACGTGAATCAGTGGCGATCGAAGCGATGGCTCTCGCCCGTGCTGAGACGCAACCTTGATGGCGCAGGTCTTCGGACGCCGATAGCGAGAGACCCAAACGCCGTCGAGCGCGAGCGCACCACCAGGCAGCTTGTTATGGTAATTACGAATCATTATCGTTTCAATCGATAGGGCTAACGACTTTGTCTCCGAAGCCTTTTCACGAAATCGCGACCCACGTACCGCTTTCCAGGCGCATCGGTCTGGCTTACTGTGATGGCCTACTCACGGGGAGAGTGATGTATGCCGCTTTATCACGTCGTCGAGCAGCCACTGAATGTGGGGAACGAGCAGTTCATCGAAAGCCCGGCTCCCGGCGGGCGTTATGCGGTGGTGTTCGAGGACGATGGTGATACCGGTTACTTCTATGCCCTGGACCTGTCCAAGGGCGAACAGCCGATTGCCGATGCACTGCACATCTACAACGTGGTCAACATCGCTGACCGTGACCAGCTATCGACGGTAAGCATCGGCTGGTCTGCCGACGGTACGAAGTCGGTATTGCTCATCAATGGTCATCCGCATGCCGTTGTCGACTTCAGCGGCAAGCGTGGTTACTGCCGCACCGGTTTTCCGCCGCCGTCCACAGAGAGCGGCTGGAACGGGCATGACTGGAGCGATTCGGCAATCGAGTTATTCGGTTGATGAATCGGTCATCCTTGACCAAGCCCTCAACGGCGTGGGTTGACGTTACGCCGGCAAGGCAAAAGTGGTCAGTGAGCAACTCTCAATCACGAGGTGCATGCGCCGCCAGTTCCCTCAGCATCGTGAACAGTAAATTCGTGGGGGCGATCAATCGCGGCGGCAACGGACGATGTACCAGCCAGGACACCACTTCCATGGAAAAATCCGTCAACTGTAATTCTTTGAGTTGCTCGCGATAACGGCTGTTGTGCAAGGCCTCCGGTGTGGTCAGCCCAACGCCCGCGCCGCGCGACACCAGCGAAAGTTGCAGTTCGGAGCCGAACGCCTCCACGCCGACATCGAAGGGCAGGCCACGCGATTCCATAGCTTGTCGCAATGACGAGCGCATGCCGCAACCATTCTGGCTGAGCACCCAGCGATGGACAGCCAAGTCTTTGAGGCAGATCCGGGTCTTCAAGCCCAACGTCGGCGAGGCTACGATCTTGACTCGTTGGCGATTGAACTCACGTGCAATCATGTTCGCCGGCGTTGGTGTCGATTCGCAGTACACGATGCCGGCGACGTCCAGCGAGCCTTGCTCAAGTTGTGACACCAGTCCGGGTGACCAGCCGCCCTGGATGCGCAACGTCAGTTTCGGATAGGCCGCGCGCAAAGCGTCCACCGGCTCGGTCAGCGCGAGATCGGCGAGCATCGGTGGCATGCCCAGTCGCAGTTCACCGGAAGGCTCCACATTGTCGCGCACCGACGCCAGCAGGTCGGCCTCGGCAAGCAGAAGCCTGCGTCCGCGCTCGTAAACTTCCATGCCAGCGGCGGATGGGCGCAGAGGCTTGGACTGGCGGTCGAGCAATTCGACCCCGAGCATTTGCTCCAGGCTCTGCACGCGGCGCGTTACACCGGGCTGCGTCAGGTGCAGCGTAGCGGCCGCCTGCACGATGGAGCCTGTCTCGACCACGGCAATAAAAGCACTGATATCACGAGTATTCATGGGTATTTGGCGATGTATGCGTTTGCAGCATAAAGAATATGAAGATTATTCAATTGCCGCATGACTGATGCGTATTTAGCATCCACATCCATCCCCATTGCAAGGCCTTCTCATGCAGCACGCCTCACGCCATCCTGTGGTCATCGAACCTGTGGGCGAACCTGTTGGAACGCTGACCGGCCCCTTGACCTTCCTGTTTGCCGTAGCGGTAGGGGTGATCATCATCAACCTGTCCGCCG
>NZ_DASVMI010000197.1:0-58817 GCF_036384435.1 Dyella sp. | reverse complement strand
GGTCGAATGAGTCGACCGGAGGGGAAGCCGTCACTTCGAAATCCTCGATGCGATGCTTGGCCGGGGCCGGATTGCCGCGGCCGGACCCAACTGATGGTACCAGTGCGATACCAGATGAGCTAGGGGGGAGCCTCCTGTCATGCTGGCAGACCTCCAGACGGGTAAAGCCGCTCGCCAAGCTCGCCGTAAACAGTAAATGTAAAAAGGAACCGTAAGACGGCGACCCACACCGGCGTTCGCTGTTTACGCTCTCTATCACAGCAAGCGTGGCGAACGAATTTCCACGCTGCATAGCGGCCGGCTTCACGCATTCTCCTTGCTGGTATCAACCAGCAAGCGCCTGAAAACGCGCCTGTTGCCCTAGTGGTATGGTCATTGGTATCGTTTGCGCCATGGAAACTGCTTTGGCCACCGAATACCGCCGACTTTGCGAAGACCCGGCAACCCACCAGCCGCTGGCTTATCTGCGGCTACGGCGGGCTATCCGCAACGTCGTTGAACACCGCGATATCGAGCCTGGGCAGGCGCTGCCGAGCGAGCGCGACCTGTCGCGAGTGCTCAGCCTGTCGCGTGTGACAGTGCGCAAGGCGATCGCCGGCTTGGTGGAGGAAGGTCTGCTGACGCAACGTCACGGCGCAGGTACGTTCGTCGCCGAACGCATCGTCAAGCCGATGTCCAAGCTGACCAGCTTCACCGAAGATCTGCGTGCTCGTGGCCTGCATCCACGCTCGGAGTTTTCCGAGCGCAGCATCGGTGAGGTCACGCCTGAAGAATCCATGGCCATGAACTTGTCGCCCGGCGTGCTGGTGGTGCGACTCCACCGCGTGCGCTATGCCGTGGATGAACCCCTGGCGATCGAACGAAGCGTTGTGCCCGCGAGCATGCTGCCCGATCCGATGATCGTGCAGGATTCGCTTTACGAGGCACTCGAACGCACCGGAAGTCGTCCTCGCCGGGCCTTGCAGCGATTGCGCGCGGTATCCTTGGGCGCGCAGCAGGCTCGCCTGCTGCACGTGGCCACCGGCAGTGCCGGATTGAATATCGAACGACGCAGTTTTCTCGATGACGGCCGCGTGGTGGAATTCACCACCTCGTGGTACCGCGGTGACATCTACGATTTCGTCGCGGAGCTGCAAACCGACTGAGCGCCGTACCTCAATGGAGCTGGCCTTTTGCGCCATCCTCCGGGATGACATAGGCCTCGATCGGGTATTTGACCAGATCCGCGTCGCACTCGATCTGCAGTTTACGCAACGCACTGGCCTTTTGCGCACTGATGGTCTGCTTGCTCCGCTGCATGACCATGGCGATCTCGTTAATCGTCAAGCCTGACGTATACAGGCGAATGACCTCCGATTCCCGCTCGGTCAACATACGCCTGGGACGCTTTGGCTCACGGTAAGCGTCTTTATCGAGCAGGACGGCCTCAATCGTCGGCGAAAAATAATGTTCGCCGGCGTGTGCCGCATAGAGCCCGGCGTACAAGTGAAGACTTGAATCGGATTTGCTGACCACGCAGCGGATACCCTGCGAAATCACCGTTTGTATATCTTCTTTACGACGCGACATCGTCAAGGCAACCACGCCCACACCGGGGAAATGACGTTTGATGTGAGCCAGGAGCTCGACGCCGTCGTCACCGTATTTTCCGGCAGGCATCCTGTAATCGACGATGGCGACGTCGGGCTTGCGACGGCGCAAGAGTTTCAATAATTGATCACCATTGCTCGCTTCGCCGGCAAATACGACGGAATGCATTTTCTGCAAGGCGTGCCTGGCACCAAGCAACAGTGCCGGATGATCATCAGCAATAACCACTCGCATGCGCTTTCTCCCTGGTTTTTCGGTTCGTCCGTGGAGCACTAGATATGGTTGGCGCGCGGTATATATTTACCGCGCTTCGCCGCCTCATGATGCAGTCATGGCAAAAGGCCAATCGCAGCAACATGATCAACAATGCTAATACGTTTGAGCTCAGATCGCATCACGCCAGAAAGTGTTAATCGCGATTATGTCGAATGAGTCATACTCACTATTCTCGTGATTGATTAATTTAGGCCAAAAGGCTTGAGTTATCCGCCACAGTTTGACGGCGATGCACGGCACTGCGCCGGTATTCGGTTGCGTGTCGGCAAAAAAAAGCCGCCGGGCATGCCGGCGGCGAAGTTGGGGAGTCACGCCGGGTTTTCCACCCGGCGCTTGTGTGCACAGTTACAACGAGAAATCGTACTTCACGCCCAGGCGGATCGAGCGCGGCGCCTGGAAGCTGATCGGACGGTTGTAGACAGGGTCCTTCACACCCGGATCGGTTTCGCCCAGATCCTGGCGTGACAGCACTTCCTGCCGGTTGAACACGTTGAACACATCGGCGGTGAAGGCCAGCTTGTGGTCGGCGAACGCCGGGGTCCACTGGGCACTCAGGTCCAGGTTCCAGGCCCAGGGCGTGCGGCCGGCCGCACCCCGAGATTCGAAGTGACCATCGCAGTAGAAGTAAGCTTCGCCGTACTGGATCGGGTCTTCCGGATACACGCCGATGCAGTTCTTCGGACGACCGGAGTACACCGCTACATTGGCGCCAATCAACCATTCCTGGTTCATCTGGTACCAGCCGTAGGCCTTCAACTGATGGCGACGGTCGTTGGGCAACGGACCGTTTGCGCCCATCATCAATTCCGGCGCGTCCCAGTCCTGTGTCACCGATGGGTCGGCCTGGCCGATGTCGGACTTCAGCAGACCTTCGGAGTTGCCGAAGCTGTGCGATAGCGTGTAGTCCACGCGACCGTACCATTTATCGGAGAACTGGTGCTCCAGGTAAAGGTCCAGGGCCAGGTATTTGCGCTTCAGGTCGGGGAAACCCAGGTCCTTCTTGCTGAGCTTGAACTCGCGGAAGTCACCGTTGCCGGTGACATCGACCAGGAAGTTGTTGCCCTTGCCCGGATTGAACAGGTAACAGCCGTTAAGCACGGCATTGGTCATGTCGATATTGTTGCGGGCCGCATACGCTTCGAACGGACGGCTGTCGCACATGTCGTCGATGATGTTCTTCAGGTTGCGATAGATCGCTTTCGCACCGAAGGTCCACGTGGGGGCCAGTTGCTTGTCGAAGCCCAGGATGTACTCGTCCTGGTAATACGCACCCAGTCCCTTGGCGGCGACGGTACGCGGATCAGGCGTAGTGTTGTTGGCATTGTTCAGGTATACGGTCGGGCCGTACGGCGTAAAGCCGATCGGTGCGCCGGTGGTCGGATCGACGCCGGTGAACGTGCCGTACTGGCTGCTATACAACGAAGCCGAAGCGCCACGAATGGCCACGTTGGCCGGCACCGCCAGGTGATAACGGCCGGCGTTGGCATACACCTTGAAGGTGGAATCGCCAAACACGTCCCAGGTCAGGCCCAGGCGCGGCGCGAGCTGGTGACGCTGCTTGGCATACACGTCGCCGCCACCGTTGTAGTTGCTGAATTGCTCATTACGCAAGCCAATGTAGGCCAGCCAGCGATCGTTTACCTGCCAGTGATCTTCGACGAACTGCGCTTCCTGTTTTACGCGCACGTTTGCCGCCGCCTGGAACACGCGGGCATCGACATAGTTGAGCGTACCGGTCGGGAACTGGATACCGCGGCTGGTGATGACGCCATTGGCCGGCGCCTGGGCATAGGTATAGCGCTGGTTATCTTCGTAGAACGTGCCGTTGTACGACTCAAGCGTCTGGTTATCCACACCCACGCGCAGGTCGTGGCTGCCCAGACGATATTCCACGTCCAGGCGCCAGCCGTGTGTCTTGTCTTCGGCACCCGGGGCTATCACCGAACCGCCCGCCAGGAAGCAGTGCGGCGCGTTGACGATGGTGCCGTTGGGCTGCTTGATGGTGCCGGTGATATACGGGCATGCGCCGCCACCGACGCCGACAGGGCTCTGCACGTGCTCGGTGGTGCTACGGCCATACAGGGCCGAGACGGTCAGGTCATCGGTAATGTAGCCGGTGTACTTGCCGATATAGTACGTGCCGCCCGGGGAGGCGTTGGCACCCGTGCGATCGAGGTTCTTATAGTCGACCGTGCCCAGGCGCGTGCCCGCGCTGCGGGTGTTGTAGTTGTAGTTGTAGATCTGGTCGGTTTCGTTGGTCTTGTCGCTGAAACCGGTCATTTCCAGGATATGGCTGTCGGTGATGTTCCAGTCCACCTTGGCCAACCAGCGAGTGGTCTTGGTGTCGGTGAAGGCGACATTGGAGATGCCCGATGCGCTCGGGCCACCGGCCACGATCTTGCCTTCGGACTTCTGGAAGTCACCAGTGGCATACAGGAACAGCTTGTCCTTGATCAGCGGACCGCCGATGGCGGCACTGTACTCGGTCAGCCAGTTCTTGTTTTCGTTGCGGTACTGGTAGAGCGTGTTGTTGGACGGCTGAATGATGTTGCGCGGATCCGAACGCAGGAACTCCGGCGTCCAGAACACGGCAAGGCTGCCCTTCCACTCGTTGGTGCCGCGCTTGGTGATGATGTTCACCACGCCACCGGTCGAGCGGCCATATTCGGCACCGTAGCCGCCGGTCAGCACCTGCTGCTGGTCGATCGCGTCGAACGGCAGCTGGGCCAGACCCAGGCCGGTCAGCGAGTTGGTGACCGAGTAACCGTTGATGTAGAACTGGTTTTCGGCGGCCGATGCGCCACCGAACGAAGCGGCATTGCCATAGCGCGAATCGGCGGAAACGGTGCCCGGCGCGAGCAGCGCGGCAGCGGTCACATTACGTGCCACCGGCACCTTGGAAAGCTGCTCGGAGGTCAGCACCGTGCGCGAGTCTACCGACGAGACGTCGATGGCTGGCAGCGCGTTGGCCACCACCTGGATGCCTTCGAGGTTCTTGGCGTTGGTCGAGGCGGTTGCCTCGCCGAAGCTCACGTCCGTACCGGTACCCACTTGCACGGCCACGTCGTTACGCGTGTCGACGGTGGCGCCGTCTTTGATCAGGCTGACCTTGTAGCGGCCGACCGGCAGGGAGGACGCGCGATAACGTCCGCTGGAATCGACCGTCACGTCACGGACAAGGCCGGTATCGACGCTTTCCAGGTGAATGGTGGCCCCGATGGCCGATTCGGCACGACCGAACACCACGCCCGATGCGTTGGACTGCGCATGTACGACACCGGCGAAACTCATCGTCAACGCAGCCGCCAACGCGGTCCGACGCCACAGCGCCTGACCGTAAATACGGTTCTTGCTCATGTAAGTTACTCTCCCCAAACGGTTCATATGGGGCACAGACGTGCCCAAATGCGGATCGCGGGACTTCGAGTCGTTCCCGCCTGCGTGGCCCACATCGCTGTGGAAGACATCCCCATGCCTAGCATCCAACGCAAGATTTAACGATACGCAGGCTGACCATAGGTGTAAAAACTTGCGCTCGTCAACAAAATTTTTATGAACGAGATCAGGGTATGCTTCGCACCATCGCAGGGCGGGTCATTTTGTTGTTGTAAATTAGTAATTTACGTGGATTTTTGCGGCCGTGACGGTACTTGAATCAATAAGCCAATAGCTGCCACGCGCTGTTTTTGGGGTCTCCGCACAGCGGGTGTTTCGGCAGGTAAATGCGATCCTGCGCATGCGATAGCGACCGAATCGCAAGGTTTTCCCATGATTATTTGCGCCGCCTCGTGCCGGGTCCGCGCGTCTGTGATCACGCACCGACCCGGCGTAGAACTGGCTGACGATTAGAGGCTGAAGTCGTAGCGCATGCCGAGCTGGACATATCGCGGTGACTGGAAGGCCACTGGACGCTGGTAGTTGATGCTACGCACGGGTTGTCCGGTCACCGGGTCCAGCGAACTCTCGCCGACTTCTATGATGGCGAGCGTCTGCTTCTTCGAGAACACGTTGAATACGTTCGCGGTAAATGCGAGTGGCTGATGGCTGCCGGCCCAGGTGGGACGGTATTCGGCGTTCAGATCCAATGACCATGTCCACGGCAGCCGGCCTCGCGATCCACGCGGGCTGGGTTGGAAGTTGCACTCGAAATAGGATGCCCCGTAGCGAATCGCATCGACACGATCAAAGCCGATGCAGTTCTTGGGACGACCCGAGGCGACCGCCAGGTTCGCGCCGAACAGCCATTGCGGACTCACCTGGAAGTAACCGTAGGCCTTGAGCTGATGGGTACGGTCGTTGGGCAACGGACCGTTGGTGTACTGCATGATTTCCGGGGCGTCCCAATCCTGGGTCACCGATGGGTCGAGCTGACCGATGTCGGATTTGAGCTGACCTTCTGAATTGCCGTAGCTGCGAGAGAAGGTGTAGTCCACCCGGCCAAACCAGCGCTCATCGAACTGGTGTTGCAGGTAAAGCTCCAGCGAGTAGTACTTGCGCTTGAGCTCCGGGAAACCCACGCCGGCCGGCGTGGTGAAGTCTTCCTTGCTCAGTCGGAAGGGCACGAAATGGCCCGCCCCATCCACATCGACCATGAATGTATTGGACTGCCCCGGATTGAAAAGGTAGCAGCCGGGGATATCGGCGTTGCTGATGTCGATACCGTTGCGGCGCGCATAGTTCTCGAAGGGGCGACTGTCGCAGAAGTCATCAATGGAGCTCTTGAGCTTGCGCAGTGTTGCCTTGGCCCCGAACACCCAGTCGTTGGCCAGCGTCTTGTCGAAACCCAGGATGTATTCATCCTGGTAATAGGCTTTCAGGTTCTGGGCCGCGATGGTACGTGGATCGGGCGTATTCTGGTCGGCACCGTTGAGGTAGATCTTCGAACCTATCGGTTGCAGGTTCAACGGCGCGCCGTTCGCATCCACGCCGCCATAGGTGAAATACTCGCTGGAATACAGGTATCCGGAGGCGCCACGCACGGCAACATTGGCGGGAATGGCCAGGTGATAACGGCCCGCGTTGGCATAGACCTTGAAGCTGGAGTCGCCGAACACGTCCCAGGTGACGCCCAGCCGGGGCGCGAGTTGGTGGCGCTGCTTGACATAAACCTGGCCGGCGCCGTTCAAGTTCTTGAATTGCTCGTTGCGCAAGCCGAGGTAGGCCATCCAGCGGTCGTTGATCTGCCAATGGTCCTCGATGAACTGCGCTTCCTGCACCACGCTGACAGTTGCGCCGGACTGGAAGATGCGCTGTTCGACCACATATGGCACACCGGGCGGCGGCACGATATCCGGACGGCCAGTGACCGGACCGGCATTGCGATACACCCATTGCGAACCACCTTCATACACGTTGCCGGCGGTCGAGCGAAGGGTCTGGTTGTCCAGACCTGCACGCAGGTCGTGATCACCCACGCGGTATTCGGCGTCCAGGCGCCAGCCATGGGTGCGGTCCTGCGCGCCCGGAGCCAGCACCGAGCCATTGACCAGGCCGCAACCGATGATGGGCGCACCGGCACCTTGCCGGTTATCCAATACGAGCGGGCAATTGGCGCTGGCGGCGTAATCCAGGCGCCGCACGTGTTCGGTCTTGCTGGCACCGTACAGGGCATTGATGGTCAAGCTGTCGGTGATATAGCCAGTGTACTTGCCGATGTAGACGTCGCCCCCAGGACGTGAGCCCGGACCGGCATCGAAGTTGCGCGTGTAGTCCGACCCCAGGTACTGGCCGGCCGCGAAGCGATCATAGTCATAGCGATATATCTGGCTGGTACTGGTGGTCTTGTCGGAAAGACCTGTCAACTCCAGCAAGTGGTTGTCGCTGATGTTCCAATCGACCTTGGCAAGCCAGCGTTGGGTGCGCGTGCTGTCTTCCTGCTTCTGCGGCGCAAGCACGGATGTCACGGAGGTACCGGAGCTACGGGTGAAGTCACCTGCGGCGTAAAGAAACAGCTTGTCCTTGATCAGCGGCCCGCTCAAGTAGCCGGTGTACTGCATCGACGAGCTCTTGTTTTCGCCGCGGTACTGATAAAGCGAACCATCCGTGCGATAGATGCTGCGCGGATCGTCACGCAGATAGCGCGGAATGGTGTAAAGGCCGACGCCGCCTTTCCATTGATTGCTGCCGCGCTTGGTCACGACATTGATCACGCCACCGGTGGAACGTCCGTATTCGGCGCCATAGCCACCGGTATAGATCTGCTGCTGGTCGATGGCATCGAAGGGCAGGCTGATAAACCCCAGGCCTGTCAGCGCGTTGGTGACCGCATAGCCGTTGATGTAGTACTGGTTTTCAGAGGCTGATGAGCCGCCGAATGATGCCACGTTGCCATAACGCGAATCGCCAGCGACCACGCCGGGGGCCAGCAGGGCCGCGGCGGTGACATCACGCGCCAGCGGCAACTTGTGCAACTGCGCCGAGTCCAGAACCGTGCGCGAGTCGACGCTGGATACATCGATGGATGGCAGGGTGTTGCCGGTCACCTGGATACCGGCCAGGTCCTTGGCATCGGCCGGGCCGTTCGCAAAGGAGACGTCCACACCCGAGCCCAGCGATACCTGCACATTGTCGCGCACCTCCATCACCTGATCACCGCGATGCAGACTCACTTTGTAGCGTCCCACCGGCAATGACGGCACACGATAGCGGCCTTCCGCATCCGGGCTGACTTCGCGGCTCAATCCGGTGTCGGTACTTTGAATATGGATGGTGTTCCCCTGCTCGGCGCTGACACGACCGAAAATCACGCCCGAGGCATTGGATTGCGCCGTGGCGACGCCCGCTGCGCCGAGTGCGGCGCCGATCGCCATGGCCAGACATGCCAAGCGCCGTGACGGCACCCGTTCGTGATTTATCCCTATTTGCATCCTGTCACTCCCTAGAGGTTTGCTGTCTTGCGAGGTAGGGCGGATGGCCAACCAGCCGCCCGAGAACTGCGCCAGGAACCGATTCGCAAGTTCTTGCGCACGCAAACCATAGGAGCCGAACCCGCGAAGGTCAACAAAAGTGCTTGTTTTTTATAGTATTTCAGACTTGTCCTATAAGAAAAAAAGCTCAAGCTTTCCTTTCGCGACCCCACTGGGCGGAACATGCCCCCCCCACTGGCAGCACATCCCTACGAAGGCCGGGAGTCCTAGAGTCCGCCGCATGAATCTGTTCGCACCCTTCATCCGGCGCCCGGTTGGCACATCCCTGCTTGCTCTGGGACTACTGCTGGCCGGGACGTGGGCGTACCTGCTGCTCGGGGTTGCCGCGCTGCCCTCGCTGGAATTCCCTGGCATGGCGGTCTATGCCGAGGTGCCGGGCGCGAATGCGCAAACCATGGCCGCCACGGTGGCTGCGCCGCTGGAACGCCACCTGGGGCGTATCGCTGGCCTGAAGGAGATGCATTCGGAGAGCAATGACGGCTCCACGTCCATCCGGCTGATCTTCAATTACGGTCGGAGCACCGATCGTCTTGCGCGCGATGTCCAGGCGGCCATCAATGCCGCGCAGCCGGATCTGCCGCCGAGCCTGACGATCCCGCCGCGCTATTTCAAATTCGATACCGCCAATATTCCGGTGTTGCTGTTGTCGCTGACCTCGCACAGCATGCCGCCGGACCGGCTCTACGACCTGACCGACACCCTGATCACCCCGGCGATCGCGCAGATTCCCGGGGTCGCCCAGGTACGCGTGCTCGGTGGCCGCCCCAAGGCCGTGCGCGTGGAGTTGAATAACAACGCACTGGCGGCGATGAGCCTGACCTCGCTGGACGTACGCAATGCGCTGACCGCCGCCAACGTCACTTCGCCGCAAGGCACGCTGACCGATGGCCATACCCAACTGACCCTGCAGGCCAACGATGCCATGCAGGACCCGAAGGACTTCGCCGATATCCTGATCGCCACCCGCAACGGCCGCCCGGTACGCCTGTCCGACGTGGCCAAGGTCACCAGCGGGCAGCAGGACGAATACCAGGCCGCGTGGTTCAACGGCCAGCGCTCGGTGAGCGTGCGCATCACCAAGCGCCCGGAAGCCAATGCGGTAGCCACGGCTGACGCCATTCGCGCGAAGTTGCCGCAGTTTCGCGCGTGGTTGCCAGCCGATCTCACCATCACGCCGATTTTCGACCTGACCCAGACCACCAAGTCCGCTCTGCACGAAGTGCAGACCGCGCTGCTGATCTCGGTGGTCATGGTGGCGCTGGTGATGTTCGTGTTCCTGCGACGCTGGCGCCCCACGTTGATTGCCATGATCAGCGTACCGCTCTCACTGGCCGGCGCATTCACCGTCATGTGGGTCCTGGGCTATACGCTCAATACCTTGTCGTTGATAGCGCTGGTGCTGTGCATCGGCTTCGTGGTCGACGATGCCATCGTGGTGATCGAGAACATCGTGCGCCACCTTGAACAGGGCAAAGCGCCGCTGGCCGCAGCGCTCCATGGCGTGGGCGAGATCGGCTTCACGGTGGTATCCATCACGTTGTCACTGATCGCGATCTTCGCGCCGTTGCTGTTCGGCAACAACGAATTCACCCAGTTGATGCGCGAGTTCTCGGTCACGCTCACGTCCGCCGTGGTGATTTCGGCCGTGGTGTCGCTGACACTGACGCCGGCGCTGTGCGGCAAGCTGCTCAAGGCCGAGGCGACGGATCGTCCCCAGGGCCGTTGGGAGGCCGCTTTGGAGCGTTTCGACCGCGGTACGCACGACGTCTACGCCCGCGCGCTGGACTGGGCCATGCGCCATCGTCGGCTGATGCGCTGGCAGCCATTGATCTTGTTGGTACTGACCGGGGCGATGGCGTTCGGTATCGTCAAGCTGTACGGCTTCAACTTCATGCCGGAAGAAGATATCGGCATGATCCAGGGCGACGTTCGCGCCGACGCGAATATTTCCCCGACCCGCATGGCCGAGCGTGCCCGGCGCGCGGCGGCGATCATGCAGGCCGACCCGGCAGTCCAGGATGTCACGACATTCCTGGGCAGCGACAATGCCGGCGGCGCCGTGGGAAACATGGCCACCATGTTCATCGACCTCAAGCCGCGCGGCAGCGGCCCCGGCCAGCGGCGCGAATCGATCAAGGAGGTCATGGCGCGCCTGTCGCGCCAGTACGACGCGCTACCGGAGCTGCGCGTCTCGATGAATTCCATCGGATTCTTCAATGGCGGTGGCGACAGCAGTCGTGGCAGCCAGAGCTTCCAGCTCATCAGCAGCAACAATGCCGATTTGCAGCCCTGGGCGCTGAAAGTCGCCGCGAAGCTGCGCAAGCTGCCCGATTTCCGTGATGTCAGCACCGATTACGACAGCATCGACAAGCAGCAGATGATCAAGGTCGACCGCGAGGCTGCCGGACGCCTGCAACTGGGCATGGGCATGGTCGATTCGGCGCTGTACAACGCCTTTGGCCAGAATCAGGTCTCGATCATCTACTCGAACATCAACCAGTACTGGGTCGTGCTGACCTCCGCCTCGGAGCGCTCGCTCGATCCGGCCACCTTGCTCAACACCTATGTGCGCAACGCCGCCGGGACGATGATTCCGCTATCGGCGGTCGCGCATGTCCAGTCCAACGTCACGCCGTCGTTCGTTATTCATACCAACCAGCTCGAAGCCGCCCAGGTCTACTACAACACCGCACCCGGCTTGGCGCAGGACCAGGCGATGCGCATGATCGAACAGGTGGTCGCCGATGCGCGACTGCCCGCCGGCATCCAGATCGGCTATACCGGCGACAGCCAGCGCTTGCAAGAGACGCAGTCCAATGCGCAGGTACTGCTGATCGGCTCGATCCTGGCGATGTATATCGTGCTGGGTATCCTCTATGAAAGCCTAGGCCATCCGCTGACCATCCTGTCGACCCTGCCTGCCGCTGGCATGGGGGCGTTCCTGGCGATGCTGCTGACCGGCACACCGCTGTCGCTGATGGCCATCATCGCGTTGCTGATGCTGATCGGCGTGGTGAAGAAAAACGCCATTCTGATGGTGGATTTTGCCTTGGTGGCACAACGCGAGCGCGGCCTGCCCGCTCCCGAGGCCATCCGCGAAGCCGCGCTGGTGCGTTTTCGCCCGATCACCATGACCACCCTGGTCGCCATGGGCGCCGCCCTGCCCCTGGCCATCGGCTTTGGCGTGGGATCGGAAATGCGTCAGCCGCTGGGCATCGCCATCGTCGGCGGCCTGCTGGTCTCGCAACTGCTGACCCTGCTCAGCACCCCGGCCATCTATCTTTGGAACCACGACCGCAGGCAACGCAAGGCCGCGCGCCGCGAACGCAAGCGGCTACGGCGACTTGCCGCTTATTCGTAGGGGGTGGCAGAGCGTTTTGAGAGTCCGCGCGAACACAAAAGCCCCGGTCTGCGGCTGAGGAGAGACCTGGAGAAACCGCTTGTCCAGTCGTTCTGGCATAAGCCCGAGGCCTGAATGGCTTGGCCTAGACGAGGCCAAAGGCGCTAGATTCCTGCCTGCGCCGGAACGACCACGTCGATAAGAGGCTTTTCGAAATTCTGAAGTCGATCTGTCAGCGCAAGCTCAAGAACGACAGCCTGATTGACACGACAGGCACACATAATCTGACCCCCTGCCTTTCGGCACGGCCGGACTTAAGGCACATTTCCCTGCTTGTCGGGGAACCGATCATCGACTTTGTCGCTCCAAGCGTGCGGCGCCATGGCGCCCACGTACGCAAAAGTGCTGGAACGCGCTTTGTCTACACCTGTGGGGATGCACTTGAATATTTTCGCTCCATTGATTCGCCGACCGGTTGGCACATCGCTGCTGGCGATCGGTCTGGTCCTCGCTGGTATCTGGGCATACAGGCTGCTCGGCGTAGCCGCGCTACCCACGCTGGAATTTCCCGGCGTGTATGTGGCTGCGCAAATGCCCGGTGCGAGCGCCCAGACCATGGCCACCACGGTTCTGGCGCCTCTGGAGCGGCATATCGGCCGCATCCCCGGTATCGAGGACATGTACGGCAACGCCAGCGAAGGCTCGGCGTCGGTGCAGGTGCGTTTCAGCCTGGGGCGCAGTGCCGACAAGGCCGCCCGCGACGTCCAGGCGGCCATCAACGCCGCCGCGGCTGACCTTCCCTCGGGCATGCCCAGCCCGCCACAGTATTTCAAGTTCGATACCTCGCAGATCCCGGTGTTGCTGGTCGCACTACGCTCGAAGTCGCTACCGACGGACAAACTCTTCGACCTCACCGATACGCTACTCAAGCCGGCTGTTGCCCAGATCGACGGCGTGGCGCAGGTGCAGGTCTTCGGTAGCACCGCGCACGCGGTCCGCGTGGCACTGAATGTCGATGCGCTGGCCAACAAGGGTCTGACGGCCAATGACGTTGCCAACGCATTGACTGCCGCCAACGTGATTTCTCCCCAGGGCACACTGACCGATGGCCACACCCAGGTCACCCTGAGCGCCAATGACGCATTGCACACGCCCGAAGACTTCGCCGGACTGATCGTCTCGACCAAGAATGGCATTCCGGTCAGGCTGTCGGATGTGGCCACGGTGACCAGCGGCCAGCAGGATATCTACCAGGCCGCCTGGTTCAACGATGGCCGCACGGTGGCCATGCAAATCAGCAAACGCCCGGAAGCCAATGCCGTCGCGACGGTGGAAGAGATTCGCCGTCGCCTGCCTGAGCTACGCCAGTGGTTGCCCGCGGATGTCGAAATTACGCCGATCTTCGACCTGACCCAGACCACTCGCTCGGCACTCAACGAGGTGCAGACCGCATTGCTGATCTCCATCGCGATGGTCGCGCTGGTGATGTTCGTGTTCCTGCGCCAGTTGCGCCCCACGCTCATCGCGATGGTCAGCGTGCCGTTGTCCCTGGCTGGAGCCTTCGCGGTCATGTGGACGCTTGGGTACAGCCTCAACACCTTGTCTCTTGTCGCACTGGTGCTGTGCATCGGCTTCGTGGTCGACGACGCCATCGTGGTGATCGAGAACATCGTACGGCACATGGAACAAGGCCAGCCACCTATCGTCGCCTCCATCACGGGAGTGCGCGAAATCGGCTTCACGGTCATCTCCATCACGCTTTCGCTCATCGCCGTATTCGCACCGATGCTTTTCGGCAACAACATGCTGGTGATGCTGTTGCGCGAATTCTCGGTGACTCTGACGGCAGCCGTGGTGATCTCGGCGTTGGTCTCGCTGACCCTGACGCCTGCATTCTGCGGGTATTTCCTCAAGCTGGAGCACGATCGCAAGCCTCCCGGGCGTTTCGAGCGCGCCTTGGAGCGCTTTGATCGCGGCCTGCAACGCCGCTACGAACGCGCACTGGACTGGGCGATGCGGCATCGACGCCTGATGCGCTGGCAGCCGCTGTTGTTGCTGATCATGACCGTGGTGCTGGCCCTCGCAGTGGTCAAGACCGCTGGCGGCACATTCATGCCCGAGGAAGATATCGGCATGCTGCAAGCCGATATACGTGCCGACACCAATATATCCCCGGCCTTGATGTCGCAGCGCGCGCAGGCAGCCGCCGAGATCATGCGCAAGGACCCCGCCGTACTCGACGTTCTCACCGTGCTGGGCAGTAATGGCGGCGGCAACGCGGTCGGCAATGCCGGTACCATGTTCGTCGACCTCAAGCCACGCGGTGACGGCCCCAACGATCGGCATGAAACCTCCCGGCAGGTCATTGAGCGCCTTTCCAAGCAATACGACCAGTTGCCCAACGTTCGCGTATCGATGGACCTGGTGCAGTTCCTTGGCGGCGGCGGCAGCGGTGACAAGGGCGGCTCGTACGAATTCCAGCTGATCAGCACCAACGGCGACGACCTGCAACCATGGACACTGAAGATGGTTCGCTATATGCGAACGATCAAGGATATGCGCGACATCTCCAGCAACTTCGACCAGGTCGGCAAGCAGCAGATGATCAAGGTCGATCGTGACGTGGCCGGCCAGTTGCAGGTCGGCATGGGCAACGTCGATTCGGCACTCTACGATTCCTTCGGCCAGCGTCAGGTGTCGATCATCTACTCGGACATCAACCAGTATTGGGTGGTGCTCACTTCATCGAAGGCCGATTCGCTCAGCCCGGAAACGCTGCTCAACCTGCGCGTGCGCAACAGCGCCGGCAAGATGATTCCATTCTCGGCGTTCGCGCATATCGACCCGGACATGAGTCCGACGGGTATCCGCCATCACAACCAGTTGGAAGCCTCCACGATCACCTACAACCTCGTTGAAGGCGTTTCGCAGGATCGCGGTATCGCCCTGGTCAACCAGGCTGCGCTCGCTGTGGGCCTGCCGGTGGGCGTCAAGGTGGAGTTCACCGGGCAGAACCAGCGCCTGCAAGAGGCGCAGAACAGCGGTTGGATTCTTCTCGGGGCGGCGATTCTTGCGATGTACATCGTACTTGGCATTCTTTATGAGAGCCTTGGCCATCCGCTTACCATTCTGTCCACGCTGCCCGCCGCCGGCGCCGGTGCATTTCTGGCCATGTTCGTCACACACACGCAGGTGTCGGTGATGGCCATCATCGCCATCCTGATGCTGATCGGCATCGTCAAGAAAAACGCCATCTTGATGGTGGATTTTGCCCTGGTGGCGCAACGCGAACGCGGCCTGCCCGCACCCGAGGCTATCCGCGAAGCCGCCCTGGTGCGCTTTCGCCCGATCACCATGACCACCCTGGTCGCCATGGGCGCCGCCCTGCCCCTGGCCATCGGTTTTGGCGTGGGATCGGAAATGCGTCAGCCGCTGGGCATCGCCATCGTCGGCGGCCTGCTGGTCTCGCAACTGCTGACCCTGCTCAGCACCCCGGCCATCTATCTGTGGAACCACGACCGCAAGCAACGTAAACAGGCACGACGTGAACGGCGTGCCATCAAGCGGGCGCTCAAGCTGGCAGCGCAAGACGCACGCTAGCGCGTGCGTTCTCCGCAAGCCTTACATTATTCAATTTAGTATCTACAACCATGCTTTATGGGAACAACACTTTAGGATTTCGCTGATAGTCTTTCTCAGCGCTCGCCTCAACACTGTCGTCTCTTTCCCACGGACTGGAGATTCAGATGAGGGCTCTAAAGCGCGCACATCTTGCTTTCATGGTCGCAGGCTACCTGTCGACTGGAACGGCTTTTTCCTACACAGCAGACCACATATCCGTGGTTGCACTAAAGGACCTTCCCACGCATGTAACCAGGCAAGATAGTCGACCTGCCGTCAGGACCACCTTCGACGCCATCGTTCGCCCCGTCACGGCTGCCCAAGGATTGGAACAGGACGTAGCATGGGTTCCCGCTCGACTGCTGGGCCACCGAACGCGCGGCGACGAGGTTCGCGCCCTGTTGTCCAACGGCGTTCCCGTGCTCATTACCCGGGAGCCCGGCGAAGACTCTTCCAACGCGTTGGAGGCACTTTTTGGCGTCTCGATGGATGCAGATGCCGCCATCTACTATCGCGATCATGATGGAACGCTGCGAATTCTCGCTGCCGAACCGTTGCACTACGACGCCAGCGATGGCACGCGATTGACGCATCTTACGCAGGCGCTAGCCAAATCGATGCCGGCGCCACCGAGCCGCAGCGCCCTGCCCACTTTAAACTCGATCCCCATCGAGGTTCCACATCTCGCCTTCGCAGCCACCGAACTATATCCCGATGGAGGTGCCATCACCATTTCCGGCACTGCGACACGTAGTTCCAGCCTGAGCTCGGATGCAAAGGTGATTACCATGAAAACGCGATTTATCGCACCAGCACAACACTACAGCTTCACCGGCGGAGGTTTCCCACAGCTGGTCATTCCCTCCAATTATCGGCTATCTCAGACTATCCAGGCGTTCACAACGACACCCCTGCTGCTTGACCGCTTTCCCTACGCCGACAGCAGAACCGATGTCACGCTCAGCGAACAAAGAACCACCTCTACAAGCTATGGCTTCAGTATTTCGCCCGAACTGGAGAATGGGTTGCAATCCAACGTCAGGGCCACATCGGCGAAATTACCTTTTGGATTCGAGTTTGGAAAATACTTCGATGAGAGCACATCCGTCTCCATCACGCTGAAGGACTATCAGTTAAATACTTCCGCCAGAGACAACGGGCAGATGCAATATCTTTACTGGGATGTCGCCCTGGCCCCCTTCATTCTGAACACGAGGGGTTACTTCGGAGGGCCGTTCAATACGTCGCCCAGCCGGGTCACTCCCATGATGAAAGGCCTGGATTCGGAGGTTTTCTCGACATGGATTCTTCCTGGCAGTTTTGAAGACTCCATTCGACTCACCTCGATCTATGAAATTGATTACCACCGTTTCGCTGAGCCACGAACGCCAACCCACGTCGGAAAGGAGCGCCCGAATATTGCTACCGCTGTATCCATCAAGGGCAAATCGCCTTTCCTGTCGCGCGAAGTTACTGCTCTGATCCGCTCGACCTCGAACAACGGCTGCCTTACGGCGAGTTCGGATTCCGATATCATTAGTCTTCAACCATGCGACACCGCGCTGGACAATTACGCGCAGCAGTGGAATCTGGACTCAGAGCAACGCTATCGAAACCGCATGGATGGTCGATGCATGGCTGTCAGCGACGGTGATCATGTCAAGCTCACGCCCTGCACATTGGATCTCAACCAACGTTTTCGCTGGGTAGCCGAGCGCATTCACAGCTTGCGTGATGGCGACAACCAGAGCCTGCGCCTTTACAGCCACGGGCAGGATATTCACTTCGAAGCCACTGCTGCAAATACACTTCCTCCCAACCCCTTCCATGAATTGATGTCGCCGTGGTCGTCCTATCCCAACGCCCCCCGATCCAGCGACATCGTCCCCGATCCGTTGCCTCGTCTTCCCAGGGCCGTTCCTGAAGAGTGGGTTACGCAATACGGGGCCGTACCTGCCAATGAACGCTGGGATGTCGTCGTGCTACGACAAGGCATGTAAGGGAATCAAGCGCTGACGTGATGCTTGGACCATCGCAGTCCATAGGCAAGGTGCTGGTAACCCGCTTGCTTGCCGGATCTGTCAGAACCTGGGCATCTGGGCTACAAACAAGGCGACCTTTCCGCGCTGTTCAAGCTGCACATCATTGAAATGTGTGTGCAGCGCTTCGTGCAGTGCATCAAGGGTATCCAGGCGATTTCCGAAAATGCCTTTCCTGTTGTAGATGTCCATTAACTTGCGGCCGAATCGATTGTGTTCGGCCGCATCGCCCAGGATGGTGGCTCCATAGAGTTTGCCACCCTGGGCCAGCTTAGGCTTGAGATTCTCAAATACGCGCACCTTTTCCTTCATGCTGCCCGGCAGGCAATGCAGCAAATAGAACAGTGCAATGGAATCGTAATGGCGATCCGGCAGCGACATGGCAGGCTCGAATACATCCTGCATCAATATCGTGGTGTCTTGGCGGCTGAGGCGCGCGGCGGCGGCGCTCAGGGTATGTGCATTGAGATCGACCAGAGTGATATGACTGTCGGCGGCCAAGTCAGCGTGAGCCGGGTAGTAGCCCGTGCCGACGCCCACGTCCATGTGACTTTTGCCGAGGTGTTGCCGATAGAACGGGAGCAGTGTATCTGCCGTCGAACACTGCCAAGCATAACGATTGGATAGGCCTAGCACCCATGCATCGTAAAGCTTCAACACAAGCGGAGAGTAGATAGCGGCGCCAGCCTCTGTCTCACGACGAAAGCGAGATGACATCTTGTACTGTACAGTCTTGGTTTCTAGAACGGGCGGTAGCATAGCATTGCCGATATTCCAGTACGCTGCGCAAGCTCGACGGAACATATGCTTGCGCTAATTTTTCTGCTCGCTCCTGTGTCAGTTTTGTCAGTCCGCTTGCGTCGGCTGAGTCCGCACAGCTTGCAGTGCGTCCGGCCTGGACGGCTCTACCAGCATATGCGCATGTTTCCAACCACCCCAGCGGTAGTAGGCCATGGCCATCAGCATCGAAAGCAATGATCCCAGTGGAAAACTCCACCAGATCGCATCGGCGCCCAGGTGCGGCATCATCGATAACGCGAAGGGTGGGCGTACCAACCACATGGTGATGAAAAGAATGATCAGCGGCGCCTTGACCGCCCCGGTGGAACGCACGACACCAAACAATACGAAAGTGACGCCGAAGAACATGAACGACCACACGGCAATCATGTTCACATGCTGAGCTATAGCCAGGCCGGCACTGTCGCCAGGCAAGAACAGGTTGAGGGCAGGCGCATTGAACACATAGATAACGCCGATCAGCGCACCGCTCATTAGAAAGTTGTAGCCCACGCCAATGGCAGCGATACGTCCGACGCGATCCCACAAGCGCGCTCCGACGTTCTGCGCTGCCATCGACGATACCGCCGCGCCGATCGCCATCGCGGGCATCTGCACGTAGTTCCACAACTGGGTGGCCGCTCCATAGGCAGCCGTGGTCTGCGAGCCAAAACCATTGACCAAACGCATCATCAGGATCGCGGACGTGGAGATGACGATCATCTGCAGGCCCATTGGCAAGCCCTTGAAGATCAAGGAACGCAGGATCGTTCCGTCCGGTCGCAACAGGCCCAGCTCCGTGCGGCCGATGCAAAGGAAATGTTTACGCACATAAAGCGTAGCCAGCAGCGCGGCGAGAGCGACGGTCTGGGCGATCAACGTCGCGGTAGCTGAACCGGCAATGCCCATCCGCGGAAACGGTCCCCAGCCGAAGATGAGGATGGGGTTGAGCGCAACGTCAAGCAATACCGACAATCCCATGAACAAGAACGGTGTGCGCGAGTCACCTGCGCCACGCAGTGTCATCATCAGAAAGTTGTAGCAGTACATCGAGGGCAGCGCGAGGAAGATGACGCGCAGATAGGGCACGGCATAACGCAGCGCGTCGACTGGTGTCCCCATGGCGCGCAGCAACAACGGTGTCAGTGCGTAACTGACGACAGCCATGGCCACTGACGCGGCCAGAAAGAATGTGGCACTCGTGCCCACCACACGCTTGGCCTCAGTCACATGGCGCGCGCCCATGGCTTGGCCGATCAGGATGGTGCAAGCCATGCTCACACCGAATACCGCACTGAGCAACAAGAACAGGATCAGTGTGGCGTTGGCCGTAGCGGTAAGCGCCGATTCGCCCAGGTAATGCCCGATCCACATCGCGTTGACCGACGCATTGAGCGACTGCAACACGGTGCTGCCAAGAATGGGCAAGGCAAACAGCAGAAGCGTCCGGGCGATCGGTCCCTCGGTCAGCAACGGCCGGCGGGCGGGAGAGGGCGACATGTCAGAGTCCCGTGCAATGGGTGCGGTTGGAATTCCCGGGAGCAGACCTCAGCCCCGGTGAGGTATTGCGAATGACCAGGCCGTGCCCGCCAGCGTTGAAGCAGTCGGCGATATAACGCGGTTCAAGCCTTCTTTGGCGAGCTGCCTTGCAGTCCTTCGAGGTCAAGCTGCTCATCCCAGGCCGCCGCCGCCAGCTTGCGCAAATGGTCGCGCACATCGGCAGGCCATGCTGCAACACACGCTTCAAAGGTGTCCCGGTCGCGACGCCAGAAAGCACGAGAGGCCTCTTCATACCGGGGAAAGTCGCCACCCATGACCGTCATGAAGCGATCGGCGGCTTCCGCAGCCTGACGTGCCCGCTCGCGCGGCCCGCCATGGCGAATGGCATCTTCCACGAGTCGTCGCAGCACAGCCGATGCGCCACCGGGCTGCGCGCCCAACCACTGCCAATGGCGAGGGAGCAGGGTGACTTCGCGTGCCGTGACGCCCAGGCGCGGACGGCCCGGGCCGCGCTGGAGTTCCGGTGTGCCATCCAGCCGCTGTAGCACGTCCTGCAGGCTGCCTCGGAAATCCACCTCCACCTGGCGCGACGTCGCGTCGTCGAAAACGAGGACATCGGCCCCAGGCGTATCGTCCATGGCTTGGCGTACCGCGCGTGCCACCTCGACGAGATCACCCGATGCGATCAGACGATGTCCAAGGAATGCTGTACAAGTTCTGCCGTCCATCGGTGAGCCGGGCGTTAGGGAGGCGATGCGCATATTACCCGGATAATTTATCGGGTCAAGCCTGCGATCAGGCCTGCATCCGACCTACAACGGGTCCTTGAAATCCACGCTGAAAGCTTCACTTAACGTCCACCCGCTTTAATAAACTATTAAGTTCAAAAAGCAACTCAGCGAAAAGGTTCCCTCACCATGCTTTCCTCGACTTTCGCCCGTCGTGCCCTGGCGCTTGCCCTGCTCGGCCTGGCCTCCGTTCCCGCCGCTGCCGCGCGCCTGGAAATTCAGGGAGGCCGTAGTTACATGGACAGTTACGGCACCAATGTCGGCTTCCTCGAATTGACCGCCGGCGAACGCCAGCTGGGCCATAGCAACTTCACCTGGTCCGCCGACTTCTCGCTCGGCTATATCAATGGCCGCGACATTGCCCGTTACCGCAATACTCATTATGGCACCACCGATGACGTGAAGCTTTTCGCCGGTGGCGTACGCTTTCAGTACGGTGACGATGAAGACTGGTACCACGGTTTCTTCTGGTCGCCGCAAGTGGCTGTACTCAGTGGCAAGACGATTGCCCTCAGCAGTTCGGGCGAGTTCGTTAACACCATCGGCTACCAGTTCCAGCATTGGAGCCTGCAAGTGCGCCACATCTCCAACGCAGGCATCCATGACCCCAATCGCGGCGAGACCATGGCACTTGTGGGCATCGGCTTCAATCTCTGAATGAAGACGATGTTTCCGGCATGACAAAGAACGGCCCCTTTCGGGGCCGTTTTCCTGGGCGGTCAGATGGAAGTCTCCGCCTTCTTGATATCTGACATCCCGCCTGTCATTGACCCGCTCGATATAAAAGAGAACGAAGACGCCCTGTATCTCGCTTTCGTGTCCTGGAAGCACTCGTGACCCGGATGACAGCCTTATATGCATAGTGCTAGTCGCCCAAAGGACAACTGGCTACACGACATGGTATCGGCCCCCTATCAGAAATGACTCCCACTTGCATGACACTGCACTGGTGTAAGTAGACGCCATAAACAAGCAGTCATGACCAAGACAAAGGGTGCATCCCGCGGGTCTGCGCCCTCCCCTCAGCAAGCCGCTATCGCCGAGCCCGCCATTGCCAAGGCCGATGCGCTGCGCCTAGCACGCGCCTTACGCGGCAAGCTCGACGAACTACCCTGCAACGCCATGGGCATGTCGTTCCATCCGGCAACGTTGGCTCGAATGAACCCGCGCGCACCCTATACACCAGGCGAACTGCGAGCCTTCTACAAATATTTTAGCGCCGTGGAACGGGCCAGCAGCCCACTGAACCATCCTGCCAGCCGGCCCCGGCAATACATCCATGAAAGCTGTCGCATGTTGAAATGGCACTTCCGCGCCTGCGTCAGCGATGCCATCAGAGGCTCAATGCAGCGCAAGTGGCTTTCAGCCAATCAAGGGCCTGAAGGCGTCAGCGACAGTCGATTCGCTCATCAGCGCATGGCTACGCCGGCTTCCCGCCGCGTCACAAGCGACGACCCCGGCTCCCACCGAGGGCTGCCTGCGCGACAGACGGAACACCCTGTCAGTTTCATCACGGTACGGCCCGCTGTGCACCAGCTGCTCGCTCCGAAGCACATGCAGCGCATGAACAAGGTCGCTGCCCACCATGCACGTGACGTCCATAGAGCACAGATTTCGGCACCGTACTTGAATGACCGGTTGCGCCAGTTGGGTCTCGCTCCCATCCACTATCAATTCGCAAACTGGATTCGGATTGGGCCCTCTGACATCCATGAGGAATGGTTTGCAACCGTGCGCCTGCCTGCCCAGGTGGGTTTTCCAGATATAGCCGGACTAGGCTTCTCGCTGATGTCCATACGCAGGCTAGGTTGCGCCTTGCAAGAGCTCGACCTCCTGGCCTTGCACGAAACTCACCCTTCACTTGTCCGGGCGGCTCTGGCCGACACAGCGTCGCCCTATCGAAGTGCTGGAGGGCTCAGGCGTGCCATGCTCGAACATGTCGACCGATGCAGCATGGAGGAAACCCGAGCTGTCCTGCTGCGCAAGGCGCCACATCGAGAAGCCCTGCACCGGCGTACCTGCTCGCTACTTGAAAACTACGTGCAATTGCTTTCCGCCGGACGCCTGAGCACGAGCCAAGCCCAAGATATACGCAAGGTCATTGATGAAAACGAAGCCATTCTTCGACCTAATGCCCACCGAAAAGTCCTCCAGGCTTCGTTATGCCAAACCTCGACAAGCTTCAGCGTGCAGGCTTTGCCAGTTCCACCGGGGGGCAATGCGTACTTCGAACTGATTCGCGTCAGCGAACATCCGGTCGAGTACCTGCGCGGCAGCTTTCTGACCATAGAACTGGATGGCCTGCTTAATACGCGTGAAGGGTTCGACCAGATTGCCCGGGCGGTCTCGGAGAAGACCTCATCGCAATTCGCCCAGACGGTGAGCGATATACTGGCAGATGCTGCCCGGCATGGAAGCAACTCCAGATTCACCACGGCACTGGGCATCACACAGCGCCTGCGCTACAAGTTCAAGGACGGTCGACCTTATTTATTGAAGAGTGATGTACTCAAATCGATCGCCAACAGGCCAGATTTCGCGAAAACAGACTTGGTACATGAATCTGTGGATACAGCTGCCCGTGGAGCGCAGCTTGTATGCGAGGTCCTGGGTGCTGACAGCCTGGACTACATCTTGTCGACATCCCATGCGGATCCAAGGGCCGCGCCAACCCATGCATGGTGGAATGTCCTCGCCGAAAGCAAACGCGAGAATGCCGATAGAATCATGCGGGCTGTAGCCCATCCCAGGCCTGGCAGCAACATGAACAAGGAAGTTCGTCATATCGAATATGTCGCGCCGGAAACTGTTGCTCATCGTCGCGCTCTACAACGGGCGATGAGAGCATCCGACATGCCAACGGCGGAGCTGGCTTTCAAAGGTTTTCTTGGTGCATATATTTTGCACTGCGCCCAGCAGGAATTCCGGTTCTGGTCGATCCGGCCACCTTCGCACACGCAACCAGCCGCCCGACACCTGGTGAATGAAGTGAACGAAGACCATGGTCAACCATGCGCATACCCCTGATGCCGGCTGAATGGACCATGGCCTGAATCGCGCCCAGCCCATCAACAGCGAGGGCACTCCGGCATTCAGGTGGAAGATCACATCCTGCGTACACAAAAAACGGCACCCGATCGGTTGCCGTTACCAAGGTCTGCACGCTGGCCATGAAGCGTGCTGCTCATACAGACAATATCAGTGCCCGCCCGCGCCCGCACCGGCCTTGGCCGAGAATGGCGGACGTGCCATCCAGACCACCAGCACCAGCGAGAAGAAGATCCAACCGAGCATGTGGAACACCTCGTTGAACGAGATCTGATAACCCTGTTGAGTAATCATCTGGTCGATCACCGCCATCGTATGCTGGCTGTCGCCCATCTGCGCCACGGCCGCCTGGGTGTTCTGGTCGTATGGCGTGATGTGCTCGGTCAATTGCGAGTGATGCACGATAGCGCGGCGGTCCCAGATAAACGTGGTCAGCGATGCCGAGAAGCTGGCGCCCACCGTACGCAGGAAGGTCGCCAGGCCGCCGCCCGCGGCGATTTCATGGGGCTGCAAGTCCGACAGCAGGATCGTGGTCACCGGCATGAAGAACAGCGCCACGCCCAGGCCTTGCAGCAGTTGCACCAGCGCGACGTGGGCGAAGTCGATATCCAGGTAGAACTGCGAACGCAGGAAACAGGTCGAGCCCATCACCAGGAACGCGCACGACGCTAGCAGGCGCAAGTCAAAACGCGTGGCGTACTTGCCGACCACGAAGGTCAGTGCCACCGGAATAATACCCAGCGGCGCTGTCGCAAAGCCGGCCCAGGTTGCGGTGTAGCCAAGATTGCGCTGCAACCACTGCGGCACCAGCAGGCCGATGGCGAAGAACGAGGCATACGCCAGCACCAACGCGATCGTGCCCGTGCGGAAGTTATGGTGACGCAACAACTTCAGGTCGACGATCGGTTCCTTGTCGGTCAGTTCCCAGATCAGGAACACCGCCAGTGAGACGGCCGAGACGATACTGGTCGCCACGATGAAAGACGAGTTGAACCAATCTTCATCGTTGCCCTTGTCAAGCACGATCTGCAAGGCGCCCACGCCAATGATCAGGGTGATCAAGCCGACGTAATCCATCTTCGGGCGCGAGGTGGTTTCCGGACGACCCTTCATCTGGTTGGCCACGACGAAGCTGGCAAAGATGCCGATAGGCACGTTGATGAAGAAAATCCACGGCCAGGAGTAGTCGTCGGTGATCCAGCCACCGAGGATCGGGCCGGCGATCGGCGCGACCACCGTCACCATCGCCAGCAGCGCCAGCGCCATGCTGCGCTTGGCCGGTGGATAGATGGAAATCATCAGGCTTTGCGTGACCGGATACATCGGACCGGCCACTGCGCCCTGAATGGCACGGAACAGGATAAGCATCTCCATGCTCTGCGAGATGCCGCAGAGAAAGGATGCTAGCGAGAACAGCAGCGTGGACCAGATGAACAGCTTCACTTCACCGAATCGGCGCGTGAGGAAGCCGGTCAACGGCAACGAGATCGCCATGCTGACCGCGAACGAGGTGATCACCCAGGTGCTCTGGTTGACGCTCACGCCGAGGTTGCCGGCGATCGTCGGCAGCGACACGTTCGCGATCGTCGTGTCGAGCACCTGCATGAAGGTCGCCAGCGACAGGCCGATCGTGGAGATCGCCAGGCTCGGCGGGCGGAATTGACTGTTCATGGCTGTCTTTGAAGGCTTGGGAGTAGCCCTCCGCCGTGCGGCGGAGGGCGAGGGGCTTACTTCTTCGACGACTGCGCCGGAGCCGGGGCGTTATCGCTGCCGCCAGCCATGTTCTCGTGGATGATCTGCTCGATCACGGTGTTGGCCTGCGCCATTTGCTTGGCATAGACGTCGGTGTTGAACACCGGCGCGGTCTGCGGCTTCTGGGCCAGCATCGGGCCGGTCTGATCGTGCAGGCCCACTTCCACGTCCGTAGACAGACCGATGCGCAGCGGATGCTCATCGAGCTGCTTGGCGTCGGTGAAGAAGATACGCACCGGCACGCGCTGGACGATCTTGATCCAGTTGCCGGTGGCATTCTGTGCCGGCAACAGCGAGAACGCGCTGCCGGTACCCACACCCAGGCTTTGGACCGTGCCCTTGTACTTCACGCTGCCACCGTAGACGTCGGCGGTGATATCCACCGGCTGACCGATACGCATGTGCGTCAACTGGGTTTCCTTGAAGTTGGCGTCGATCCACACCTGGTGCAGCGGCACCACGGCCATCAATGGCGCACCCACGGCGATACGCTGGCCCAGTTGCACCGAACGCTTGGCAACATAACCATCGACCGGCGCAATGATCGTGGTGCGCAGGTTGTCCAGGTAGGCCTGGCGCAGGCGGGCGGCTGCGGCCATCACATCCGGATGCGAGGCGACCACAGTGTCGTCGACCAGCACCTTGTTGGTCTGCAACTGCTGCTGGGCCGTGGTCAGCGCGCTCTGTGCCGAGTTGAGCTCATCCAGCGCGTGCGATAGTTCTTCGCTGGAAATGGCACCGGACTTGGCCAGGTCGCGACGACGGTTGTAGTCGGCACGGGCTTTGTCCACCGCGACCTTGCGAACGGCCACATCGGCCTGGGCACCGGACACGTTGCTGTAGAGGCCGCGCACCTTGCGAACGGTGCTGGCGAGGTTGGCCCTGGCTTCGGCCAGCGCGACTTCGGTATTGGCCTGGTCGAGCTTGACCAGCACATCGCCGGCATGCACCAGGTCGCCGTCATCGGCGCCGATCGTCACCACCGTGCCCGGCACCTGCGGAGTGACCTGCACGATATTGCCGTTGACGTAGGCATCGTCGGTCGCTTCATACCAGCGGCCATCGAAGTAATACCAAAGGCCACAGGCGATGGCGACGAGCACCAGTACGATGACCAGCAGACGCATGAGGAAACCGCGCCGGCTTTTCTGGGGAGCGGCCGGTTCGGCCGCGACGGGATTCTGGCTAGACATGACCATCAGCCTCAGGAACGAGAAGGATTGGAAGAAGAAACAACGGAGGCTTCGTCGGCTTGCGGACGGAAGCCGCCGCCGAGCGCCTGGATCAACTGGACCGACAAGTCGACCTGTTGCGCACGCAATGCCGCCATGCGCTGATCGGCGACCAGCAGCTCCTGGCGCACACTCAGCGCCTCAAGGAAGCTGCCCACACCGGCCTTGTAGCGCTGGTCAGCCAGCTTCCATGCATCGTTGGCGGCATCGAGCGCGTGCTGCTGCGCGGCGATCTGGTCCTGCAGCGACTTCAGGCCCGACAGATCGTCGGCCACTTCGTTGACCGCGCCCACCAGCGTCTTGTTGTACTGCGCGACGGCTTCGTCGTACTGCGCGTCCTTGCCGGCCAAGTTATTGCGCAGGCGACCGCCATCGAAGATCGGCAGGCTCACCGCCGGACCGCCTTCATAAAAGCGTGCCGGCAGCTGGAAGATGTTGCCGCCACCGAAACCGATGACGCCACCCAATGCGCTGATGTTCAGGTCCGGCAGAAACCGGGTCTTGGCTTCCTTGATGCCCTGGTTGGCCGCTTCCACGCGCCAGCGCGCGGCGACCAGGTCGGCGCGATGACCGATCAGGTCGATCGACAGGTTGTCCGGCACCGCCAGGGCGGCCGGTTGCAGCGACTGCGGACGGGCGATGTCCAGGCCACGATCCGGGCCCTTGCCCAGCAGCACCGATAGCGCCGAGCGTGCTGAATCGATCGCGCGATTGGCCACGGCACTCTGTTGCTGCGCGCTGGCCACTTCCGATTCGATCTGCTTGAGCTGCATCTGGTTGTCGATGCCGGCCGTCACGCGCTGCTGCGTCAGCTGGTAAGCGTGGTTGGCGCGCTCCAGCTCGGCCTTCGCCACATCCTGCTGGGCATACGCATAACCAAGCTGCACATAGGCGCGTGCGACATTGGTGGACAGCTCGATGCGCACGGCGCGTGTCTCGATATCCGCCGCGCGGGCGCTACCGACGGCAGCCTGCCAGGCCGCCTTCTTGCCGCCCCACAGGTCGATGTCCCACTTGAAGCTGCCGTAGGCGTACTTGGCATTGGCGTAGTGGCCGTTGCCGAACGGTGCGATCGTGGTCGGCAGGCGCGCACCGGCGACCGCGGCGCCAGCATTGACCGTCGGGCCACGTGCCGCGTCGGCGATGCCAACCTCCGCCTGGGCCTCGCGCAGGCGCGCATCGGCCACGGTCAGGTCGGGGTTGTCCTTGAGCGCTTCCTCGATCAGCGCACTGAGCTGGGCATCGCCCAGGCCCGTCCACCAATCCTGTTGCGGCCACTGCGCCGCCGACAACTTCAACTGCGCAAGGCTGGCATCCGCCTTGAGCGTGGCCGGATCAGTCAGATGGCCGTCTGGATGCAGGCCGCCGCTGCTCGCACAGCCGGCCAGGGCAAAAGTGAGCGCGGTTGCCGCCGCAAGTAAGTGCAGACGCATGGGAGTATCCCGGTTCGGTTCTAAATTCAGGTCTTGTCGCGCAATGCACCAAGCACGCGCGCCAGGTAATCGTGAAGCTGGCTTTTCTCGACGTCGTTCAACGACCGTTGCGCTGCTGCCAGCACACGGTCGTTGCAGTCGTCCAGTTGATTCCACACGGCCGTCCCGGCCTCGGTCAGTTCGATCCGCAGGGCGCGGCGGTCCTGTTCATGCGGACAACGCCGCAGGAAGCCCTTCTTTTCGAGCTGGTCCAGTTGGCGGGTCATCGCACCGCCATCCAGTTCCACCGATCGCGCCAGTTCGGTAGCCGACATCGGCCCCAACCGGGCGAGACGCTTGATGATGAGGAACTGCGTGAATCGCAGATCCAATCCCAAGCCGGCCATCTCGGTCTCGATGTCGTGGACGATCTCGCCACGCACCAGCCCGATCAGCACACCGAGGTTTTCGTTGACGGCCGCGGCCTGGGACGGTTCTTTTTTCATGAGAGGCATAATATTGCCGAAAAGATATTTGTCAAGGCAAATATATTTTAGGCGACTTTTGCCTCAGGGATAGTTCACGCGTCAGCAAACTCCTTCGCCAGCCGCAAACCCCGCCGCTGCGCCATTTCGTCCTGGATCAGCGCCCGCATGGCAGGATCGCGGATCTCGACCAGATCAAACAGACCCAGGGCCTTGATCGTAGGCAGCAGGGCCAATAGTTGCGGCTCTATGTTGCGGCGCAGCGGTTCGGGCGTGGCCGGATCGAGCATCAGTTGGGCATGGGCCACGAAGCGGATCAGTGCTTCGGCGGCGTCCGTGGGTACGTACGGCGAGACGGAAATCAGCATGCCGATCTCTCCTGTTCTTCTTGGGTAATGAGGCGTCCGATGAGCGGCTCGATGAAAGACGTCCGGGGAGGCTTTGCCGTGACGACGGCTGGCGGGACGGGGCGGCTCCGGGGCGGACGCCGGGGCAGTGTGGAAAGCATAGGCCTAAACCTAGTTGGCCTGTTATCGTTATGTGGACAGTTTTTATCGAGAATTCGCCATGGGCACTACCCACGACCACGCTGAAGTCTTTCAGCGCATCGAAAGCGTCGACGGCCCGGAATTGATCGCTTTCGTCGTCGATCGCAAGGACCCCAAGACCACCCATGAATATGACTGGCACCGCCATCTGCGCGGACAGCTTTTCTACGTGGAATCGGGCCTTCTCACCTTGCAGACGCGTAGCGGCGCCTGGACGTTGCCACCACGCCGGGTCAGCTGGATGCCCCCGGGCGAGTTGCACACGGTGCGCATCAACGGCCCGATCCGCGGCTGGGGCGTGTACGTGGCTCCGCAGGCCGCCGAAGGCATGCCGACCGGCGTGTGCATCCTGGGCAGCAACGACCTGCTGCGCGCATTGGTCTATCGCGCCAGTACCTGGGCCTTCGAGGATGCCTTGCGCCCCGAGCAGGAGCGCGTGCTGGCGGTGCTGATGGATGAAATGCGCCGCGCCCCGGTCGAGCCGCTGCACCTGCGCATGCCGATCGACCGCCGCCTGCGTCGCATCGCCCATGCTGTCCTGGAGCAGCCGCAGGATGCGCGCAGCCTGGAAGATTGGGCCGGCTGGGCCGGCGTCTCGCCCCGCACCGTCACCCGCCTGTTTCGCAGCCAAACAGGCAGCAGCTTCGCGCAATGGCGCCAGCAGGCACGGTTATCGCACGCCATGCAACGCCTGGCCGAGGGCGACGCGGTCGCCAACATCGCCGACGCGCTCGGCTACGCCAGTGTCAGTGCGTTCGTGGCGATGTTTCGCCGCAGCTACGGACAACCCCCAGCTCGTTATTTTGCGTCACTGCCAGGACAGTGAAGTTGGCCAATGGGCCACTGGCAATGTGGCCCAGCTTGCAGCCAAAAATTAAGACCAGCAAGACGTCAGCCAGGGCAAGTCGATGCCATCGACGCATCTGCCGCGCCAGCAAATAGGATGAGTTCTATATGCTCGATAACTGATATTTCATAGCTTGTTCAAGTGCTCGATGAGCGCGTGGATTGCACCCATGCGTGACATCAGGGCATGTTCTCGATAAGCGTGAGTATCTTAAATATGATTCATACAGGCGACGTCAAAGGCCATGAGGCTGTTTCGACGTGGAAGGAGCGTGCGATCACGGGGGTCGGCATCGCTGTCATCATGGCGATCATGTTACCCTGGGGCTTCTCGCTACCCATCGAATTTCCATACGAAACGCCAGTCCTTGCACTATTGGCCATGGCGCTGATGTCGAAAAATTCCTTGAGGCAAGCCCTGGCCACCGGTTACCAATCTACCCGTCAGTTCCAACGCACACTGCTGACCGCAGCCATTTTGACCGCAATAGTCCTGCTGTTTCCCTTCCAATGGTTATTGGACCTGTTGCTTCCTGACGGCCATTCGAAGTCGGATCTTGGCGACTTCAAATTCAACCACCTGATCGACCTGCTGGCATTCCTGGGCAAGATGGTGCTCAGTGCAGCCATTGCTGAAGAACTGCTCTTCCGCTTCTTCCTGCTTGAACAGTGGCAACGCCTTGCCGGCGCCACTCGATGGGCTCGCATCTCAGGCTGCCTGGTTTCTTCGACGCTGTTCGGTTTGGCGCACGCCAACCAAGGTACCCCTGGCATCCTAACCACAGGATTGGTCGGTTTGGCACTCTGCATCACTTACTACTTGAGCAAGCGAAACCTGCTAGCCCTGATGCTCGCACACGCCTGCATCGACATCTATGGACTGGTCGGCCTGTACCAGTCGGCGTAGGGCACGCAATGCGAGCTGCAAGGTCGGTCGCTGACGCAGCCTGTGAAGAGGAAGAGCACCAGCGGAGGCTTTGCTCTTCCTCTTTACCCTTTTCAGTGGCCGGCTTAAGCGCCTGGCTTGACTGGCTTCACATAAGTCTCAAACAACTCATCGATACGCCGGTACTCGTCATACCAGGAATCCGGGTGCACGAAGCCATGGCGCTCCATCGGGTACAGTGAGATCCAAAAATTGCGCTTGTGCAATTCGACGAAGCGTTGGTACAGGCGGATCGAGTCTTCGGCCAGCACGTTGTCGTCGATGATGCCGTGCTGGATCAACAGCGGATCACGCAGGTTGTCGGCGTATTCGATCGGTGAGCTGATGCGGTAGCTCTCCGGGTCCAACTGTGGGTCGTTGAGTATGTTGGACGTGTACTCGTGGTTGTACAGGCGCCAGTCGCTGACCGGGCGCAAGGCCGCGCCCGCGGCGAATTCGCCGGGCGCGCGCAACAGGGCGATTTCGGTCATGAAGCCGCCGTAGCTGCCGCCATAGATGCCTACGCGCTTGCCATCGATGCCATGCTGCCTGACCAGCCAGGCCTTGCCATCGAGCAGGTCTTCCAGCTCTGGATGACCCATCTGGCGATAGATGGCCGTGCGCCATGCGCGACCGTAGCCCTCCGATGCGCGGTAATCCATGTCCAGCACCACATAGCCCTGCTGCACCAGAAGGTTGTGGAACATCTGCTCGCGGAAATAGTTCGACCAGGACACGTTGACGTTCTGCAGGTAACCGGCGCCATGCACGAAGATCACCGCCGGGCGACCCTTGGCATCCTCCGGGTTGGCCGGCCCGTAATACTTGGCCCAGATGTTGCCGGCACCATGCGATGACGGCACCTCGACTATCTGCGGCGCGATCCACGCATGCGCGGTAAACGCCGGTTTCATGGTGTTGGTCAACTCATGCGGCGTACCGCCCGCGGCATCCTGCACCGCCAACTGAGCGAGTACGTAGGGTGCCGAGTGCACGACCGCCAGTTGCTTGTTATCCGGCGAGAGCAGGAAATCATCCATACCCTGGTACTGGGTGACGCGCGTCAGCTCACCGCCGCCAGCCGGCACACGGTAGACATCATAGCTATAGGGCGCCGTCTTGTTGCTGCGCAGGTAGAACCACTGGCCATCATCGGAAAGCTGTGGATGGCTGACCTCGAAGCGGCCCTGGGTCAGCGCCCGCGCCTTGCCGTCCAAGGTCTTGGTGTACAGCTGCGAATAGCCGCTTTCCTCGCTGAGATACCACAGGGTGCGCTGATCTTTGAGCCAACCGAAATCGTTGAAGTTCCAGTTGATCCAGGCGTCGTCATGCAGGCGATGCTGGTTGATCAGCGCGTGCTTGCCGAAATCGACGCTGGCGATCCAGCGATCCTTGTTGTCGATGGCGCGCAATTGGATGGCCAGGTTGTGGCCGTCGTCGCTCCATACGATACCGCCACCGCCGCCATCGTCCGCATCGGCGATGATGCGCACGCCTCTTACTTCCGGTGCCTTCAGGGCTTTGGCGCGATCCTTCTTGCCGTCCTTTTCGAGCGCCGCGATGGCCTTGGCACGCAAGGCCTTGAGCGGATCGTCCTTGATGCCGGGCAGCGCGTCGGTGGACAAGGGATAGCTTTTGCGTCCCACCAGGTCAACCAGTTCCAGCGACTGCGGCGCTGGATCGTTGCGGCCCACCAGCACGCGTGTGTCCTGCTGGGTGGCATAGCCGGAGTCGGTCACGTAGTGCGTCACCTGCGGCTTCTTGCCTTCATCGACATCCTTCGGCTGCGTGACCAGCAGCATCCAGCGACCATCCGGGGAAAGCTCGGTATCGACCAGGTCGGCCTTGTCGCCAAGATAGATCGGTTCGGGCGCACGGCTGGGGTCGGCGGCGGCCAGCGCCTCGTCGTTATCGCGCAGGCCATCCTTGTCCGACTTGAGCTGACGCAGCGCCTTGAACAGTCGTAACTGATCGTCGGTCAGGTCGTTGGTTTTGTTGTCCTTGGGATCGTCGGCGAATTTCAACTGCGCGGCCGGCGCCACCACGCCACCGGCGATGTCGTAGACAAACCACAGATTGGCCTGACGAAATTGCAGGCTGCGTCCGTCGCTGGAGAAACGCGGCGAGGATTCGAGCTCGGGAGTGCGGGTAACCTGCACGTGGCGTCCGCTGGTCAGGTCCACCAGGAAGATGTCGCCGTGGCGCACATACGCGGCATGACGATGGGCCTGGTCGAACACCGCCGGACCGTCGGCTTGCGCCTGCGCAGCCGGATCGAGCAGGGTCGACTGACCGGAGGCGACGTCCACGCGATACAGGTCGCGCACCTTGCTGCCATCGCGCTTGAGCGCGTAGTAGAGGCTGCGGCCGTCCACGCTCCAATACGGCTGCTCAACCGCGGCGCCGATCCAGTCCGGATTGGCCATGATGGTTTCCATGTCCAGCGCGCCGCCAAGGGCGGACTGGGCAAAGGCGGCTGGCATCGCGACCAGGGCGGCGAGGCCTGCGACGATGGATCGGCGCATGGAGGCTCCTTGAGGACCAAAACGGCGCAGCATAGCCAAGGCAGCCGAGACCGCAAGCGCCAAGGGTTGGTTTTCGTCCGCACGCGATGCGGTTACGCTCGGCGGTTGACCGACACGACGTGGCGGGCGTCAGCCATTCGCAGGATCGCGCGTTCCCTTCATCATGGCTCGCCGGTTGGCGCGCACTCCCTTCCCAACGAGCTTCACGCATGACCTTGTCCACCATCGAACGCGAAACCGCCGGCCAGCCGGTCTACAGCATCCTGTGGATGCATGGCCTGGGTGCCGATGGCAACGACTTCGTTCCCTTGGTGCCAGAGCTGGTCGCCGCCGACTGGCCGGCCCTGCGCTTCGTCTTCCCTCATGCGCCGGTGCGTCCGGTCACCATCAACGGCGGCATGCCGATGCGGGCGTGGTACGACGTCACCGGCTTCGACGCGGCGGCACGCCAGGACGAATCGGGCATCCGCGCCTCGATCGCCTCGATCGAGAGCCTGATCGACCGGGAAAACGAACGCGGCATCGCCGACGATCACATCTTCCTGGCCGGCTTTTCCCAGGGTGGCGCAATCGCCCTGTCCACCGGCCTGCGCCACCCCCGCAAGCTGGCTGGCATCATCGCGCTGTCGACCTGGCTGCCGCTGCATGATGCATTCGCCGCCGAGCGCGCGCCAGCCAACGCATCCACGCCGATTTTCTGGGGTCACGGCACCGGCGATCCGATCGTGGCACTGAGTCGTGGCGTTGCCTCCCGCGACCTGCTGCAATCGCTGGGCTACACCGTCGACTGGCACACTTATCCGATGCCACACGCGGTCTATCCCGAGGAAATAGCGGATTTGCGCGTGTGGCTTGCCGGCCGCTTGAGCGGCCTGTGAGGTCGGCTACTGCGTAGCCTGTAAAGTCGCTCGCTGTGAGGAGTAAGAGAGAGCAGTCAGCGTGCTGCTCATCGCTCTTGCTTTTCCTCCTCACAGGCCACGTAGGTGGCCGGCCTCACAGGCTACGCAAGTAGCCGACCTCACTGGCCGCTCAAGCGGTCGGCCTAACCCCAAAAGCGGCATACTGCCCGCCATGCCCTCCTTCGATCGCACCAACGCCGACTACGCGCCGCTGCCTGATTTCTGCAGCATGCCTGTTGTATTCGCGCTGCTGGTGATCGGCGCCCTGACCGCGACCGTGGTGTGGATCGCGTCGAGCAACCAGGGGTGGGCCGGGTACAGCGTGTGCGTGTTGTTCATCGAATGGATGATGCTGTTGCTCGGTGTCACGTTGTGCAAGTTGCGGCCCTGGTTGCAGCGCCTGCACGGATATCTGCCCTACGTGGGGGCCTGGGCCTGGATCGTGTTGCTGGTCGCGCCAGCGGCGGCCCTGTGCCGTTGGCTGGGCGAGTCGTTGCAGCTGGAAACCCTGCGAGGTAGCAGGGGCTCGTTCGTGCTTGCCAGTGTGCTGATCGCCGCCCTGCTGGGCGCGGCGGTGCTGCGTTATTTCTATGTGCTGGCGCAGTGGCAGGCACGGCTGGCAGCGGTCAGCCGCGCGCAGGTGGATGCTTTGCAGGCGCGTATCCGGCCACATTTCCTGTTCAACAGCATGAACACCGTCGCCGCCCTGGTGCGCGTGGACCCGGCAGCGGCCGAGCGCACCGTGGAAGATCTCTCCGAACTATTCCGTGCCGCGCTGGGCCAGCATCAATCACGCGACGGTACGGTGGAAGACGAGCTCACCCTGATTGATCGCTACCTGGCCATCGAGCAATTGCGGTTAGGCGACCGGTTACGTATCCGCCGGGAGCTGGCCTTGCCGCTGGACTACCCGATGCCACGCCTGTTGTTGCAACCCCTGGTGGAGAACGCGGTGCGCCATGGCATCCAGCCCTCGCGCGAGGGGGGCGAACTGATCTTGCGTGGCATCGTCCACGATCGCATGCTGGTCATCGAAATCGACAACCCGCTGGCGGCCACGCCCTCCGAGCCCGGCACCGGCCATGGCCTGGAGAACGTACGCCAGCGCGTGGCCTATCGCTACGGCGACCGCGCGCGCGTGGATGCCGGCCCGCATGACGGACGGTTCCTGGTGCGCCTGCAACTGCCGGAAACGCCCTGATGCCGTTGCGCGTATTGATCGTCGATGATGAACCGCTGGCCCGCACGCGCATGGCTGCGCTGCTGGGCGAATGCGATGGTATCGAAGCGGCCGGCAGCGTGGCCGATGGCGACAGTGCTCTGGACTTGCTCGATGCAGCACAGCCGGATGTGCTTCTACTGGACATCAACATGCCCGGACTGGATGGCGTGGCGCTGGCCCGCCGCCTGGCCGGACGGACGCGGCCACAAGTCGTGTTCTGCACGGCTTATGAAAATCACGCGATCCAGGCATTCGACCTCGGTGCCGTCGACTACCTGCTCAAGCCCGTACGACTCGAGCGCCTGCGCGAAGCGCTGGAACGCGCACGCGCGCGGCTGAGCCAGGCGCCACGCGAATCTCCTCGTTACCTGCATGGTCGCCAGCGTGGCGAACAGGTTCGTATCGCGCTGGACGAAGTGATCTGCCTGCTGGCAGAAGAAAAATACGTCGCTGTCGAACACCGCAACGGCCGGCTGCTGCTGGACGAGTCGCTGCGGCAACTGGAAGAAGCCTACCCCGATCATCTGGTGCGACTGCACCGCAACTGCCTGGTCCCGACCCAGCGCCTGGTCGGCCTGAAGACACTGGCCGACGGCCGCGTTCTGGCGAAACTGGGCGGCACCGAGCTGACGCCCGAGGTAAGCCGCCGCAACCTGCCTGTGTTGCGCAAGCTGTTGCGAATGGGATGAGGCCGGCCACTTACGTGGCCTGTAAAGAACAAGAGCAAGAGCGGTAAGCAACGCTGACGGCTCTCTCTTTACTCATCACAGCGAGCGCCAGCGGGCGACTTTACAGGCTACGCAGTAGCCGGCTTCACCGACCAGGCAGTGGCCGACCTGACAGGCCGCTCCGCGGCCAGCCTCCAATTACGCGACAATGCGGCTTTTCCAAAGCCGTGCAACTCCACCATGACACTGTCGACCCTGCGCATCGCCACCCGTAAGAGCGCCCTGGCTCTCTGGCAAGCTGAATATGTCGCGGCCGAACTGCGTAGCGCCTATCCCTCGCTGAACGTCGAGCTTGTGCCCATGACCACCCGCGGCGACGAGGTGCTGGACAAGTCGCTGGCGACGATCGGTGGCAAGGGCCTTTTCCTCAAGGAACTGGAAGTGGCCATGCAGGAGGGTCGGGCCGACCTGGCCGTGCACTCGCTCAAGGATGTACCAGCCGAGCTGGAGCCGGGTTTCGCGCTGCCGGCGATCCTGCCACGCGCCGACGCCGCCGATGCCTTCGTCAGCAACCATTACCAGACACTGGCCGGGCTACCGCATGGCGCACGCGTAGGAACGTCCTCGCTGCGCCGCCAGGCGCAGTTGCTGGCCCTGCGCCCCGACCTGACCTTGCTGGACCTGCGCGGCAACGTGGGGACGCGCCTGGGCAAGCTCGATGCCGGCGATTACGACGCGATCGTGCTGGCCTGCGCAGGATTGGAGCGGCTTGGCCTGGGTGCGCGTATCCGCAGCCGGCTGTCCGCTCCCGACTGGCTGCCGGCACCGGGCCAGGCCGCGGTCGCCGTCGAGGCACGCAGCGACAAACCCGACGTACTGGAACTGCTGGCCCGGCTCGATGACGAGGAAACCCGCTGGGCGGTGACCGCCGAGCGTTCGCTCAACCGCGCCCTGGGTGGAAGTTGCACCGTGCCGATCGGTGGCTGGTGCGTGGTAACCGAACGCGGCCTGCACCTGCGCGGCATGGTGGGCGACGCCAGCAACGGCCGCATGCTGCACGCCGAGGCCTCCGCCCCCCATGCGGACGGGGAGGCCCTGGGCGAACGTGTCGCCGAGGCGCTGGTGTTGCAGGGCGCGGGGGAGTTGTTGCGCGCTCGGAGCGTAGGAGCAAGAGACGAGGAGTGAGGAGTGCGGGCGCAAGCCCATAGGCTCGCTGCAAGGTGAAGCAAATCCGTGCTCGCTCCGAGTGTTGAGCGCTCGCAAGGCACGCACGCAGCGCGCCCTCGCTACTCACCCCTCCTGGACGCTGGAGGAGCAGCTCGCCGAAGCCAAGCCCACCTCTGACTCCTCACTCCTGAACCTCTCACTCCTAGAAGTTGTACACGAGGTTGGTGGTGGCCAGTGTGTCGGTGTGCTTGATGCCCACTTGAACATCGCTGTTGTAACGCACCTGGTAGCCCAGCTTCACCGCCAGCTTCTTGGTCATGCTGACCGACAGGCCGATGTCGTTCTGGTAGTACTTGTTCTTGGTGCCCGCTTCCATCAACAGCGTGTCTTCGAGTGCGGTGTTACCGGTCAGGCGATACTTGAAGTTCACCAGACCACGCGCCACCGGCTCGCTCTCGGTGTCCTGGCGGACACGCACGACCGTGCCGTCAGGCTCGGTGATCTGCTGGTCGGCAGGACGGTATTTCTTGAAACCGGGACCGATTTCGAAGGACAGCTCGGTCTTCTCGTTCTTCAGCGCGACGTAGCCGTAACCGATCGAGACGATTCCCTGCCACAGATTGGCGCCGAAGTCGTCATGGTCATAACGGGCGGCACCGACGATGTAGCTGCGGGTATCGAGCTTGTAGCCCACCGAAGCACCCGCGTCATAGCGATTGGCCGTGGTGCTGAAGCGGTTGATGGTGTTGCCTTGCTCGTCCTGCACCTGCACTTCGCCTTTCGAACGCAGCCCGTTGAGGAAGAAGTTGTTCTTCCACATCTCGTTTTCCTGGTTCAGCGTGAGCTTGGCGTTGGCGTTGTCCGTACGCGAATTGCCTCGCGCCGAGGCAAACCCGAATTCGCCCGAGCCACTCCAGCCACCGTTATTGGCGGCGTTGCTGTTGCTGGGAGTGCCGGGGGCGTCATCCGCATGAACCGCGCCCAGCAGGGCCGAGAACACCAGACAGGCGATCAGGGTCTTTTTCATTGGATCGATCCACTTGGTTAAATAAAAGTAAGCGCTAGACCTTAATGGCGCCAATTGAATGTGCAGTGAACAAACCTGAACACGCTAGTCTGTAAGCGTTGAGGGGCCGACCCGTTCCGCCAGTGCCCGGACATACAGTCGCTGCTCCAGCGTTTTGCCGACACCGCAGGCAACCGCCGCCACGACCGCCAGCCATAGCGGCGCCCATTCCAGCCCGGTCGCCAGCAAGGCGACGCAGGGCAAGGCATAGACCAGCACGGCGGCGAGAAAGCGGGCCGGCGGCAAGCTCTGTTGGCGGCGCAGGTGCTCATTGCGCGGCTGCAAGACGCGCCATCGCATGCTTTCCACCGCACCCAGCAACAACGCCAGCGCCAGCAGGCTGAAGACCCAGTAGGGCGCGTTGCCCATATTGGCCTGGTCGCTCTGCGCGGCCACGCAGACCCACAGCCATAAGCCGCCGGCATAACAGGCCGAAACCACCCGGCTGACTGGCAGCACGGCCAGCTCGGCCGTGAGATCCGCGCGGCGGCGCCCGAGGCCGCGTGCCGTATCGACCAAGGTCGCCAGAGCCGCCAGGGCCAGCGCCGCACCCGCCAGGCGGGTGGCCCAGAATGAATTGTCACCCCGCGCCAGTGCGGCGACGGCGAGCATGGGCAGGTAGGCCAGAAGCGCCAGCAGGGCTTCGCGGGTCGGGCGGCTGTCCCGCCCCAGTTGCCAGCCATGCCAGTCAGACGCCCATGACAGACGCAGTGAGGCCAGGATGAGCCCCAGGCTGACGAACAATGCGCCCAGGAACAGCGGCACCAGCGCCTCGCCGCGCCCGCTGCTGTAGACCCCCAACGCGAGGGCGAGACCCAGCAGCAGCCACATGCCGTAACCGCTCAAAGCCAATATTTCCAGCAACATACGCCACAGATCCGGTGTCAGCCCATCGTGCCGGCGTTCGGCCTGTGTGGCGTCGTCCCGGGGGATCTCGCCGCTCTGCTCCATCGATCCTTTACGTGTTATTGCCAAATGACAGTGAACAATGCCAGCTGGACCGGGGCGCTACGTCAGCACCCAGGACTTTTTGGCCACCTGCCCTCGCGAACTGTGAACTGGATTTAATAACACAGTCGACGAACGGGTGGGCCAATGACGTCCTGGACTTGCGAGTGTCTCAGGCCATGCCCATGCTAAGCATCGGTCTTCCGCTGACACTCTATTTCATGGATCGTTACGAGCGCATTCTCACGCTGCACCGGCTACTGAAGTCGGCGCACTATCCGGTGCCGCTGCCACGCTTGATGGATGAGCTGGAGTGTTCGCGCGCCACGCTTTACCGCGACGTCGCCTTCCTGCGCGATGCATTGGGCGCGCCGATCGAAAGCGCCGGCGGCGATCACGCCGCTTTCCGCTATGAGCAGGGCGAGGGCGAACGCTTCGAACTGCCAGGCCTGTGGCTTACCTCCGATGAACTGGCCGCCTTGCTCGCGCTCAACGAGCTGATCAGCCGTTCGGGCCCGGGTGTGCTGGCCGGCGCGCTGGCTCCGTTCAAGGCTCGCATCGAACACCTGCTGTCGGACCAGGGCAGCGGCAAGGCTCTGCCGATCGAGCGCATCCGCGTGATTTCCTGGGGCGAGCGCAAGCTGGACCAGCAGGTATTCCGCACGGTGGCCGGCGCGGTGCTCGAACGCAAGCAATTGCGGTTCCGCTACCGCGCGCGCACCACCAACGCCGATAGCCGCCGCACGGTATCGCCGCAACAACTGACACATTACCGCGACAACTGGTACCTGGACGTCTGGGATCATGATCGCGAGGCGCTACGCAGTTTCGCCGTGGATCGCATCGTCGAGCCGCAGGCACAAGACACCACCGCGCGCGACGTGCCGGAGAACGAGCTCAATGACATGCTCGCATCCAGCTACGGCATCTTCGCCGGCAAGCCCAAGGCCTGGGCGACCGTACGCTTCTCCGAGCATGCCGCGCGCTGGGTTGCCGATGAGCACTGGCATTCGCAGCAGAAGGGCGAATGGCTGTCCGATGGTAAATACGAACTGAAACTGCCGTATTCCAATTCCAAGGAGCTGCTGATGGACGTACTCAAGTACGGACCGGATGCGGAGATCATCGCGCCGATATCGCTGCGCGAGGAAATGAAAATCATGCTGGACCTGGCGCTGGGCGCCTATCGCCAGCCACTACGCTGAGAGCTGCCGCGCATCCATGAGTCTTGCCGAAGTCGTCGACACCCCGGTCCTTTCCCGTCGACCCACCGTCGCCCTGGCGCTTGGGGCGGGCGGGGCCAAGGGCCTGGCCCATATCGGCGCCATCGAGGAAATCCTGGCCCACGGCTTCGAGATCACCGCCATTTCCGGTGCCTCGATGGGTGCGCTGATCGGCGGCGTCTACGCGATGGGCAAGCTGGAGATCTATCGCGAGTGGGTCACGTCGCTGGCCAAGATGGACGTGCTCAAGCTGGTGGACTGGACATTCTCCGGCGGCGGCCTGATCAAGGGCGAGCGTATCATCGGTACGTTGCGCGAGCTGGTCGGCGACATATCCATCGAGGAACTACCGCTGGCATTCACCGCCGTGGCCACTGACATCGATCGCGAACGCGAAGTCTGGCTCACACGCGGCCCGTTGTTTGATGCCATTCGCGCCTCGATCGCCATTCCGACGATCTTTCGCCCCTATGTGATCGGCGATCGCCGCCTGGTTGATGGGGCCCTGCTCAATCCCTTGCCGGTGACACCGTTGATCCGCGAGCCGGCCGACTATCTGCTGGCCGTGGGCGTGGACGGCCCGCCCGAGGTGACCTCGCCGGAAACCGCGGTCGACGCGAGCGAGCCTGAAGACGGCAAGGCGCGCAAGCGCGTCGGCGGGTTCCTGGGCAGGCTGATCCCCCATGGCGCGGACAAGCCCGCCGAGCCGGGCCTGCTGCAATTACTCACGCAATCGATGGATCTGATGCAGGCCAATCTCTCGCGGCTGCGCACCGCCGCTTATGAGCCGGACCTGCTGATCCAGCTGCCGCGTAACGTATCGACGGCGTATGAGTTCTATCGTGCGCGCGAATTGATCGAGCTTGGTCGCATGCGGACGCGAGAAGCGCTTGCCGGATGGAAGCCGGCCGGCCTCTCGGTCAACGTGGACCGTGCGCCTTGAGCCAGTTTTCCAGGTAAGCCTTCAAGGCCATCGCGTTGTTGTGTTCCTCATCCCTGGCACCGAACACCAGCGTGACCCGTCGATGCGCCGCCCGCTCGGCCAGCGGGCGCCAGAATTCGCCCTTGTCGTCGAGTTCGCTCGCATAGCGGTGACGAAAGGCTTCCCAGCGCGACACTTCGTGGTTGAACCAGCGCCGCAGCGTCGGGGAGGGCGCGATCTCCTTGGCCCATTGATCGAGCGCGGCATCTTCCTTCTTCACCCCGCGCGGCCATAAACGATCAACGAGCACGCGATAACCATCGGCCTTGCTGGCCGGTTCGTGGATACGTTTGACAGCGATGCCCATGGCGGCCCCGCGAGCGCGACACGTGTTGGGAGCATACGCCGGTTGGAAGTAGAGGGGAGCGGGCTGGTCAAGTCGCTCGCGTTGCGAGCGACTTGACTCACTCCAGATGCCTCACAACTCCTCGACCCTCGTCACCTTCGCGCGGCGCATCAGCCAGGCGACGCCACGCAGATCGGCGATGCCGACCCAGAGGCGGTCGAGCATGCCGTATTTGGACGTGCCAGCGGTGCGCGGGCGGTGACCGACCGGAACGCTCTGACTGTAGTAGCCGGCACGCTTGACCAGGGCGGGCAGGTAGCGATGCATATGATCGAAGTAAGGCAGACGCAGGAATACCGCGCGATCGAACAGTTTCAGGCCACAGCCGGTATCTGGCGTGGCGTCCTTGAGCATGCTCGACCGCACCGCATTGGCGATCTTCGAGGAGATACGCTTGTTGAAGCTGTCGCGACGCGTGGTACGCCACCCGGCGAACAGGCGCATGGTATCTGGCGCACCGTCGCGGGCGGCCAGCAGCTTGGGGATATCGGCTGGATCGTTCTGGCCGTCGCCGTCGAGCGTGGCGATCCATGGCGACTTCGCCGCGTGCACGCCGTTCCATACCGCCGTGCTCTGCCCGCTGCGGGTCAGGTGTCGCACGATGCGCAGCTCCGGATACCGGGCCTTCTCCGCCGCCAGCACCGCCACGCTGTCATCGGTGGAGTCGTCATCCACGTAGATGATCTCGAACTCGACCTTGCCACGCAGCGCGGCAGCGATCTCGGCCAGCAACGGCGGAATGTTGTCACGCTCGTTGAAGACGGGTACGACGACGGAGAGCTGGGTCATGGGGTGAACCTTGGTGCTGCTTGTTACGTGGCGGAATGAGCGATTTTAGGACAGTAGTGCTGAATTGGCGCGTGTTTCGGACGACTGAGGCGCGGGCGATGGCAGGTGGGTCGCGAGGGGCTAAAACCGACCACCTGGGCCGACCCATGCGTCCCGACAAAACATCAGAACTGGCATTTCGGACTCGTCTCAGGCACCCGGCCGATGGGCAGGGGCATCCAAACCCATGAACCGCACAGGCTTCTACTCGCTGGCAAAACGACTCAGCCGCTGTGGTGTACCGCAGACGCCCGGACTTGCGCCCCCATCCCCTTCTCCAACCCCATCCGTATTAGCGGATTTTCCCCAGGATGCCGTCCAGCTCATCATTGCTGTGATAGTGGATGACCAGCTTGCCACGGCCACCTCGGCCATGGGCCAGTTCAACGCGGGTAGCGAAGCGCTCGGCCAATTCGCGTTCCAGGTCGGCGATGTTCGGGTCACGTGCCGGGGCGCTCTTGGCCTTGCCCTTGGGTGCGGTCTGCGCGCGGCGCGCGGCTTCTTCCAGCTCGCGCACGCTCCAGCCGTTGCGCGCAGCTTCCAGCGCCAGCGACTCGGCGTCGCGCTCGGGCAGGGTCAGCAGGCAGCGTGCATGGCCCATCTCAAGCTTGCCTTCGTCGAGCAGGCGCTTGATGGAATCGGGCATCTCGGTCAGGCGCAGCAGATTGGACACCGAGGCACGAGAGCGACCCACGGCATCGGCAGCCTGCTGGTGGGTCAGGTCGAAATCGTCGATCAGGCGCTTGAGCGCATCGGCCTCTTCCAACGGGGTCAGGTCCTGGCGCTGGATGTTCTCGATCAGCGCCATGGCCGGTACGGCCACTTCCGGCACATCCTTGACCAGCACCGGCAGTTCCGAGAGCTGCGCGCGCTGGGCAGCGCGCCAGCGGCGTTCGCCGGCGATCAGCTCGTAGCTGTTAGGGCCTAGCGCACGCACCACCACCGGCTGGATCAGCCCCTGCGCCCTGATCGACGAGGCCAGTTCATCGAGCGCTTCGTCGTTCCAGTGCCGGCGTGGCTGGTACTTGCCTGGCTGGATGTGATGGATGGGCAGGGTGCGCAGTTCACCCTCCTGCTCAAGCAGGTTCGGCCTGGCCTCGGCGGCGGGCGCATCCGGCTCGGCGCCGGTGCCCAGCAGGGCATCCAGACCGCGCCCCAATCCTCGCTTCTTCGCTGCAGCCATGCTTACTCCTGATGAATATCGACCGCGCTGTCGAGGGGAACGTCACCGTCCTCTTCCTGCGGCAGCGGCGGCGGTTCGCTGGCGACGGCACCGGCCAGGCCACGCTCGCGGCGAATGACTTCGCCGGCCAAGCCGATATAGGCAATGGCGCCACGCGAGCTGCGGTCGTAAAGATGAATCGGCTGACCATGGCTGGGCGCCTCGGCCAGGCGCACGTTGCGCGGAATGATCGAGCGCAGCACCTTATCGCCGAAATGCTGGGTGAGCTGGGCCGATACCTCGTTACCCAGGTTGTTGCGCACGTCGTACATGGTGCGCAACAGGCCTTCGATTTCCAGCTTGGGATTGAGGCGCTGGCGCACGGCCTTGATGGTATCGAGCAGGCTCGACAGGCCTTCCAGCGCGAAATATTCGCATTGCACAGGAATCAGCACGCCATCGGCAGCGGTCAACGCATTGAGTGTGAGCAGGTGCAGCGACGGCGGGCAGTCGATCAGCACCGTGTGATACTTGTCGCCCAGCTTGGCCAGTTGTTCCTTCAGGCGGCTCTCGCGGGCGATGGCGTCCATCAGCTTGAGCTCGGCTGCGGTGAGGTCGCCATTGCCCGGTAGCAGGTCATAATGACCTTCCGTGCTGACGATCGCCTGTTCCAGCGTAGCCTCATCGAGCAGCACCTCGCAGCCGTTGGGCTTGGCCTCGTGCTTGTCCACGCCCGACGCCATGGTGGCGTTGCCCTGCGGATCGAGATCGACCAGCAACACCTTGCGCTTGGCAGCCGCCAGGGCCGCAGCGAGGTTGACAGCGGTGGTCGTCTTGCCGACGCCGCCTTTCTGGTTGGCGACAGCGATGATGCGGGCCATGGCGTGGTCGATACCGTGCACGGGTGAAAAGGGGAGCTAGGGTAGCAGGGTTGGGGCCTGCCCGCTGCGCGGACAGGGTCTGGCCGGATGGAGTCGCTCGCTGACGCTCGCCGTAAAGGGTAAAGAGCATAGGGATAGAAAGCCGAGCCGATCACGTGTCCCGTTTTGGCGCTTCCTCTTTACTGTTTACTTTGACAGCCCGCGATAACGAGCGAACTCGCGCCAGACCTATCGGTGGGCCAGTTCAAGCACATGCCGCTCCCCCTCCACCCCCGGTACCTGCAGTACATGCGTGGCGCGCAGGGTGAAGCCGGGAGGGATGCCCGGGAGTTCGTCGTCGGGACGCTTGCCTTTCATGGCTAGCCAGAGTCCGCCCGGCGCCAATAAATGACCGCCCCAGCCCAGCATGTCTTCCAGGCTGGCGAAGGCGCGGGCGGTGATGCAATCGAACTGGCCTTCGACCGCCTCCACCCGCGATTGCACCGCCCGCACGCCTTCGAGCTTGAGCGAACGGATCGCCTCACGCAGGAAGCGGACCTTCTTGCCGTTGGAATCGACCAGCAATACCTCGCGCCCGGGCGCGGCGATCGCCAGCACGATGCCTGGCAGGCCCGGCCCGGTGCCCAGGTCCGCCAAGCTGGTGCCACGCACATAAGGGACGATCGCCAGGGAGTCGAGCAGGTGCTTGGCGATCATGTCGCCAGGATCGCGCACGGCGGTCAGGTTGTAGGTGGCATTCCAGCGTTGCAGCAACGCCTGGTAATCGAGCAGGCGCTCGATGGCATCCGCAGGCAGTTGCAGGCCTAGCGCGGTCATGCCGCTTTCGAGCTGGGCTTGCAGGGCAGCGCGTGCGCTCATCGCAGGAATTCTCCAGGCAAAGGGGCCAAGTATCGATCCGACGGATATCGCCGCACCAGTCACGACGACGAAAAAGCCCGCCGAAGCGGGCTTGTGACCGGCCAACGTGGACGCTGGCGTCAGGCGATGTCCAGCTCTACGCGGGTCACCATCATGCCGCGTTCGCGCAGCGACTGGTTCATCGAATGCTTGAGCTGGGCGCCCAGGTCACGACGATCAGCCTCCCATGCCTGCGGTTGCTGGCTCAGCGCGCTCAAGGCACCGCCACGAATCAACTGATCGGCCTGCTCGATCACCGCATCGGCGCGCTCGGGCTCAAGCACTTGCCAGTACACCGTGCCGCGCACGTCGTGTTCGCCGCGCAGCGACTCTTCGAAACGCAGCACTTGGCCGCTCAGGTCGATGCGATGTCCCACGCGATCGAGCAGCGGCAAGGTGAAATGCGTGCCCGGTTGCAGCAGGCGGCTGCGCTTGCCACGTCGATACACGCTGACCACCTGGCCCGTGGGCACTCGCTTCACAGCCGTGGCAACCAGGGCCAGCAGCACGGCGACAACAAGGAGTGGCAGCAAAGTATTCATACTGAAAACAGATAGTTAGGCGTGGAAAGTTCGCTAAGTGCAGGAGGTTAAGGATACAGCCACAGGATGACACTAGGATTAATCAGAATTTAACGACAACCTTATGAGTTTTTACAAGCCCATCCAAGGGATGCGGCCACCGCACTGACGCCAGCACGGGCCCATGTCTGATTTATCGGCTAAGAATTTGTTAACTACAGAGCCAAAACGAAAAATCTTGTGCTGCGGCGCACATCCGCGTACTGGGGCCCGAAAAGCGCGCTAATTCGACGAAATTCGGCACCAGCTTGGCGCGCTACATATTGCATTGCAGCAAAGTTGTTGATTTGCAAGCGCTTTACAAGTCTGGATGAAAACGTTTACGTTCCGCCGCAAGTCGCCGGGACGACATTCCGATGGGGCTCCATACGTGGCAGTGACGATCAAAGACGTGGCTCGCGAGGCCAAGGTGTCGGTCGCCTCGGTGTCGCGTGCGCTCAACGGGCACGGCGGGGTCACCGCCGATACGCTCGAGCGCATCCGTGAGGTCGCCGCACGCTTGCGCTACGTGCCGCATGGCGCCGCGCGCAGCCTGATCACCCGCCGCACGCATACCGTGGGCGCATTGCTGCCCGACCTGTATGGCGAATTCTTCTCCGAGCTGATTCGTGGCATCGACCTGGCCGCGCGCGCGCAAGGTCTGCACCTGCTGGTATCGAGCTCTCACGACGATGCCGATGAAGCCGCTGCCGCGCTGCGCGCCATGCAGGGCCGCGTCGATGGGCTGCTGGTGATGTCACCGCATGCCGACGCGGCATTCCTGCGTCACAACCTGCCGCCTGGCCTGCCTACGGTGTTGATGAACACCGTGGTCGATGGCGATCACTACCCGGCACTATCGGTGGACAACCACGGTGGCGCCCGCCTGCTGATGACCCACCTGCTCGACGCCGGCCACCAGCGCATCGCATTCATCCAGGGCCCCCCAAAAAACCGTGACGTGGCCGAGCGCGAGGCCACGTATCGCCAGATGCTGGCCGAGCGTGCGCCCGGTCAGTCGCCGATCGTGCTGCCAGGCGATTTCAACGAGGAATCGGGCTATCGCGCCGGCCAGCAACTGCTGGCCATGCAGCCGCGCCCCGAGGCCGTATTCGCTGCCAACGACATGATGGCCATTGGCTGCATGGCGGCCTTTCGCGATGCCGGCCTGCGCATGCCTGAGGACATCGCCATCGCCGGCTTCGACGACGTGCCGATGGCCCGTTACGTCACACCCGCTCTAACCACGGTGCGCGTACGCATCGCCGACCTGGGGCGCGATGCATTGAATGAACTGGCCGCGCACATCGTGGACACCGAACGGCCGGCGCAAACGGGACGACGCGTCGATGCCGAACTGGTCGTGCGCGAGTCCAGTAGCAAGGTTTGAAGCTGCCGGCACAGGCGGCGCAACACCGATCTTCACAGAAAACTTGTCGATGCTGCGGCACAAAGCGGTCGCCGGGGACGTAAGGGCATCGGGGAATTCAACACAACAACGGCACAAGCCGACAGACGTACGACCCTTGAGGGAGGGTAGCTAGCCATGGCACGCAAACACGTTCTATCGATGCAGATTTCATTGGCCCTGGGGGGCCTGATGGCCACGGCAGCGCTGCTGCCAACGGTGGCCTGGTCGCAGACCGCCGACGCCACGTTGCGAGGCCGCGGTCCTGCCGACACCGACGTGGTCGCCAAGAACGTCGCCACCGGCACCACGCGCCGCACGCATACGGACAAGGACGGCAGCTACGCGCTGGTGGGTCTGCAACCGGGCACGTACACCGTCGATATCGGCGGCAACCAGAAGACCGTGACGTTGACCGTGGCCTCGGTCGGCACGCTCAATTTCAATGAGCCCGCGCCCGCAGCGGCCGGCGCTACCGCCGCGGTCCCGGCCAACGCCAAGGACCTGAACACAGTCAGCGTCAGCGCGACCACGCTCGCGGAAGTGACCACCTCGGAAGTGGGCACCTCGGTATCGCAGCGCCAGATCCAGACCGTGCCGCAGATCACGCGCAACTTCCTGGAGTTTGCCGACACCGTGCCCGGCATGGTGTTCACCGTGAAGAACGGCAATACCAATCTCCAGGCGGGCGGCCAGAGCTCCGGCGCCATCAACGTCTACATCGATGGCGTGGGCCAGAAGAACTACATCCTGCCGACCGGTATCTCCGGCCAGCAAAATACGCAGGGTAATCCGTTCCCGCAGCTGGCGATCAGCGAATACAAGGTGATCACGTCCAACTACAAGGCCGAGTATGACCAGATCTCCAGCGCGGCGGTGACGGCAGAAACCAAGTCAGGCACCAACCAATTCCACGGCGAAGTGTTCGGCAACTACACCAATCAGTCCGTGCGCGCCGAAACACCGGCCGAAGAAAACGACGGCAAGAAGATTGCGTCGCACAACAAGGAATACGGTTTCGCCCTGGGTGGTCCGATCATCCAGGACAAGGCGCACTTCTTTGTCACGTACGAGGGCAAGGAATACGACCAGCCGATCACCGTGACGCCGGGTGGTCCGCTCAATTACACCAGCCAGCTGCCTCCCAGCGCGCTGGCGCAGCTGGGCGCGGCAAGTTCGCCGTTCAAGGAGGACTTGTATTTCGCGAAGGTAGACTGGGAGCCGACTGATCGCGACCGTATCGAAGTCAGTGGCAAATACCGCGACGAAACGGCGGTCAGCGGCATCGGCACCGGTGTGGCCGCTTCGGCGTCCTACAGCACCAAGAACACCGACAAGCGCTACGACATTCGCTGGGATCACAGCACCGACAGCTGGTTCAACCGCTTGCAGGCCACCTACGAGAACGCGTTCTACACCCCGGAGGCCAGCCAGATCGGCAATGGCCAGGTGTATACGGCGCTGGGCGCGAACAACCAGAACATTCTAGCCACCGGTGCGGCTTCGCCGCTGGCATCGCAGAACAAGGGGCAGAAGGGTCCGGCATTGCAGGATGACTTCACCTTCAACGACATCGAATGGCATGGCGATCACGTCATCAAGATGGGTGCCAAGGCTAAATGGGTTCGACTGACGGCGCGCGACGCGGGTGAGTTCAATCCGCAGTTCTTCTATGACGTCACGCCCGATGCCGGCACCTCGGATATCCCGTACCAGGTGCAGTTCCCGTCGCCCGTACCGGGGCAGAACCCGACCGCCAGCACCGTGGACCGCCAGTTTGGCGCATATATCCAGGATGACTGGACCGTCGACGACCATCTGACCTTGAACCTGGGCGTTCGCTGGGACTACGAGAAAACACCGTCGTACCTCAACTACGTGACGCCCGCGGCCGTGGTGAACGCTTTCAATTCGCAGGACCCGAACGCGGGTGCACCGCCGGGGCAGACGTACGCACAGTCGCTCGCCAAGGGCGGCATCAACGTCAACGATTACATCAGCAATGGTCACAACCGTCATGCGCCACGCTTGAATTTCCAGCCGCGCTTCGGTTTCTCATATGACATCAACGGCGACGAAGCGCATGTGTTCCACGGTGGCGTGGGCCGTTCGTATGACCGCGACGTCTATGAAATTCTGCAATTGGAGCAGACCAAGTCGGTGCTCTCACAGCCGACGCTGTTGTTCCAGAACTCGCCCGGCCATCCGTGCACCCCGGGGCCAACCTGCATTCCGTGGGATCCGGCGTACTTGAACAACGGTTTGGCCACCTTGCAATCCCTGGTAGCAGGCACCAGCGCGGGCAAGGAGGTGGACATGATCACCAACCGCCTCAAGACGCCCTACTCGGACCAGATCAGCCTGGGTATGCGCAACAAAGTGGGTGAGTGGAACACGGATGTCACCATCTCTCGCGTCAACAGCTATGACGGCCTGATCTTCCAGTTGGGCAACCGCTATCCCGATGGCGCGTTCTATCATGGCTCGGATGCCGCTTTCGGCAATCCGATCCCTGGCTTTGGCAGCATGATCTACGCCTCGAACGGCGTCACGACCAAGACCACGCAAGGGCTGATCTCCGCGGAAAAGCCGTACACGCCCGAATCGCACTGGGGTGCGACGATCGCCTATACGTACACCGTGAGCCGCTTCAACCACGACCAGCAGAGCCTGGACGACCAGTACGCATTCGACTATCCGACGATTGGCGACTATCCGTTCATCGGCGGTCCGGTGGCCAAGCATCGCCTCGTCACCACGGGTACATTCGACGGCCCCTGGGGTTTCATGCTGGCGGCCAAGCTGACGTTGGCGACGCCGACTGCTGATCCGGGACAGGCTTGCTTCGGTACCGACCTCACCCCCACCGGCTGCATCGGCTACACCGGGACGCCGCCTGGCACGGGCAAGTTCATCATTGGCGGCAAGGTCTTCGGCTACCGCGATCTCGACCTGCAAGCGACGAAGAACTTCAAGGTATGGGGCGACGTCAACGCTTATGTACGTCTGGACGTGCTCAATGTCTTCAACTGGCACAACTACAACGACTACATCACCGACTACGGCTCCAACGGAGTGATGAACCGCACGCCGGTGACCTACAACCCGATCGGCAACATCATCGATGTGCCGCGCGAGTTGAAGCTGACCGTCGGCGTGAAGTTCTGATCCTCGGCAACACCGGTCGCGGGGCTTGCACCACGCGACCGGGCCCGAAAAAGGAGCCCCATGGCTCCTTTTTCGGGCCACCCACGTAAACGTTTACGTGATACAACACGTTTTCCCCGTGGGCCGACCATGGCTGGACCTGGCCGCCCACTTTTTTCGCTTCAAAAGGCAGCACCATGCGCTTGCAGTCCGTCTCTCGCCTCGCTCTTGCCCTGACCTGCGCGCTGGCCTGCGCCGCCACGCCCCTGGCGGCCCAGGCAGCCAAGGCCAGGCCCGCGACACACAAGGCACACGCCACGGACAAGCGCGTCCCACCCATGATCGAAGACCTGGAGAAACGCACCTTCACCTGGTTCTGGGACAGCGCCAATCCGAACAATGGCCTGGTACCCGATCACTACCCGACTGATTCCTTCGCCAGTATCGCCTCGGTCGGCTTCGGCCTGACCGCCTACGGCGTGGGTGTGGAGCGTGGTTACATCACGCGCGAGCAGGCCGTGGATCGCACCCTGGCCACGCTGCGCTTTTTCCGCGACTCGCCACAGAACGACAGCGAGGACGATGCCACCGGGTTTCACGGGTTCTACTACCACTTCCTCAACATGCAGACCGGCAAGCGCGAAGCGCGCTGGGTGGAGCTGTCCACGGTCGACACCACCTTGCTGATGGGCGGGGTGCTCTTCGCCCAGTCGTACTACGACCGCGACACGCCCAAGGAACAGGAAATCCGCGATATCGCCGATGCGCTCTATCGCCGCGTGGAATGGTCGTGGGCCACGCCGCACGCACCGCTGATCAGCATGGGCTGGACACCGGGCGGCAAATTCATTCCGCACGACTGGAAGGGTTACAACGAAGGCATGCTCGTCTACATCCTCGCCCTGGGCTCGCCCACTCATGCGGTGAGCGATGATGCCTGGGCCGCGTGGAGCGCCGACTACAAACGTACCTGGGGCACGTTCTACGGACAGGAGCACCTGGGCTTCGCACCGCTGTTCGGCCACCAGTACAGCCATGTCTGGGTGGATTTTCGCGGCATTCGCGATGCCTGGAGTCGCGACAAGAATCTCGACTACTTCGAGAACAGCCGGCGCGCGGCGTATTCACAGCAGGCCTATGCGGTGGCCAATCCCGGCCATTGCACCGGCTATGGCAAGAACATCTGGGGCTTGACGGCCAGCAACGGCCCGGGCGGCTACATCGTGCTCGGCCATACCACCACGGCGCAGCCGAAATTCTTTGGCTACACCGCACGCGGTGCCGGCATCGATTACATCCAGGACGACTGCACCATCGTGCCGACGGCGGCCGGCGGCTCGATCGCTTTCGCGCCGGAGATCGTGGTACCCGCGCTGGAGGAAATGAAGAAGCGCTATGGCCAGTGGATCTACAACCAGTACGGCTTCGTCGATGCCTTCAATCCCAGCTTCCATTTGCAGAACGTGCAACTGCGCACGGGAAAACTGGTACCGGCGATGGGCTGGACCGATACCGTGCAGTTAGGCATTGACCAGGGCCCGATCGTGTTGATGATCGAGAACTGGCGTAGCGACTTCGTCTGGAATGTGATGAAGAAGAACCCCTATATCCGCAAGGGCCTGGAACGCGCCGGCTTCACTGGCGGCTGGCTCGACCAGGCTGGCACGCAGCCATGAGCTTGCGCGTGCGCAGTGCGCTGCTGGCCATGGCCGCATCGGCCGCCCTGGCCGGCTGCGCTTCACACGAGGACGCGCACACGCTCACCCTGTGGACCATCGGCCGCGAGGGCGAGGCCATGGCCACCCTGGTGCCCGAGTTCGAGCGCGAACACCCGGGCCTGCACGTCAAGGTGCAGCAACTGCCCCTGACCGCCGCGCACCAGAAACTGCTCACCGCCATCGCCGGCGGCTCCACGCCCGACCTGACGCAGCTGGGCAATACCTGGATTCCCGAGGTAGCCGCGCTGCATGCCATCGAGCCATTACAGGCGCGTGTGGACGGCTCGAAGGTGATCGATCAGAACGATTACTTCCAGAGTATCTGGAGCACCAACCTGGTCGACGGCACGCTCTACGGCGTGCCGTGGTACGTGGACACGCGACTGCTGTTCTATCGGGTCGACCTGCTCAAGCAGGCCGGTTTCGATCATCCACCGGCCAACTGGGACGAATGGCGCCGCATGCTGGCCGCGACCAGCCACCCGGATCGCCGTATCTATGGAGCGTTGCTGCCGACCAACGAGTTCGAACAGTTGCTCTCGCTGGCCTTGCAACAACCCGAGCCCTTGCTGCGCGATGACAACCGCTACGGTAACTTCCGCAGTGCCGGCTTCAAGCGCGCGCTGGCGTTCTACGTCGATACGTTCAAGTTGCATCAGGCGCCGGCCATCACCAACGTGGAAGCCGGCAATCCCTGGACTGAATTCGGTCGGGGCGTTTATGCGTTCTACTTCTCAGGCCCCTGGAACATCGGTGAATTCCGCAAGCGCCTGCCCGCCTCCGAGCAGGACGACTGGTCCACCGCACCGTTGCCAGGGCCGGACGGCCCGGGCGCATCCAATGCGGGTGGTTCAAGCCTGGTGATCTTCAGGAGTTCAAAGCACAAGGACGAAGCCTGGCAGCTGATCGAATACCTCTCGCGTCCGCAAGTGCAGCAGCGCTTCTACGACATCCTTGGCGACATGCCGCCACGCCGTTCCTCCTGGGAAGGCGGCAAGCTGCACGACGACCCCAAGGCACGCGCGTTCAGCGAGCAGTTGGAGCGTGTGAAGCCGACCCCGCCGATACCCGAATGGGAACGTATCGTCACTGAAATGCAGTTGGTCGCCGCCCAGGCGATCGCCGGGCAACTGACAGTGGACCAGGCCGCCGAAGAAATCGATCGGCGCGCGGATGCCATCCTGGAAAAGCGGCGATGGGTGATGGACCATCACTCGATGAAACGTGATAGCAGCCAGGCACAAGGGGCGAGGGATGAGTAGCGAGGGCGCCTTTTCGACGCGCTGCTGCATGCCGAAGCATTCGTCACGCACGGTCGGCGCAGGTGTCCTTGTCCTTGGGGATCGGTTGTTGCGCCCTCGCTACTCATCCCTCGCCTCTTTGGCGTTGCCTCGCATGTTTCCTGATATCGACTCATCCGGCCGGGAGATCCCGCCACGGAGGCTCCCATGAATAACCAGCCGGTCGCCTGGGTCTTTCTTGCTCCGGCGTTCATCGTACTCGGCCTCTTCTTTGCACTACCGGTGGTTGCGGCGCTGGTGCTGAGCCTGACCGATTACGACCTCTATGCGTTGGCCGACCTGCACAATCTGCGCTTCATCGCATTGGGCAATTACTGGGAGTTGCTGCATCGGCCACTGTTCTGGTCGGCGCTGGGGCATACGTTCTACTTCGTGATCGTGGGCGTGCCTTTGTCGATTGCCGCATCGCTGGGCGCGGCGCTACTGCTCAATTCGCCGTTGGCGCGTGCCAAGGGCTTCTTTCGCACCGCATTGTTCGCCCCGGTCGTGACCACGGTGGTCGCCACGGCAGTGATCTGGCGCTATCTGTTCAACACCAAATACGGTTGGGCCAACTACGTGCTTCATGGCCTGGGCTTGCACCCGGTGGATTGGCTAGGCGATCCGCACTGGGCGATGCCAACGATCATCCTGTTCGCGGTATGGAAGAACTTCGGCTACAACATGATCATCTTCCTGGCGGGCCTGCAGGCGATTCCCGCCGACCTGTACGAAGCCGCGCGCATCGACGGAGCGTCGTTACCACGCCAGTTCCGGCACATCACCCTGCCGATGCTACGGCCCACCATGACCATGGTGGGCATTCTCACCGTGGCCGGTTACTTCCAGTTGTTTGCCGAGCCGTACGTGATGACCGAAGGCGGGCCGCTGCAAAGCACCACCAGCGTGCTCTACCTGATGTACGAGGAAGGCTTCAAGTGGTGGAATCTCGGCTCCGCCTCGGCCGTGGCATTCCTGTTGTTCGCGATCATGTTCGTGGTGACGGCGGTGCTGCTGCGCTTGTCCCGCCGGGGAGAGCCGGCATGAACGATACGCGCATGAGCCGGGCCATCATCAACGGGTTATTGATCGGTTGCAGCCTGGTGGCGCTGTTTCCGCTGCTATGGATGCTATCCGTATCCTTCATGCAGCCGGGCGAGGCCAGTTCGCTGCCGCCGCCGCTGCTGCCCCGGCATGCCACCTTCGACAACTACCATGAACTATTCATCCATGCGGGCATGGGGCGATATCTTGCCAATAGCCTGATGGTCTCCACGGCCATCACCTTGCTGGCACTGGCCTGCAACCTGATGGCCGGTTATGCCTTCGCCAAACTGCAATTCGCCGGTCGCGAGCGGCTGTTCCAGGTGCTGATCGGGGGCTTGGTGATTCCGGCCCAGGTCGCCATGCTGCCCTTGTTCCTGCTGCTCAAGTACATGGGCCTGGTCAACAGCTATGCCGGCGTGATCGTACCTGCGACGGCGACCATCTTCGGCATCTTCCTGGTGCGCCAGTATGCGCGTGGCATCCCCGACGACCTGCTCGAAGCAGCACGTATCGACGGTGCCGGCGAGTGGCGCATCTTCGTGCAGATCGTGATGCCGCTGCTCAAGCCGATCATGGTGACATTGGCGATCTTCACCTTCCTGGCGGCATGGAACGACTTCATGTGGCCATTGATCGTGCTCACCGGCCAGGAGCACTACACCTTGCCCATCGCCCTGGCCTCGCTGTCGCGCGAACACGTACAAGATTCGGAGCTGATGATGGCCGGCTCCGTGGTCACCGTGTTGCCGGTGCTTGCCTTGTTCCTGGCGCTGCAACGCTATTACCTGCAAGGCCTGCTGCTGGGCAGCGTCAAGGGTTGACGACCATGACACGATGGAAGAAGTGGGCGACAGCAGTCGTGCTGCTGGGTACGGGCGTCGCCAGGGCGGCCGCGCCGTCGCTGCTCGATGACCTTCGCCAGCCCTCGGCCTGGCATGCCAGCGGTACCGACGACATCAGCACCTCGTTGCAGCCTTCGCCCGATGGCAAGGGCTTGTGCCTGGATTTCGACTACCACGGCGTTTCCGGTGCGGCGACGCTGCATCGTGATCTGCCCATCGATTTCCCCGAACACTTCGCGCTGTCGTTCGACGTACGCGGCACGATGAAACCGAACGACCTGCAAGTGAAATTCATCGATGCCAGCGGCGACAACGTCTGGTGGTACCGGCAACCAGCCTTCGTGCCCACGACGCGGTGGCAACGCCTGCGCACGGATGATCGCCAGCTAACCTTCGCGTGGGGACCGACCAGCGACCGCAATCTGCGCAAAACCGCTGCCGTCGAATTCACCGTCTATGCCGGGCAAGGCGGACAAGGGCAGCTATGCATCGCCAACCTGCGCCTGCAACCCTTGCCGCCGCATGCAGCCGCCAAGCCGCTGCCACCCACGCCCAATGCCGTATTCCAGGCAGCCGCGAAACAGGCTGCACGTGGACTGTATCCGCGTGGCTTCTCCGGCGAGCAGAGCTACTGGACCCTGGTCGGCGTCAATGGTGGCGCACGCCATTCGGCGCTGCTGTCCGAAGACGGCGCGGCGGAGATCGACAAGGGAGGCTGGTCGCTGGAGCCCATGGTGTTCGAGAACGGCAAGGCGATCGACTGGGCCAGCGGCATCAACACCCAGGCGCTGCAAGATGGTTACCTACCCATACCCAGCGTGCATTGGCAGGTCGGTTCGTTGAGCATGCAGGTCACGGCCGCCGCCAGCGGATCGCCCGTCCAGTCGCAGTTACTGTTGCGCTATGCGCTGCGCAACGATGGCGAGCAATCGCGAAGTGTCACGTTCGCCGTGCTAGCGCGTCCGTTCCAGGTCAATCCACCGACGCAGTTCCTGAATACGCCGGGTGGCATCAGCCCCATCCATCGATTCGACTGGAACGGCAAGGCGCTTACCGTGAACGGCTCGCAGGCCGTGCTGCCGCTGCAAGCGACGGACGCTTTCGTCGCCAGCCGTTTCGCAGATGGCGCCCTGCCGGAACGCTTGCGGGGAGGCGAGCGTCCGGTCGTCGCCACGCTGGATGACTCCTCCGGCTACGCGCAAGGCGCCTTGCTCTATCACGTGACGTTGGCACCCCACGCCAGTCGCCAGTTCGGCGTCGTCGTGCCATGGACGGGGGCGGCTCCTGCCCCGGGCGCCGATGCCATGGCATGGCTGGAAGCGCAGATCCAGGGCACCGCCGCTTACTGGCGCGAGCAGCTCAATCGCGTGAGCTTGCACCTGCCCGCAAGCGAGCAGGCAATCGTGGACACACAGCGCAGTGCATTGGCGCAGATCCTGATGTCGCGCGATGGCCCTGCCCTTCAGCCCGGTACACGTTCCTATGCGCGTACCTGGGTGCGCGACGGCGCCATGATGACCGAGGGCCTGATACGCAGTGGCCATGCCGATGTCGCCGCCCAGTTCGTGCAGTGGTATGCGCCACATCAATTCAGCAACGGCAAGGTGCCCTGCTGTGTCGATGCACGCGGCTCGGACCCGGTGCCGGAGAACGACAGCCACGGCGAGCTGATCTTCGCCATCGCCGAGCTGTGGCGCTATACGCAAGATCGGGTCATGGTTTCATCGCTGTGGCCACACGTCGAACATGCGGTGGAGTATATGGACATGCTGCGTGCCAGCCAGACGCAGCAGCCCTTCCGGGGGTTGATGCCTGCATCGATCAGCCACGAGGGCTACTCGGCCAAGCCCATGCACTCCTATTGGGATGATTTCTGGGCCTTGAAGGGCTACGACGATGCCGCCTTGCTGGCCGGTGTGCTGGGCAAGCACGACCTTGCCACGCGTATCGGTGCAGCGCGCGACACATTTCGCGGCGATCTACAGCGATCGATCCTTGCATCGACGGCGGCGCACCATATCGACTACCTGCCCGGCGCGGCCGAACTGGGCGATTTCGATGCGACATCCACCACCATTGCCCTGTCTCCAGGCGATGGACAAACGTGGCTGCCGCCTGCGATGGTCGATCGCACCTTCCAGAAATACTGGGAGGGCTTCGTCGCACGCCGCGATGGCTCGTTGGCCTGGGAAGACTACACACCGTATGAAGTCCGCACGATCGCCAGCTTCGTGCGACTGGGCTGGCGCGATCGCATCGGTCAGTTGCTGGCGTTCTTCTTTGCCGATCGACGCCCTGCAGCATGGAACCAATGGGCTGAAGTGGTAGGACATGATGCGCGCAAGCCACGCTTCGTCGGCGACATGCCGCACGCATGGATCGCGTCGGACTTTCTACGCTCGGCCTTTGACCTTTTTGCATATGAGCGTGCAAGTGATCATGCGATGGTACTGGCCGCGGGTATGCAGGCCGATTGGCTGAAGGGTGGTGGCGCAGGTGTGGATCGCCTGCGCACACCGTACGGCCTGCTCACCTATCGCCTCCAGCAACAGGATGGCGCGCTTGAGCTGCATATCGACAAGCGCATTGATATTCCACCCGGGGGCTTTGTGCTGCCATGGCCTTATGCGGGCAAGGCTCACGGCGATGTGCTGGTCAACGGCAAGCGTACGGTGTGGAAAAACAACCAGGTGGTGCTTCGCGCACTATGACGTGCTTTCGCTTCATGGCCTACCCGTTCTTGCCCAGCATACCCCGCTCCACCGGCGCCATGGCCGCTCGTTGCTTGAATATCCTGTCCTTGAAGAACCAGTTCTTCTTCGCGCGAATCGGCTTGCAACCCTCGTAGAAAATCAGCTCGTCATCCGCAGGCAGCTCCTTGATCTCCTGCGGC
>NZ_DASVMI010000196.1:0-32829 GCF_036384435.1 Dyella sp. | reverse complement strand
CAGATTCCCAACATCGACAACCGCCCCAGCACATTGAACAAGGCCAGGTTGATGTCGATGGCTTCTTTCGATCCGACCGCCATCGTCAGCCCGTGTTCGACCCCTGCGTGCGGCGCAATCCGTTCGTCGATGTATTGCTTCAGGATGTGGATGTGCAATTGAATGATCTGTGACAACGCCTGGAACATCTTCTTGGCTTCGGCGCTGCGTTTGCCAATCAAGGGCTTGATGAGCTCCCACACGGTGAGGAGCGCCTGCTCACTGGCACGACAAGGCGCCTCCACGTTCTCCACGTCGCGTGCCCATACGTAGAGGATCCACAGACATATATTGATCTGCCGTGCGGCACGCACGCGTGCCTTGTGGCTCAACTGCCCGCTCTTGTGCAATTGCGCCGTCAAGTGGGCGAAATGGGCGAACGAAACGTCGGGCGTGTCTACCATGGCTACCGCTTTTTGAAAGCTGCTGCGCATTGGCTTCGGCAGGAGCTCTTCCCGCAAAATTCCTTGTAACAACAAGTCCGCCAACTGGTCGCCGTTCCAGCAGGCGTAGCTCACCTTGTCGGTGGAGCGACTCGTCGTGTAGCCGCTCCATAACTCCTGCACCTGCTCCTTGATCACGCCACCGATGGCCAAGCAAATGACCACTGGCAAGCCCTGATAGGCCTTTGGTACACGGTGAGGCAAGTAGGCGTCAACGATCTCATCCATGGATGGACGCACGGCCTGGTCGGTGCCATTCCAGTCTTGTCGAGTGAGATCCCCTGGCTTCACACAGAAGAGATAAAGCTTCCGTGTGGCGTCTTCGCCCGGGCCGATCGCCGCAATGTCGACGCCCCGCTGTGTTGTTCCACGCTGTGGCCTCGAGATAACCGTGAACCCCAGCTCCGACAGCAAGTCCGGCAGGATGGCATCCAGCTCATCTCGCTCACGGAGCGAACCCAGGTAATCGCGGATTAAGGCCTTCATGGGGTTCGCCGCTCCAGGCGACAGGTCATCAGCGCCATATCGAACCCGATCGGGTCGGCGGACTCCAGGCGCGGCAACTCGATGGAAAATCCTGTGGTATGAAAGGGCGTATCGACACGTTGCTTCGCCCCGCCGAGGCCAAACACCGTCGTTAGCGTCCCCGCACCATGGAGGATCCTCGAGTGCTTGACCATCGACAGGAACACTGACTGCTTACGCGCCGCCTTGCCGGTCTCGCGTGCGCGAAGCGTCTGTCGCTCATGTTGGACGCGAAGTTGGAATTCCGACGGTCGCAGTTCGGGGAGATCGGGCACGGACTGAAGCCCTTGGAGATATGCCGCATTCGCAGCCACCATGCCGGCAATCCGTTGACCCAGCGCCGGGTCCTCGCGGAGTGTTACCAAGTAAGTGTGGACACTTCCATAGTTCGCGAGCAGCATCCGAGCCAGCAAATCCGCGATGGCATCGGCGGCTGCCTCTCCGCAGGCCCGCATCAGCGCAACCAGGATCGAGGCGGCCGTCACCGGCTTCAGGATCAGCCAGCCCACCGCCTTACGAGCTACAAATACGCAGTCGCCGTCGGTGATTGGAAGTGCATCGGGCGGCGCAGTGATCACCGGCCCCGAGAACTCATTAGAGTGATGGAAGAGCTCCGAAAGGCAACGACAAAGCGACGGCTCCCCAGACACCAAGCAGGTCAGGATAGTTCGTGCGAGTGCCTCACCTGACGTTGAAACTACTGAAACGAAGCAGGGAAACCGCTCCAGCGTGAGGCCCCCCCCGGCGCTATCGACAATCAGGGTCGTGACCAATTGCACGGCTTCCTGAATCTTGCCGGCATGAACTAAGGCATGTGTCGCCCCATCGATCATTTCTACCGTCGAGAGCTCCTCTGCGGCCGTTCCGGAAAGCAGGTCGATCAGGGGGTGGAGGGCCGTCGACTGCACAAGCGCGCGGTGTCGCTGCAACGAGCATGCGGCGGACCATCGTGTGTTCGTCCCGCCGCCGCTGGAAGCGCGACGGATGACGTCCGCCGCCACGCTTTTCTGTGCGAGGTCACACTTGTCAAATATCCAACTCGCCGCCGCGAGAATGTGGGCCTGCAATGCATCATCGTTGGCGGGTTCCAAGAGCTCGCCAAACAGCGTGCAGGACTTTGCGTAGCCGACCGGATCAATGTCCTCCATGCGCGCCAATGCCGTAATGGCAGCCAACCGCCGCTCATCTACGTAGTCGTGGGCCATCGATCGTGCTTGCTCAGGCACGCGGAGAGCTTGCAGAGCGAAGGCGGCATGTCGGATCGACAACGGCTCGCCTTGTCGCGCGCAGATCACGACGGACTGAGCTTCATCCGGGTGGCGTGCGAACCACTCGATTAGCTCCCCATTGGGAAGATTAGCGGCCAAATCTTGACCCGCGGGAGCGACGAGCCGCTCCACTGATTGCATCATCGCGGTGGCATCACTCGTCAAATGCGGGATGAGTCGACGAATCGCCAGTACCGCGCCGAAAAAGGACGATTTCTCGAAGGCCCCGAGCTGCTCCGGACTGGTAAGCGCCAAAAGATCGATGGTTCCCTCATTGTGCAGTTCGACACACAGGGCTTCGCAGCAGATCCCCCGACGCGAATAGCCGAATGATTTCCTCACGAGTGAGTTCGATCTCCATGGCCCTCTTTGCCTATGAGTTTCATCCACCAAATTGTTAGGAATGTGCCGGTGCCCTGCTCTCTCTTATGCTGGCAGGCTGGAACAACTGTGCGAAGTGCTCGGTGAAGCAGACCTGGCGGAGTCACTGCCGGGCTGGACCTACATGCAGAATGTGCGAGTAGTCAAGCAGCAGCGCTTGGGCGCGCTGAAAGCAGCCTCATTGGCTCCCTGCGCCATCAGGAGGCACCAGCGACCGCACTAGCTATGCTCCCTCAAGAAGCTGTCTTGAGCTGCAGCTCAGTCGAGGCCCTTCAGCAAGCTGCTCATGCTGACGCCAAACCCTTGAGCCACGCGCTGGAGCGTGGTCAGCGTGATGTTCTTTTCGCCCCGCTCAATCGCTGAGTAGTAGGCCCGGTGCATATGGATCCGGTCCGCAAAATCGTCTTGGCTAAGCCCGATAGCGCGACGCTGAGCGCGCAGAGATTGGCCAAGCTTGACCGCCAGGGAGGTGGGTGTGGACATGCCGACACGCTAGGTCGGCGCTACTTTCTACTCTACTACCATAAAGATAGACTACTTATAAGTATCAAAGCGGGCAGACGCCATGTTGCGCATCCATGACCCGGAGACCGATGCTTCCTTAGACCTCCATATCCCGTGGATGCTGGAGGAGGCGTTCCGCGTTCAACTGGGACGACATCTTGATTCCGGCGGCCAGTCGCGCTTTCTGTGGGAGGTTGCTGGCTGGTTCACCGCCGCGATCTACCAGCTGGTAGACCGCGACCTACTTCCACCGACTGAACGTCAACGTGCTCTTGCCGCTCGGATAAGCACGGCGCTGGGCATTGATCTCCCCTCGGAAGCTAATACCTTCCGAGGTTCGATGTCGGACTTCATTCGCTATCACCTCCCCGCGTTCCAGGCTTTCCGCGCGACCGAGGAGGGCCGCCCAAAGAACCGTGACCGGACCTCGTGACACTTTCACCACCGAGGCAGGCGGCAGGCGGCAGGCGTGGATTCGTTCCGCGTGATGGCCTCGTATCCGAGGGGCTCCCTCATGGCGGACTCTGCGCTTGATCGATTGGAAACGGTGCGCAGAGGCGTCGAAGTGACGAATAAACCTGCCGCAGCTTTTGTGTGTGCGGCGATGGGCGGAAATTTCCCCACCATTCGTCTGTTTCCGCGAAGTACGCCGTTGGGATGGTTTCGGGCCGACACCACTCAGGAAGCTCGGGAATCACCTGCGCAGCGACCAGCCAAAGCGCAGCACGCCTCCATGCTGGTCTCCCTACACGTTGCACAACTTTCCACGGAACCCCGTGGAGCGGCGGCACATTGCGCAATGGAACGCTGATTACGGGGATAAGTGAGGAACGCACCCATAGCTGAGCAACTGGTGGCGCGGCGCGGCGCGAGGAGAGGTTGCTCAGGCATCGGATAAGCAGCGCTCTCGCCGCGTGGGGATTTCCACGCCATTCTGCAGGCCATGTTGCGTTGCCCCACAGGCAAGCCTCCAGTGTGTGCGCAAATGTATCGATCAACCGGAGCACCTCCCAGTCCTCCTCGGCGAGCTCGGGCTGTGATGGTCCGAGAGCGAAGTTCACCTCCGCCGCCAAACGCGGCTCCGCCCATTGGAGCGGCGTGCCGTGTTCAGAACAGCTCACGATCAATACCCTCGCCCAGGCGCGTCGAAAGATCCGAGGGCGTCCGGCCGCGCTGTCCTCTTGTAAGCACTGGGGGCAGTACGCGCGTCGCTCACTCACTTCCAAGAGGTGGGGGCCATCCTCCAAACAATGTGTGCGAAGGTGACGCGGACTGGTGCCCAGCATGTGCGCCAGACGTGCCAGCTCGCGACTCGTTGGCGCATCGAGATGCTGTGCCCCTTCCCCGTAGGGCCGACTCTGCCAGGCGTAGCCCTCCGGCGGCGGCTTGCCGTACAGACGATCCGCTCGTTCAACGAGAGAGCGCAGTGACTCGTCATGTCCTGGGGCGGCCAGCCACCATCGGTCGGTGAATGCCCGCGATTCCGGAAGTGGCTCGATATTATGCTCTGTCGTTCTGGCTCGCCCTCGGCCGATTGAGGTCGGACGGTCAACAGGCGCGGTTGAGGGTGGATGCTTCCTGCTCATGCGGCCTCCCCTGACAGATCCGTCCCAGGAATCTCAAATCGTGCGCGTTCGAACAGCTCCGCGGTGATTTGCTCTTGCCCCTCTTCGATGGCTAGCGCAGCAGCGCGCTGAAGGCGTTCAACAATGACACCGAGCACGCCTTCCGACTCTTTGACGATGACTTTCATCATGCGTAGCGACCCCAGGTTGGATCGCTTCTTGAGCGGAAGCGTGGACTCGTAGGCTTCGAGAAAGTGGCGCAGATAGTCGTCGCAGCGCCACGACGGTAATTCACGGAACTGGAATCGCCCCTTGAGGTGCTGATCGGCTTCTAACGCGTTGCGTGCGTCCTCCGTGCCAAGGGCCAGCACGGGTATCTTCAGCGAGTTCATGATGTCTTTGATGGCCAGTAGGGCCAGCGCCTGCTGACGCGGCGTCGAGCTCAAGACGTCCTGAATCTCATCGATAATCAACAATCGAAGATCGGCCTCTTCGGCTAACCTCAATGCCCTGAGGCGACGCTGGCTACCCGTCATCGACGGCATCTGCGGTGCATCCAGCGACTTCAGAAAGCGCGTGAAGATCTCCTTCGCTTCTCGCGCGTCGCTCATGGAGAAATGCGCTACGGGCTTGCTGGCTGGGTGCTCGGGCGTGGCTTCTCGGATCTTGCATCGCCGCATGAGGGCCGATGCCAGAGCAGTCTTACCCGCGTTACTGGCCCCGAAGACCAGGATGCCGGTGGGACGTATGCCACGCGGCCTGTACATTATGAACTCGCAATGTTTGATCAGGTCGGTGGCCTGCTCATGGTAGACAAAGCGATCGACGAAAATGGAACGAATACGTTCGCGGGTCGGCAACTCAAGAAGCTTCGCAGTTGCTTCAGTCAGGTGGGGGTAGGCGCTGCTCATCATTCCACCACCTCCGCATGAACGGAGGCACGGCTCAGCGGCACAGGCGGTTGTGCGTGTGTCAAACCCGACGCAGGCACCCTCCTCTGACGCTTTTGTTTGCCGACTGAAGAAGTGACCTGCGACCGGCCGTGTTGCCGCTTTCTGCGCTCCGCCCCGGTCTTTACCGCATCGCCTCGGTCGTAGCCAAGCAGTTTGATGGCGTCCAGTCGCGCCTGCTCCGAATCATCCAGTTTTGCCCGCTTCGCTTCACCCAAAGCGACACCTGCAACGACTGTGGCTTCGATCAGGATATCGTCGTCTGCCCGCACCCAGACGCATGCAAGGTTCTCCGGGTGGTAGTGAACCTTGACCATCCGTTTGGGGCGGATCAGAGGGGCTAACGCAGGGTTCCAATAGCGCGACTGCGCGAATTGCACCCCAGTTCGCTGCAATCGGCGCTGGACGAACGGATAGAAGTCGCGGCGCAGTGTCGAATGCTCGATCGGCGCTGCAGGTAGCACGTAGCGGCCACTTTCATCCTGGAAGGACCGCTCCCACGCCAACAGCGGTGGCATGCCCAATCCGCGGTGATGGCGGACGTGGTAGCCATGGCAAATCTGCTCTATGAGCCAGGCCCGAAAATCAGCCAGCGTCAGACACGCCTTGCGCTCGCTGGGATAGTCGCCTCGCTGCTTCACATTGCTGAAGGTGGTGCCCGGCAGCGTATGCACTCTTCGCATGAAGGTGCCCATCAACCGTTCAATGTGCGCGCCGTAATGCGGCTCGGCAACCGGGCGCCACTCGAGCACAATGCCGTGCTGCTCGCAGCCGCGCTGAAACGCGAAACTACGAAGATCCTTGCCGTTGTCGACGAGGATGCGCAGCGGCTTGCCGTACATCAGCCAAAGGCCGGGCTGGATGTCATTCTCTGCCTTGGGCAACATCACATGCGCGACGCACATGGCCACCGAGATTGCCGAAGGCGCGTCCATACTCAAGTAATAGCCCACAACCGCTCGCGTCGCGACGTCAATCGCTAGTGTCAACCAAGGGCGGTCGATCACGCGGGATGGGTCGTCGTCGGCCACCAAAGTGACGTCGACACGAGTGTGATCGATCTGGATCAGTCCTAGGGCACGCTCAGACGTGAGCTTCCCGGGACGAGGCTCAAATCGCTGGCGAGCTGCTTTTGACCCTTGGCGCTTGAGCGCAAGATGAAAGCTGTCTTCGGCGCGGATGCGCGAGACAATGGTCTTCGGATCTGGCGGCGACAAGTGCAGCCGCTGGCACATCAGGCGGACCCGCTCACACACTTCGGACTGAGACGCGGCCTCCCGGCGAGCATAGTGCTTCGAGATGACGTGCTGGATCAATTGTTCGACCTGAGGATCCAGCAGCCGCAGCCCCCGCGGGCGGCCTCCATGACGTGGCACGAGTGCGGTCGTCTGTTGGCATTTGCGATAACGGGCCATCCAGCGCCGTATTTGCCTGACACTGAGATCGAATTGCTGAGCCAGCTTACGTGCAACCTGGAGCGGCAAGGGGCCAATCACGTAAGGCTCGAAGCCCTTGGCTAGAGTCAGCGCGCCGTCCCACTGAGCTTGCGGCACGGCAGAAGGCTCAGCATTTCGCTGCGAGGAGGGGATCGGTTGCAACGTCTCGATCGCGACGGGAAGCAGATTGCCGGTCCCGGCATCGCGTACCTGGACTTGGTGCAGCGAGATGGGCCCATCAATCTCGACGATTCGGTTTTCGCACAGCCACCGGCTGCCGACGGTCAGTTGCGTTTGCATAGCTATCTCCCATGTTCCGTGGACGCACGGAACCAGTGCCCTGCCGAGCGGCGGAGGGCGTTATGAACATGTCCGCCCGTCACGCGCGGAAAACAGCGCATGAGGCATTGACATGGATAAGAGGAGCTTTGAAGATAGCTGCGCACGGAACCTACAAAACCGCTGCAACTAGAGAGCCCCGCATTGCCGTGCGGGGCTTTCTCTTTTCAACAAAGCCCTGACATCACTCGGGCTTCTACGTCATGCCGGAATCCTCCTTGCGGGGTTGCAGGGTGCTCTCCAGCCATGCGCGGACGCGCTCTGTGGAGGCAAACCATCCACGGCGGCCTGGAAGAGTGAACATCGGAACAGGAAGACGGCCAGCCTGACGGGCCTTGGTCAGTGCTGAGGCCGTCTTGAACCCAAGAGCCTTCGCCGTCTCCGGGGACGTCATCAGCGGGGAGCCGGGCAGATACCTGTCAATATCCGAGGATCGATGCTTGATCTGCCCCATACGCGCAACTCCGGTAACGGCTGGGACTGAGCTTGAATAGCTCACCCTATGCGAGAAGCGTTGCATAGGCGTACAGTGCTGGCAACCACAAAAGTAACGCAAGTCACTGAATTGTGATATATTTATATCACATCAGACGATGCCGAGACGGCCATAAATTGTTCCTCTGAACAGGAACTTGGGCGCGACTGAGAGGCTCCTCTCGATGATCGAAACACGCACCGTGGAAATCGCCCTGGAACCCCGCGAATCGTCTCGAGAGGCGGGGCGCAAGAGGTTCCTTGCGGCGATGAGTGGCGAGTTGCAGGGAGCGTTTGTCACCATCCCTAGCAGAGCGACCGCGCCCGCAGGCGCCACGACCGACAGCCGTCTAGATGCTGTGACGCAAGCGCGTATGCATCTGTCGTCGGAAGGCTTCGTGCCGAGCAAGGAGTCGGAAGACCTCGCTCGACGTTTTATCGCCGGCGAAGTCGACCGCATCAGATTTTCAGGCCATCGCCATGCCGACCCATCGCAAGATCACGCCTGAAGAGCGTGCCCGTCGCAAGGAGCATGCCGATGGTGCCCGTGCCAACGCTGGCCTTGAGGGCTTCAAGCCGAGTCGGGCAATGGAAGAGCGTGTGCGCCTTTACATTGACGGGGATATCACCCTGGCCGAGTTGGTGGATCCTACTAACGATCCACCTCATTAATCATGGTGGGTGGACTTTCCCGGCGCAGTAGGCACTCCACACCTATTCATCGATCAATGTACTAAGCACCAGTGCATTGAAGTGTGCGGTTAGCTCTATGGCGCTTATTGCGATAATTAGGAGAGCTTTGATTCGTAAGCCACCAAAATGGCCCGCCCTGACTCATAAAACTGTTGGAGCATCGAGGCCAGCGCACCGCTTTGAACGCCCCTAGTACCAATCCATCCATCGTGAATGCATTGCGCAAACTGCGAGTTAGTTAGGTAACGTGGAGCGTTTTCAAATGTTATTTGAGATCCGCCATTAGGGCCTTTGGGGCCATTGGTTCCTATCAAGAAATGCATATACTCCCGAGGGATGTACATTCCCTTAATAAGCTCGCCGGAAGCCGGTCTAAGACCAGTTGCCGGAACTAACTTCAGCATGAATCCATCGTCGTTGAGACGAAATTCCTCATGAGAATGAATCGCTGCGGTACTTCGAACGGAGTTAAGCACCTGGTCCATGCGTGTTAACTCATTAACGAGCTGGTTATCCGGGCGATATAAAAAAACATCCCCCTCTTCACGCATTAGTTTATACTGAACCAACGCGAAGAGTTGAAACTCCTCATTATAATAGATCAGGTCTACACCTAGCGTGTGCTCGAGCGCATTCCTGTTGGCGTAATGAACTTCAAGCCTTCTGCGTCCTTGTTCAAACACCGACACGCCCGCTTCGTGCTGCGGCGTCATGCCCGCCCAGTTAAATAGATCGTGCTGGATTGCAGACTCTTCTTGTATATAGCGCTGCGGAATCCCCTTCATAAATGAAGAACGCCCTGCGCCGAGGTTGCCTAGAGTCGCCGTTGTATCGCTTTCGTTTACATTAATTACACTGTCATCGTAAGGAGCCCACTCGCTCAACACTTGATCGCGAAAATGATTGCCTCCAGCAAATATTTGCAAGGCGATTCCAAGAGCCTCGCGCTCTTGAAGAAGAATGTCTGCCGACCCACCGTTCAGGTGGTAACCTGAATATCGCTGAAGAGACAAAATTCGGTCGATGTCCCCCGCCAAGTCGGGCCGCTCGGCTTTAACTGCCAATACAAGGGCGGCCCAGGTAGCGGGTGGAATTACGCCGCCAGTGCCTTGCGATACTTTCATGAAGTGATGCTTAAGCCTTTCATTGAGCCGCGACTCAACTGCACGCAGGGGAATAGCATTAAGACTGACAAGTCCATAGAAATCGATGCGGCTCTTAGACGTGACAACGCGCTTGCCTTTCTTCGCCAACGCTATGTAGTCAATGGTCGACTCAGTAAAGCTGAGCAGAGCGACGTTTAATTTACCAAGCTCCCAGTCCGGAGCACTTAGCGCATCGGAAAACGATGCGTAACCCCCTTCCGCCTTATCTCGAATAAGATCGCTTCGACGATCTTCGTCAAAATGAAGCAAAAGCCCCGCGGATTTGTTGACGGGCATGGTCATCCAGGCGGATGGATATGGACCACTGCATGATATAGCAATTCACCGGCTCGCGTGCATGCCTGTGCCTGAGCCCATGTGTTGATTATTGCACGCAAAAACGACAGGGATCTCAACCTCAGGGGCGCTCGCGAAACGCATGCTGGATTAGGTCGCGGACGATTTCCAACAGTCCTGGCCAAATCAGCCCATCAAAAGGATCGCCGTGTGCCAAGCTGTTTCGAATGCGCGCGAGCGTCATCGGTTCAGGCACACCGACCTTCTTACGTTGCTTGATCGCCTGATCGGTCTCATAGAGGTATCGAACGATGGGCTGGCCAGATCGCTGTGCGATCGGGAGAACCTCGTCGGTGAGGCCATCGTGCTCGGCCATGTATTCAACCCATGCAGCCAGGCTCGACTGTCTTGTCTTTCCTTCATAGCACTCTTTCAGTGCACGTTCGAGCGCACTGAGTGCGACCAGCTCCCCCGCTTTGATCAAGTCGTAGTCGAGCCAGGCAAACGCGTAAAGCTTTTGCGCCCGGAGGTATTTCAAGGCAACGGTTTGCGGGATGGCTGCATCAAGATCGAAGCCCTGGACGAATGCGGCCCACGCCTCGGCATGATCAAACGGATGAAAATGGGCAGGACCCAAGGGATCGGGCCATGGCACGACCAGTGGAGCGGCTTGTTTCGGCCATGCAGAGACATCCACCGAGAACGTCATCAATCGCCTCCCCGACTTTTCTGATACACGACCAATGGGCCAAAGAATGCACCGAGAACAGGGGAGCTAGTACGGTATCGATCACTAACGACCCGCGATCAACAGCGTAACGGTGATCAACATACCGGCCTGCCTGGCGGTAGCGGGCAGCTTGCTCGGGTTTCTTCCCCACCAAACGATGTCACTTCCTTCAAAAATTCCGCGTAACCACGTCGTCTTCTGCATGCGAAACATCAGGCCGGGGTTCGAGCATGATGCATGCTATTGAAACGAATGCATATTTATGCATGGCAGCAAGGTGACATGGTTAGCTGGGGTGCGACATTTGTCGTCACCCGCTGCCTGACCCGCGTACAGCCTCGAAACGCTACTGCCACTGCATTGCGGACATACGCTTCCTGGCAGGTGCGTTTCGTAGCCGCAGCCTGCTGCTCAGCCAAGTGGACTCGAAGGCCTGTAAGGTCCGCCGATAGCTGTCGCACTGCACCTGAATGCTGTGGCGCAGGCGTGCTCAGCGAGATCCTTGGCGCGCGGTCTCATTCGAGTCAACGCGGACGGTCCAATCGCCACGCTCGACAGCCAGTGCTCCACGGTCAATGTCCAGCTCGGCTTGCTCCTTGGCAAAGCGCCCGGCGATTGCCTGACTGGCATGTTCGGTGGCCAACTGCCACAGCTTCGTCATCGCCTACCCCACAGGTGCCGGTAGACCCGCAGTGCGCTGAGCTGGTGTAACCGTTCACCCGGCTGACTGCTTCGCTTGTCCAGTATCCGCGTAACGGTGTTCGGTGACCCAGTGCCCAGGCGGCCCGTACTTTTCCCAGGGTCGGATTCTCGCCGGTGCCCAGGATTGCGTCGGCGACGGCTTTGACTTGGTCCTGGGTGATTCCGCGCGGCATAAAACGGTCTCCTTGATCTGCGCCCTGCCCTCCGGGTTTTCTACTCAAGATAAGAACCGCGTATATGCGCCCACTCGGATGGCCGCTATCGAGTCCAGTAAGAACCGCTTCCGTCGCCAGTGCGGCGATCGTATCCAATGTTGGAACCATCATTCAGCCGCAACATAGACAAACGCATTCGACGGTAGCTCGCTACGAGTGCGCATACAGCAAAAATAACCAAGCTCCGCTCAATCACCCAGTGGCGCAATCGCCAGCGCTATCCAAATGAAGGTAAATGTTGCCAGCAACAACAATGGAAAACTGAGCTTGATCGTACCATTGAGGTAGTAAGCATGAGCCAGTTTCCTGTTCGGTCACTAGCAAATAAGGCTTGAATCTTACCGAGAAACGATGTGAACTTGTTCACATCTGTAGTCACCTGAAAGAAACAAAGATAAATCCGGCCACGAGGCCGATCATGAGTCAGCTGCCGCCCATGACAACATGATCGGGAAGCGATCTATTCAATCGCTCCAGCAATGCCTTCGCCGACAGATTGACCAGATCGTGTGGCACCTCGCCAACGACGACATCGAAGACCCTGCTATCGAGATGAAGATTCAGGCGATCAAGGAAATTCTGCGGGGCGACCAGCACGATGCGATCAAACTGGCGGCTCTCCAGCCCCGCCCTCAGCGCGTGCGCAATAACCCCCGCGAAATAGTCCACCGCCTGATCCTGCATACGGTCCGTATTCATGGATTTCTTTTTCGTCCCATGCTTATCGTGTGGGCGAGAAAAGTAAATCACCTCAGTCAGGCCGGCATCGTCTTCGACCGTGGCAAAGATACGTGCATTACTGGCATCGGCGACCATTACCCATGTCGTTGTCATGAGATTCACCCAGAAAAGTGGTTGTTTCAGTATTGCCGTTCGCATCCACGCTCGGCTGGCGCACAATCGGTGACAGAGCTATTCCAACGCGCATGCGGTCTTCGATCATGCGCACGTCTCGCCGCCTTCCGCTCGCGCCTATCGCTGATCTCGCCATGAATTTCCCCCAACACGCGGCAACATCGCTTCACAAGAAGCCGGACTCTATCGTCTGGACTTGCCCCAGGCGGTGTGTTGATATCGATCAAGGCCGCTTTAGCCAGGGCGACTACCATATGCAACTGTGCACAGGTCACCTGCGTCAGACCGCTGTCAGGAAAGCAGCGCCTTCAAATCGCCTGGCGCGCAGGTCGTCGAGGGCCGTATTAGCCTCGGTCATCGGATAGCATCGTGTTCGGGTCATCACGCGGCGTCGGTAGGGTGAAGCAAAGAATTCCACCGCATCCGACGCGCCCGCCTTTAGCCACGGCACGCAAAGCAATCGGGACCAGTATGCCCACCGGGGCAAAAGGGATGGCTGCGTCCAGCACGCACGGCGCGACCTGTCCGAACCTCCGACCACACCGCACCCAACGAGCGGGCAAACGCCTGGCCGCCGTATCGCACGCGGGCGCGTGAGGGGAAAAACCTCCTGATCGCGTATTGCGGCGACCTGAGCAACGATGTGCGCTGAGGCACCAAACCCGTACAAACCCGATCGCGCCGCCGGGCCGGCTTTGCGCGTCGCCTGCAGCGAGATCGCCCGGTACCGCGGCGGCCTAACGGAGTGCTCAAGCGTCATGGCGTACATAAAGCGGCCTTCAATGCATTGCCCCTGAAATACTCCCCAGCATGCACGCCGGACTTGATGTGCATCAACGTCTCACCCCGATATGCGCATATTTTTGGTATACGGCCGCTGCGTCGCAGGTAAAGCAGCCATCATCTATTCCTGGGCGGGGTGCGTTATGTGGAAAGACATCATGGTTCCTTTGATGGGCAACGTCGACGATGAAGATACCCTGCGCGTGGCTATGGATCTGGCCACAACCATGCAGGCGTGCGTGCGCGGCCTGCAGATCGCGGAATTACCGATCCCTGCCTATAACGCCTGGTCAATCCTGCCCGACTACGACATGAGCGAGGTCTACGATCAGATCCGCCACGCCGCACAGTCGATGGCTGCCAAGTGGCGCACGAAGTTCAGTCACCACGGGGTGTCGATAACCATCGACGTGGTAGATGCGCTCTACGTCTCGCCCTGGAGTGCCGTGGTTCACGAAGCCCCGTGCGCCGACCTTATCGTGGTGGCGTCGCATGATCGTGGCAACGACGATGCTAGCGGATTTCATCGAAATCTTGTCCCTCTGTTGTTGCGCAGCGGGCGTCCCTTGCTGGTGATTCCGCGCCACGCCGCATTGACAGAACACTTGTCGCGAGCCGTGGTCGCCTGGAAGAACGTGCGCGAGTCTATACGCGCCTTGCATGATGCCCTGCCGCTACTGAAACACGTAGAGACCATCGACGTGGTGACCGTCGATGCGCCCGAAGATATGCACATAGAAATGGAGGCCTTATTGGGCCACTTGTCCGCGCACGGTATCCAGGCATCCTGGGTCGCCCGACGCTCGAACGGCACACCGGTCGCAGAGATACTCATGGTGCATGCCACACACGTGCAAGCCGGTGTCCTGGTCGCCGGAGGATATGGCCATTCACGCCTGCATGAATGGGTGCTCGGCGGTGTGACGCGTGAACTGCTCGAGCACGCGGAGCTTCCTTTGTTCCTATCTCATTGAGGCCCAATGAATGACGATCATGGAAGCTGATTCACCCTAATGTGCGGAGGCACATGCCATGAGTGATGCATGGAGTAGTTTTGTCCTGCCGTTTGATCCCTTTACACCCGCCGCCGCGCCCGCACGCCCTTGGCTGGATGCGTGCGCATGTACCATCAACGCCATGACCGAGTGGAACCGCCACCTGTTCGGGGCCATGGTCTCGCCGGAGATGTATGCGGGCCTGGGCTGGTGCGCGTGGCAGACCCTGCAGCCAGGGTCGGGCCGAGCATGGCTCCCCGCCGCCGTATCGCGGGACAGCGCCGAAGCCACCGTTCTGACATCGGGTCTGAGCCTGATCGATCAGGCCATGGATGCGTGGTGCCCGTGGATTGGTCAGTACCTCCAGCAAACCCGTGCACAAGTGGATACCGCGATCGATCGCTGGATGACCGGGTTGAAGTCCATCGCGGGCGCCGTAGCGACAGCGTCCTCGTGCCAAGCCGAGCATGCGTCCGCCGTGGTGCGCCCGGTGCGTATGACGTCCCCCGCGACATCCCGAGATCGCAAAAAAAAATCAACGCAGGACAACATGCCTCCGCTTGATCGGGATCAAGGCACGGTTAAACCGCCCGACTAGGGTGATCGGTAACCTTCCACGCCGAACAGTGACCAGTAAAACCATGCAAACCTCCATTGTTCATACGTTTGGCCAGCCCCATCAAGCAGGTCTTCTAAGACATGCAAGCAGGTCGCATCGATGGACGCACCGTCCTGGACATGTAGTTTTTTCCCTCTCTGGAGCATCTCATGTTCAAACATATCCTGCTTCCCACCGACGGCTCGGAACTGTCGCTTCGCGCTGTCGCGCTCGGCGCCAAAGTGGCGGCGGCGTGCCAATCTCGGGTCACCGTGCTGCATGTTGTGCTGCCCTTACACGTCCATGCCTATCTGGCCGATATGCTGGCATCGGCGGATATCGACTACACGATCGAAGCGGAGCGTCAGGCGCAGACCTACCTCGATGCTGCCGCAAGGGTCGTGGCACAAGCGGGGGGAGGCTGCCAACGGTTGGCCTTGTGCCGCGAACGCGTGGCGCAAGGTATTCTCGATGTCGCCATGGAACATGCCTGCGACCTGATCGTTATGGGATCCCATGGCCGTCAGGGTATCCAACGGTTGTTGTTAGGTAGCGCGACGCACGATGTCATCGTGCAAGGGGATATTCCGGTCCTGGTGTGCCGCTGACCGGTCAAAAGGCGGCCGCATGCCAAGGCAACACGGCCGCCTCCTCCCTCGACACACGTGCGTCAATGCGCCATGAGCACGGGCAAGGTGGCGCGCTGCAGGATGTAGCGCGTCGACCCTCCCAATATCCATTCACTGAAGCGTGAGTGTCCCCATGCCCCCATCACGAGGAGATCGGCATGCGCATCGACTGCGGCATCCAGCAATGTCGGTCCAATCGTTTCCCTGGACATTTCTACCGTTCGAATGATCAGTGCGTCGACCCCTTCTCGTTTCAGCCACTCGCGTAAAGGGAGCCGCGCTGGGGACAGCCCTGGCAGCGGTTCAGTGGAACCGTCGACCACGGTCACCACAGTCGCGCGCCGCAAAAACGGCAAGGCTGCACGAAGCGCCCGCACTGCTTCAAGTGATCCGTTCCAAGCCACGATGATGTGGCGATAATCCGGAACTGGCACCGAATCGGCCGGGATTAGCAGCATCGGTGACGCACCGGAGAGGAGCACCTGTGTCAGATAATCAAACCCCAGCGAATAGCCGGTATTCAGGCTGGGCAACGTGCTGATTGTCAGGTCGGCCAAGCAGGAACGGTGCGCCAGCGCGCTGGCATAGGGGCCACGAGCGACCTCCCAGCATCCATCTACATGATGTTGCCGGCATAGTCCCATCCACCAGTCGGTGCGCTGCTCGGCTTCGATTTCCACCCGGGCCAGCACCGCCGCCACGTCCGGGAGTGCCAGCGAGGCGGGCACGATATCGATCACATGCAGCCCTGTCGCGTACGCACCCAGCCGATGCGCAAGTGGCAAGCCGAGTTGAACGACGGACGCGTCGTCGCGTATATCTTCGACATGAACGATCAGGTCATACATGAATAAACCTCTCGAAGCCTCGCTTACTCATACCTGGCGATTGCGCATGACAAACAAGACGATGACATACGCCGCTGCGCTAAGACCACAAAGCCATTGAACGGCGATAGAAAAAGGGTTCGGTAACGTAATCAGCAACAGCACCGCGCAAACTAAGGCGATCATCAACAACGCCCTGGGAATCCACGCCTGTCGGCGAGCTTGTGGCGTGCTGGCCATAACCACCTCATTTACTGAAGGTGAAGTCAGTATGCTCGCTGTCCAACCTAGTAGCGTTGATGCGAATCAAGTCAAGTCCTCATGCCAGAGCAATCATCTCGTGACGCGCAGGTGCACGGTTTCCGATACCTCGGGCGGTCAGGCAGGCGGCCATGACGGACATGCCGCGCTCATATTCACCATGCACAAGGAAGACGCCGCGACGCGGCGCGGTGCCCAGCCAGGCAAGCAAGCCTGCCTGATCGGCGTGCGCCGAAAAGCCATTGATTGTCCAGCACTGCGCACGCACCGGTAATGACTCGCCGAAAATACGCACGCTCTTGGCACCATCAATGATGCGCCGGGCCAGGCTGCCCTCGGCGGCGTAGCCGACGAAGATTACACTGCACTTTTCGCGCGCGAGATTGTGCCGCAAATGGTGCACCACCCGTCCCCCATTGCACATGCCCGAGCCAGCAAGGATTACCGCGCCACTACGCATGCCGTTGATAGCCATCGATTCGTCCACCTCGCGGGTTATATGGAATTTCGGTGGCGAAAAGGGATCACCCTGACCCAGCATCTTGAAAAAGTCTGCGTCGAAACATTCCGGATGGCGCCTGAAAATGGCCGTCGCCGAGACCGCCATAGGCGAGTCGAGAAACACTCGCATGCTTTGCGGCAGCGCCTTCTCCAAAACGCCCTGACGCAAGTAATAAAGCACCTCTTGCGCGCGCTCCAACGCAAAGGTGGGAATGACAACGTTCCCACCGCGATCCAGCGTTTCGGCAATAGCGCCATAGAATTCCTTCACCGATTCGCGGAGCGAGCGATGCACACGGTCACCGTAGGTGGTTTCCATGACCACATAATCTGCGTCAGGTGCGGGCGTCGGGTCCCGCAGGATCGGACGTGCGGCGCTGCCCACATCGCCTGAGAAGACGATGCGACGGCGGCGACATCCAGTGTCCAGCTCCAGCAACACGCAGGCCGAGCCCAGGATGTGTCCGGCATCGATAAAAGTCGCCACCACACCTTCGCATAGCCTCAATGGCAGGTTATAAGCAGCGGGTGTATCGAACTTTGCAAGGCAACGGTCAACATCATAAGGGGTAAAGAGCGGCGACCGTGCGGTTGTATGCCGTGCGTCTTCCGCTTGCAACTTGGCGGCATCGGCCAATACCAGTGCGACTAGTTCGCGCGTCGCAGCGGTCGTGATGATCGGCCCGCAAAAACCTTCACGCACCAGACGAGGCAAGCGACCGCAGTGATCCAGATGCGCATGCGTCAATATCACCACATCGATCGAAGCGGGGTCGAAACCGAACGGGGCATAGTTAGCGACCTCGAGCTCCCTGCCCCCTTGAAACAGCCCGCAATCGATGAGTACCCGTCGGGAACCGCATTGAACCAGATGACAGGAGCCGGTCACCTCCCAGCCCGCGCCATGGCAACTATACATGAGCAGATCCTGCCCGCCAGCCACCACCTGGCCTCGCGCCCCCCTCTTCGCTTCTTTGTTTTGATGCGATTCACGCGACTGGAGTTCGGCCACCGGATGCGTCATCAATGGCATCTCAATGCCTCATCCATACAGGAACCGTGGCGTGTTCAAGAACAAAACGCGTAGCACCGCCGCGCACATGTTCCTCCAGGCGAGGATGGTTGTAGGCTCCCATCACCAGCACGTCGGTTTGTAGCTGAGCGGCCTCTTCCAACAACGGCGCACCGATGCAGGCATCGGTATGAATCATATGGGCATGGACCTTGATGCCGAACTGCGATAGATAAAGATACGGATCGAAGTGCGGCATGGCGCCGTGCCGTCGATACGTCTCCAGAGAGCCGTCCAACACATAGACCTGTTTCGCCCGGGCGATCACCGGCAGCGCTGAATAGATCGCGCGCGTAGCCGAATCGCTGCCATCCCACGCCAGCGCCACCTGCTCGAAATTCGACACGGATACATCCCCGGAAGGCAGAATCAAGCAGGGCATCCGCGTCGCGCACAACGCCTTACCAAAGTGAGACGTGATGCCTGCCCTCTTGACGAGCGCATGCTCGAGCACGGCCAGGTCATGCCAGTTACCCAGTTGTGAAAGCAAAACAGGCAACGCCTCGTCGACGCAACGCCAATGCACCTGGCGTACGCCTTTCCCCAGCGCAAATGCGACGAAATCCCCACTCGCGCTGGCGTCGGCACGAATGCCCGGCGTCTCATAGAGCAGCGACAAGACCGTTGGCTCGCTTTTCCGACGTTGCGTAGACCGCGGTTCAAGCAGGCAGCCAGTCAACGAGCTTCTCCAGGCGGCCGCCAGGTTGACTGCGGTCGTCGCCGCAGCGCTCCAAGGTGCGCCGGAGGTCACTAGCGCTACGATACCGGTGATGACGGGAGCGGCCGCGAACGCAGCCCCTTGCAAGGATGATGTGCCCATTGGTTTGGCACGCTGCGTGGTCATACATTATGCCTCGGCTTACAGCGTTAACGAATGAATGACTTGCGCGCTGTCATCGGGGTCCAGGCTTCGGGTGAATCCGAGATGGGAGGCCAACTCGCGCATATTGCTATTGCTGGCACTATCGATTGAATACATGGTCTTGAACCCGGCAGCGCGCGCTTTGGCGATGAGGTGACGCATCAGGACAACGCCCAGTCCCCGGTGCTGCCAGTCCTCGGCCACGGTCACGGCACATTCGCAACTGCCTTCAGTGGCGGCGCTATAACGGCTGACGCCGACTTCACGCAGCTCACCATTGTCATGAACCAGTGCGATGAGTGCGCAGCTATCGGGTTCATGGACGTTCATCAGCTGTCCCAATAGGGCCGCGCTAGCGCCTCGTACCTGGGCCAGGAAGCGAAAGTGGCGCGAGGTCGGTGACAACCTTTCGATGAAGCGACGCTCGCGCTCCCGGTCGTCATTTTGCAAGGGACGGATCAGAACATGGCTGCCGTCGTGGAGTGTTTCTATCCAATGATCGCCTGCGATGGTGGCATAGGCCTGGGTGGCAGCTGATGTGGGTAGAGGTGACATGTCGTGCTCCTGGGAAGCTCGCGTATATATGCGTCGATTGTTCTTTAGTCGATGACATCCAAATGTGTCTTGATCGAAATCAAGAGCTCGCCAAATGTTGTAACGGTGGGGAGCTCAGGCTGTCGAAAAGTTCGTCTTCCTGGGCAAGATGTAGTCGCAGCACCGTGTCCAGACGCACAAGAAGGCGCTGTATCTCACCGGTTGCACTCTCCGAGGGATCGTCGCCGTCCACGTTCATCCCATCAAGCAATCGGCACAACCTGAATATCTCGCGATGTGTCTGACTCAAGCTTGCGAGCGGGTCATTTCCTGGCATTCGCCGTGCCAGATCGGGATACAACTGAATGTCATCATTGCGCTCATGCGGAATTACGCTATGACCCAGCAGATCGACGATATCGGCCAATTCGTGCCGGGCCCGGGCCGGGGTCGCCTGTCCCAAGGTCTCCGCCGCCTGATGGATGCGATCCAGTATTGGCGCCAGTTCGGCATGCTCTCGTTCCAGCCGATCACGCATGTCGGTGGCAAGCACCGGCTGGGCGCGCCGCGGTCCCAACGCGCGCAGGGCATAGACAATCACTGCCACGTCAATGCCTTCCTGCACCAAGGCACCGGCCAGGGGAACAAGCCATCCCATGGCAGCCAGCAACATGGCCACGAACGACAGCCCCATGCCGGCGATGACACACTGCAGAGCGATGCGGCGCGTGTCGCGCGCTATGTGAAGTACGTCGGGTATGCGGTCCAGGTGGACGTCTAGCAATACGACATCCGCTGCCTCCTGCGCGGCGCTCACGCCCTGTTCGTATCCCACGGCCAAACTGACACTCGCTGCAGCCAGGGCTGGAGCATCATTGATGCCATCACCGATCATCAGGGTCGGTGCCTTTGCGCTTGTCTCCACGACTGCTGCAAGCTTCTGCTCTGGCGTAAGGTCAGCTCGAACCTCGTCGATGCCCGCTTCTTCGGCGATCGCATGAGCACGCTCCTCGACATCCCCTGTCAGCATGACGATGCGCGTTACTCCCGCAGCTCGCAGCCGACGTATGCAGCGTGGCGTGTCGATACGCAATGGGTCTTTATATGCCACCGCACCGGCGAGCTCGCCGTCCACCATGACGAATAAGCATCCGGCATTTATATGCCTTACGCGGCTCAGTAAGCGCCGCACCCAGAGCGACTCGACGGAATGTTCCCCAACCAGATAGCGCAAGCTTCCCATCGCAACGTCATGATTGCCCACGCGACCGCGCATACCGGCACCGGCTGACTCGACTACATCTTTGGGCGAATCCAGGCGGATCTGCTGGCTTCGCGCCTGCGCCACCATCGCTTTGGCCACGACGTGGCTGGACCCTTGGGCCAACGACGCCGCCCACTGAAGCAGCGTTGAGGGCGACCACGCACCAGCGGTCTCCATGTCGCACACCTGGACATGGCCGACGGTGAGTGTGCCGGTCTTGTCGATGAACAACTGACTGACCTGCGCCAGTGTTTCCAAGCTACGGCCGCTCTTGACCAACACACCATGATGAGCAGCTCGCGACATGCCGGCCACCATAGCGATCGGCACCGCCAACAGCAGCGGACATGGCGTTGCTACGACCAGAACCGCCAGCGCGCGCAAGTGATTACCGCTGACGTACCAGGCAAGGCCTGCGGCGATCAGCGCCAATGGCACGAAGGCCAATGCATACCGATCCGCCAAGCGCGCCATAGGCGCGCGAGATTGGCGTGCTTCGCTCGACAGGCGAACGATTCGTGCGTACGTGCTTTCCGCCGAGGGCGCGGTTACATGCAGGTCGAAGGGCGCGCCGGCGTTCACGACACCGCTGCGGATCGTCTCCCCTCGCGCTCGGTAGACCGGCATCGCCTCACCGCTGAGGACCGACTCGTCGAGCACGGCGGCGCCCTCGACTACGATGCCGTCGGCGGGAACGACTTCTCCGGAGCGCACGAACAGCCGATCTCCTTTCTCGACGCGCTGGACTGCCACCTCCTCGAGCGTCGCGCCACAATAACGCCATGCACGCTGTGGGGCGCGCTTGATCAGCCGCTCCAGTTCGCTTTGCGCGCGGCCATTGGCATAGGCTTCGAGCGCCTGACCGCCTGATAGCATCAACGCGATCACCGCGGCGACCAGTGCCTGTTCGTAGAGAATAGCCGTTCCCATGGCAATCAAAGCGATGCCATCCACGCCCCACTGGCTGCGGCGCCAAGCGCGGATCATCGACACGAGCAATCCAAGACAGGCGAACCCTGCCATGACTGTCCAAAGGCGAGAGGCCCATAACTCCTGATGAGTCAGATGCAGCGCGCCACCGATAAACAAGGTCGATAGCCCCAGGAGCAACGGCACAAATGGTCGGATGCGCGGCCGATCCATCAGTGCAACACCAGCACCGGTGCATCGATCGTCTGGATGAGCTTGAGCGTCTCGCTCGTACGCCGCCAGGGGACATGGGCCGAAACGCGCTCGGTCGCCATCACCACCAGATCGCAGTGTTCGCGCACGATGGCACCAGCAATGGCGCAGAACGGGCGCCGATCGAAGGCATAGCCCGATACATGCGCCACGCCTGCCGCGTCGGCCATCGCGCAAACGCGACCAAGGTACTGCTGCGCCAGAGCAATGGCTGCCTTTTGGTACGTCGCATTCAACGGCTGGATCAGGTCGGCCAGGTAGGACACGGTCGGTAACGGTGGCAGCACATGGAAGACGTAGACTTTGGCCTGCATGGTGGCGGCCAATGCGACGCCCTGGGCCGCACCATCGAAAGATGCTTCGGTGCCATCGATCGGAAGGCAGATATATTTGAACGCCGCCTGTGTTACACCAGGCAAGGGGGATCGTTCCTGGATCTGTGCGGCATCCCGAAATTGATCGGTGGCGCTAATGCGCTGCCGGTGAAACCGGCCATGCAACATGTTCATGAGGCATCACCCTGTCTGGAGTTCGGCGACAGTATTGCCCCACCGCGTGCGCGCCATCTTGATGACGATCAAGTGGGCGCTGGCATTGCGTTGCTAGCCTGCTCGTGACTCCCTTGACGGTGCTTTCTTATGGCTGCAGTCTCTTGGACTGTCCGCGTGAAACCCCCATACTGGTGGCGGCGACTAGGTGCGGGCCTGGTTACCGGCGCCGCCGACGACGATCCCAGCGGTGTGGCCACCTATTCGCAGGCCGGCGCTCAGTTTGGCTACGGCGTGCTGTGGACGGCTGTATTCACGCTGCCATTAATGATCGGCATCCAGATGGTGAGTGCGCATGTCGGGCGCGTGACGGGGCGCGGCCTGGTCGCCAATATGCGCCGGGTGATGCCGCATTGGATTGTGTCCAGTCTGATGGCGCTCCTCCTCATTAACAATGTCATCAATCTGGGCGCCGATATCGGCGCGATGGGACAGGCGGCCGCGTTGGTCATGGGCGGCCGCTCGACCATGTACGCGCTGGGCCTGGCCTTGCTTTCCCTGGGACTGGAAACATTCGTACCGTTTCCCCGTTACGCCCCCTGGCTCAAGATGATGACGCTGAGTCTGTTCGCCTATGTGCTGACCGCGTGCATCATCGACATCCCGTGGCGCACCCTGGTTCTCCAGATGTGGCCACACCATGTGGACCACGCGTATCTGATCACCATCACGGCGGTGCTTGGCACGACCATCAGTCCATACTTGTTCTTCTGGCAGGCCTCTCAGGAGGCCGAAGAGGAAGAGGCCGATCCGGACGCTTCGCCTCTGCTGCAGGTGCCGACGCAAGCCCGGGATGCCTTCGCCCGCATCCGTACCGATACCAACATCGGCATGGTGTATTCCAACGCCGTGGCGTTTTTCATCATGCTCACGGCGGCAGCGGTGCTGCACATCCACGATTTTACAACGATCCGCAGCTCGGCCGACGCGGCCCAGGCACTCCAACCCTTGGCCGGCCCATTTGCGGCGCTGCTTTTCTCCTTGGGCATCATTGGTACGGGATTGCTCGCCGTGCCAGTGCTCGCCGGCTCCGCGGCGTACGCCGTCACCGAAGCTCTGGGAGTACGCGGCGGCCTGGGCAGCAAACCGGCCCAAGCACGCGTGTTCTATGCAATTCTCGGCGGCGCTACACTGCTTGGCACGCTCATGACGCTCTCACCCATCGACCCGATCCGCTTGCTGTTCTGGTCAGCCGTGATCAACGGCGTGATCTCGGTACCGTTGATGGCGGTCATCATGTGGCTCTCCGGTCGTCCGAGCGTCATGGGCGAATTTAACGTACGCGGTCCCTTGCGGTGGCTCGGCTGGACGGCGACGGCCATCATGGCAATCGCCGCCTGTGGCGTGATTACATGACATCACTCAAGGCGGCACGTCGTTGTCCTGCTCACCTTCGCTCGCGATATTCCGATGACGCCCCGGCTTGTCCGTGACGAGGACCGCTGCACCCGGTTGCAGCGCCTGGCGCAAGGGCGCACCAAAGACTTCCGGTGCGCGGATGTGCTGAGCGACATCGGAAGCATCTGGTATTGCGCCATTTCCGGCCAACCGATAGGCCGACCAATGATGCACGCCGCGGACAGCATTCGTCTGTGGCGGATCGAGCACATACAGCACCGTGCCGGCGAACGGGTAGTTCGCATCCACAGTGATGGACGACGATGCGATTAGCATGCCATTTTGCAGAACATACACGCGCAGATCATGAATGCTGACGACGATGTTCAACGGCGAGGTGTCCAATACTGTAAGCGATGAGGCATCCTGCTCATCGAGTAGCATCGGCTGCCCGGCCAGATTGATGGGGGCCACCACGGCCGGATACAGTTGCTCGACCGGAGCGGTACCGTTACCGGCCACGACGACGACATCGCCCGCACGCGTCGCGGCGAACAACCGCTGGGCAAACGCCGGTGGCAGCCGGATACAACCGTGCGAGGCCGGATGGCCCGGCACCTCACCACTGTGGAGCGCCACGCCATCCCAGGTCAGGCGCTGCATAAATGGCATAGGCGCATTGTCGTAACGATTGGAATAGTGATCGCGCTCTTTCTGAAGAACGCGATACACTCCTGGCGGCGTGTCGTAGCCGGGTTTACCGCTACTGACCGGTGCTGTACCGATCAGCGTGCCGTTGCTGTAAACAAAGATTCGTTGCTCCTTCAGACTGACCACGATCACTCTGGGACCGCGTGGCGCGATTTCTGGGTGCCAGTAATAAGCTGCGGATGCAGCTCGCGACACCGTCGCGCAGATAAGGGCCGCCATGAGGATCACGATGCGACAAACTCTTGTGAACCGAATGCGCATCTCAGATTTCCATTCGATCTTGACTGCCACCAGCGCCATCGGCTAGCGCCAACCCGGTAAGCAGCTCGCCTATCGCTCCGAGCACATCATTGCTGCAGACGAGGCCGACGAGATGACCGGCGTCGTCAATCATCGGCAGGCGACGTTTGCCGCTGCCCAGCATGATGGCCACCAGCTCATCCACTGAGTGGTCCGTACGGCAGCAGACCGCCGGTGAAGACATGACCTCGCCCACAGTCAGGGCGCTCACCTCACCGGTAACCGCACACGCCCGGAACACTACGTCGCGATGGGTGAGTATGCCGATGGGCAGGTCCCCCGCGGGGAATGCCTCTGTCACGACGAGGCAGCCGATTTGGTGCTGGCGCATGATTCGCGTCGCCTCGGTCAAGAGGATCTTGGCCTGGATATGGATGACCCGTGAGTGGCCTATCTGTTGAGCTCGCATTGTTGCGCTCCAGGAGCGGTGTGCCGCGTTATTGATCGCGATCAAGGCAATATCATTTGACTGACCTAACCTATCGACGGGCTCACTCATTTGAGGCCATGCCTCCTGAGCTCGCGCTATACACGCACTTGCCGCCGTTCTGGCGGCTTTTTTTTAAAGGAACTCACCGTCACATGACGGTGACATACAGGGATGGGTGGTGCGGTCCGACATCTCGATAAGAAGACGAGAGTGAGCGATGGGGCGATCAATCCAGGGCTGCATGATGTCCACAGTCTCCCGCATCGCCAGTTCCAGCTGTTCCGACGATAGGCCCGGCCACTCGGCGGTCATGCCATGAAGGTAAAGCACGGTTTGCGCGTAACCGGGCGAAGAGATGATGCGCGCGCTATGCCCCGCGCCCATCCGGCGCTCACACGGCTTGCGTATCGCGGGATCGATGCCATCGGCCACCCCGTTGGCAAACAGGGCCAACCGTGGCTGCGGCGTAATGGCGGTTAACGTTGCATGTCGCAGCCCTACGTTGTGGCCGACGTCGCGTAGCCCAGGAGGGAGCTCGGACAGCCACTGCGCCGAGCGCCCCTCACTGGCGTGCACCAATGCCCCGTAATGCATGGCCTGTTTGATCGAGCCGGCGGTCGCGCCGACGAGCAGTCCTTGGGCGACTTGGGCAGCTACGCGCGACGCCGCCACGCTCCCATAGCTCATGCGCAGCAAGACCAATGCATCGCCAAAGCCGATGAGGCCAATACGCGGTCGCAGAACCCGCTGCCGATCGGCATCGGCTGCCCAAGCCGCCAGATCGGTCAAGATCACGGCCAGACTCGCCGCGCGTCGCAATCCGGCGAGATCAAGGTACGGCACCCCGCTCACACCGCGCACAAAGCTAGCCACGTTCACGACAGCCGCCAGCTCGTCGTTGGGCCAGTCGGGGGCGCCTGTCCCGGCGGTTGCCAGGACGCGCTCATCAAGCAGCACTTCCCATGCACGGAATGCCTGTCGGATGTCCTGCTCGGCCTGGGCGCGCTCATCAGGGGGCACGGTCGCGGTCAATGCATGGGCCACGCGCTGCCAGGTACTGTCGATCGTGATGTCCTGCAACCGATCATGCTCACGCCAACGAAACCATGCGTCCCAGGCTTCTACCGCGGCAGGGTCGACAAAGGGGGAGCGGGTGTCTTGAGTGATCATGGCGGCCAGGGAAGCTTCTATGGCTGGTGAATCTAGGCCGGCCACGACGGTGCGCATTGATATACGTCAAGGCGCGGCCGCGCATAGGTTTCGATGCCAGTTACAAAAAGTTACTAAGCGTTACCATGCGCTCATCGATGCGTCGACCATGACCGCTAGCTTCCTCCCCCAAGGCATCAGCACCCACCGGGGAGAACGATCATGAATGCAGCGTTGCAGGAACGGCACCTTTGCCCACAGCCATCGAGCGCTACGGAGCCAGTTCGGCAGCCACTGTCCGGGCTCGATCTAGACACTCTGCGATCCCACATGCTGATCCAGATGCACAAGCTGGGGGCCGGCCAATCGCTCTATCGCGCTGGCCAAACCTTCCGGTCGATCTTTCTGGTCCACGCGGGCTTTCTCAAAAACACCTTGGCATCGGAGGATGGGCGAGAGCGCGTCACAGCCTTTCGCATGCGTGGGGATATGCTGGGCGCCGAAGCGATCGGTTCGAGCACGCATGTCTGCTCGGCGGTAGCGCTCGATACTAGTGTGGTTTGGGAAGTGCCCTACGCTGGCCTTCTTCGCGTTTGTGCCACGACACCGACGCTCCAAGCGCGTCTGGCAGACTTGCTGGCTGAGGAGATTCGCCACGATCGACGTTGGATGCTTGCGCAAAGCACGCTGGGGGCGGAGCAACGCGTTGCATCTTTTCTGCTTCATATGGCCGCGCGGCATCAAGCTCTGGGATTCAGCGATCGGCATTTCGTGCTACGCATGAGCCGCATTGATATCGCCAGCTTCCTCGCGCTCAAACACGAGACTGTCACGCGCGCCTTATCGCACCTGGCTGCCTTGAGCGTTATCCGCGTTCATCTGCGCGAAGTGGAGATCATCGACGCCATCGCGCTATTGCGGTTGGCCGAGCAGGCCGGACGCGTTCATTGACGAGAAGCGCGTTGCTTATGGATGGCACGCAGCAGGGCCCTGCCCAGGTCATCGCGAAGATACGGCTTGGGCAACAATTCATAGCCATGGACGCCATGACTCCCGCCCTGCCCCGAACGCGCATCACCTGTGGTGAGTAACACGGTCAGATCCGGCCGGGTCATCTGAAGCCGATGTGCCAGTGCCATGCCGGTCATGCCGCTGCCAAGCATGATGTCCGAAAAGACCAGCGTGACATCCGGCAATCGGTCGAGCGCGTCCAAAGCCTGTTCGGCGTTGCTAATACCATGCGCCACATAGCCCAATGATCGAACGAAACGTAACGCCACGTCGCGAACGTCGGGCTCGTCCTCCACCACGAGCACCACATCTGGCTTGGCTGGCTCGGCTGGCATCGGAGCATGCTGTGCGCTCCCGGGTTGTCCCGTCACACTAACGGACATGGCTGCCGGTAAATGCAGCTCAATGCAGGTGCCATAACCGAGCTTGCTCTCGATCGTCAAATGCCCGCCCGATTGCTTGACGAAGCCATAAACCATGCTCAGGCCAAGGCCAGTGCCCTTATGTTGCGCCTTGGTGGTGAAAAAGGGTTCGAAGGCATGTGCAAGCACCTCCGGCGACATGCCCATGCCGGTATCGCGCACGGCCAGGACAACGTAGGTTGCCGTCGCCGCGGCCTCGTGCTCAGGCGGTTGCTCGTTCCTGATGGTCACCGTGATCGACAGTCTGCCGCCGCGAGGCATCGCGTCCCGGGCGTTGACCGCGAGATTCACCAGCGCCGCATCGAGCTGCCCCGGATCCACAAAAATCGGCGGCATGTCGCTCGGATAATGTATCTGCAGGTCGATCGCATCGTCCAGCGTGCGTCGCAGCATGTCACCAAGGTCGTTCAGTAACGTGTCCACCTCACAGACCTGGGGCAATAACTGTTGCCGTCGGGCGAAGGCCAGCAGCTTACGTGTCAGATCCGCACCACGTGTCGTGGCGCGTCGCGCCGCTCCAACTACTTCAAGTACATCCGGACGACTGCTCAGCTCATCCTCGAGTATTTGCAAGTTGCCTGAGATGATCGTCAGGAGATTATTGAAGTCATGCGCGATACCGCCGGTCAGTTGCCCGACGGCATCCAGACGCTGCGCATGCAGTAGCCGATCTTGTGTCTGAATGCGCTGAATCGCGCTAGTGAGCATGAGGGCAAATGACTGCAGGAAGTGCATTGCATCATGATCAAAATCGCGTGCGGCGTGGGAAAACACTAGCAGCGCACCTGCGGACCGCACCGGATCGAGCAGCGGAGCGATGGCGGCAGCAGAAAACGATGCAGCCGCGCTGGCCGACAATATGGCCGGCTCGAAAATACGGGGCGTGTTGTCCATCGACAGCGCCTCGACCAAACCCGAGAGCAGCTTGTGATTGATCGTGTCCACCACATCCATCGAGACGCCCAGGGACGTATGCACAACCATGCGTTCGCTGAGGCTCTCCTTGAAGGCCAACACCACGCCCTGCACTTGCAAAGTAGCAGCCACTTGTTGCGTCATGCCCCCGATCGCTTCCCCCAGATTGGGCGCAGCAAGCAGCAACTGTCCGATTTGCGCGATCGCGCCGTCATAGCGTGCGCGCGTCAGCGCCTGACGGGCACGCTGCGTTTCCGAAATATCGCGAATCGCCGCAACGTACAGTGCACTGTTCTCCAAACGAACCGGGCTCAATGCCACTTCGACGGGAAACTCGGAGCCGTCGACGCGCAAGGCCGTCAATTCCTGCCCCGCCCCCATCGGACGCACCCGCGGATTGTGCGCGTACTCGGCCATGTGCTTCTTGTGCGCGGCGCGGGCACGCTTGGGAATCAGTATCTCGATGTGACAGCCTACTAGCTCCCGCTCGGCATAGCCAAAAAGCCTTTCGGCTTGACCATTCACCCGCACGATGTGGCCCGCTTCATCCACCGCAAGCATGGCATCGGGTGCGATATCGAACAGTTCGCGAAACATGGCCGCTATCCGGAAAGGACGGAGGAAGCGAATAGATACCCGGTGCCGCGTATCGACTTGATCAGGCGCGGTTGCTGGGGATTGTCCTCGAGCTTGCGTCTCAAGCGACCGATCTGGACATCCACCGCCCGGTCAAACGGACCGGCGCCGTGTCCGTGAAGGTATTCCATGATCTGGTCACGGCTGAGCACCCGATTGGGATGCTGCGCCAAGACATGCAACAGGTCGAATTCACCGCTGGTCAGTCGTATTTCCTCGCCGTCCTCTCGTGACAAAGTGTGGCGCCCCAGGTCCAAGACAAATCCGGAGAACATCATGGTCTGTGTATCGACGGCCGGGACGGGGGTAACCGGGGGCCGCGCCGCCAGTCGTCGAAGGATGCTTCGGACGCGCGCCAGGAGTTCGCGCAAATCGAAGGGCTTGGTGACGTAATCATCCGCGCCCAGTTCAAGGCCGACTATGCGGTCAACAGCATCACCGCGTCCGGTAACCATGATGATGGCACCAGACCAATGCGTGCGAAGTTGCCGACAGACTTCGAGTCCGTCTTCTTTAGGCAACCCCAGATCAAGGAGAATCACATCCACCGACTCCCGGGACAGAAGCTCTCTGGCACTTGCCCCATCGTACGCCTCACTGACGGAGAAGCCCTGGCCAGAAAAATATCGACGAATGAGCGCAACGATCTCGTCGTCGTCGTCGACAACGAGCAGATGAGGATAGGGCCGGCTACCTTCGGAAGACGCCGTCATAGATATCGCGATCGCGTCGGCTATGTACGGTTTTATCTTATCAGCGGACAAGCCTGATTGCCCAGGCGAGCTAAGAGGGTGTTTACCAAATCAGGCTGTCGGTTTGGGAAGTGAAAACCTGGCCTCGGCAAGCCCATATTCGGCGAGATGCGGCAATCGATCATGATGCGCACAAACAGGCTTCGCGTGCATCCGTTCCACGCCCCAGCGCTTGGCTAGTACGACAAATCTGATGGGGATAGACCAGAACAACAAACAAATCAAGTTGATAGGCATCCACCCAATGCTTCGCATTGCCACCGGCTGGGTGCCGAATGACCTTGACCTGGATGTTGCGGCAGTGCGCCACTGTCCGTGTGCACGGACTGGCATAACCGGAATCGACGAATAACGTCCGGATACCCGCGTATTTGGACATTGCGCCGGCCACCGAAGCGACACGGTTATGCGGGCGACAACACCCGTGGAGTACAGCACTTGGCCATCAAGCCAAGGGCGCTGAACTATGGACGCCATATCCTGCGATGCGCTCCAAACTTGCCATCGAAACTACTGAAAACCGCCATGATTTGAACGCCGTTGCTGCCACCGCCGTGATGCATTGAGGGCCATCTTTGATGGGAGGGGCTCCGTAGATAACTCACGTAAATGCGCCGCTATGCCGCAGCCACGTCCACGGACGCGGCTGCGGCATCATGAAAGACCGCAACGGGCCCGCGGCCTCAGAAGTCGCGCCACTGCCCGGTGGCATCGGCAGATTGGGCAATCGCAACAAGCGATGGTTCCCTGCTCGTGCTCGCCGGAGGCGTCCCGACCGGCCTAGCCGATAGCTTCGCCGCGGCAGTTTTTTTCATGGTGGCCGCGTACGCCAGCTTGAAAAACGCCACCTGCCGCATCAATTCCTGGGCCAGCTCCAGTGCCTTGCCGGCTTGCGGCATTTGCTTGTTCGACCAGGGCGGCATTTTGCTGGGTCACTTCGTCAAGGGAAGCCACAGCGACATTGACCTGCGTCACGCCTGCCGACTGCTCCTGAGAGGCGGAAGAGATTTCATCGACGATATCGGCGACCTTGGTCGCACTGCCGCCAATCTCCACGAGAGCCTTCCCGGTGCGGTTCACCAGATCGGAGCCCGTGCTTACACGCTCCACCGTCGTCCCGATCAACGCCTTGATCTCCTTGGCGGCCGACGCGCTTCGCTGAGCGAGGTTGCGCACTTCCACGGCCACGACCGCGAAGCCGCGGCCCTGCTCGCCAGCACGCGCGGCTTCCACGGCCGCGTTGAGGGCAAGGAGATTGGTCTGGAAAGCGATCTCGTCGATCAGTACTGCGATTTCGCCGATGTTCTGACCGGCTTCGGTAATCTGCTTCATTGCCTCAACGGCTTCTTCGGCAATCGCACCACCGCTCTTGGCCTCATTGCGCAGGCCCTTGGAAATCTGCTGCGCGAGCGCGGCCCCTTCCGCGTTCTGCTTGACGGTGGATGACATCTCTTCCATTGATGCAGCCGTTTCTTCGAGCGAGGACGCCTGCTCCTGGGTGCGATTGGATAGGTCGTCATTTCCGGCCGATATATCACGCGCTGCATGTTCGACCTGCAGTGCATTCTCCCGCACCGAACCGACGATGCGAGCGAGGTTCTCGTCCATGGTATGCAAAGCGTTCAGCATGCGGCCCAAGTCGTCGCTGCGACTGACCGCGAAGGACTCGCCCAAGTGGCCCTCTGCGATGCGCGCTGTCATGGCGGAGGCGTGTTCCAGCGGCGTCAATATGCTCCGCACGAGTACGGTGGCCACCCCAAGGATGGCCAGGATGGCGAGCAACCCGCCGCCCATCAGAACGGCGTTGGTACGCGCACGCATCGCGGTAGCTTCCGCCGAGCGTCGATTCAGGAGCACCGTCTCGGCACCCACGAACTTGCCCAGCAAGTCACGCATCTCATCCATACGTGCCTTACCCTTGCCCAGACGCTCGTAAGTAAGCGCTTCTGGGCTGGCCCCACCCGATGCGGCCTGCTTCTGCAAGGCGATAACCGGGGCGATGGCGTCAGTAATCCACGCACGGTAGCTTATGTCGAGGTCGGCTAGGCGGCGCTGCTGCTCCGCATTGTCGGCGGTGAGAAGGCGCAGCTTGGCGAACGCGTCAGCATAGGCTGCCTGGCCGTTTCGCATCGGCTCAAGCGAGGGGTCCTTGCCGGTGATGAGGTAGCCCCGTTCGCCGGTTTCGATATTGACCAGGGCAGTCAGAAGAGAGCCTTCCACTCGCAGCACCTGATTCGTATGTACGTCCATGTATGTGGACTGGTCCATGGCTTGGAGCGAGTGGTAAACGATACCGGTGAGCACGACCACCACAATGGCGATTGATGCGAAGCCGCCAAAGATCAGCTTGTTTCGTGATGCGAGTTTAATAAGTTGCTTAATGCCCCCTTCTGGGCGTACCGGACGCGGCCATGGATAAGGTGAATCGCCGACAAGCTGGAATTTGCGGTAGCCGGATCTCGCCCGGCTCTTAAAATACCCTGTCGGCAGGAAGCTTATCGGCAAAATTCACTATATCTTGACGCGAAGTGTGTCTAACAAGCGCCCC
>NZ_DASVMI010000195.1:0-25305 GCF_036384435.1 Dyella sp. | reverse complement strand
GAAAAGTCTTTAGGACACGTTGAAAAAAACACCCTGAATTTCAGGGTGTTTTTTTGTATGGAGGGGTATTCAAAAAAGTCATGATGGTGGCGATGGCTCGCCATGTGGGAGCGAATGCATTCGCCAAGCAATGCCGCGACGAGGTCGCGGCTTGGAGCTAGGGGCTTTTGCGGCCTGAAAGTTCAAAGCTCCATCGGCGACTGAATCGCCGATGGCATCGCGAATGAATTCGCTCCTTAGGTCTACGGGGCAAGCGGACTTACGCTCCCCTACCCGGCTCTCATCTGCCGCCGAATCCAGGCTCAATCCCGTCGACCCAACCGCCACGATGCCATCGCCGAAAACACACCATCACGGCGTAGCAGGCCATGGACAAGGGCAGCGCCGAGATGCCCCAGCACCACCGCAAATAGCACCAGCGCCAACGATATATGGGCCAGGTGCAGCCAACCGTAGAGCGCGAGGTTCTGCGGCAGGATCGGCGGCAACACCAGGGCGCCGAACAGGCTGACCGGGTAGCCACCGGCCGACAGGGTTGCCCAGCCCAATAGCGGCAAGGCGAACATCAAGACATACAGCACGATGTGCGACACATGCGCGGCATGTTTCTGGATCGTCGGCAGATCGTCCGGCAGGGGCGGCGCTCCGGTTATCAACCGCACGATCAGGCGCGCGGCGGCGAGTAGCAGGATCGCCACGCCCAGCGGTTTGTGCAGGTCGAACAACCATCGGCGCGCATCGTCGGCGGTGGACATCATGCCCGCGCCAATGAACAGCATCGCCAGGATCATCAGCGCCATCAGCCAATGCAGCACGCGCAACGCGAAAGCAAAACGGACGGGCATGCTCATGGGTGGGCTCCTTGAAGATCCTTTGCGGCCGGGTCGGAGGACAGCGCACTGGGCGGCGGCGTCTCGGTCGCACGACGCGAGAACGAACGGGCATAGGCCGACGAACGCGCCGCCAGCAATGGATCGTCCGATGCGCCGATACCCTGCGGCAGGATCAACGGATCGAAGGTGACGTCACGACACGGACCGTTGTCTTCCAGTTCGGCGCGATCAAGCACCAGGGTGCCGACATCGACCTGTTCGCGATCTTGCGGCCAGGGACGCGTGGCGTCGTTGGTGGGGTCTTGCGGCTTGGCCAGAGTCACCAGCAGTTGCCAACGCTGCGGCTGCGCAGCCAGGCGGTGGATCAGGTCGTCGAACAGGAAGTGCGGCTGGGTCTTGTTGAGCTCGGCCAGTTTCGACTTGTCGATCTCCACGAACGGCGCCTGCGGCTTGAGCGACCAGCGCACCGCGCTGACATGGCCGTCGCCATTGGTGAAGCGGAACGCGTTGATCGAGTAATACGTGGTTGCGGCAAAGCTCGCACCGAACGGTGCTTGCTTCATCCACTGCATGAAGGCAACCGTTTCCGGGTGCGCGGCAAGATAGGCTTTCATCCTGGCCGGATCGGGCTTGCCGGTGGCCTTGTCCGCGACGCCGGCCAGTTGGAAGTCGATGAACGCCTTCGGTGTGGCAACCGGGAAGATCGGCGTGTCGTCCATCGCCGTTCGCCAGACCTGCCCATCGGGCTGCTGGAAGCTCAGCGCGATGGCATGAAAGCCCGGCACGCCGTCGGGGGAGTTGGGATTGCCCACGCCGAGCGAGAAGCGCCCGAACACCGGTGTGCGACCGGCGCGGAACACGCCCGCTTCGGACAAGGCCACGCCTGCGCCATTGGACTGAAAGTAGCCCGATACGCACAGGCCTTTCTCATGCGCGCGGCGCACGCCGGGATGCTCGCCGTTGCGTGCCTCCAAGGCATCGACGATGCGCCCGGGCGAAACCCGGGATGGACTCAGCCAGCCGGCCGTCCAGGCGAAGGCTCCCACTATCACAGTCACGATAGCGCCGATCAATCCGGCTCTGGCCAGCATCTGTGGGCGTCGGGGTGGGGTCATGCGCGGGCTCCTTGGTGGCGGTTACCCGGACATGACGTCCGGTACGCTCTTTTATTCCCGATGGAATAATGGGCCTGTTCCGCGCGTCATAGACGGGACACTTCCGGGGCACTTCCCATGAACCGCATCGAAGATGACGATCTGCGCGAATTATTGCCGGCCTTGCGGCGCTTCGCGCTGTGGCTGGCGCGCGATGCCAGCGCGGCCGACGACCTGGTGCAGACGTGCATGGAGAAAGCCTTGTCGCGCTGGACATCGCGACGGGAGGAAGCGCTCAAGCCATGGTTGTTTTCCATTCTTTATCGCCAGTTCGTCGATGACAAGCGCCGCGCACGGCGGTGGGGACGCCTGCTCGACGCGTTCGGCTGGAACGACGAACCCCAGGAGCCATCGGCAGAGGACACCTACGCCGCCCGCAGTGCACTGGCAAGTTTCGAGCAACTGAGCGACGACCAGCGGGCGGTGCTGTTGATGGTGACGGTGGAAGGCCTGAGCTACGAGGAAACGGCCGCCGCCCTGGATATTCCTATCGGTACGGTCATGTCGCGCCTGTCACGTGCGCGCAAGGCCTATCGCGAACTTACCGGAGAGACAGCGGGCATCTCGCTGCGGAGGGTCAAATGAATCCCTTGATACCCACGGAAGATGAGCTGCACGCCTACGTGGACGGGCAGTTGGATGTCGCCCGGCGAGCCCAGGTGCAGGCGTGGCTGGACGATCATCCCGAGATGGCGGCCGAGGTAGCGGCCTGGCGCCGGCAGGCCGAGACCCTGCGCACCGCATTGCCCACTTACCTGTTGCCCACGAATGCCGCGCTGGATCCGGTCGCCGTTCGACGCACGGTACGGCGGCGCCGGCAACGGCGATTGGCTTTGTGCGCGTCACTGGTGATTGCCATCGGTGTCGGCGGCCTTGGCGGCTGGCAAGCGCGCGACATGAGCATGGCCGCAGCGCATCCTCCCATGCAGGACGCGCTGGAGGCGTATCGCACCTTTGCCACCGACCGGCTACGTCCCGTGGAGATGGACGCCAGCCATGCCAGCGACCTGGAGACCTGGCTCTCGGCCCGGGTGGGTCGACCGATGTCATTGCCGGACTTGCAAGGCTACGGCTTCAAGCTGCTCGGCGGACGCCTGCTCTCGACCAGCGACGGTGCCGCGGCGCTGGTCATGTACGAAGACAGCCAGGGACAGCGGATGACTCTGTATGTGCGCCCAAGTACCCGCTTTCCGGGAAATCTCAGCGGTTCGCGGCAAGATAACGGCTTATTGGCGAAATACTGGTTTCGCAATGGTTACGGCTTCGCCGTGGTCGGGCTCGCCAACGATCCCAGGACTGCCCAAGTCCAGGCTGCCATGCCGGCGGCGACCTGACCCGATGACTTAGCTTCAGCACCCACCTACAAAAGGCCTAGGACATCGCCAGGTTGTGTGCGGGGCCAATCTGGCAAATACTTTACTGGTGTGGTAAATTTGCTAGTAACTTCACAAAGGAAGTTGAGACGTCCATGTACCCTGCGATCCATACCCCTGCCGCTGGCGTGATGGATCAGCCCGTGGAAGCGCTCGGCGGCCCTGCGCTGCGAGCCTTTTTCCGCCTGGCTGATAGCTGGAATCTGCGCATTGCCGATCAGCGCAAACTGCTCGGCGGTCCTGCCGAATCCACCTTCTATAAGTGGAAGCGCGAACAGGACGGCACGCCTGGACGTGACGTGATCGAGCGCATCAGTTACCTGCTGGGCATCTACAAGAGCCTGCATATTCTTTTCAGCGATCCACGACAGGCGGACGAATGGGTGCACCGACCCAACAGTGCCGCGCTTTTTCATGGTCAGTCGGCCATGGAACGCATGCTCTCAGGCAATGTCTCTGACTTGTATGTCGTTCGGCAATATCTAGATGCGCAACGCGGCTGGAACTGATCCAGCGCGTTTTCCCCGTGGGGTTGCCTGATAGCGAGTGGCGTCGCAACCGACGATATCGTCGAACGCTACGCTAGGATTTCCTCACAAGAGGCAAGGAGCTGCCGCATGGCCCAGACACCGCCGCTCACCCATGTGCGCTGGCTTCATGCATACCGCATCGTGCCGAGCCGCTTTCCGCCGGTCGGTATCTTCGATCGCATCGCCGATCCGCGCGACATGGATGCCATCTTCGCCATCGAAGCCATGACCAATGCCCGCCTGCGCCAGGAGATCGGCGAGCTGCACCTGGTGCCGCCGGATCGCCGCATCAGCGGACCGGGCACCACGCCCGTCATGGCCGCCTTCACGCATCTCAACCCCGATGGCAGCCGCTTTTCGGACGGCACCTGGGGCGTGTTCTACGCCGCCGATAGCGTCAACACCGCCGTCGAAGAAACGGTGTATCACCGAGAGCAGTTTCTGCGCGCCACGATGGAGGGCCCGTGTGACCTTGAAGTGCGTTGCTATCGCACCAGCATCGAGGCGAATCTGCACGACCTGCGCGGTGGCTGGCCTGATGAACACGCACCCGACAGCTACGTCGCCAGCGTTGCGCTGGCGCGACGTCTACGCGCGGAAGGCTCCGATGGCGTGGTGTTCAACAGCGTGCGCGACCCGAACGGCCAGTGCGTGGCGGTGTTCTATCCCGATCGCGTGGCGCCCTGCGTGCAGAGCGAGCATTTCATATACCGCTGGGACGGCACACGGGTGAATCAAGTGTTGTCGATCAGCGAGTGGAAGCGAAGGTAGCATGCGCAGGGACGAGGGATGCGTGGTCAGCACGCGCCTCTCCTCGTAACACCTGCCTCAGGCTAGCCAGCATGCTTACGGCGTCTGGCGGGCCACTCGAAGCGGACGGACCTGCGCCCTCGCTACGTGTCCCTCGCCTCCATCGATGTCGCAGCCAACCGCGCTTAGAACCGATAGCCGAGGCTCACGCCGTAAACCAGCGGATTGATCGTCGCGCGACCGACCTTCGCACCGTTGACGTGCACATCGCTGCGAATGTCGATCCAACGCAGGTCGGCGGTGAACAACCAACGGTCACTGAGCTTTACGTCGACACCCGCGTGCGCGGCTGCACCCCAACTGTTTTCGATGGAAACGCTCGCCCCTTGCAGCGGGCCGCGCCCATGCGTGTTGTGGAACCAGGTGTAGTTCAGACCCGCACCGACGAAGGGAGATACCTTGGCATCGGGCATGAAGTGATAGTTCACGCCGACGGTCGGTGGCAGTTGCTGGGTGGACGCGGCACGCACGCCATTGAGGCGCACGTCGTGGCGAAACGGCCATGCGGCCAGCACATCCACACCCCAGTTCGGCGTAAACATGTATTCGAGGCTGGCGCTCGGGCGCGTGCTGCTATCCACGCTGGCCTTCATGCCGGCCAGGCGGCCGTTGTCGGATTTGGGATCCACCACATGGGCGCCAAAGCGCAACACCCAGTTACCGTCGTCGGCATGGACGACCGGCGCGGCGACCATGCAGGCAGCGATGACACCGGCGAAAAGGGTGGTGATGCGAGTGATCTTCATGGCTTTGCTCCTGTCGACAAGGACGATGCCTCATTGTCGACAGGCCAGATGCCCCGGCTCTTGATCTGGATCAGGCGCAACGCCGCGTCGTGTGTAAGGGCGACGTTTTGCCACACAAATGATCAGCGGATTGTTTCTGACGTCCCTCGCGCTGCGATACAGATATCGCGGATCAAAAGAAGGCGTTTGGACTCACACCAAAGCGGCGGCTCAAATGGCGAATATGATCCACGGTCAAGCCTCGCTTGCCTGAGAGAATCTCGGAAACGACACTTTGCCGGCCAATTTCTGGAAGCTCGCTCTGCGTGAGCTCATGTTGATCCATGAGAAATCGTAGAACGTCGATCCCACTTAGCTGAGGAAGAGGATAATGTCGCTGATCGTAAACATGGATCAGGTCACTGATCATCATGAACAAGTCATAGGAGTGATGTAGCTCATCGGCCGCTCCAATATCAGCCAATTCATTGGCGATCTCCACCATGAAATCGTAATGCTGTTCGTTGGCGATGGATCCGATATGAGATCTTTCCTTGAACTCATCCCACGCCTGGGCAATTTGCCCGATAGCGATTTATGCGTTCATTTTTTCCACTTTCCTTCGCCGTATTCGACGTGCGTGGGGACGTACCTGACGTAACAGATCTGCGTTCTGAAATTCATGATGACTATAAGGCGATAGTGATTGCCTTTGATGTCAAAGATATATTTGTCTCCGAAGATGTCGACGCTATTGAAGGCTTTCTTCAAATCACTGAAGCCTTGGAATTGGCCTGACTCAATCAATTTTCGCCATGTTTGCAAGGCGACGTCAGCATCGCAAATTGCTATATTGTCAATAGCAAATTGCGATAACTTGCCCTTACCCGATCAGGCGCCCCTCACTGGCGCAACCTGAAGAGCTGCGTTTTCATGAGAAAAGCATCTCTGGCTCTTACGCGACACCCCTCAGACAGCCTGATCACGTGTCGGCGCTGCTGGCCCAGCCTTCGCGTGTGCCACGGTTGAACACGTGATCGCTGCCAAGCACGTCGCCGGCCGCGTGTGCGGATTGGGCCGACAGCTTCTGGTAGATCGGCGTGAAGTCAGGGCGAGTGGCCTCGAACAGCTGCTCGAAGTTGTCGATGACGAAGTAGGTCTGCTGGTAGGTATCGATGCGGTAGCGCGTACTCATGACGCGCTCCAGGCCAAAGCCGAGGCGATTGGGCGCAGCCGAATCGAGGCTGTAGATCGACTCGCCTTTGGAGCTGACAATGCCGGCACCGTAAATGCGCATGCCCTCGGCGGTATGGATCAGGCCGAACTCCACGGTGTACCAGTAAAGACGCGTGAGATTCATCAACGCCTCTGGGCCGATCGCAAACGCTTTCATGCCGCCCTTGCCATAAGCCTGCATGTAGTCGGCAAACACCGGGTTGAGCAGCAACGGCACATGGCCGAACAGGTCATGGAAGAGATCGGGCTCGCTGAGGTAATCGAGCTGATCGGGCTTGCGAATCCACCAGCTGACCGGAAAACGCCGGTTGGCCAGGTGATCGAAGAAGACCTCATCGGGCAACAGGCCCTCCACTGCCACCAGCTCCCAGCCGGTGGCCTGGGCCAGCACCTTATTGAGGTCGGCGAACTTGGGGATGCCGCCATCGCCCAGGCCAAAGCGCTCGATGCCGGCCAGGAATTCCTTGCAGGCACGCCCCGGCAGCAGTTCGCGCTGGCGTTTGAACAAGGTGTCCCACACTTCATGGTCCGTACGCGAATAACCCGACCACGGCTGCTCGACCACCCCCGTGGCGTAGACGGGCACATAACCGCGATCGGTCTGCTGGTGTTCGACGCGACGAGGAGCATTTGTATCCATGGGCGTGGCCTCTTTCCCAACCGGAGCCATAGCATAGGCTCCTCTAGCCGCAACATGGTTGTTTTGTTGCGCCGCAAAGCGTATTACTTGCAATTAAATAATCATTTCAAGCCACTAATCGGCATAAAATTGCATGATCGAACTTGATCGTACCGACTTGCGCATCCTCGGCGTGCTCCAGCGCGAGGGGCGCATTACCAACGCCGACCTGGCTGAACGAGTCAATCTGTCGCCTTCGGCCTGCCTGCGCCGCTTGCAGCGCCTGGAGGGCGAGGGGGTGCTCAATGGCTATACCGCGCAGGTCGATCCCCAGGCGATCGGCCTGGGCCTGCAAGCTTTCGTGCGCGTGCAGTTGGCCAAGCACGAAACCGAGGCGGTGGCTCGCTTCGCCAGCCAAGTCAATGCCTGGGACGAGGTGGTGGCCTGCTTCGCCCTGACCGGCGACATGGATTACCTGCTGCACGTCTATGTGGCCGACTTGCAGGATTTTTCCCGCTTCCTGCTGGACCGCCTGCTCAATGCCACGGGCGTGGCCGATGTGAATTCGAGCTTCGTCCTGCGCACCGTGAAGCGCTCTACAGCCTTGCCACTCAAGTCGTTGGAGCGCGGCTGAGGGTTGGCGTGCGCACAGGGGTCGGTGGTCTCGGGACGCATGGGCGTGATGACCCTCACCGGGACGATCTCGGCGACGCTTCGGTGACTCCCCGGGCCGGCCGTGGGCGCATGGACTTGCGCCCCCACCCTCACCTCCCAGCGCCAGCAACACATTGACGGAGACCCACCAGCCTCCGACAGCGCCACGTTACGTGCGATTTACCTCACGTTTGCCTAAGACCCAGCCTCAAGCGGGCCAACTAACGTTAAACTAACCGAACCGATGAGTACTGATACCGTCTCCCCTCTGGCGAGCGACGCCTTGCGTCCCTTGCGTTACCTGTGGCGTGTGCCGCTGCTGATACTGCACGTGCTGCTGGGTATCGTGCTGTGCGGGACCATTCTGACCTGGAACCGGAACGCGGTGATGAAGAACGGCCGCGAGCCGTTCACCCATCGGATGATCCGCTGGTGGTCGATGGTGCTGCTGCGCATCTTCGGGCTGCGCTCGGTACGCGTTGGCCAGCCGCTGGCCGATCCGGTCATGTTCGTGGCCAATCACACCTCCTGGGCGGACATCGAGATCCTGCACAGCCAGCGTGCGGCTTGTTTCGTGGCCAAGGCGGAAATCGCCCATTGGCCGCTGGTCGGCTGGCTCGCTGCCGCCGGCGGCACGATCTTCCACCGGCGCGGCAACAATCATTCATTGGCCTCGGTCATGCAGGTGATGGTGGAACGCTTGCAAGCCGGACGCTCGGTGGCGGTGTTCCCTGAAGGTGGCACCGGCCACAACGGCGTACTCCGCGTGTTCCACGCGCGCATCTTCCAGGCGGCGCTCGACGCCAACGTGGTGGTGCAACCCGTGGCGCTGCGCTTCGCGCGCAACGGGCAGCGGATCGTGGACGCGGGGTTCCGCGAAGACGAGAACTTCATGCAGAACGTCCTGCGCCTGCTCGGTGGGCCGACGCTGGACGCCGAGGTGCATTTCCTCGAACCCGTGCCGGCCTCGCCGGATGCCCGTCGCCGGATGGCCGACATTTCTCGCGAACGGATCGCTGCCGCACTGGAAGACCGCCCTCAATGACATTGCCCCAGGGCAAGGACTTCCGGCCGCCATGGCCGCTGACCAGCGGCCATATCCAGACGATGCTCTCGTCCAGCGGCGTGCGGCGCCAGCTGTTGCCCCATCGCGCCCACAAGGTGCAGACCGGGGCCGAGCACGTGGTCGTGGATGGCGGTGAGGGCGTACGCCTGACTGGCGCCTACACCGCTCAATCCGCCTTGCCCGCCGCGCGTGGCCTGGCGGTGCTGTTTCACGGCTGGGAAGGCAGCGTCGATTCCACCTATGTGTTGCAGACGGGCAGTCGCCTGCTGGAGGAAGGCTGGGACGTCTTCCGCCTGAACTTCCGCGACCATGGCGACAGCCATCGCCTTAACGAGGCGCTGTTTCACTCGTGCCGCATCGACGAGGTGGTCAACGCATTGGCCGACATCGCCCGGCGTTACCCTGCCCGCCCGATGGCGCTGGCGGGGTTTTCGCTCGGTGGCAACTTCGCCCTGCGCGCGGCATTGCGCGCCCCGCGCGCCGGTATTCCGCTGGTTCACGCGCTGGCGGTGTGCCCGATCATCGATCCGGGCGAGGGGCTGTTTTCGCTGGAGGAATCGGCTCCCTGGTTCTATCAGGCGTATTTCATGCACAAGTGGCGCCGGTCGCTGAAGACCAAGCAGGCCGCCTTTCCGCACAAGCAGTTCTTCGAACTGGCCGAGCTGAAGCAGAGCCTGCGCGGCCTGACCGAATCGCTGGTCATGCGCCATACCGATTTTGGTTCGCTGCAAGCCTACCTGGATGGTTATTCGGTGGCCGGGGACGCCTTGGCGAGCATGCCGATCCCGGCGACCATCCTGACCGCCGAGGACGATCCGGTGATTCCCGTATCCGGCTTTCGCACGCTGCGACTGCCGCCGAACGTGGAACTGGACATCGCCCGCTACGGCGGCCACTGCGGATTCATCCGCGGCTTTGACATGACCAGCTTTACCGACGACTACATCGCCGCGCGTTTCAACGCGATCGCGCCGGCACCTTAGATCCGGTCGGGCAAGGCAGGGGAGGCCGGTGCACTGTCGCCGCCATCCGAACCTGGTCGATCTGCGTTTTCCAGCCGGCGTGAAAACGTTGAGACCGCAAGCCATACGTGCTGGCGCAGGCCACGCGGGACCAAGCGCTGGCAACTTGACGACGCGACGCATGGGCCGGACGATGGCTGGACCAGAGCCATGCTCATGAAAACGGCGCGGTTGGGGCCAGGCGCCCTGCCGTGGCCTGCCTCGTATCCGCACTGAGCGGCGGCGCGTGCCGCGGACAGGCCCTCACCCGCTTCCATCGCAACGGAGTATCGCCGTATGACCGAGCATGCCAAAGGCCAATTCGACGTCAAGGTCATGCCGCAGGCCGACGACACGTCGGTCGGCGATCCGAGTATCGGTCGCTTCGCCCTGGACAAGACATTTCATGGCGACCTCGATGGCAACAGCAAGGGCCAGATGCTTGGGTCACGCACGGATCAGCAGACCGGAGGCTACGTGGCGATCGAGCGCTTCACCGGGACCCTGGCCGGACGCAAAGGCAGCTTCTCGCTGCAACATGTCGGGCGCATGCAAGGCGGCCAGTCGAGCATGGATATCCAGGTGGTGCCAGGCTCGGGGACGGATGCGCTGCAAGGTATTGCCGGCCACATGACGATCACCATCGCCGAAGGCCGGCACGATTACGACTTCAGCTACAGCCTGCCCGCGCACGGCTGAAAAGGGCTCAGCGAAAGGGGGCCTAGCGCCTCAATCGACGGGAACGCAACGACCCTCGGCCCATCGCCGCAACGCCTGGACTTTCTCGCGCATCAGCACCGACAACGGCCGCGTCATACGCAACGCATCCAGCAGCGTCGGTTGGGTCACTGGCTGGTTGTTGCTGCTGGCATCATAAAGCGCGCTGACAATGGCCTGTTCGATCTCTGCCCCGGAAAAACCATCGCTGGCCTCGGCCAATTGCGGCAGGTCGAAGGTTTCCACTGGCAGGTGGCGTCGACGCAGGTGCAGTGCAAACACCTGCTCGCGCGTTTGGCTGCGTGGCAGGTCGACGAAGAAGATTTCATCGAAGCGTCCCTTGCGCAGCAATTCGGCCGGAAGTTCATCCACGGCATTGGCGGTAGCCACCAGGAACACCTTGGCCTTGCGTTCGGCCATCCAGGTCAACAGGTATCCGAGCACGCGACGCGATACCCCACTGTCGTCACCGCCACCGGCCAGGCCCTTTTCGATTTCATCGATCCACAGCACGCACGGCGCCAGCAATTCGGTGCTCGCCAATGCCTCGCGCAGATTCTTTTCGGTCTCACCCTGGTACTTGTTGTAGAGCGAGCCGAAATCCAGCCGCACCAGCGGCACGCCGAACCCTCCGGCAATCGCCTTGGCGGCCAGGCTCTTGCCACAACCCTGCACGCCCAGGAGCAACACGCCCTTAGGCGGATCGAGCATCGGATTGGGCTCGGCAGCCAGGAACACACCACGGCGACGTTGCACCCAGTCGTGCAGGCGCGACACGCCCGCCACATCGGCAAAGCTGGCAGTGGCGTATTCGTAGTGCAGCAACCCCGAACGATTGAGCAGCTCGAACTTGGCTTGCATCAGTTCCGGCAGATCGGCAGCGGTCAACGCGCCGTCGTTGTAGATCAGCTTGCGCACGATGCGCCGTGCATCCGGTGCGGCAAGACCCAGCAGATTGCGCACGATCGTGCGCGCGGCATCACCGTCCACTTCCACGCGCTGCCCGTGTTCGCGCTGGTACGCCAACGCCTCGGCACGCATGATGGCGGCAAGCTCCTTGATGTCGGGCAAGGACAAGGGTACGCGCAACGCCAGGGCTTCAAGTTCTTCCGGCAGTTCGATCTTCGCGCCAACCAGCACGATGGTATGTGCCGCCGATCGCTGGCGCTGCACGATATCGCGCAACTGCCGCAGGCTCATGGCATAACGCAGCAGCGGATGCATGTCGAACAGCAGGTAGATACCCGCGGCCGAGGCTACGCGAATCGACTCCAGGGTGGAGTCGACATCCGGCATGACGCCGTGGTCACTTTGCTCGAAATCCAGGCGCGATAATCCATCGACCAGGGTCCATCGCCACAACGGCTTGAGCGTCTGGGCGATCACATGCCGGAAGCATTCGATCACGCGCTGTTCGTCGATCGTCTCGATCACCAGGAGCGGCGTAGCCGCCCGCACCAGGGTGGTCAGGTCCTGCAACTCGCTCATTGCCATCGTGCCCCATGTCCTGGCGCGCACCTTAGCAGGTTGGCCCAGGCGCGGCGTATGGCCATGGAAAGCGGCATGACTTGAGGGGCGAGGGGGGCGTAGCGAGCTCGCGCGAGTGCTGAAGCGGCTCCAGACCTGTCGCAAACCCGTGGAGTCGCTTCGGGTGGTCGGTTTTTTACGCCCTCGCTACTCGGCCCTCGCCTCTAAAACCCTTGCTGTATGATCGATCCTCCCTCAGCCCCTGGGGCATTCCATGCATCTACGCAGTAACAGTTTCCAGGACGGTCAGCCGATTCCGGCCGAATTCGCCTTTGCCAGGCTTGGCGCACCCGTCGAGCTTTCCGATAACCGCAGCCCGCACCTGGCCTGGCGCGATGCGCCCCATGAGACGCGCTCGTTCGTGCTCACATGCATCGACAATGACGTACCCAGCAAGCCCGATGACGTGAACAAAGAAGGCCGCACCGTGCCGGCGGACCTGCCGCGCGTGGAATTCGTGCATTGGCTGATGGCCAATATTCCGCGCGAATGCGGCGAGTTCGACGCGGGTGCGTGCAGTGATGGCGTGGTCGCGCGCGGCAAGCGTGTACCCTATGGACCGCCCGGCAGCGTGCAGGGCAAGAACAGCTACACCGGCTGGTTTGAAGGCGATGCCGACATGGCCGGTGAATACCTTGGCTACGACGGCCCCTGCCCCCCCTGGAACGACTCGATCGTGCATCACTATCGTTTCCGTATCCACGCCCTGGATGTGGAATCGCTGCACCTGGCCGACGGTTTCACGCTGGACGAATTGCGCGCGGCCATGGCCGGACATGTGCTGGCGGAAGCGGAAATCATGGGGACATATAGTCTCAATCGGGCAGTGACGGCTTGAGTTTCCAGGGACGAGAGGCGAGTAGCGAGGGCGCAAGCCCGCTGGCATGCCAAAACGACGAATCTGGCCCAAACCAGTCGCGGACTTGAAAGCTTGCCTCAGGTCGTCGGCTGTCGCGCCCTCGCCACTCGGCCCCCATCTCTGTTCATCCCATTAAAACGACAAAAGCAAACCCTGCCCAAACGCATGCGCCGCGTGAAGGAACGCTTTTCACGCGCGCATGCCGTGGCTGCGGGAATGATGGCTCCACGGTTCCGGTACGTATCCCGGAATATGCAGCGAGAGGAGACTGTCATGCTTCATTACGCACTTATCTTCCTGGTGATCGCGCTGATTGCCGCCTTCCTGGGCTTTGGCGGCATCGCCGGTACGGCGGCCATGATCGCCAAGGTGTTGTTCGTCGTGTTTCTGGTGCTGGCGATCATCGCTTTCTTCCGTCGAGCGGCCTGACCGAACGTATTCCCACCGCGCATCGGGGCCGGGTCGCCCCGATGCAGCCCAACCCGCTACAGTGAGGCTTCACTCATGCCCACGGAGAACGACATGACCAAGCAGATTCAGGCGCGCGAAGCGGAAGCCACTAGTCGTATCGAGGAAAGTGCCGAACGCGTCAAGCAGGCCACTTCCGACGCAGTGGCCAGCACCAAGGATGCGGTCAATCGCGCTGCCGATCGTGTCGAGAGTGGTGTACATCGCGCCACCGACAAGGCAGCCGGAGCAGCTACGCGTGCGACCGAAACCGCCGCAGACCTGAGCGAGCGTGGACGTGAGGCTTACGATGAGGCCATGGACACGGCCGACATGTGGCTGGAACGCGCCCGCGATTATGTGCGGGAAAAACCAGTTCAGTCGGTTGCCATCGCGCTAGGCGCGGGCTGGCTGCTTGGTCGTATTCTTCGTCGCTGATGCGACGGAGGACAACGCATGCAGCAAACCGGGCCGGAGGAGGCCGCCGGGCCGGGCGGCGGCACGGATTCCCCCCAGGATTCCCAGCAAGCCAGGCCACCAAACCTGCTCGATGATATCGGGCGGTTTGGTCGTGCATTCAGTCAATTGTTTGGGGCACAGATCGGGCTTTTGGCCGCGGAACTCGGCCTGGCGCGCAGTGCGATATCATGGATGCTGCTCGCCGGCTTGGGCGCCACGGTTGCGGGAGTTGGTCTGGGCCTTACCTTGCTTGGCCTGGTTGGCGTCGCACTCGCCCAATGGCTGGGCTCCTGGCTATGGGCACTGGCCGGACTGGCGGTTTTGCAGTTGCTGTTTTTGATGGGCGCACTTTGGCTGTTCAAACGGTGCATGCACTGGATGAGCCTGCCGCAATCGCGTGGCCAGATGCGCGCCATGGTGCGGGACACGGTAAGTCGCGCCGATATCAAGGCCGCCGCGCAGGCGCAGGAAAGTGCGCGGGCGAGGCAGGGGGACTGATCGTGAGCATTTTCAAGAACATGGCCAAGGTGCGGGAGGCTAAAACCAGGGTCGTGCTTGCGCGGACGGAGGCGGCTGAGCCCACCGCCGCCCTGCTGGCGCGCGGGGAGCGATTTCCGTTGACCACGGTCGGTGCCGCTGCGGGAGCTGGCTTCGTACTGGGCCGGCTCAACATCCATCCTCTGCGCGTACCGGGCCTGGGCTCGCTATTGAGCGGCACAGTGGCCGAGATCGTGGCGCAGGCCACCCGTATGATCGTGGATTTCGTCGAACAGGAGCGCGGTAGCAACGCTGCCGATGGCAACGCCAGCAGCGACGAGCCATGAACACCCAAGATTCCTTGCAGGTACCGCCACCGCCGGTGGCGGGCGAGCCGGTGATCGCGATACCGGCCGCCGCGGTACCAAGATTGCAACGCAAGCTGTCACAGCGCCTGCATACGATGCAGGCCACCCGACGGCACCTTCGCGCCATTCGCATCGTGCTCAACATTCTGTTGTTGCTGGCGCTGCTGTACACGATCACCATCGTCAAGGCTTTGCTCATTCCCTTGGTACTGGCCGGTTTCATCGGCTTGGCATTGAACCCGATCGTGCATGCTGGCGCGCGACGCCGCATACCGCGCTGGTTCACCGCCAGCGTGTTGGTCGTGGGTCTGATTGCCGGCATCGGCACAGGTATCGGCATGTTGGCGCAACCCGCGATCGGCTGGTTCCACGACATGCCTTCGGTCATCAAGAACTACGTGCCCAAGCTGAAGACCGCGATGCAACCGATCGAGGCGGCCAGTCGCGCCACCCAGACCCTGGTCGGACAACCTGCGCGCGCGCAGCCTGCGCGTCCTGCCGCCGTGGCCATCAACGCCTGGGACATCTTGTCCACGGCGCCAAAGGTGCTGGCCGCCGTGCTGACTGTCATCCTGTTGGTGTTTTTTTTCCTGATCTACGGCGACCTGATTCTGCGACGGCTGGTCGAGGCATCGCCGAGCTTCGGCTACAAGCGCCATGCGGTCACCATTGTGCGCGGCATCCAGACCGAAGTTTCGCGCTACTTGCTCACGACGATGTTGATCAACATGACGTTGGGAGTGCTGACGGCAGCCATGCTCTGGGCGTATCACGTGCCTGATCCCCTGCTGTGGGGCACGGTGGCGATGCTGGCCAATTTCATTCCCTATGTCGGCGCCATCACCACCACGACAGTATTGGGGCTGGTGGGCTTGATGAACTTCAACGAAGCCGGGCATGCCTTGCTGCCCGCATTGACCTTTGCCGTGATCACGGTGATCGAGGGCAACCTGATCACGCCACTGATCCAGGGGCGCCGCATGCGGCTGTCACCGATTGCGATTCTGCTATGGCTGCTGTTGTGGGGCTGGCTATGGGGCATTCCCGGGGCCTTGCTGGCGGTACCGATGCTCACCAGCACCAAGCTGGTTACCGAACGCGTGCGCGGTTGGGGTTGGTTCGCACAGATGGTGCAGCGGTAACAGCACGCGAACCGCTGCAGCCGCTTCTGCGGGGAATGCAAGGCGGGGCAGGCGCGGCTTGGGTTTAGAGCTCCCGTCCGCAGCGTTTTATTTCAAACGCCGCGGTCATGCTTCCATGGCGGCTTGCCTGCTTTGAGTCGTTCGACGTCATGTGCCGACAACGCGCTATCGTCACGAGCGCTGCCGTTGATCCGTGCCTGCACGAAGGCCAGCGTAGTGACGAGCAGGCCGACGACAGCCAGCAACAACCAGAATGCCATCGCGCCGCCACTGTGTCGTGTAAAGCACACGACGAAAGCGAACAGGGTGGTGATCAGCAAGATCCAGCGCATGGCGTATTCGGGTGACGAAAGGCGTCGTCATCATAGCCAGCCGTGCCACTAGCGCGTAGTGCATACCTCGTAGGTGTGATCCAGCGCCCGGTCGCCTGTCATGCATGCTGGCGTACCATGATGCCGATATCGTCGGGAACGAACGATGGGTCCTAAAAAGCTTCCGATGTGGCTCGCTGTCGCCCGCTGGCTTGGCGTCCGACTGCCGCTGTTGATCGATCACCTGCGCCCGGTGCGCATTCCCCTGCTGGTGTTGCTGATCGCCGTCTTCGTCGTGGTCGGCGTAGACCAGGCTGCCGAGCTATTCCTGATCGCGGTATGGATCGATCCCAGCGGTGGCCGCTTCCTGGCCCTGTTGGGTAGCAGCGCCTTGTCGGGCCTGGCCATCTGGTACGCCACCCGTAATGCCTATCGGCTGCGTTACCCACGCTGGCCGGCGCTTCAGGATGAACGAGGGCTGGGGCTGCGCAAGTGGATACCACGCGTGCTCGGCGCGCTGGTTCCGACCCTGGTGCTGCTGGGCTATCTACTGGCGTCGTTCCAGGTACCCCATGGTTCGTGTCATGCCACCGGCGATTGCGGGCAGCGCGATGTTCGCGTGTCGCTGCTGCTGGTCGAATCCGTCGCGATGGTGCTGTTCTTCATCTACCGCAGGCCAATGTTACGCGCGATGCGCAAGGCCGATGGTCCGCACCAGGCATGGCACGAACACCGGGTCGATCGGATGGGCGATCTCGGCGTCACGCCACTGCGCCTGTCGTTGCTTGCCATTGCCTGCAACGTGCTGGCGTTGTTCCTGATCGCTCTTTGGCCAGAATTCCTGGACGGTGCCGGACCGCTTGCCATCCTGTTGCTGTCGTCGGCGTTCCTATGCTTCAGCGGCGGCTTTTTCTGCATGATCGCCGACCGCCACGGCTGGCCGCTGTTGAGCAGCCTGTTACTGGTCAGTGTCATCCTGCATGCGCTGCACTTGAACGACAATCATCGCGTGCGGCAATACCCGCACATGACCACACATGAAGACCCGAGCCCACCACCACCAGACTTGCGTCCCCGCTTTGACGAGTATGCCGATGCGTGGCTGGCCGACCGCTGTGCTCATCGCAATCCCTGCCCTGTGGTGCTGGTGTCTTCCGAGGGCGGCGGCATTCGTGGCGCCGCTTGGACGGCCATGGTACTGGGACGACTGACGGCGTTGCTCGATGCTCGGCATCCGGTACAGGGCACCGAGCCTTTGCTCGGGCGCTACGTCTTTGCCGGCAGTGGCGTATCCGGCGGCAGCCTGGGATTGGCGACCTATGTCACCATGATGCGCCATGCACTCGCGCCGGCCGATCTGGAAGGCGGTAGCGAGCAGTTGCTCAGCCATGACTTCCTGGCGCCCACGTTGGCGAACATGTTCTTCGTCGATTTCACGCAGCGCTGGCTGCCCGGTGCATGGTTCAATGATCGCGCGCGCGCCTTGACCCGTGCCTGGGAACGTGACGCGCGCACGATGGGCATAGACGATTTCGCCGAATCGTTCAGTGCCATGTACGTCGATGCCCATGGCAGGCCCAACATCGCCACACCAGCGCTGTTTCTCAACAGCACCACGGTGGCCGAGGGTCGTCGCTTCATCCAGCATCCGTTCCGCTCCCTGGCCTCGCTGGATGCACAGCCCTGGACAGCTGCATTCGACGGCTCGCAATGGCTTGATCCGCGCGTTCCCTTGAGTGAGGTGGTACTGAACAGTGCACGCTTCACCTATGTCAGTCCAGCGGGCACGTTGCAGGCCATGGCCAGGGACGCACCCCTGCCTGCGCGCCTGCAACTGGTGGACGGTGGCTACTACGAGAACTCCGGCACCACCACATTGCTCGAAGTGATGAATCAACTGCGCGTCGCCGCGCAGCGACGGAACACGACGTTGCGCATCATCGTGCTGCACATCAGCAATGATCCAGACATGACCGACTTTATCGATCAACACGATCGAAGCATCGTGACACCCTGGTTCTCGGCAGCCTGTCCGGCGACACAGCCCGTGCGACGCGATACTGAAAGCGGCGAGGCCATAGCCCCCTTGCTGGCGCTGCTCAACACACGCAGCGCGCGCGGAGACTATGCGCGTACTCAGTTGAAAAATGCGCTGCATCCCGAATCGGGCGACATGCTTTGGCACTTCCGCCTATGTCGCGGCAACTATCCCATCCCCCTGGGATGGACCATCTCGCCACCGGTCTTTACCGAAATGAGCCGCCAGCTCGAGCAGAATTATCCGTTGCAGCCGATGGTAGACGTGCTTGACCGCGAACTCCGCATGTAGGAACGACTTCAGTCGCGGCTTGGTGGTCTGGAGCTCTCATCTGCCATCCCCGATAGGCAAACGGCGACCCAAGGGTCGCCGTTGCAACAAACCATCAGCGGACTCCATCAGCTGGTGATATCGACATCCTTGGTTTCACGCAGGCAGAGCAGGCCGATGAAGAAGCAGGCCACGGCCACGCCGATCGGATACCACAGGCCGTAGTAGATATCGCCCTTCCAGGCCACCAGCATGAAGCCGATGGTCGGGACGAAGCCACCGAACCAGCCGTTGCCGATGTGATACGGCAAGCTCATCGAGGTGTAGCGTATGCGGGTGGGGAACATCTCCACCAGCCATGCCGCGATGGGCCCGTAGACCATGGTCACATACAACACCAGGATGGCCAGCAGCAGCACCATCATCGGGTAATTGAGCTGGCTCGGGTCCGCCTTTTCGGGATATCCGGCGGTCTTGAGAGCCGCTGCCAGGCGAGTACCGAAGTCCTTGCCTTGTGCCGTAAAGGTCTTGCCATCGAGCGAACCACCTTCGAACGAATCGACGGTCGCGCTGCCGATCTTCACCTGTGCCACGCTACCGGCCGGCGCAGCCTGATTGCTGTACGGAATGCCTTTCTTGGCCAGGGCACTCTTGGCCACGTCGCAGGAGCTGGTGAATTTGCTCTTGCCGATCGGGTCGAACTGGAAGCTGCACGCTTTCGGATCGGCCACGACCACGATGGGCGAGGTCGCCGCGGCCTGCTCGATGGCCGGGTTTCCGAAATGCGTCAGGCCCTTGAAGATCGGGAAGTAGGTGATCGCAGCCAGTAGGCAACCGGCCAGCACGACCGTCTTGCGGCCGATGCGATCGGACAGCCAGCCGAAGAATACGAAGAACGGTGTGCCGATCAATAGCGCCGCGGCAATCAGCAGGTTGGCCGTCGTGCCATCGATCTTCAGGCTCTGGGTGAGGAAGTACAGTGAATAGAACTGGCCGGTGTACCACACCACCGCCTGGCCCATGGCGGCGCCAAGCAGGGCCAGGATCACCAGCTTGAGGTTCTTCCACTGGCCAAAGGCTTCGGTCAGCGGCGCCTTGGAGGCTTTGCCCTCCGCCTTCATCTGCTGAAACACGGGTGACTCGTGCAACTGCATGCGAATGTAGACCGACACTGCCACCAGCACGGCGGAGATCAGGAACGGAATGCGCCAGCCCCACTTGTCGAAGGTGGCATCTCCCAGGCCCATGCGCGTACCCAGGATCACCAGCAGGGACAGGAACAAGCCGAAGGTGGCGGTGATCTGGATGAAGCTGGTGTAGAGGCCACGCTTGCCTGCCGGCGCGTGCTCGGCCACGTAGGTAGCCGCACCGCCGTATTCGCCGCCAAGCGCCAGGCCTTGCAGCAATCTCAAGGCAATCAGCACGACAGGGGCCATGATGCCAATGCTGTCGTAACCGGGAAGCACACCGACCAGGAAGGTCGACGTACCCATGATGATGATGGTGACCAGGAAGGTGTACTTGCGGCCGATCAGGTCGCCGATACGACCGAACACAATGGCACCGAACGGACGCACCGCAAAACCGGCAGCAAAGGCCAGCAACGCGAAGATGAACTGGCTGGTCTCGTTCAACCCGCTGAAGAACTGCTTGCCGATCAGCGCGGCCAGCGATCCGTACAGATAGAAGTCGTACCACTCGAAAACGGTTCCCAGGCTGGATGCGAAGACCACGCGCTTGTGGCTGACATCGAGACGGGTGTTGGTGCCCACGGCGGTGGTGGTCATGTTGCTCCCCCGATAGGAGTGTGAATCGACGAACAGGCGGCGCGGTGGCGACGGCCTGCCCCCCGGCAGGCCGTCACTTCGCGATGGATCAGAACTTGTACAAGCCGTTCAAGCTGACCTGGTTGCCGGACGTGGTGCGGGTGACCTGTCCATTGGTGGTGCTGTCGAGCTTGTCGTGCATCACTTCCACACCCAGCTCGTAGGCGCCGGCGGCATATTGCAGGCTCAATGCACTCTGGCGGTTCTTCAACATGCCAGTGGAGCCCTGGCCGATCCAGCGGACCACGTCGTCGCGATCGGGATTGACCATGCCGTAGAAGGCATTGACGCTCCAGTTCTTGGTGAAGTTGTAACCCACCTGCACGAAGCCACCGGTCTCCTGGATATCACCGAACTGCGACTCGGCGCCGAACTGCTGGCCCAGTGCGTTGCCGGTGTAGATCTGGCCCTTGAGGTTCCACGGACCCGGTTTCCAACTGGCACCGACCTCGAATGCCGTGCTCTTGATGTTGGACTTGATCGGCGCTGGCGAAGTATCGCCGACACCACGCAGGTCTTCACGACTGTAGTGACCGGCGGCGAAGGCCAGCCAGTCGCTGCCCTGCGCGTGCAGGCGTGCCTCGATCTGCGGACGGAAACCTGGGCTGCCTGCCGAACCGAAGTTGATGTTGTTGCCCGGGCCGCTCCAGGAACCTTCAAACGCGGCCAGGTCCAGGCGCCACTTGGTGCCATCCGAGCCGTGGTTGAGATCCTGCATCCACACTACGCCCGGATAGCGCCAGCCGATCACGCCGGTGGAGAAACCCAGCGGGAAGGCGATGTGCGATAGCGACGTCGGGATCATGTCGATCGGGAAGAGCAGATCCCACTGCTGGCCGATACGCACGGTCGAACCCGTTTCTGGGTTGATCAGGTCCATATAGGCCTGGCGCAGCCGTGGTACGGCCTGCTGCTGGGCATAGGCGCCGGTGCCGTTGAAGCCACCGAAGAAGTCCATCTCGATGCGGCCACCGCCAATCCAGTCGCCAGAGAGCTTGGCCCCGGTGAAATCAAGCCAGAAGCGGGTGTTGCGGATGTCCACGCCGCTGAGCGAGCCGTGGCTGCCCGGCACCGGGTATTCGGCGTTCTGGCCGTTGCCGAAAGTGAAGTTCTTGCTTTGGCTGAAAGCACTGGCGCTGACCCAGCCGTGCAGGGCCACCGACATGCCCGGCGCCGTGGTGAACTGCGGCTTGGGCGCAGGCGCCGCAGCCACGGTCTGCACCTGGGCCTGCGTGGCCTGTGCCGTTTGCTGCGCCTGCACGGCGGTTTGCTGTGCCTGCGCGGTGTCTGATCGCTGTTGCTGGATCATGCCCTTGAGTTCGGCCAGCTCCTGTTCGAGCTGGTCGACGCGCGCTTCGAGCTGTTTCTCGCGCGCGGTCTCGGTGGACTTCTTGTGCGTGGTCTGATCTGCGGCATGCGCGGCCAACGGCAAGGAGAACGCGAGAGCAACCCCCATCGCGATCGCCGTGTAGCGACCTGCCAAACGTCGTGAAACCATGTGTGATGCCTCCCCAGGCTATGGCGGCACGAGCATGAATTCACTGGCTTGCGGTCGCCTATTACCTAATGGTCGAAACTCGACCAAAGTCGATAGCGTCGTGCTACCTCCCGCTCACGAGGGCGGCGCTAAAATCAGCACATCGCGTCGATCGGCGTCGATGCACGCCCCGGACGCCCCCAAAACGGCTAACGTCGCTCCCCATCCGGCCGTTGCCGGTTTGACGCATCGAACCCATACCATGTCCACCGCGCCGCTTCGGCGGCCCTAGCAGGAGGCTTCATGTCCAAGCTTTACCCGGTCAAGCCCGAGTTCGCCGCCAAGGCGCGCATCGGCAAGGAGCAATACCAGAAGCTGTACGCCGAATCGGTCAGCGACCCGGAAGGCTTCTGGAAGAAGATCGGCGACCGCCTGGATTGGAGCAAGCAGCCCACCCGGATCAAAAACGTTTCCTATGATCCGAATGACCTGCATATCCGCTGGTATGAAGACGGCGAGCTCAACGTGGCCGCCAACTGCCTGGACCGCCACCTGCAAGAACGTGGCGACAAGACCGCGATCATCTTCGAGGGCGACGATCCCGGCGACTCGCGCCACATCACCTACCGCCAGTTGCACGAGGAAGTGTGCAAATTCGCCAACACGCTCAAGCACCTGGGCGTGGAGAAGGGCGACCGCGTGGCAATCTACCTGCCGATGATCCCCGAGGCGGCCGTGGCGATGCTGGCCTGCGCGCGCATCGGTGCGATCCACTCGGTGGTCTTCGGCGGTTTCTCGCCCGATTCGCTGGCCGGGCGCATCGCCGATTCCACCGCCAAGGTGGTGATCACCGCCGACGAGGGCGTGCGCGGTGGCAAGAAGATCCCCCTCAAGGCCAATGTAGACGCCGCGCTGCAACGCCCAGGCACCAACAGCGTGGAAACCGTCATCGTGGTGCGCCGCACCGGCAGCGCCGTAGCGATGCAGTCGCCGCGCGACCGCTATTACCACAACCTGATGGAAGGCCAGTCGGCCGATTGCCCGGCCACCCCGGTCGAGGCAGAGCACCCGTTGTTCATTCTTTATACCTCCGGTTCCACCGGCAAGCCCAAGGGCGTGCTGCATACCTGCGGCGGCTACCTGGTCTATGCCAGCCTCACCCATGAACTGGTTTTCGACCTGCGCGAGGACGACATCTACTGGTGCACGGCGGATGTGGGCTGGGTCACCGGCCATAGCTACGTGGTGTACGGGCCGCTGGCCAATGGCGCGACCACGCTGATGTTCGATGGCGTGCCCAACTATCCGGACACCAGCCGCTTCTGGCAGGTGGTGGACAAGCACAAGGTCACGCTCTTTTACACCGCGCCCACCGCCATCCGCGCGCTGATGCGCGAAGGCGAGGAGCCGGTCAAAAAGGCCTCGCGCGCCAGCCTGCGACTACTGGGTTCGGTCGGTGAACCGATCAACCCGGAAGCCTGGGAATGGTATTACCGCGTGGTTGGCGACGAGCGTTGCCCGATCGTCGATACCTGGTGGCAGACCGAAACCGGCGGCATCCTGATTACCCCACTGGCCGGCGCCATCGATGCCAAGCCCGGCTCTGCCACGCTGCCATTCTTCGGTATCAAGCCCGCTGTGGTCGATGCCAGCGGCAACGTGCTGGAAGGTGCAACCGAAGGCAACCTGATCATCACCGATTCCTGGCCGGGTCAGATGCGTACCGTTTACGGCGACCATCAGCGCTTCGTCGAAACGTATTTCACCGCGTACCCGGGCAACTACTTCACCGGCGACGGTGTTCGCCGCGATGAAGACGGCTATTACTGGATCACCGGCCGGGTGGACGACGTCATCAACGTCAGCGGACACCGGATCGGCACCGCCGAAGTCGAGAGCGCGCTGGTCTCGCACCCGAAGGTGGCCGAGGCGGCCGTGGTCGGTGCGCCACACGAGATCAAGGGCCAAGGCATCTATGCCTTCGTCACCCTGGTGGCCGGCGAATCGGGCAGCGACGAGCTGCGCAAGGAACTGATCGCCTGGGTGCGCAAGGAGATCGGACCGATCGCCACGCCGGACTTCCTGCAATGGGCCCCGGGTCTGCCCAAGACGCGCTCAGGCAAGATCATGCGCCGCATCCTGCGCAAGATCGGCGAGAACCAGCCAGACCAGCTCGGCGACATCTCGACGCTGGCCGATCCAAGCGTAGTCAAGAACCTGGTCGACGAGCGGCTGGTCAAATAATCGAGGTACCCGGTGCACAGTCCATGGTGAAAAACAGACCCTCTGTCACCAACCGGCTGTTTGTCCTTTTTACCGTTGACTGTTCACCATTGAATTGCCCATGCCCGATGTATTGATCGCCGACGACCATCCGCTGTTTCGCGATGCGCTGCAACGCGCGGTGATGACGGCCTTGCCCGACGCCCAGGTGCACAGCGCCGAAGATGTACCCAATCTGCTGGAGCTGATCGAGCGGTACCCGGAGGCCGAGCTGCTGTTGCTCGACCTGCACATGCCCGGTGCGCGTGGCTATTCGGCCCTGGCACACATCCGCGGGCAGTATCCTGGCCTGCCGACCATCGTAGTGTCCGGCCACGAAGAGGCCCAGGTCGCACGCCGTGCACTGGCACACGGCGCTTCGGCGTATATTCCAAAATCCACTTCGGGCGACGACATCATCACTGCGATACGCAGCGTGCTCGACGGCGATGTCTGGCTGCCGCATCGGCTGATGGGCGGGAGTGAGCCTACACTCAAGCCCGATGAAGCCGATGTGGCGGCTCGCATCGCATCACTCACACCCCAGCAGTTCCGTGTGTTGACGATGATCGCCGAAGGCCTGCTCAACAAGCAGATCGCCTACGACCTGGGGGTTTCAGAGGCCACGGTCAAAGCCCACATGACCGCGATCATGCGCAAGCTGGGTGTCAACAACCGCACCCAGGTGGCACTGGCCGCCGGGCAGTTGGCTGTTGATCAGGCGTCGATGCCCGTGTTGCCGGATGATGCTTCGTCCTGACATTCATTCTGGTCGGCATAGGCATTGATGCCCATCCAGACTACGTGCCGCGCAGGCGTGCGCTCACATATTCGTCAGTAGAAATCGCTTCTCGTTTCCCCTGGGTCGCGATAGCGTCAGCCGACGGCCATGGGAAGGCACAGGGCGACCATCATGAAAGGAAAGCGTTACCTGCTTGCATGCGGCCTGGTCATGGCCAGTTACCGTGCATTCGCGGTGGATCTTCACTGGTGCGACGGTTGCTCGGCCGAAGACAAGAAAAACAAGGTGACCCAGCTCACGGCTGATATGGGCACATTTGATTTCTACATCGGCGACTTGGCAGATCGTTCGATCCACAAATATCAGTTGGCTCGTGGTTACG
>NZ_DASVMI010000194.1:0-20561 GCF_036384435.1 Dyella sp. | reverse complement strand
CTGCTGCCGCTAGGCAGCACCAACGAAACCATCCTGGCCTTGATCGGGCTGTTCCTGTACGGATTCATCCTGTTTGCCGGCGTGCTGCTGCTGGAAGGCGGCGATCGCGGCGTGACGTTTTCAAGTTGGGCGCAAATCCTGCAGATTCCGCTGGTCGCCACACCGATATTCAGCTATGCCTTGCATGCCACGGCGTTCATCAACGTCTATGCCACAGTGCAGTCTTCGCCGCACCTGAGCATCGACTGGCATTTCGGCAGCCAGGGATTCGTTCTGGCCGTGGCAGGTCCCGCTGTGTCGCGCATCGGGTTAAACCTTCTGGCGCTGCTTTCATGGCTGGCGTTGCGGATCAGGTAAAGGGCTGGCCCCTCGCTGGCACCGAGGGAGCCCGTTCATAGCTAAATGAGTGGCGATTCAGGCACGGCTTGCAGGAGCGACTTCAGTCGCGATGCAAGCTGCGGTGCAGTCGCAGACTGGGGCTTTAAAAACCTCCAGACCGCGACTGCATCGCGACAAAGTCGCTCCGGCGCCATCAGGGTCGCGAAGATCCATCAACGCGCACGAATCGGCAGATATTGCCCCTTGTCGCCGTATTTCTGGCCGTTCTTTTCCACGTTGGCGCATAGCTGCGCGCCACAGATGGTGACGTCTGCCTGGTTGTACGCGCGCAGCAGTTCAGCCGACAACTGGTTGGCATGCACCTGCTCGCGGTAATACGACAGGGTGACCGCACCACCGATCACCGCCACCAGCAAGGCGGCAATGACCGCAGCGGAGACCTTCCAGATCAGGCGCCGTCCAAACGCTTCCATCTGGCTCAGTTGACGCGTCAGTGCAGCCGAACGTTCTTGCAATTGCGTCGCCGCCTGCGCGATGCGGCCTTCGTAATTGCGCATCGATGCGCCAAGGCCGGCATCCACTTGCGCGGAAACCGATTGCGGCACGCTGGCAAATACACGCTCGGCTGACTGGCGCAACTGATCCGGTGCATGGGTTACCGCATATTGCAGGCGCTCGGCCAGCACCGTCTGGTGCTGGCCTTGCTGCTCGCAGTACCGGGCGAACTGCTCAAGCAGCACGCCGGCCTTGAAGATCAACGCCTCGGCGTCGTCCCTGGATTCCCCCTGCTCGCTCATCGTCAGCGCGCCGCCCGCTGCGGTGCCTGAGCCTGCTGCTGTTGCTGCTGTTGCTGGGCCTGTTGTTGCTGCTGTTGCTGCTGGGCATCGGCCTGTGCGCTGACGCTGGCCTGGAACTGCTGCCCGGTCTGGGTCTGCGCTGCCTGGTTGGCTGCGTGCGCCACGGCCTGCTGATTGCCGGTCTGCATGGCGGCGATCATCCTGTCGGCGGCGCTGGCGGCCTGAGCCTGTGCATTATTGGAATGTTGCTGCTGTTGCTGATGCGTGGCCGCATCGATCGCCTTGACCGTATCCGGGCCCACGATGCCATCAGGCTTGAGCTTGTGATCACGCTGGAAAGCTTCCACGGCTTCCTTGGTCTTGGGACCGAAATCGCGATCAGGCTGCAACGCCTTACCCGATGCGTCGTGATAACCGAGCTTACTCAGGCGCTCCTGCATATCCTGCACCTGCTTGCCATGGTCGCCTTCGCGCAGCGTACCCGGGTGCGAGGCATGGGTGGCATCAGGATGTGCGGCACCTGCCTTGTGGGTTGCCGGCGGCACGGTCGGATGCGAGTCGTGCATCAGGTTGCGTGCCTTGGCGAGGGGATCGGTCGCGAACAGCTTGGTGCCGTGCGCCTCTTTGCGATCGAGGTAGTCCTGCACCGGCTCCAGGTGTACGCCCTTACCACCGCTGGACTGGCTGATCATCAGCTCGTTGGTCTTGGGGTCACGCACCACCATGGTGATGTGATCGATGCCTTTGTAACGACCCTTATCGAAACTGGTTGGACCATTGTCCTCGCCGATGATCATGCCTTCCTTGAGGGCCGCGGCATTGACCTGCTTGCCTTCCAGAAGTGAACCCGAACGCTCGGCGGTCTTCTCCACAATAGTGGCTGCCGCATCATAGGCAGAGCTGAAATGATCCTTGGCCGAGAAGGTGTGCGTGCCACTCTTGGCATTGATCTCGTCCATGGTGGCGTTTTCCATCTTCACCACCCAGCCCGAGCAATCGACCTTGCCCGCGTCGGGATTCTTCTGGCCCAGGCCGTAGGCGACCTTGCCGGTGTAATGCACGGTCTGGTCGTAAGCGGTAGCGATGACGACACCGCCATCGTTTCCGCCAGCCTTCGGAGCATGGGCTGCCGGAGTCTCCGGCTGAGTGGCGGCCGGCGCAGCATGAGCGGGAGGCGTCTGCGTCGGAGCGGCATGAGCCGGCTGCGTAGCGGCATGCGCCGGCTGTTGCTCGTTTGCCGCGTGAATGCCCTTTTCAGGAATCGAAATATTGTCGTATTTCTGATGCCAATAACTGACGAAATTCTGCGCCAGGTCGCGATCGGACATATTCGACAGTTCGGCCCTGGTGTGACCGGTCAGGCGCTGCGCATCAGCGCCCAGGTTGTTCATGATGTTGTGACGCGTGGAGTCTTTGCTGAAATGACCCTCGGTAATCGCGTCCTGGATCGACTTATAACCGGCCGCGCCCTGCTGGTGGGCCAAGTACATGTCCATACCGTTGGGATTTGCATTGCCGGACAGGTACGCCTCGCCGCTCGTGTTGTGCTGACGCACCAGCTGCGCGCGATTGTCCTGGTAGAAACGTGCTGCGGCGTCGGCGTTGGCGGCGGCATCGAGTTCGCGACCGGCGATGCCGTAGTGCGCGGCGGTATCGGGCTCGAACTGAAACAGGCCCTTGGCGCCATGCGCGCTATGCTGAGCATTGGGATTGAACGTGTTACCCGTCTCGATCGCCGCGAAGCGCAGGAAGTCTTCCTGAGGAATACCGTGGCGCTGCGCTTCGTTGCCGATCAGGTCGAGGATTTCGGAGCGGGTTTGCGGATTTGCCATGTCACACCATCCTTGAGTCGCGCTGAGATAGATGAAGAAGTCGGGCGATCAATGCGCCTTGACTTCCTGGTAGGCCTCGGACTTTGCATCGTAGCGATACGTCGTCGCATCGGATGCGGTCAGAGTGCGGGTCTTGCCAGGGCCGGTGATCATGGTCCCCTTCGGCACGGTGCGGATCTCCGGCAGGTCTCCGCTCTGTGGCTTGACGAACTCCAGCGTCGCCGTGCTGCTGATGCATGGCGGCAGGCCATCGGACGGACTGCTGCTGCAACCGGCGCCATTGTCGGTGCCGATGCCGATGTTGCCGACATACTTCCAACTGCGATCTTCGTGATTGAGCACGAACACATCATCGGCCGTGACATCCGTACCGCCGGCGGCTGTCGATACGGTAGGAACGGCCAGCACCTGGTCGCCTGCGGCCGTCCAGTAAGTCTGCGCCTGGCGCTTTTCGTCGATCTCGTCGGCCTTGCCTCCGCCGCCGAACTCGCCCAGATAAGGCTGGCCACCGAGCGCAGTCCACTTCTTGCCGGACGCGTCGAGCACGAACGAGCCCTGGGTGATCGTGGCCTTGGCATCGGGTGCGGTGGCCTTTTCCTCATCCGCCTTGTTGTAGATATCAGGCGTCTGGTAAGCAAAGCCCGTGTAATAGTGCTTGCCCTTCAGATCGTAACGATGCCCATACCAGAAGGTCGCGGTTGCGCCGTTGGCAATGGAATACGTGGACGACCCGTCACCCTTGATCTGGTAGATGGTGTCGAGCACGTCACCGGGCTTGGGCACGGGAGGCTGTGTGGCACCGTCGGCTGCCCAGGTGGGCATTGCCAGGATCAGCAGCAGCGCAAGTGTTGCGACACGGCCGCGTCCCGCAAAAATCGTACGAGGGTCGATCATGTTGAATGGGTTCCTTCTTCCCGAGGTATGTTCCCCGATGCTGTCGCGAGCATCGCGCACGCGAGGCGAGTCGATGACACCCGGCATGGGGATATTCGAATAGCCGCCTGAAAAAGCCATGCGTGAACATGCGTTACGTCCTGCCGGCAAGGGCAACAAAAAGGCGCATGAAGACGCGGCGCACGCGATTGCGTTCGCCACGGTGAAGACGCAGCCCCTGGCTAGCGTTTTAAACAACGGCATATCTTTCCCTGAACAGCGTATTGCGGATTCCCCCTGAGGACAGCCGCAACCGTCCGGCCGCGGATCATAGCCAAGCCGGACCCGCCGAAGCCAGTGCTAAAAGCACGATTTCGCAAGGAAAAGCGTGACTTCTGCGTGACAGCCGGGATCATTCGTTTAAAACGACCGGCGAGCCACGTCGCTGGGCGGGTATCATGCGCCAATGAATATTCCCGCCAGCCTAAGTCCCACGATCCAGTTGAAGACGGATCGCATCCCAGGTCACCCGTGGATCTGGTCCGCCCAGGTCCACAAGCCCGCCGACCGCATCCCACCCGGCAGCGTCGTCGAGGTGGTCGATGCCAAGGGCCGTTTTATCGGCCGCGCTTTCTGGAACGGACACGCACGCATCGCCCTGCGGTTGCTCTCCACCGACCCGGAACAAGTCATCGACGCGGCCTGGATCGAGGCGCGTATCGCCCAGGCGGTGACACTGCGCCGTCAGGTGCTGCGACTTGACGGCGACACCAACGCATGGCGCGTGGTGCACAGCGAAGGCGACGGTTTGTCCGGCTTGATCGTCGATCGCTACGACGACATCCTGGTTGTGGAGTATTTCGCTGCCGGCATGTGGCGTTTCCGCGAAGCCATCCACCAGGCATTGCTCAAGCACTTCCCCGGAGCACGCCTGTACGGATTTGCCGAGGCACACGTACAGAAGCAGGAATCATTCGATTGCCGCACACAGGAAGCCCCCGAACCGGTGCTGGTACACGAACATGGCCTGCGTTTCCATGCCGCGCCCGGCTCCGGCCACAAGACCGGCTTCTTTGCCGACCAGCGGGACAATCGCAAATACTTCGCTTCGCTGGCCCAGGGCCGACGCGTGCTGGATCTTTGTTGCAACACAGGCGGTTTTGCCGTGCATGCGATGGCCGCCGGTGCTACCGAGGCAACAGGTGTGGACATGGATGGGACGATCCTGGAAATCGCCCGCACCAACGCCCAGGCCAATGATGTGCAGGTTCGCTTCGAACAGGCCGATATCTTCGACTGGCTACGCCAGGCCGTCGCGCGCGGCGAGCAATATGACGCAGTCGTGCTGGACCCGGCCAAGCTTACCCGCGATCGCAACAAGATGATCGATGCCTTGAAGAAATATTTCGCGATGAACCGGCTGGCGCTGGATGTCATACCGCCGGGAGGCCTGCTGCTTACCTGCTCTTGTACCGGCCTGGTCGGCGAGGCCGATTTCCTGGAGATGCTGCGCCGTGTGGCACTCAATGCCGGGCGCGAAATCCAGGTACTGCATGTGGCCGGCGCCGGAGCCGATCACCCCGTGCGTAGCGATGTCCCCGAGGGCCGTTATCTCAAGGCGGTTTTCTGTCGCGTGCTTTGAGCGGCGACGCCGCGTACACAACAGTTTGATCGACACCCAGCACACTAGCTGGGTATGTCATCGATCAAGCACAGCAGCATCGATCTCCAGGCTCGCGATCACGCCCGTGCCGCGGGATTGGTTTATGTATCCGACGGTGACCCCGGTATCCGGCGTCGCCGCGCAGGCAAGGGATTCAGCTACGCCGATAGCTCTGGGCGGCGCATTGCCGACCCGGATGAACTGCTGCGCATCCGCAGCTTGGCCATCCCGCCCGCCTACGTCGATGTCTGGATCTGCCCGCACCCGCGTGGCCACCTGCAAGCCACGGGACGCGATGCCCGCAAGCGCAAGCAATATCGCTATCACGCACAATGGCGCAGCGTGCGTGACAACGGCAAGTTCACACGCGTGCAGGCATTCGGCAAGAGCCTGCCGGGACTTCGCCGCCACGTCAGCCGCGATCTTGCTCGCACCGGACTGCCGCGAGAAAAAGTACTGGCACTGGTTGTGCGACTGCTCGATGACACCCTGATTCGTGTAGGTAATGAAGGCTACGCGCGTGACAACCACAGCTATGGCCTGACGACCTTGCGCTCGCGCCACGTGCGCAGTGAACGCGGCCGCCTCCGCCTGCATTTTCGCGGCAAGTCCGGTCTGGAACGCGAGGTGGAGCTGGATGACAAGCGCCTGCTTCGAGTGATCCGGCGCGTCCAGCAGCTACCGGGCCAGCGCCTGTTCCAGTACCTCGACGATGAGGGGCATGCGCAGCCGGTGGACTCCGACATGGTCAATACGTACCTGCGGGAAGCCTGCGGCGAAGACTTCAGCGCCAAGGATTTTCGCACCTGGGGCGGCACGGTACAGGCGGTCCGGCAGTTGGCTCGAACACCGTTGCCAGAAAAAGGCGGGGAGCGGGCGCGTCGCAGTGCGCTGCTTGCAGCTATACGCGAGGTGGCCGCCGTCCTGGGCAATACTCCGGCGGTATGCCGCGCCTCTTACATCCATCCTGCCGTGCTGGAAGGCTGGGCCGATGGCAGTCTGCATCAGGCCGTGCCCGTAAAAGACACGGCGTTTCCACGGCGTCTTGAACAGCTCACCCTGCGCTTTCTGCGCCGCGCCACACGAGTAAGATAGCCGCCTGTCAGCCCTGCGTCGCAATCCATGGGACAGCGGCGGCTAGACTGGCTCCTTACGTTTGGTGGAAATCTCGATGTCCTTGACCGAAATACTGCTGGCCGCCCTGGTCGTCCTCGCCGTGATCGTGCTGGTGCTCCAGCTTGTGCAACTGTCACGCGGCCGCGTCGATGCAGGCCTGCATGCACGCCTGGATGCTCTCAAGGACGATAATCGCCACCTGCGCGAGGCCCTGGCACAGGAGCAACGCGCCGGCCGTGGCGAGCTTACCCAGACCATGAGCCAGTTCCGCACCCTGGTGCAGGAACAACTGCATGCCATGAGCGACCAGCAGCAGCAACGTATTGGCGCCTTTGGCCAGCGCCTGGAACTGCTTACCGAACGCACCGACACCGGCTTACAGGCGCTAGCCCAGCGCCTCGCCGATGACGCTCGCCACGGACGCGAGGAATCGGCACAATCGCTGGCGCGTTTCGGCGAACTGCTGCAACAACGACTCACCGCCTTGGCAGGCGACAACGAAAAGCGCCTGGGCGATATGCGCAACACGTTGGAGACACGGCTGAAGTCGATCCAGGATGACAACGCCGCCAAACTCGAACAAATGCGCACGACAGTAGACGAGAAGCTGCAAAGCACGCTGGAAGCGCGCCTTGGGCAATCGTTCAAGCTGGTCTCCGAGCGCCTCGAAGCCGTGCAGCGCGGGCTGGGCGAAATGCAAAGCCTGGCCAGTGGCGTGGGCGATCTCAAGCGTGTACTCACCAACGTCAAGACACGGGGCATGCTGGGCGAAGTGCAACTAGGCGCCCTGCTCGAACAGATCCTCATCGCCGAGCAATACGAATCCAATGTCGCGACGATTCCCGGCAGTGCCGAGCGGGTGGAATTTGCCATACGCATGCCCGGACCCGGCGACGAAGCGCCGTTGTACCTGCCGATCGACGCGAAATTCCCAGTCGAGGATTACCAGCGCCTGCTTGATGCCCAGGAAGCCGCCGACGCCGTGGCGGCCGACCAGGCCGGTCGCGCACTGGAACTTCGCGTGCGTGAGGAAGCCAAGCGTATTCGCAGCAAATACGTCGCGCCGCCGCACACCACCGATTTTGCCGTCTTGTTTCTGCCCACCGAGGGCCTGTATGCCGAAGTGATCCGACGCCCTGGCCTGTTCGAGCTACTGCAACGCGACCATCACGTCACCGTAGCCGGCCCGACCACGCTGACCGCCCTGCTCAACAGCTTGCAGATGTGCTTTCGCACGCTCGCTATCGCCAAGCGCAGCAGCGAAGTATGGACCTTGCTGGGCGCCGTGAAGACCGAGTTCGGCAAATTTGCCAGCGTGCTTGAGCGAACCCACAAGCAACTGGAAACCGTGCAGCGAAGCATCAGCAGCGCTGGCCAGCGTACGCGCGCGATCGAACGCCGCCTGCGTGGAGTGGAAACGCTATCCGAAGATGCCAGCCAGCAGTTGCTGGGTGAGGCCCTGCCGGATATCGAAGAAGACGACGCGCCGTAAGTGGCCGCCTCGCTTTAACCCCATCGCTTCCCTGCCCGCGTTCAACCTAGCGCATCCAGCCCGGATGCCTTGCGGAGAGCGCATATGAAAGCAAGTGTCTGGTGGTTGGCCTGCCTGGCGGGCCTGGGTATGACCATGCCTGCGCATGCGGTCGGACGGTTGATCGACGTCACCGTTGTCGATCGCGATACCGGCGTGGAACTGCCGCTGTACAACCATCATGGACGCTACTACCTGATAGGCGAGCCCGGACACCACTACCGCATCGATCTGCGCAACACTAGCCGCGAGCGCGTACTGGGCGTGGTTTCGGTCGACGGTGTCAATGCCATCACCGGCGACACAGCAAGCTGGTCACAATCAGGCTACCTGCTCGACGGCCATGGCATGTTCGGCGTGCTTGGCTGGCGCAAAAGCGAGCAGCAAGTCGCCGATTTCCTCTTCACCGACCTGGCACAAAGTTACGCAGCAAGGACGGGCCGGCCACAAAACGTGGGCGTGATCGGCGTAGCGGTATTTCGCGAACTCCGGCTACCGCCTCCGCCGCCCGTCTACGAGACGGTGAAGCCCTCGATGGCCAGCGCCGCACCACGGGCGAGGGCCACCGACGGCGCCGCGCCCGAACCGGCCAAGGCCATGCCTTCGATCAATCAGACGCAGATGGCCGCCCCTTCGAGGATAGTAGTGCCACCACGCGACATGTCCATGGCCCCACCGTTGGACGACAAGGGGCCGCTGGGCACCGGCCATGGTGCGCGGGAAGATTCACAAGTGCACACGGTGGATTTCCAGCGCGCCACCCGCCGGCCTGAGGACATCGTGACCATCTACTACGACACGCGTGAGCGGCTGATCGCACAAGGCGTGATACCACCGTTTCGCGATATACGACCGCAGGCATTTCCAGGACGCTTCGCCGCCGATCCTTGAAATTGACGCAGGTGCCTCCATCGTGCTCCCCCGGCATGTCAGCGCTACACTTGGCCCAATCCACACGTCTGGACGTCTTTACATGAGCGACACCCCCAACCCCGACGAAGTTACCCGTGAGCAGGCCGAGGAGGCCGTTCGCGTCTTGTTGCGCTGGTCGGGCGAAGATCCTGGCCGTGAGGGCCTGCTCGATACGCCCAAGCGGGTGGTCAAGGCCTATCGTGACTGGTTCGGCGGCTATCAGGTGGACCCGGGCGAATACCTGCGGCGCACCTTCGAGGAAGTCGCAGGCTATGACGAGATGGTCGTATTGCGCGACATCGAGTTCGAAAGCCATTGCGAGCATCACATGGCCCCGATCATCGGCCGTGCGCACGTAGGCTATCTGCCGACCAACCGCGTCGTGGGCATCAGCAAGCTCGCGCGCGTGGTCGACGCGTATGCGCGCCGTTTCCAGGTACAGGAAAAGCTCACGGCGCAAATCGCCAAGTGCATCCAGGACAACCTGCATCCCGCTGGCGTAGCGGTGGTGATCGATGCCAGCCACGAGTGCATGACCACGCGCGGCGTGCATAAGCGTGGCGTGTCGATGATCACCAGCCAAATGTTGGGGGCGTTTCGTGACGATGCGCGCACACGCGCGGAGTTCCTGCAATTCATCGGCATCCATGGTGGCCGCCGTTGATGCATCGCCTTGCGGTCGCCACGGCGGCCTGTCTGCCCTGGCTGGCCGTGGCGCAAGAGTTACCACGCACGCCGGCTGAATATCTGCGCATGATGGACAGCAACGGCGACGGACGGGTCAGCGAGGCTGAATACGTGCAGTACATGAGCGCGGGCTTTTATCGTCTGGACGTCAATGGTGATGGCGTGCTCGAGCCAGAAGAACTGCCTGGCGGACATGGCCACCGCGTGACGCTGAAGGCCTTCCAGGACAACCTGCGCCGCCAGTTCCGCAAGCTCGATAGCCATCGCGATGGCTATCTCGATGCGAGGGAGTTGGCAGCACCACCCTCGGCGTAACGACCCTGTCCATGCAGGAGCGAATTCATTCGCGATGCAAGTCGCGACGAGGTCGCGGCTTGAAGGTTCTCAAAGCCCCAATCTGCGACTGAAGTCGCTGTCGCATCATCGATGCAACTCCACCGGCAGCGGCTTGCCAGCAGTCTGTGTCCACGTGCCTTTGAAGCCACCATCAGGCAGGCGAGTGAGCACGAATTTCGCGGGCAGACCGTTGTCGGCGTATTCGTGGAATACGTAGTTGCCGTTCTTATCCGGCTCACCGGAGAAGCTCAGGTGGATGAACTTGTTGACGCGGTCGTAGAAATAACCGTCGTCACCATGACTGCCCCACACCAGGGTAATGGGCAGACGTCCGTCAATGCTGCCGTACAGGACGCCTGCCGTCATAAGCTTGTTCGGGTTGATGCAGTCGGTCCGGCGATTCACCAGCAGGCAACGCCCGTAGTCGCTGAGCATCGAAGCGATTTCACTGAAGGCAACTTCATGATCGAGCTCACCCAGGTCATCCATGGATTCCTCCATGCGGCCCACCGTGCAATCGCGGCTCACACCAAGCTTGTCATTGGAAAGCGTGAGTTTGTCGCGATCCAGACCATCCTTGCGCACCTCATTGCGGCAACGCTCGTAGATACGCTCCAGGTCGGCCGGCGCGGCCTCGTCACCGCCATGAACCTGGTCTGGCTTGGCTTTCAGCTCGGCCAGATGGTCGTTCAACACACCCACGCGTGCCTTGGCGACATCGGCGGTGAAGCGCGCCAGCCCCCTCTCGCTGAACAGGTCGTACAAGTCGATCAGCTGGCCGGTGCGCGCGTCGAAATTGTAAGACTGCGCATAGCTATTGAGTGACGCCGACACGTATTCGCCCGTCAGGCTGATCGAGACATATCCGGGCGCCGCCGCATTCACCGAGAAATCTAGCTGGTCGAAGCCGCTGATGTCGTCAGGTGCATGGTCAGCCCAGACGTCCTCCACCAGGTTCTTGCGATAGTGACCGGGCATCTTGTGCAGCACGACGGCCTGCAACCAGGTGTTGATCCGTTGCATGGCTTGCCGATCCCCGCCCTTGACCACCGGGAAGGCATAATCATCCTCGCCCTGGTGCCCCTTGAGCGCGTCGACGTGCACCTGCTGTGCGTGCGCCTGCGCCGCCCACCCCAACAGTAGCGCCAGCGCTACCGTCCGTGTCTTGTCCATGCGCCCCTCCGTTGTTGCGGTGCATGATAAATCCATCAGCGCCGGGCGTCATGGCGCGTCATCGTTTTGCGCTATTGTGCGCGTCCTTGACTCCCTTATGCCGCCTGCCCTCCATGGAACAACCGGCTACCTCGATGACCCACCAGCGCCGCCGCGCAGCAGTGGCGTTCATTTTTGTCACCGTGGTGCTGGACATGCTGGCCTTCGGCATCGTGATCCCGGTGTTGCCGCACCTGATCGAGCAGCTCGACGGCGGAGGCATTGCCAACGCGGCGTGGTGGGTAGGCATCTTCAGCACGGCATTCGCCCTGGTGCAGTTCCTGTTCTCCCCCATCCAGGGAGCGCTGAGCGACCGCTTCGGGCGCCGCCCAGTGATCCTGATCTCCAACCTGGGGCTGGCGCTGGATTTCATCGTGCTGGCGGTGGCGCCCAAACTGTGGCTACTGCTGATCGGGCGCATCATCCTGGGTATGACGGCCGCCAGCTTCACCACGGCCAATGCCTATATCGCCGACATCACACCGGAGGAAAAACGCGCCGGGGCCTATGGCCTGCTCGGCGGCGCCTTCGGCCTGGGCTTCATTATCGGTCCGGCTCTGGGCGGCGCGCTCGGCGACATCTCACTGCGGTTACCGTTCTGGGTGGCGGCCGGCATGGCACTGTGCAATTTCCTGTACGGCGTGTTCGTGCTACCCGAATCGCTGCCCAAGGAGCGCCGCACCGCCCGCCTGGAGGTACATACAGCCCATCCGCTGGGTGCCCTGAAGATGCTGGCGCGCTATCGTCAGGTGCTGCGTCTGGCCATCGTGATGTTCCTGGTCTACCTGGCACACTACGTATTGCAGACTACGTTCGTACTGTACGCCGACTATCGCTACCACTGGGGTCTGCAGGCAGTGGGCTACGTACTGATGCTGGTGGGCGCCTGCGATGGCAGCGTTCAGACCCTGCTGACCGGCCGTCTCACTGCTTTGCTGGGCGAACGCCGGGTGCTGACCATCGGCATGCTCTGCGGCATCGCCGCCTTCGTGGTGATGGGACTGGCAAGCTCGGGTTGGGCATTCCTCATCGGAATTCCGCTGCTGGCGTTGTGGGGCCTGTCGCAGCCACCGATCCAGGCAATCATGACGCGTGAGGTCGATCCGACCGAACAGGGCCGGCTGCAAGGTGCCGTGACCAGCCTGGGCAGCTTTGCCGGTATCTTCGGGCCCTACCTGTTTGCTCAAGTCTTCGCGTTCTCCATTGCTCCGCAGTCTCCGCTGCACCTGCCTGGCCTGCCATTTCTGCTGGCCGCCGGGCTGCTGGTCGTGGGCACGGCGATCGCCGTGGCCTCCATTCGTCACGTGCCGGTGCATCTGCCATCTGATGACACCGACGCGTCTTCCGTTCCATCCGTCACGTCACTCACTTCCCCGGAGCATCATCCATGACCCTGTCGATGTACCAGGCTTGCGTACCCGTTGTGCTGCGCGCACTCACCAATCTCACTCACGTGCTCAAGAAAGGCGAGGCGCATGCCAAGTCCAAGGGCGTCACCGACGAGGTGATCCTGCAGACCCGCCTGATCCCGGACATGCTGCCCCTGGTGCGCCAGGTGCAGATAGCTACCGACACGTCCAAGAATGCCGTGGCGCGTCTGGCCGGAGTCGATCCCCTGGTGTTCGAGGATACCGAGACCACGTTCGAACAGCTGTATGCCCGCATCGAACGTGCGGTGGAATACATCAAGACCTTTACGCCCGAGCAGATCGACGGCAGCGAGACACGCCCCGTGACGATCAAGACGCGCAAGGGCGATCAGAAGTTCGAAGGCGAGGCCTATCTGCTGCACTTCGTGTTGCCCAACGTCTTCTTCCACTGCACCACAGCGTACGCGATCCTGCGCACGAGCGGCACAGAGCTGGGCAAAAGCGATTACCTCGGCAACGCCTGATCACTCCGACGTTTCGACAAGGCGCCGCCATGCGGCGCCTTTGTTCTAGGTTACGTCATATCGCCAAGTTCACAGAGGTTCACGCGATTAATTGAACGCGTCGGTTTTTAGTAGTAGTTCGATTGTTCACATAGATAACCGCTGATATTTCTTCTCCCAAGCCAGGGATGCGTCGCACATAAGAGCGCATGCATCGGGTGGCTGATGTTCTTTTTTTTCATCAGATGCGGATCGCGCCCGGGGGGCACGGTCACGGGGAGCGCTTGCCATCCGATGGTAAGCAAAAGGAGAAATAGCACAATGATGTCCTTCTCGAAGTCGAGCCGTATCCACCGATCATCATTGGCCAGCGCTATCGTCGCCTGTCTTTGCAGCCAGGGCGTGCTGGCTCAAAGCACCGTAGGCGATATCTATGGCAACGCTACGCCAGAACAGACGATCCGGGTGGAAAACCTAGACTCCGGCGCCACCCGCGATGTACCGGTCGGCAAGGATGGCCGGTACCGTGCGTCGTCGCTGCCGATCGGGCATTACCGCATCAACCTGCTTTCGCAAGGTCAAACCGTCGGCTCGCAAGAAGTCAACATCATCGCAGGTCAATCGACGCAGATCAGTTTCGGCGGCAACCGCGACGCACGTAACCTGGAAGCCATCTCGGTCACGGCCAGCGCCCTGGCGGCGATCGACGTGGCCAGCGTGGAATCGCGCAATACCTTCACTGCCAGCCAGATCGAACGATTGCCGATACCACGCAATATCGTGGATATCGCTGCACTGACGCCCGGCACCATCAAAGGGGATACGGCCTTTGGCAACCTGCCCTCGTTTGGCGGCTCATCGGTGGCGGAGAACAGTTACTACGTCAACGGTTTCAACGTTACCAACCTGTTCAATAATCTTTCTTTCACGCAGGTGCCGTTCCAGGCGATCGCACAGTTGGACGTCCAGACCGGTGGCTATGGCGCGCAGTATGGTTTTTCAACCGGTGGCGTGACCAGTGTGATCACCAAGCGTGGCACCAACACCTGGGAAGGTGGTGCCAGCTGGGTGTTTACCCCGGCCTTTGGCCGTGAGAACAATCCTACCGTTTACCGCCACAACGGCAGCCTGCTGAAGAACTATGTGCGTGATTCGGTCAACGACAATGTCTATTCGGCCTGGGTCGGCGGCCCGCTGATCAAGGACAAGCTGTTCTTCTTCGGCATCTTCCAGTCGCAGGTGCAGACCCAGACGACCTATCCCAGCGCCCCAGGCTCGGGTGTAGGCCAGACGGCATCATCTGCTACGCGCAGCAGATACAACAATCCGTACTCTTTGATCAAGCTGGATTGGAACATCAACGACAGCAACATCGTAGAGTTCACGCATCTCAACAACTCCCAGCGCACCACGAACAACTATTTCAGCGCCGAGTACGGTAGCGATGGCGTTCCTTACAGCACCGACTATCGTGGTCAGCGTTACGTAAAGCTCGGTGGTGATACCAATATTCTCAAGTACACCAGCTATCTTACCGACGACATCACTCTGTCTGCGCAGTACGGCAAGCTGACCAGCCTGAACTCATCGCAGTATGTTGCGCCCGATGGCACCATGACGCGTTATGACGGTGACATCCATTCGCCGGCACAGGGTTGCGCGTATGTCATCGATGCACGCTGGTCGGTTACCGGTTCCAACGGCACGCCGGTCACCAACGCGCCGTACAACTCCTGCTACCTTGCGTCGACGAACAATATCTACGGCGGTAAGGACCAGCGACGCAATTGGCGCGTGGACCTGGACTGGAAGCTGGGCGATCACAGCCTGTCCGGTGGTTATAGCCGCGACGACTGGCGCTCGGATGCCGGAAGCAGCTATGCCGGTGGCGCGCTTTATTACTACCAGAGTGCTAATGCGAACCCGGCGAACGACTTTGTAACCGTCTACAATTTCCGCACCGGCGGCGCGGTGGGGGTGGTACAGAAATCCTGGTACTTGCAGGACAACTGGCAGGTAACCGATCACGTGCTTGCCTACATCGGCGTGCGCAACGATTCGTTCAACAACAAGAATGGCAGTGGCCAGAGCTTCGTACGCCAGGGCCACATCTGGCAACCGCGCCTGGGCTTCTCCTGGGATGCCACTGGCGATGGCAATACCAAGGTATTCGGTACCGCTGGGCGCTACTGTCTGCCGATTGCCGCCAATGTCGCACTGCGTGCGGCCACCTCGTCTTGCTACTCATTGCAGGATTTCAGCTATAGCGGTGTCGATCCGGTCACGGGCGCGCCAAATCTGGGCGCGGCACTGTCTGATCCCACCTATATCAATGGACAGGATGGCTCGACGCCCGATCCCCGTGCGGTGGCCAGTCGCAGCCTCAAACCCTATTCGCAGGACGAGTACATCCTGGGCGTGCAGCACCGCCTGAGCAGCGACAACGATTTCGTCAACGGCTGGGTGCTCGGCGCCAAGCTTACTTACCGCAAGCTGCTCAATGCGATCGACGACACCTGCGACTGGCGCCCGTTCTACCGCTACGGCCAGTCGTTGGGCCTGGACATGGACGCCCAGGGTGACCGCTTTTCGCCTCCGCCTGGCATACCTGGCTGCTACATCTTCAACCCGGGAAGCGCGCTTTCGCTGGACCTGGACCTCGATGGCAGTGGCACCATCCGCCATGTCACGATTCCAGGCAATCAGCTTGGCCCCAAGGCCAAGCGCAGCTACCAGGGCGTGATCCTGAGCGCGGAGAAGGCCAGCGATCGCTGGTATGCCAATGTGTCCTACACGTGGTCGAAAAACTACGGCAATACCGAGGGCCTGGTGAAATCCGACAACGGTCAGACTGACACTGGCACCACGCAGGATTTCGACTATCCGGAAGTGATGCGTGGCGCCAACGGTTACCTGCCTAACGACCGCCGGCATAGCCTGAAGGCATTCGGCGCCTTCAAGTTCACGCCGGAGTGGTCGGTGGGCCTCAACATGCTGGTGCAGTCGGGGCGCCCGTTGAACTGCTTCGGCGGCGGCGCAGGCGCGCCGATCGCCGATGGCATTCCCGGTTACAACTCGGCTTATTTCTGGTGCGAGGGCAACATAGCCACGCGCGGCAGTCGCGGGCGTACACCATGGACGTGGACGCTGAGCCCTAACGTGGTCTACAAGCCCGGCTGGGCCAAGGGATTGTCGTTGCAGATGGACATGATCAACGTGTTCAACAACACCAAGCCACTGTCGATGAACGAAGTAGGCGAACGCCAGCCTGGCGCCAACCCCACCACGTATTACGCCACGACGTACATGATTCCTGCGAGCGTTCAGACGCCGAGGTATTTCCGTCTGACAGCGCAGTACGACTTCTCGCTGTAAGACGTAGCCAAGGAGGGCCACGTCAAAGACCGGAAGGGGGTAAATAGCGAGGGCGCAAGTTCAAGTGCGGACCAGAGGTCACGTCGAGAGACGTTGCCGCATGCCAGGGGGTATGAAGACACGGATGTGGCGCCCTCGCTATTTACCCCTTTCCAGGTCAGCGGGCCGGCCATTCGGTTTCCAGACCATGCGGGCTTGGTTTATCCGACGTATCGCCCCACATCGGAGCGATACCTTATGCGGAGCCCGCGCCATGGCCAAGACCCTCAAGATCGATTTTGTCTCCGACGTTGTCTGCCCCTGGTGCGCTGTCGGGCTCAATGCGCTGGAACTCGCGCTAGGCAAGCTCGACGGCGAAGTGACGGCGGACATCCACTTCCAGCCTTTCGAACTCAACCCGCAGATGGTGCCCGAGGGCGAGGACGTGATCGAGCACATCGCCCACAAGTACGGCAGTTCGCCCGCGCAGGTGGCGCAGAATCAGGAAGCACTGCGTCAGCGTGGCGAATCGGTAGGCTTCACCTTCAATCTGGACAAGCGCGCACGCATCTATAACACCTTCGATGCTCATCGTCTGTTGCATTGGGCTGGGATCGAAGGCAAGCAGGAGGCCTTGAAGAAGGCACTGTTGACGGCGTATTTCACCGACGGCGAGAACGTCAGTGATCGCGACGTGCTGGTGCGTTACGCGGCCAGCGTGGGTCTGGATGCCAGTCAGGCGCGCCAGGTCCTGGAAGATGGGCGCCATGCCGACGACGTGCGTGAGCGCGAGCGCTTCTACCAGGCTCAAGGCGTCAGCTCGGTGCCATCGATCATCATCAACGAGCAGTACATCATCCAGGGTGGACAGCTACCGGAGGTCTTCGAGCAGGCTTTGCGCCAGATCGCGGCCGAAGGCTGATCCCTCGTCGGGAGGCGACCGGCCGGTACGGTACAATGACGGGCTTGCGCCTCCAGGCGCAGCCCGCAAGGTACGCTCCCTTCCGATGCTCACCGACGACACCAAGGACGCCATCCGCGCCGCGTATACCCGCCTGAAAGAAGGGTTGCCGGGGTTTCGTGCGCGTTCGTCGCAGGGCAAGATGATCGCCGAGGTCGCCAAGGCCCTGGCCGAACCCGGTGGCGCGGCCGTGATCGAGGCCCCGACTGGCACCGGCAAGTCGATGGCCTATCTGATCGCCGGAGTCGAGGTGGCCCGCGCGCAAAAGAAGAAACTGCTCATCGCCACTGCCACAGTGGCCTTGCAGGAGCAGTTGGTCCAGCGTGACATTCCGCTCTATCTCAAGCTGCATGGCACTGAAGCCAAGGTCGCCCTGGCCAAGGGGCGTGGCCGCTACCTGTGCCCACGCAACCTGTTGATGGCGGCAGGCAGCCTGGAAGACGGTGGCCAGATGGGTCTTGCCGGCATGGATGGCGACTTGGCGCTATGGTCCAAGCCCCCGCAGGAGCGCGACAAGCAGACCCTGCGCAAGCTGCGCGGCGCCTATGACACCGGCAAGTGGGACGGCGACATCGATGGCGCCCCCGAGCCGGTCGGCGACTTCCTGCGGCCAATGATCACCACCAGCGCTGGCGGCTGTACCGGTCGACGCTGCGGCCAGTTCATGGCCTGCCCGTTCTTCGCCGCGCGGCGCGCGGTAGCCGATGCGGAGATTATCGTTGCCAACCAGGATCTGGTGCTGGCCGACCTGACCATGCCGCGTGAGGAGGACGGCTTCGGCGGCGTGATCCTGCCCAAGCCGGACGACACGCTGTACATCTTCGACGAAGGCCATCACGTGCCCTCCAAGGCCATCGATCGTGGTGCAGCCGACGTGCACATGCAGGTGGCGGTCCGCCAGCTCAGCCGGCTGGCCCGGCAGATCCATGCCGCTTACTCGCTGGCCGACAAGGAAGTGATTGGCAAGCTCACTCTCGATGTCGGTGACGAGAAACTGCAAGCGCTGAGCGACGCGCTGGAAGAACTGGAAAAAGACATCCGCATGAGCTGGATGCCTTCCAGCGACGATGACGAACCGATGTATCGCGGCTCACTGGGTCAATTGCCCGAGTCATGGGTCACCCATGCGGGCGTGCTTTCCCTGCTGACCGAGGAAGTGCAGCGCTGGGTGGCTGCCGTGCGGCGCGCCATCCTGGAAATGACCGAGGGCGGCCCCACGCATGAAGCGATCTCGCGCGAACTGGGCATGGCGCTGGAACGCATTGAGCGCCAGGCACGCGCTTGGCGTGCCTGGTCGAGCGAGGACCGCGAGGGTGCTCCCCCCCTTGCACGCTGGGTCACCATGACCGGCGACCAGCAACTGGTGTGTCACGCCTCATCCGTGTCGGCCGGCGGGCTACTGCGCAATATCCTTTGGGATAACGCCAGCGCGGTGGTGATGACGTCGGCGACGCTGAGTGCAGGCGGCAATTTTCGCGGTTTCGCCGATGCTGTAGGCCTGCCCGACGAAGCCGTCACGCTGAGCCTGCCCTCGCCGTTCGACCTGTCCAGGCAGGCACGCCTGGAAGTACCCGCCCTGCGCTCACTGCCCGATGCGCGCGAGGAGCATGCACTGGAAGTCACCGAATGGCTAGCCGACAACCTGGACTGGAACGCTGGCAATCTGGTGCTTTTCACATCGCGAGCCAAACTCGACCGTGTATTGCAGAAGCTGCCGATCCAGCATGTACGCAAGGTGCGCGCGCAGGGCTCGCTGGGCAAGGCACAACTGGTAGCCGAACATATCGCCGATATCGAGGCCGGCAAGGGCAGCACCTTGTTTGGCCTGGCCTCATTCGGTGAAGGCCTGGACCTGCCCGGCAAGCTCTGCGAAACCGTGGTAATCACCCAGCTGCCGTTCGCGGTGCCGACCGATCCGGTCGGCGCTACGTACGCCGAGTGGCTGGAATCGCGCGGACGCAATCCATTCATCGAGGTCGCCGTACCGGAGGCCACCCGGCTGCTCACGCAGTACTGCGGGCGGTTGATTCGCACCGAGACCGATCGCGGCCGCATCGTGCTGCTTGACCGCCGCGTGGTGGTCAAGCGTTATGGCGAGCGCATGCTGCGAGCGCTGCCACCGTTCGAACGCGTCATCGAGCGCGTGTCATGAGTTCGCGCATCTTGCGCGCCGCAGATGTCGCCATCGTGCCATGGAAGAACGGCATGGGGCGTACGCGTGAGCTGGCGGTTCATCCGGCCCGCGCGAGCGCCGCCGATTTCCTGTGGCGCGCCAGCATCGCAGATGTCGACAGCGCCGCGCCATTCTCGTCGTTCCCCGGCATTGACCGGCAGATCGCCCTGCTTGATGGCGCGGGCTTCATCATGCACCTCGATCACGTGCAACGACACGCCCTGACTGAACCGTATGCTTTCTTTCCATTTGCCGGCGAAGCGGACGTAGACGTCGAGCTGGTCGATGGGCCGACGCGTGATTTCAATCTGATGCTGCGTCGTGGCAAGGTTCATGGCCGCGTGGCGGTATTGCGTGGCGCGGGCAAGTATCACGTCGATGCATCGGCGGTGCTGGTCCACGACGTGCGCGGCAGCTGCGCCACGGCTGATGGTGTGCTTGAAGCAGGCGATAGCTGGCTAGAGCCAGTGGCGGGGAGCGTGCTCGTGCTCGATGAGGTCGGCATCGCCTTGATGGTGCTGGTGGAATCGGAGCGAGATCTGGTTCGACAAGGCGATCATCTGCTCGGCTAAGGCTAGCTGCCACGTGACGAGATAGCCTTCACAGCACTGGCTTGACTCACCAGGTGCCACCAGTCATCTATCCCCGGCAATCACCTGGCGTTAAAGTGCCATTATCGATTCCATACTGGGGGGGGGCACGCATGATAGGTTTCCTGCTCTGGCTGGTACTGCTGGTGTTCTGTTGGCCGCTAGCCCTGCTTGCGATCGTGCTCTACCCGATCGTATGGTTGATCCTGCTGCCCTTCCGCCTGGTCGGCATCACGGTCGACGCGGCGTTCTCGTTACTTAAGGCCGTGCTGTTCCTGCCCGCGCGCGTGCTGGGTGCGCGGCCTGGCTGAT
>NZ_DASVMI010000193.1:0-2710 GCF_036384435.1 Dyella sp. | reverse complement strand
GATTGGCCACTGACAGTGATTGGTAGGCCTTCCTGCAACATCCTAGGGTTGCCGCGATCCGGCGCGATTGCCATTTCCAGTTTCCGTCACTCAAACATCTGACCGGCAACGAGTCGGTAGAGCAGTCGTGCCAGTATGTCTGCCGTCGGGTACCAGTCCTGTGCGTCCGTGCGGGCATGGAGAGACAGGCATCGCGGTGAGCCGGAGGGGCGTTCGAACGGAGCGGCATTGATCTGGCAGCATCCGATTTCCTGGACGACAGCACGACCTGATCCGTGGCGGACGGACGATTGGCCGCAACAGATCGCCCGTCCAGGGTGGCGGACACGACTGAACTGAACCCTGTAAGATCAATGAAAGTGGCCAACAAGGGGGCGGATGACATTGCATTTGCGAGAGACGAATGCCACACGTATCTGGCGGATTGCGGCCATTCCTGGGATGGTGGTGGTCATGGCATTGGCGAGCATGGTGCTGGTGTGGTGGCTGGATCCCGCGTTGAGCGCGGCACCTGATCACGGCTTGATTTGGCGCAATGCGCTTCCAGTGTTCTTGTTCCTTCTGCTGCTCTACGGCTTGTGCGGTCGTGCGCTGCTCGCGTTGTCGCTGGGTAGCGGCATCGTGTACCTCATGTTTGAGGTGAACACGATTAAGGAGGTCAATCTCAACGAGCCCTTGATGCCTGGTGACTTGGTGCTCTGGCATCAGGTGCTGCACAACATGGGGTTCTTCGCACACTACACCGGATATGGCCTCGGCCTGTTGTTTCTCGTGTTGCTGGTGCTCTTGGTGGTGTTGTGGGCAATCTGGCGGTTGGAAGGGCGTTGGCGACGGCCGCATTGGGTGAGCCGCATGGCTTGGTTGGCCGTATCGCTCCCGGCCCTTGTTGTTTTGTTCCAGGGCGTTGGCTTCTTGCGAGAGGCCTATGCTGACGAGTCGCTACCGGGTTTCCAGCTGTGGGATCCGATCAAGAGCGCGCAGAATGTGGGGCTGATGGCCGAGTTGGTGCGCGTGTCACAGGAGATGCACACGGCCATGCCGGAGGCCGAGCAGACTCTCGTCCATGATTTTGCCGAGCGCCATGCCGCAGACATCAAGGCGCGCATGACACGCCAGCCACCAGCAGAGTTGCCGGACATCGTGGTAGTGCAGAGCGAAGCTTTCTTTGACCCAGGCGTAATGCAGGGCATCGATTTCGGCGAGTTCACCCCGAACTTCACGCGACTCGCGGCTACTGGCATTACTGGCAGCCTGACCACCCCGACCTATGGCGGGGGCACCATCCGCACGGAATTCGAAACACTGACTGGTTATCCGATCCAGGCATTCCCGTCAGTGATGTATCCGTATTACGGGCTGGCCAGCGCGTGGATGCCCAGTGTACCGCGCCGGCTGGACGCGCTCGGGTACTCGGCTACGCTGTTCCATCCGTTCCGTGGCAGTTTCTGGAACCGCCGACAGGCGATGCCTCAACTCGGGTTTCAGCATACCCACTATCTGTCGGCTTTTGCCGGTGTCGAACATGCTGGCGCATACGTCTCCGATCGTGCGTTATTCGACTACGTGTTGGCCCATCTCGACGATGCTGGGAAAGGGCCGCATTACGCGATGGTGATCACGATGGAAAATCACGGGCCATGGGATTCCGACCCAGGCACGCTGGCCAACGTGCTGGATGGCCGCCCGTTGCCGAAGGGGCTGTCGGCGGCAGGTCTGCAGGAGATGACGTACTACGTTTCTCATCTGATCAACGGCGACGCTGCTCTGGGTAACTTTGCGGAGCGCCTGCTGGCTCGGCCGCGCTGGACCGTGTTGCTGTTCTATGGAGACCATCTGCCTGCGCTGCCGCATGCGTTTGCGGATCTGCACTTCGACGATGGCGACTCGGAAACCGACGAACATACACGTTACATGCTTCTTTCGAATCGGCCTTTGACGCCACGTAAGCTGGACCTCAGCTCCTACGAATTGCCGGCGCTGTTGTTCGACACGATAGGTCTGCCCGAGGATGGCTACCTGGCGATCGAATCGGTTGTCCGGCGCGCCTGGGCCAAGGACAACTATCAACATGGTGCCGAGTATGGGCAGGTGGAATTCAACGGTGCGCGGTTGGAAGTGAGCTGCCGCCGCAAGCTGGATGCAACCGGTCGATGCAGCTAAACGCTCAGGTGGTATAGCCGGTCGCGGCTGGTTTGTCCCACACGCATGCTGGGCGATACTGCGTCGATGATCGATTCCGACGACACGCGGCCCGACCGCGTCGATGCGTTGCTGGGCGCCGACGGCCCGTTCGCGCGCGAGCTGCCGAACTTTGCGCCGCGCGCGGCGCAGCGGGCGATGGCCGCAGCGGTGGCGCAGGCCATCGCCGGGCGCGACACGCTGATCGCCGAGGCCGGCACCGGCACCGGCAAGACCTACGCCTACCTGGTGCCCGCGCTGTTGTCGGGCGAGCGGGTGATCGTCTCCACCGGCACCAAGGCGCTGCAGGACCAGCTGTACTTTCGCGACCTGCCGAAGGTGCGCTCGGTGCTCGGCGCGCGCCTGAAGACGGCGCTGCTGAAAGGCCGCGCGAACTACCTGTGCCTGTACCGGCTCGAGCAGACCGTGCGCGACGGTGGCAGTCTCGCCCCGGCGCAGGCGGCGCAGCTGGCGACGATCCGCGCCTGGTCCGCGCGCACCCGCCGCGGCGACCGCATGGAGCTGGCCGAGG
>NZ_DASVMI010000192.1:0-28396 GCF_036384435.1 Dyella sp. | reverse complement strand
GCGGTCGTCCCGACCCGTTCAGCGGACATGCCGCCCGCCACACGGGTATCGACATCGCCGCGCCCACCGGTACGCCGGTCACCGCCGTGGCCGAAGGCATGGTTACCTATGCCGGCGTCCGCAATGGCTACGGCAACGTGGTCGAGATCGACCATGGCAACGGTTACATGACCCGCTACGCCCACAACAGCCAGCTGGAAGTACACCCGGGTCAACGAGTGCACATCGGCGACGTCATCGCCAAGGCGGGCTCGACCGGCCGCTCGACCGGATCGCACGTGCATTTCGAGGTCTGGTACAACGGCCACGTGGTCAATCCGCTGGCGTATGTGAAGAGTCACCGGTGAGGGAACAGCCTGCCGTCAGGCGGCCTGTTAAGCCGGTGACTGCGCCACCTGTAAAGGGTTAACGGGAAAAGCAGGCATCCCAGGTGTTACGGCTTTTGGCCATTTCCCGTTTACAGCGAGCGGTTTGACAGGCCGCTCGGCAGCCGGCCTCACCTTAAGTCAATTTCTGTCAACTTGAATTTCCCTTCGCTCGCGCCCATCCCCAAGGCGGGCGGTTGGGCTAACCTGCCAACCCCTGTATCATCAATCCTTTCGTCCCGACCGGCATCTGGCGGCCGGGCGCCCCTGTATCCAGATCCGGAAGATCGATGTTCAATCGTGCACTGACGAGCCTTTTCGGTAGCCGCAACGAGCGCGTGCTGCGCCAGCTGTCCAAGTCCGTGGCGCGTATCAACGCGCTTGAGCCCGAGTTCGAGAAGCTCAGCGACGACGCGCTTCGCGGCAAGACCGAGGAGTTCAAGCAGCGGATCGCCGGCGGCGAGTCGCTGGATAAGGTCCTGCCCGAGGCTTTCGCCGTGGTGCGCGAAGGCGCCAAGCGCGTGCTCGGCATGCGCCATTACGACGTGCAGATGATTGGCGGCATGGTGCTGCATTCCGGGCGTATTGCCGAAATGCGTACCGGTGAGGGCAAGACCCTGGTCGGCACCCTGCCGGTGTACCTCAACGCCCTGGAGGGCAAGGGCGTGCACGTGGTCACGGTCAACGACTACCTGGCCCGCCGTGACTCGGCGCAAATGGGCAAGCTCTACAACTTCCTGGGCCTGACTGTCGGTGTGGTCTGGCCGGGCATGGAACATAGCGACAAGCACGCCGCGTATGGCGCCGACATCACCTACGGCACCAACAATGAGTTCGGGTTCGATTACCTGCGCGACAACATGGCCCTGTCCAAGGACCAGCGCTACCAGCGCGGCCTGCACTATGCCATCGTCGACGAAGTGGACTCGATCCTGATCGACGAAGCCCGCACGCCGCTGATCATCTCCGGGCCGGCCGAGGATTCGCCGCAGCTCTACATCGCGGTCAATCGCATCGTTCCGCAGATGATTCGCCAGGAAAAGGAAGACGGCACCGGCGACTTCTGGGTCGACGAGAAGCAGAAGCAGGTGCCCCTGTCCGAAGAGGGCATGTCGCACGCCGAAGAACTGCTGCGCCAGGTCGGCGCGATCGAGCAGGACAGCGGCCTGTACGACACCAAGAACCTGGCCGTCGTGCATCACCTCAATGCCGCCCTGCGCGCCAATGCCATCTATCAGCGCGATGTGGACTACATCGTGCGCGATAACGAAGTGGTGATCGTCGACGAATTTACTGGTCGTACGCTGCCGGGCCGTCGTTGGTCCGATGGCCTGCACCAGGCGGTGGAAGCGAAGGAAGGCGTGCCGATTCAGCGCGAGAACCAGACCCTGGCTACGGTGACGTTCCAGAATCTGTTCCGCATGTACAAGAAGCTGGCCGGCATGACGGGTACGGCCGATACCGAAGCCTATGAGTTCCAGCAGATCTATGGCCTGGAAGTGGTGGTGATTCCCACCCACAAGCCGATGATCCGCAAGGACAACCCGGACATGGTGTTTCTGGGCCAGGAAGCCAAGTACCGCGCGGTGATCGAGGACATCAAGGACTGCAACAAGCGCGGCCAGCCCGTGCTGGTCGGCACTACCTCGATCGAGGTGTCCGAGTTGCTGTCCAACCTGCTGCGCAAGGATAAGATTCCTCACGAAGTGCTCAACGCCAAGCAGCATGAACGCGAGGCACACATCGTCGCGCAGGCCGGTGCTCCCGGGTCGGTCACCATCGCCACCAACATGGCCGGTCGCGGTACCGACATCGTGCTCGGTGGCAGCCTGGAAGCGGCGATGCACACGCTGCCCGAAGATGCCACCGAGCTCGATCGCAAGCGCGTGAAGGCCGAATGGCAGAAGCGCCACGATCAGGTGCTCGAATCGGGTGGCTTGCACATCATCGGCACCGAGCGCCACGAATCGCGTCGTATCGACAACCAGCTGCGCGGTCGTTCCGGTCGTCAGGGCGATCCGGGTTCGTCGCGTTTCTACTTGTCGTTGCAGGACAACCTGCTGCGCATCTTCGCCGGCGACTGGGTTGGTCGCTGGATGCGCATGTTCGGCATGAAGGAAGATGACGCGCTCGAAGATCGCATGATCAGCCGCCAGATCGAAAAGGCGCAGCGCAAGGTTGAACAGCACAACTTCGACATCCGCAAGCACCTGCTGGAATTCGACGACGTTGCCAACGACCAGCGCAAGGTCATCTATGCGCAGCGCGATGAACTGCTGGAAGTCGACGACGTCGCCCAGACCATCGCCGATATCCGCGACGACGTGGTCACCGATCTGGTGCGGCGCTACGTGCCCATGCATAGCATTGACGAGCAGTGGGACATCGAGGGCCTGGATCGCGAGCTGGACAGCGACTTCGGCGTGAAGGCCGATGTGCACCACTGGCTTGAGTCGCAAAAGGAAGCCGACGACAACGCGGTGCTCGAATACGTGCGCAACGCGGTAGAGCAGTTGTTCAAGGACAAGGAAGCCCAGATTGGCGCCGAGACCACGCGCCAGCTCGAAAAGCACATCATGCTCAGCGTGGTGGACAACGCCTGGAAGGAGCATCTGGCGAGCATGGACTACCTGCGCCAGGGCATCTATCTGCGTGGTTATGCGCAGAAGCAACCCAAGCAGGAGTTCAAGCGCGAGTCCTACGAGCTGTTCTCCAGCATGCTCGATCGCATCAAGAGCGAAGTCGTGCAGATGCTGGCGCGCGTGCGCATCCGCAGCGAGGAAGAAGTCGCCGCGATGGAGGCCGAGCAACAGCGCCTGGCCGAGCGTTTGCAGCAGCAGATGCAGGCCACCGGCGGCGGCGCTCCGCCGCAGAGCGTGCTGAACGCCCCGGAGATCCCCATGCCGGTGATCGAACAGGAAGTGCTGCAGCGCGACGGCCCCAAGGTCGGCCGTAACGATCCGTGCCCATGCGGCTCAGGCAAGAAGTTCAAGCACTGCCACGGGCAGTTGAGCTGAGGTTTCGCGCGATTGCTATGGCCCAAGAAAAAGCCGGGCTGGTCCCGGCTTTTTCTTGGGCCGATGTTTGGGGATTGGAGACGGGAGGAGGGGCGGTGAGGCGCAAGATCAACCGGGTGGGGTAAGCCCGTGAGCTTGCGGTCAAGGCGATTGAAATGGCCTGCCTGTACGGGCACAGGAGGTCGGTCTGCGACGTGGTACGAGCTCTTGTCGCTAAGAGAACGCTGGCCTCAGCGGAACGGTTTTCGCGCCCCCGTAGCCCTTCTCCCGCAACTCATCTCCCCCGCTTCACTCAATCGGCCCCGGGAATCTTCTTCCGGTGCGGTTCGGCATTGACCGTGATGTACTCCGGCTCCTCGTCGCGCTCCAACCGGATGGCGGTGAGTTTGCCGCCCCAGACACAGCCGGTGTCGATGGCATAGATGCCCAGGCCAGCGAAGCGGCCGAGCGCGGACCAGTGGCCGCAGACGATGCGGGTTTCACGGCGACGCATGCCGGGGACTTCGAACCATGGGTACATGCCCGGCTTTTGCGTGCCCGGCGTGCCCTTGCTTTCAAAGTCGATGCGGCCCTGCACGTCGCAGTAGCGCATGCGCGTGAACGTGTTGATCGAGGCGCGCATGCGGTCGATGCCTTGCAACCGGCTGGTCCACGCGGCGGGCCGGTTGCCGAACAGGTTCTTCAGGACACGCGGATGGCGCGGGCTCGACAACTCGCGTTCGATGTCCTGTGCCTGTCGCAAGGCCTGGCGCAATGTCCAACTGGGTGCGAGCCCGGCGTGCACCATGGTCCAGCCCAGCGATTCGTCGTGATGCATCAGCTTCTGGCTGCGCATCCATTCGAAGAGGATCGGCGCGTCTTCGGCGAATAGCACTTCGCGCAGTTCGGGATTGACCTTCGACTGGGCATCCTGGCGACGTTGCCCGATCGCCAGCAGACTCAGGTCGTGATTGCCCAGGGTGACGGTGACGTGCTCACGCAGGCTGTGGATCAGCCGCAAGGTGTCGAGCGACTGCCCCCCGCGATTGACCAGGTCGCCGCAGAACCATAGTTTGTCCTGGGCTGGGTCGAAGCGCAGTTTCTCCAGCAGTCGTTGCAGTTCGGGATAGCAGCCCTGCACGTCGCCGATTGCGTAGGTGGCCATCGGCGTCAGTGCAGCGTGCGTGGAATGGAGAGCGTAAATGCCGGAATCGGCGCTTCGAACCGTGTGCCATCATCGGCCAGCATTTCATAGCTTCCTTGCATGGTGCCGACCGCCGTCTCGATGACGGCGCCAGAGGTGTATTCGTAATCGTCGCCAGGGCGCATCCAGGGCTGTTCGCCCACGACGCCATCGCCTCGCACTTCTTCGATCTTTCCATTGGCATCCGTGATGACCCAATGACGGGTCAACAAACGCGCCGGTATCTCGCCGCTGTTGCGCAAGGTGATGGTATAGGCAAATACGTAGCGGTCTTCGGCAGGCTTCGATTGGTCGGGGACGAAGCGGGAAGCCACCTGCACGTCGATCGTGTAGGGAGATTTCTCGGTCATGCCGCGATTGTAAGCGGTGCTGCCATCCATAGCGCAACCTCGCGCATGCCGGAAGAAAATTTCGTGAGTGTTGCCTGAGGCTGCCCTGCACGGCGCTGTGTCGCAATCCCTTCCCAGGCCCGGCGGTCATGCCGCTTCCTGGCCGATGCAGGCCGCAGGACCTGCCCGAAAGCTGCCGTAGGGACGGGCGTGTGCAGTTCTGGCGGCTTTCTCAGGTCGTCTCGATCAATGCCAGGCGCACGAAGTCAGCCGGAGCCAGGTCTTCCGCCCGTGCCTTGGGATCGACGTCGGCGGCCAGGATGGCCTGGGTATCCATGACCTGCTTGAGCGCATTGCCCAGGGTCTTGCGGCGCTGGGCGAAGGCGGCTTTCACCACGGCGTGCAATCGATCGGGCGAGGCCTTGGGTAACTGCTCGGTCGGCAGAGGACGCATGCGTACTACGGCCGAGTCTACCTTCGGGGGCGGCCGGAAAGCCCCTGGCGGCACGGTGAACAAGGGTTCGACCTGGCATACCAGTTGCAGCATCACGGATAGACGTCCATACACTTTGCTGCCCGGCTCCGCGGCCATGCGGTCGACCACTTCCTTTTGCAGCATGAAGTGCATGTCCGCGATCGCGGCGGCGTGTTCCACGCAATGGAACAGGATCGGGCTGGAGATGTAGTAGGGCAGGTTGCCCGCAACCCGCCATTTCTCCACGCCACGTTCGCGCGCCAGCGCGGTGAAATCTACCTTGAGCACGTCGGCGTGGATGATCTGCAAGGATCCCACCGCCGCGGCGCGAGCGGTGAGGTCGGGAATCAGGTCGGTATCCAGTTCGATCGCCGTCATCTTGCCGGCGGCCGCCAGCAAGGGCAGGGTCAAGGCACCCTCACCGGGCCCGATCTCGATGACCTGGTCCTCGGGCCTCGGCGAAATGGCGCTGACGATACGCTCGATGTAGCGCTTTTCGTGCAGGAAGTGCTGGCCGAAGCTTTTCTTGGGACGAGCGGACATGGGCGTTAGGCGTCAGGAGGGGGGACTATTAAACCAGATGTGTCGAGCGGGGCCGCCCGCAGGGGAGGGGCGGCAGTTACGCTGCCTGAAAAGAGCAAAGAGAAAGAGCGTTCAGCGTGCTGCTCCTTCTTCTTTACTCTTCACGGCGCCGCAGGCACCGCTTCACGGCCCGCGCAGCGGGCGGCTCACCAGTTCCATCGCCATCTTCGCCGCCGCGATCAGGCTCGACGCATCGGCGCGGCCGGTGCCGGCCAGGTCCAGTGCGGTACCGTGGTCGACCGAGGTGCGGATGAACGGCAGGCCCAGCGTCAGGTTCACGGTGCGGTCGAATGCTTCGCTCTTGAGCACAGGCAGTGCCTGGTCGTGATACATGGCAACAACCGCATCATAGCGCTTGCGCATTGCCGGGACGAAGGCAGTGTCGGCGGGCAGCGGGCCGAGCAGGTCCATGCCCTCGCCACGCAAGGCATCGAGCGCGGGGATGATGGTCTGCAATTCCTCATGGCCCAGGTGGCCGTTCTCGCCGGCATGAGGGTTGAGGCCAAGTACCGCGATGCGCGGCATGGCGATGCCGAACTTGTTTTTCAGCTCGCCATGCACGATGCGCAAGGTCTTGTGCATCACCTCGGGGGTGATGGCCGCTGGCACACGCGACAGCGGCAGGTGAGTGGTCGCCAGCGCAACGCGCAGCTCGGGACTGGCCAGCATCATCACGACATCGGCGCCGGCCCGTTCAGCGAAGAACTCGGTGTGCCCGCTGAAGGCGATTCCGGCATCGTTGATCGAGCCTTTCTGCAACGGGGCGGTTACGATGGCTTCGTAGCGACCGGCCAGGCAGCCATCGGCGGCTTCGGCCAGGGTGGCGAGCACGTGCCGGGCGTTGTCGGGGCTAGGGTGCCCCGGGCGCTCGGATACTCCGAGGGCGACATGCCGGATGCGCAGGGTGCCGGGCTGGCGTTCGTATACGGGCGCGCCATCATCGTCGATCAGGGTGACGGTGCTGCCGCAGCGTTCGGCGGCGCGTTCGAGCAGGTGGCGATCGGTTACCGCAACGAAACTGGCCGCCAACGATGTGGCGGCCAGTCGGGTCAGCAGTTCCGGTCCAACCCCCGCCGGCTCGCCAGCGGTGACCGCAAGCCGGGGCAGGGGGCGGGCTTGTCCTGGCATCAGGACTTGCCGTTACCCGAGCCCTCGGTGGCGTTCGGGTCGCGCAGCTCCGGCGCCAGGATGTTCACGTAGGCAGTCGAGCGCATCTCTCGCAGGTAGTCGTCATAAGCCTGTTCGGCCTTGCGGTTGCCGATGGCCTGGCGGGCCTGGTCGCGCTCGATATCGTCGGTGCGGTCGCTCTGGCGGGTGCCCAGCAACTGCAACACATGCCAGCCGGCCTCCGTCTGGAACGGCTGCGAGACCTGGTTGTCCTTGAGCGTGGTCAGCTGCTGGGCCACGGCGCCGCCCCAGGCCTGCTGCGGGAACCAACCCATGTCACCGCCGGCATTGGCGGTGGTGTCGTCCTTGGAGTTGTCCTTGGCCAGCTTGGCGAAATCCTCGTGCTTGTTGACGATCTGGTTGTAGAGATCCTCGGCCTTCTGGCGAGCCTGCTCGGGCGTCATCAGTTCGCTGGGTTTGATCAGGATCTGGCGCGCGTGATATTCGGTGATCACCTGGCGCTGCGGGGCGCGCTGGTCGATCAGCTTGAGGATATGGAAGCCGGTGGGGCCGCGCAGGGCCGCCGTGGTGTCGCCGGGCTTGAGCGAGGCGACCGCGTCGGCGAAGGCCGGCGGGACTTCGTCCATGCGGCGCCAGCCCAGGTCACCACCGTCCAGGGCATCCTGAGCGTCGGAGAAGCGGATCGCGGCAGCCTTGAAATCCATGCCACCCTTGATAGCGTCGATGGCCTGCTGGGCCTTCTTCTGCGCTGCCTGGATGTCGGTGTCGTTGCCGCCCGAAGGCACGCTGATCTGGATGTGGGCCAGATGGATTTCGCCGGCCTTGTAGGTGGGGCTGGCCAGCAGGTTGTTGATCTCGCTGTCGCTGATGTTGACCGAGTCGCGAACCACGCTTTCATGCAGGCGCTGGGCCAGCAACTGGTCACCGAGCTGCTTACGGAAAGCGGCAAAGCTGGAGCCATCCTGCTCGACCGCGGCGCGTAATTGCTCCGGGGACATCTTGTTCTGCTGCGCCACGGCGGCGACGGCCTGGTCGACGTCGGCATCGGACACATGGATGCCCTGGTCGTCGGCGCGCTGCACCTGCAACTTCATCAGGATCAGGCGCTCGAGCACCTGGCGTGCCAGCACGTTCTGCGGCGGCAACTGGCCCGGGTCATTGGCGTACTGCTGCTGTACCGAGCGCATGGCGTCGTTCAGCTCGCTTTGCAGGATGATGTTGTCGTCCACGACCGCGACGATGCGGTCCAGCGGCTGGTTACCCTGGCCGGCGCCAGCTGCCTGGGGCAGGAGCTGCGCATGGGCGGGCAAAATGGTGGCCGCGGCGGCGGCCGCGAACAGGAACAACGCGAAAGGCTGCTTCATCAGTGGGCCTCAAGCCGCTCCCGGAGGGAACGGCACGGGTGAGAAGAAATTATTGATAGCCAAGGATACCACGGCGGAGGATGCCCTCCGTCTGCCCGTTGAAGGCACCCAGTCCCTTGAATTCGAGCTCGAACATGATGGCCGTATTGGTGCTGGCGGTCTGCGGATTGTAGAAATCCACGTTATTGACGTAGTGACGGCCGACCAGGCGAACGGCCACGCAGCAGCTGTCGTATTCGACACCGGCCAGCGCCTCGACGGTTTTCTTGTCCAGCACCGAGTACGTCCACCGGCCAAGCAGGCGCCAGCGGTCGGACACCGGATAGACAATCGAGGCGTCGTATTGTTCCAGCAGTACCGACGTTGCCCCCGGCTGGCGGCGGAAGCGGTAGGAGAAGTTCAGCACGCCATCGGTCTTGATGCGGTGCTGCAGCTCCACCGCGCCCATGTCCGTCTGGCGCGTGTTGGGGTTCCACTGGTAGGACGCGCTGGCGCGCCAGTCGTCGCTGAGCTGGGAGGTCAGCTGGGCGACGTAGTCCGAGCCGTTGTAGTTGGTCGCAGTGGGAATGTTGAGCGCGCCATTACCGTTGGGCAACTGCACACGCTGCTGGGTGAAATAGCGGATCTGGCCAAAGCTCAGGGCCAGTCGCTCCACACCGTTCTCGTCCAGCAGGCGCGAGGTGATCGCCGCCGTGAGGTTATTGGCGTTCATCTGGCGATCGGCGCCGGAATACTGGTTGGGCGAGAACAGCTGCCAGTAGTCGAACGACATCAGGCTGGTGTCGAACAACGGCAGGTTGTTCTGGTTGCGATACGGCACGTACAGGTAGTACAGCCGTGGCTCCAGCGTCTGGGTGTAGTTGGTGCCGAACAGCTGGGTATTGCGATCGAAGATCAGGCCGGAGTCGAGGCTGGCGATCGGCAGCGAACGGCTGGGTGTGCGGCTGGTGAACGGAGAAATGTCTCCCGTCCCCAACTGTTCGGTGTAGCCGAACTGCCGATAGTCGTTGTCCAACTGGTAGGCCGTGTAACGGTAGGCCAGCTTGGGGCGCACGAACCAGTAAGACCCCTGGAAGTCAGCCGAAATATACGGATACAGATCCAGGCGCTTGCCGTCCAGCGCATTGTTCTGCGGCAGCACCGTCACGCTCTTGCCATCCGGATTGACGGAGAAGTTAGACCATTCGCTCTTGCGGAAGGCCACCGCCTCGGTCTGGGCGCCGATCTCCAGCCAACGATTGACCGGCACATCGATGTTGAGCGTGGCGCGAGGCAGGCGCTGGTAGGGTTCGACCGAGTCCGGCAGCGTCGGGTCTACGTTCTGGTAGATGTCGCCACCGAACGATGCGTTCCACCATGTCCCGCCAGCATTCACATAGGCGCTGGACGTGAGGATCTGGGTGGCGGCTGCATAGATATCGTTGCCGAAGTCGCGCAGGTAATTGCGATCGGAGGTGCGATTGATGTTGGCGCCGAACGAGAATGGACCGCCCAGCGAGGTGTTGTTGATCCACTTGATCAGGTAACGATCATCGCCCTTGGTCTGGTCCACCACGCCAGGATCGTTGTTGCCATGGTCCTTGGGCATGTACTCGATGTTCAGCGTACCGGTGCTGCGCAGCAGGTTCAGGTAGCGAAACTCGCCGGCCAGCATGGGGCCGCGATCGCTGTAGATGCGCGGATCGAGCGTGGCGTCGTAGTTGGGCGCCAGGTTCAGGTAATACGGCGTGCTGACCATGAAGCCCGAACGGCTGGAGTTGCCCAGTGTCGGGTAGAGGAAGCCGCTCTTGCGCCGGTTATCGATCGGGAACGTGAAGTAGGGCAGGTACAGGAATGGCACGTTGGCAAAGCGCATGGTCGCCTTGCGCGCCACACCGACGCCGGTGTCCTTGTTGAGAGTCAGGTCCTTGGCCTTGAACTCCCACAGGTGGTGGCCGACGTCGCAGGTTGTGTAGATCGCATTGGTGTACTGGCTGTGCTGGGCATCGAACATGTGCCCCTGCGTGGCCGTGCCGTTGCCGCGCGATTGCAGCAACTGGTAGGTGACATTGTCGGCCACACCAGTGCTGTCGTTGGTGTTGCCGCGGATATGGTCGGCCTTCACCAGTTCGCCGGCTTCCTGGTAGCGGACATTGCCCTTGGCGTCGTAGTCGGTCGTGTCGTTGTTGTAATCGGCCGTATCCGACTGCATGCGCTGGTCGGCGCGTTCGAGCTTGACGTTGCCCTGCATGTGATAGACGGTCTGGTTGGAGCTGTCTACCTGCTCGGCCCAGGTGTAGGTGTTGGCCGTATCGCGCAGGCTGCTGTCCTTGGTCATGGTGGGATCGTAAAAATCCAGCATGGCGTTGGGACGGCAGATGGCATAGTTGTCCGGCCGGGGCGGGCACAGGAAGGTACCGAGCGGACAGACCGGCGCGGTGCCGTCCATCGATGCCTTGCGGTGGCCCTGGTTGCTCTTGGCTTGCGCGCCCGGGGCGCCGATGAGGGCGAGGGCGGCGGCTACTGCCAGAAGGCGGCGCGGGGGCAGGTGGCGTCGGGTCACGATGGCAGTCTGTCGGCAGGTGAAGGGTCGTAAAGCTATCAGAAAGCCCCCATGTAAGGCAGAGCTTTTCCAAGAGGATTCAGCCATGAGCCAAGCCAAACTGAACAAGACCGATGCCGAATGGCAGGCGGAACTGACCCCTGAGCAGTACGCGGTATGCCGTTGTTCGGCGACCGAAGCCCCTTTCAGTGGCAAGTGGTACCACCACAAAGCGTCAGGTACCTACGTGTGCGCGGCGTGTGGCGCGAAGCTGTTCGAATCCGATACCAAGTACGACTCCGGTTCGGGTTGGCCCAGTTTCTACCAGGCGCTGGACAAGTCCGCGGTGACCTTGCACGAGGACGACAGCCACGGCATGCGTCGTGTCGAGGTGTGCTGCGCGCAATGCGACTCGCACCTGGGTCATGTGTTTCCTGACGGCCCGAAGCCGACAGGTATGCGCTACTGCATCAATTCGGTGGCGCTGGATTTCGAACCGCAAGGGTAGGATCGGCGTCGGGGCGGGTTGCCGCGTCGTTGACGTTGCGAACAGAGGGACGAGAGGTGAGTGGCGAGGGCGCAAGTTCGAGCGCTCACCTCAGGTGCGTGACCCTGCGAAGTCTTCCTACGTGGGCATGGCGATCCCGAGCGGCATGGCACCCTCGTCCCTCGCCCCTGCGGCATGCTTGCCTGGATGACCCCAAAGGCCGGCATCTAGAATTCACCCAGCGCCGCCACATGCGCGCTGGCGCTGGCGGCCAGGGCGGAGAGGTTATAGCCGCCTTCCAGGCTGGAGATCACGCGGCCCTTGGCATGCGCCTGGGCCACATCGACCAGGCGCTCGGTGATCCACGCGTAGTCTTCGCTACCGAGGCGAAGATCGGCCAGCGGGTCGTCGCGATGGGCGTCGAAGCCGGCGGAAATCAGCAACAACTGCGGCTTGAAGGCCATGAGGCGCGGCAACAGCGCGCCATCCCAAAGTTCGCGAAATGCATAGGAGCCCTCACCGGGCGAGAGTGGTGCATTGACGATGTTGCCGACCCCGCGTTCGTCCTCGTGGCCCGAATCGGGATACAGCGGCGACTGGTGGCTGGATACGAACAACACGCGCGGGTCGCGTTCGAAGATCGCCTGCGTGCCATTGCCGTGGTGCACGTCGAAGTCGGCGATGGCAACACGCTTGAGCCCATGGGCATGGATCGCGTGGGTGGCGGCCACCGCGATATTGTTGAACAGGCAGAACCCCATGGCCTGGTCGCGCGTGGCGTGATGCCCTGGTGGGCGCACGGCGCAGAAGGCACGGTCGCTGGAACCTCCCAACACCGCGTCGACTGCCGCCACGGCAGCACCCGCCGCGCGCAGGGCCGCTTCGATTGAATCGGGCGAGATCACTGTGTCCTCATCCAGGCGCACATGGCCTTCAGACGGGGCGCTGGTCAGGATGCGATCGACGTAGTCGGCATCGTGGGCCCGGACCAGTTGCTCACGCGTGGCGCGCGGTGCTTCCACCCGGTCGAGTGCCGCGAAGCGGTCGTGGTCCAGCGCCTGCAGTACCGCGCGCAGGCGCAGTGGGGACTCGGCGTGTCCGGGGCCCGGATCGTGCGCCAGGCAGGTCGAGTGGGTGTACAGGCGCAGCAAGGTCACTTAAGGGTGCTCGGGTAAATCCGCGTGGATGACATGATATCTCCAAGGTTTGCCTGGCGCGCCGCGAGGCGCACCCTAGGGACCTTGGAGATATCACCCCGCACTTGGCCCACCGGCAGGCCGATGGGGCGGTTCGCCGAACGCACAGGCGCGGTGACGCTTGTACAGTCCTGCTGCGGGCCTGCTCAGGCCTTGGGTTTGCGGCGACGTTCGTGTTGCCAGAGCACTTCGCCGTGGCCGCTGGCACGCGCGAGCACGCGGCATAGCACGAACAGCAGGTCCGACAGGCGATTGAGGTAGCGCTGTGCCTGCGGACGGATCGATTCCTCGCGACCCAGCGCAATCACTTCACGCTCGGCACGCCGACAGACCGTGCGTGCCAGATGGCAGCACGAGGCGGCCATGCCGCCGCCGGGCAGGATGAAATCCTTAAGCGGCGGCAGCGGGTCGTTGAAACGATCCAGGATCTGCTCCAGGCGATCGATGTCGGCATCCTCGATCATCGCCATGCCGGGAATGCACAGCTCACCGCCCAGGTCGAACAGGTCGTGCTGGATCTGGGTCAGCGTTTCGCGGATGTCGTGATCCATACCATCGCAGGCCAGCACCATGCCGATCGTGCTGTTGAGCTCATCGACGGTGCCGTAGGCCGATACACGCAGCGAGTCCTTGCCCGTGCGCGAGCCATCGCCCAATCCCGTGCTGCCGTCGTCGCCGGTACGGGTATAGATCTTGGAGAGACGATTACCCATGCCTGGCTTACTGCCGCACGCCGTGTGCCGTGCTGCCCTTGAGGCTGCTGGCAAGCTGGGTCACCACTACGTGCAGGCCGAGGCCGACAGCCGCATAGATGGCCGTGGTCTTGAGGAAAGCCAGGTACCAGTCGCCGTAGTTGGCAAACCAGGCATGGAAGCTGCGCGGCTGCGGCACGGTGGCGCTCAGCCAGTAGTAACTGCCATTGGTCAGCGTATAGCAGACCATTTCGCTGACCAGCAAGGCGGCCACGGCCAGGCCCAGCGTGCGTACACTGAGGCCCGACTGGTGGAGAGCCAGCCAGCTGCCGCCCATCCACAGCGCCAGGTAGCCCGGCACCAGCATCCAGTAGGCGGCCGACACGCAGTAATGATCGAAGAAATTCATGCCCAGGCTGGTGATCACGTAGAAATCGACCAGCACGGCCAGGGCCATCAGCAGCGGAAAGGCCCAGCGTGCAGCACCGCGCAGCCAGAAGCCGCCGAGGAAAAAGACGGCCCACGAGGCATCGGGAAGTGCGTCAAAGTGATGCAGCCGAGTGGCCGCCATCACCAGGGCCAGGCCCAGGAAGATGCCGATGCGTTGGGTTTGCTTGGGTGCCATGAGCGCTCCGGGGCATGCTGATGAGTTTCTTGGAACGCTTAGTCTAGCTCACACTTGTACCGTCCCAGGGCACCGGGCGTCCGTGAGCGCGTATCATCGCGCTCATGCATGCTTCCGATACCTCTTCTTCCGTGGCTCCCGTACTGATCGTAGGGGGTGGACTGGTCGGCGCGAGCCTCGCCATTGCCCTGGACACGGCCGGCCGGCGGGCGATCCTGGTCGAGGCCGCCGCACCACGGGTGGATGCCCAGCCCAGCTACGACGAGCGCAACCTGGCCCTGGCGCGAACCACGGTCAACGGTCTCTCGGCCATTGGCGTGTGGCGCCACGCGTCCGCACGGGCCACGCCGATCCGGCATATCCATGTCAGCCGCGCCGGCGATTTTGGCAGCGTGCGCATGGACGCTGAACAACAAGGCGTGGATGCCCTGGGATGGACACTGCCTGCCCGCGAGCTGGGCACGGCGCTATTGCGTCGCTTGGACGAATGCCATCATCTGACCCGGCTGGCCCCGGCGCGCCTGATCGCACTGGAGCCTTGCCAGGAAGGCTGGCTGGCCAGGATCGAGACATCCGACGGGGTGCAGGCCATCAAGGCCTCATTGCTTGTCGGAGCCGATGGCACGCACTCGTTCGTGCGCCAGCAACTGGGCATTCCCGCCGAGACGATCGACTATCGGCAGACGTTATTCGTGTGCACGGTAACTCCGGAACGTGACCATGGTGGCCGCGCCTTCGAACGCTTCACGGATGCCGGCCCGGTGGCGTTGCTGCCGCTGGCCGAGCGTCGTTGCGGCCTGGTACTGACGGTGCCGGGTGAGAATGCCGGAGCGGTGGAGGCGCTGGATGATGCCGCTTATCTGACTCTGGCGCAGGAGCGTTTCGGATGGCGGCTCGGTCGCCTGTCGCGGCCTGGACGGCGGTTTCCGTATGTCATCCAGCGCGTGGCTGCCGAGCGCCTGGTCGGGCCTCGTGCGGTGCTGGTGGGGAATGCGGCGCAGACCGTTCATCCGATTGGCGCCCAGGGTTTCAACCTCGGTCTGCGCGACGCGCTGACGTTGTCGGAAATCGTCGCGACGGCCACCGATCCTGGCGAGGCGGGCCTGTTGCGGCAATACGCTGCGCGCCGGACTGAAGACCGCGAGGGCACGATGGCGATGAGCCACGGCCTCGTGCGCCTGGCCTGTCTGCCGCAGCCGGCGCTGGGGCCGTTGCGTTCGCTGGCGATGCTGGCCTGTGACCGGCTGCCGCCGTTGCGCGATCGACTGGCGCGGCGTGGCATGGGGTTTCGAGGTCAGGCGCCACGCGACGTGTTGGAGCCATTGGCATGAATACGAACGCACAAGCATTACACGCCCAGGCGCGGCGCCGGGGCCCCGCTCTGGATGTCATTGTGGTGGGTGGCGGCATGGTGGGCGCCGCTGCGGCCCTGGCCCTGGCCAGGGCCGGATTCGCCACCGCCCTGCTGGAAGCGCGCGAACCGGCGCCGTGGCATGCCGGCGACGAGGTGGACTTGCGCGTGGTGGGCCTGGCACCCTCCTCGATCGCCTTGCTGGAAGACCTGGACGTCTGGACATCCATACGCCAGGCACGCAGCGGTCCCTATGCGCACATGCACGTCTGGGACGCCCAAAGCGGTGCCTCGATCGATTTCGACGCCGCCGATGAAGGGCGCCAGTGGTTGGGTTATATCGTCGAGAACAATCTGGTGCAGTGGCAGTTGTGGCAGGCCCTGGAGCCTGCTGGCGTGCGTCGCCTGTGTCCGGCACAGGTGCGTGGCTACGAGGTGCGCGAAGACCGCGTCCAGGTAGAGCTTTCCGAGGGCGAGCCTTTGTCAGCACGCCTTTTGGTTGCCGCCGACGGCGCTGGCTCCCGACTGCGCGGCATGGCCGGCATCGATACCCATGGCCGCGATTACGCCCAGCGGGCAATCGTGGCCCATGTCGCGACCGAGCGGGCGCACCAGGACACCGCGTGGCAGCGCTTCCTGCCGACGGGACCGCTGGCTTTATTGCCCCTGGCCGATGGACGCAGTTCCATCGTCTGGTCCTTGCCTGACGACCAGGCGCAGCGCGTGCTGGCGCTGGATGACGCGGCGTTCCTGGCCGAGCTTGGCGTGGCCAGCGATTTCCGCCTGGGACCGATAACGGCCACCACGTCCCGGGCCGCATTTCCATTGAAGCTGCAATTGGCCAGGAGCTATCAGGCCGAGCGCCTGCTGTTGCTGGGTGATGCGGCCCATGCGGTACATCCACTGGCCGGGCAGGGCGTCAATCTGGGCTTGCGCGACATCGTTGAGCTACGCGATACCTTGGTCGCCGCGCGTGACGCCGGACGTGACATTGCCGCCGCCCATGTGCTTCGCCGTTATGCACGCCGTCGCCGTAGCGCCGATACGCTCGATGCGCTTGGTTTCGATGCCCTGGCGCGTATCTATGCCTGGCAGGCGCCGCCCTGGGTTGCCGCGCGTGCGATCGGGGTGCGCATGCTCAACCGGCTGGCACCGTTCAAGCGCCGCATCGCCGCCCATGCGGCGGGGCGATGAACCTTTGAACCACGAAACGCTATCCACTTTCAATACGTCAACCTGAAACATTGCGAGGATACGTCGATGCGCATGGCTCGTTTAGGTGGTTTGCTGTTGCTGGCCGGGATGTCGTTCGCCGTCCAGGCGAAAATGGTCCACAAGCCGGTCGAATGGACCCAGGACGGCACCCGCTTCCATAGCGTGCTGGTTTATGACGATGCGACCACCGCCAAGCGCCCGGGCCTGGTCATGGTGCCCAACTGGTATGGCGTCAACGAGCACGCCTTGACCAAGGCCGATGGCATCGCCGGCAAGGATTACGTCATCCTCGTCACTGACATGTATGGCGAAAAGATTCGTCCCACCAACGACGACCAGGCCAAGACGGCCGTGGGTCCGCTTTACGGCAACCGTGCCCTGATGCGCAAGCGCGTCGGCGAGGCGCTTGCGCAGCTCAAGGCGCAAGCGGGCAGCGCGCCGATCGACCTGTCGAGGCTTGCCGCGATCGGTTTCTGCTTTGGCGGTTCGGCGGTACTGGACCTGGCGCGCAGCGGCGCCGACGTGGCTGCCGTGGTGTCCTTCCATGGTGGATTGACCACGGATGATCCGTCGTTGGCCAAGAACATCAAGGCGCGTGTGCTGGTGATGAACGGGGCCGACGACAAAGGCACCATGCCCGATGCGGACAAGTTCATGGACGAGATGCGAGCAAGCGGTGCGGACTGGCAGTTCGTGGTGCTGGGCAACGCAGTGCATTGCTTCACTGAAAAAGAAAGCAACTCGCCCGGCTGCAAGTACGACGAGCGCGCCGCACAGCGCAGTTATCGCCAGATGCGTGACTGGCTGGGCGGAGCATTCGCCGGGACGCCGTGATGGGTGAGGAGTGAGGAGTGAGGAGTGAGGAGCAAAAGCGCGGCGCTTACTCGTGCGCGCGTTGTTGGAAGACGCTTTTTGCCCCAGTGCTGACTAGATGCGGATGTGCCAGGTGTTGGGCGGTTTTTTAAGTCCGCTTTGCGTTGCAAGGCGGCCTTGGCTGGAGCGACGGCTCCAGCTCCTAACCCCTCACTCCTAACTGGCTATCAGAACTTCCGCTCCACCGAATACTCGGCCAATGCCACCAGCGCGTTGCGATGCGGGGATGGTGCCAGTTCCTGCAAGGCATGGATCGCGGCCTGGGCGTGTTCGGTGGCACGCTGGTGCGTCATCTCCAGGGCGCCAGAGTCGCGGATGGCGGCGATGATGCGATCGAGCGAATCCAGGCCACCGTGCTCGATGGCGTGGCGCAGCGATTGGGCTTGTTCGGCGCTGGCGTGCCTGAGTGCATAGATCAGTGGCAGGGTGGGCTTGCCTTCGGCCAGATCGTCACCGATGTTCTTGCCCAGGGTATCGGCGTCGGAAACGTAATCGAGTAGATCATCGGCGATCTGGAAGGCATAGCCCAATTCCATGCCGTAGCGACGCAACGCGGCGACCTGCGCATCGGGCAGGCCGCCCAGGATGCCGCCCAGTTCCGTGGCCGCGGCGAATAACACTGCCGTCTTGCGCTCGATCACCGCCAGATACGCAGCTTCATCGACGTCGGCGTTGCCGATGTTGAGTAACTGCAACACCTCACCTTCGGCAATGGTATTGGTGGTATCGGCCAGGATGCGCATCACGCGCATGTCGTCCAGTTCCACCATCAACTGGAATGAGCGCGAATAGAGAAAGTCGCCGACCAGAACACTGGCGGCGTTGCCCCATAGTGCATTGGCGGTCTTGCGTCCCCGGCGCAGGTCGGACTCGTCCACCACGTCGTCGTGTAGCAGCGTGGAAGTGTGGATGAACTCGATGACCGCGGCCAGCTTAATGTGCTGATCGCCGCGATAACCCGCGGTTGCCGCCGAAAGAACGTGCAGCATCGGCCGTAAGCGCTTGCCGCCGCCGGCAATGATGTGGTCGGCGATCTGGTTGATCAACACCACATCGGAGGACAGGCGATGCCGGATCAGCGCGTCCACGCGTTGCATGTCCTCGGCGGCCAGCGCGCGCACGGCGGTGAAGTCGGCGGTACGAATGGCGTCGGCGGAAGTCGTGGTCATGGGGATGTCGCAACGGAAATTCCCCCGATTATAGACGCATGGCGTGCACAGACCGCGACATGTCGCCGCAACAGGTGCCACGAACGGCAGCCTATACTTCACGAATCGTCGATTTTCGGCCAGATGCAGCTTTCCGGTGAGCAAATTATCCAGCCTCGAACGTCGTAGCGCCCTGACGCTTGCCTGTGTAATCAGTCTGCGCCTGTTTGGCCTGTTCCTGATCATGCCGGTGTTTTCGCTTTATGCGCAGCATTTGCCCGGTGCTACGCCTTTGCTGATTGGTCTGGCCCTGGGTGTCTACGGCCTGGGGCAGGTGCTGTTGCAGATTCCCCTGGGCATGCTGTCCGACCGGATTGGCCGCAAGCCGGCTATTACGCTGGGGCTGCTATTGTTTGCGGTCGGCGGTTTCGTGGCGGCGTTCGCATCGAGCCTGGTCGGTATCGTCATCGGCCGAGCGTTGCAGGGCATGGGGGCTGTGGCGGGAGCGGGCACGGCGCTGGCGGCCGATCTCACTGCCGAACAGCATCGGGGCAAGGTCATGGGAATTATTGGAGTTTCCATCGGCGTGGCCTTCCTGCTCGCCCTGATTCTCGGGCCGCCGCTGGAGGCCATCCATGGCCTGCCGGGATTGTTCGCAGCCACCTCGGTGCTCGCGTTGATGTCCCTGGTGCTGCTATGGCTGGTGGTGCCAACGCCACAGCGGCGTCACGCCGACGCACAGGCTGGCACGACGCAGGTGCTGGGCATGCTGCGCGACAGTCGCATGTTGGTACTCAACGGTTCGGTCTTTTTCCTGCACGCCTTGTTGACGGCCAGTTTCGTCGGCCTGCCGCTGCTGCTGGCCCAACGGTTGAACTTGCCGGTCAGCCGCCATTGGGAACTGTATTTGCCCGTGATGACCATTGCAGCGTTCGTCATGGGCGCATGCCTGCATCGCATGCGCGATTTGCGGCAGAGCCTGAAGATCGTGATGCTCTGTGTCGTCACGATCGGCGTAGCGCTGATGATGCTTGGCCTGGCAGGGGCGCACCTGGCGCTGCTGGGCGTTGCCGCGACGATGTTCTTTTCCGCGTTCAACTTGCTGGAGGCCGCCCTGCCGAGCCTGGTGTCCAGGTTGGCACCGGGCCACCTGCGTGGCGCGGCCATGGGGGCTTATTCCACCAGCCAGTTCATGGGGGCTTTCGTGGGCGGAACGGTTGGCGGTATTGCCCTGGGGCGCTTGGGTGTCGATGGTGTCTTCCTTTGCGCAGCCCTGATGACGTTGCTGTGGCTGCCCCTGGTGATATCCGGGGCACGCCGAATCCGCCGCACGGATCCGGCATTGGCGTAGACTGATTCCGATCCAGGCGGCCGAAAGCCTGGAATCGGGTCTGTTCGCCCCCACGTGGCAGCGCAGGGAACAAACTTTTCGAGGCGCATCACCGATGGCCAGCCACATCATCGCTCTCATCGCGGAATACGGCGCCATGTTGGTGTTTTTCAATGTGCTGGTCGAGCAGGCTGGCCTGCCGGTACCGGCTGTACCCACGTTGGTGATCGCCGGGGCCTTGGCCGCCAATGGCCAGTTGCCGTTGGCCTCGGTGGTGAGTGCGGCCGTGCTCGGTTGCCTGCTCAGTGACTTGGTGTGGTACTGGGCGGGGCGTCGGTACGGCTCAGGCGTGATGCGCACCATCTGTCGCATTTCGTTGTCGCCCGATTCGTGCGTCAAGCAATCGGAATTGCGTTTCCAGCGCTGGCGGGGCCGCGTGTTGCTGGTGGCCAAGTTCATCCCCGGCCTGTCGACCGTGGCACCGCCCCTGGTGGGCGCGATGGGACTGCGGCCTTGGGCATTCATCGCGCTGGACATGGTCGGCTCGCTGCTATGGGCTGGCGTGGCGATTGGCCTTGGTTTTGCGTTCTCCACTCAGATCGACCACGTACTCGCGTTGCTGTCCAGCGCCGGAACCATGGCATTGAAAGCCATCATCGTGCTGCTGGTGCTGTACATCGCCGTCAAATGGTGGCAGCGCAGACGCCTGCTTCATTCCTTGCGCATGGCGCGCATCACGGTGGACGAACTGTCCTCGGCCATCACTTCCGGCCAGACCCCCATCGTCGTCGACGTTCGTTCGCCCGCGGCGCGCGTGGTCGATCCGCGCGTGATTCCTGGTGCGCTGATGGCCGACCTGCGAAGTGTGGAGCAGGTGTTGCACGACATTCCGCATGATCGTGAGCTGATCATTTATTGCAGTTGCCCCAACGAGATTTCCGCCGCAGCGGCGGCCAAGACGCTGATCGAACACGGCTACCATCATGTGCGCCCGTTGCTGGGCGGCCTGGATGCCTGGGACGCGGCCGGTTACGCCATTGATCACATCGCACCACCCGGAGAAGAGGGCGTGGTGGTCTTGCCAGTGGCCTGACGGCGACTTCAGTCGCCAAGCAAGGCGCGGCGAGGTCGCGGCCTGGGGGCCTCAGAGCCTCAACCTGCGACTGAATCGCAGGTTGCATCGCGAATGAATTGGCTCCTACCAGGTGGTACGCGCCATTTTTTTACGCTTTCTATATGTCTTGGCCTGATCTCGCTACCCCTTTCTTATACGCCGGTTTCTATAGTTCGCCCCGTCGCATCCTCTGCCTCACCGGCTCCTCCATGGATATTGTCTACCTGTTGTTCTGCTTCGTGCTCAGTGCGGCCAGTATTGGCTTTCTGCTGATCTGCGACCGCCTCGGCCGCCGTCCCTGACATTCGTCACTTCGAATTCGCTGGATTTCCCATGACCTTCGTTTATGTCGTGGCCGCCGTTATCGCGGTGGCGCTGACGGGCTACCTGTGCGTGGCCTTGCTCAAACCGGAGTGGTTCGAATGACCACGAACGATTTTTTCCAGGTGGCTCTCTATCTGGTCGTATTGCTGTTGCTGGTCAAGCCGATGGGGCAGTACATGGCCCTGGTGTTCGCTGAGACGCCCAATCGTGTGACGCGATGGGGTGCGCCCGTCGAGCGCCTGCTCTACCGGCTGTCGGGCATTCGTGCCGAGGACGATATGAGCTGGCGGCGTTACGCCATGACGATGCTTTTGTTCAACGTGGCAGGCTTGCTGGCGGTGTACGTGTTGCAGCGTGTGCAGCAGTGGTTGCCGCTCAATCCGCAGCACCTGGGTGCGATCACCCCCGATTCGGCGATGAATACCGCCATCAGCTTTGTCACCAATACCAACTGGCAGGGGTATGCGGGTGAGAGTTCCATGAGCTATCTCACCCAGATGCTGGGCATGGCGGTGCAAAACTTCCTTTCGGCAGCTACCGGTATCGCCGTGCTGATTGCGGTGATTCGCGGCTTTGTGCGCCGTAGTTCGCTGAGCATCGGCAATTTCTGGGTCGACATGACGCGCAGCACGATTTACATCTTGCTACCGCTATCTTTCGTCATGGCGTTGCTGCTGGTATCGCAAGGCGTGGTGCAGAATTTCAAGGCGTATGTGGATGTGCCGCTGACGCAGCCCATCGTTGCCACCGAGGTCGTGAAGGATACCCAAGGCTATACGCTCAAGGACGCCGCTGGGCATGATGTGACCCGAGACACGCCGGTGCGGGTGCAGACCTTGCCGATGGGACCGGCCGCATCACAGATCGCGATCAAGCACCTTGGCACCAATGGCGGTGGCTTCTTCAACGCCAATTCGGCGCATCCTTATGAAAACCCGACCCCTCTGTCGAATTTCATCGAGATGCTGGCGATCCTGCTGATTCCCGGCGGTTTGTGCATCACGTTCGGCTGCATGGTAGGCGATCGCCGTCAGGGCTGGGCGATTCTTTGCACGATGTTGCTGATCTTCGTGCCGTTGACGTTCGCCGCGGTCATGGCCGAGCAGGCGGGCAATCCGGTGTTGCATGGGCTTTCCATCGACCAGCAGGCCTCGGCACTGCAAGCAGGCGGCAATATGGAAGGCAAGGAGACGCGCTTCGGTATTGCCGCCAGCGGCCTGTTTGCCGCAGTGACGACCGCTGCCTCCTGCGGCGCGGTGAACGCCATGCACGACTCGCTGACCCCTCTGGGTGGCCTGGTGCCGATGTGGCTGATGCAACTGGGCGAGGTGATCTTCGGCGGAGTGGGCTCGGGCTTGTACGGCATGCTGGCGTTCGCTGTGGTTGCCGTATTCATTGCGGGCCTGATGGTGGGGCGCACGCCGGAGTACCTGGGCAAGAAGATCGAAGCGCATGAGATGAAGATGGCCAGCCTGGCCGTGTTGCTGCCGTGCGCGCTGGTCGTGATCTGCACCGCGATCGCGGTGCTTGTGCCAGCGGGTGTGGCGGGTATCGGCAATCCCGGTGTGCACGGTTTCAGCGAAGTGCTGTACGCGGTGAGTTCGGCATCCAACAACAACGGCAGTGCGTTTGGCGGACTTTCGGCCAACACGCCGTTCTGGAACACCCTGCTTGGCGTGTGCATGTTCTTCGCGCGCTTTCCCCTGGCTATCGCGATGCTCGCGATGGCCGGCTCCCTGGCGGCCAAGCGCCATGTACCGCCCTCGGCAGGCACGCTGCCCACCCATACGCCGCTGTTCGTGATCCTGCTGGCCTGCGTGGTGATTGTGGTGGGTGCCTTGACCTTCCTGCCAGCGCTGGCGCTTGGGCCCATTGCCGAATACCTGATGTCCGGACACTGATTGATGACTACGCCAACCCATGCTGTACGCGGCTTCGACCGCGAGTTGATCCTCAAAGCCGTGGCCGACTCGTTTCGCAAGCTATCGCCGCGATTGCAGTTCCGAAATCCGGTGATGTTCGTGGTATTCGTATGCAGCGTGCTGACTACATTGCTGTGGATCCAGGCCATCGTCGGTCATGGCGAAGCGCCGGCCAGCTTCATCTTCTGGGTAAGCATATGGCTGTGGTTCACGCTGCTGTTCGCCAATTTTGCTGAAGCCTTGGCCGAGGGGCGCGGTAAGGCACAAGCCGCTGCGCTGCGCAGTTCGCGCAAGAACGTGATGGCCAAGAAGCTGGCCGGCCCCGATCGCAGCGCGGCGATCACATTCGCCGAATCGAGCGACCTGCGTAGCGGTGACTACGTGCTGGTGGAGGCCAACGAGTTGCTGCCCGGGGACGGCGAGGTGGTGGTCGGTGCCGCGAGCGTGGATGAAAGTGCCATCACTGGTGAGTCGGCGCCGGTGATCCGTGAATCGGGCGGTGATCGCAGCGCGGTGACCGGCGGAACGCGCGTGCTATCCGATTGGCTGGTGGTGCGTATCACCAGCAATCCAGGCGAAAGCTTTCTTGACCGCATGATTGCGATGGTCGAAGGTGCCGCACGCCGCAAGACGCCCAACGAGATCGCACTGACCATTCTGTTGGCCAAGTTCACGCTGATCTTCCTGTTGGCTTGTGCCACGCTGCTGCCGTATTCGATCTACAGCGTACAGGCGGCCGGGAAAGGCAACCCAATCACCTTGACCGTATTGGTGGCGCTGCTGGTCTGTCTGATCCCAACGACCATCGGTGCGTTGCTATCGGCCATCGGCATAGCCGGTATGGATCGCATGATTCGCGCCAATGTCATCGCCACCTCTGGTCGTGCGGTGGAAGCGGCAGGCGACGTGGATGTGCTGCTGCTCGACAAGACCGGCACCATCACCCTGGGTAACCGCCAGGCCGTGGCTTTCATGCCGGCACCGGGGGTGGAAGAAGTACGCCTGGCCGACGCCGCGCAGTTAGCTTCCTTGGCCGATGAAACACCCGAAGGGCGCAGCGTCGTGGTGCTGGCCAAGGAGCGCTTCAACCTGCGCGAACGGCAGTTGCAGGAGGGGCAGGCGCAGTTCGTGCCCTTTACCGCGCAGACGCGCATGAGTGGGGTGGACATCGGTGAGCGTCGTATCCGCAAGGGCGCATTGGATGCTGTCGAGCGATATCTGGAATCGGTAGGTAGCCATCTGCCGCCCCTGGTCAAGCGCATGGCCGAAGACGTCGCCCGTCGCGGCGCCACGCCGCTGATCGTGGTGGAAGGGTCGGTTGCGCTTGGCGTGATCGAGTTGAAGGACATCGTCAAGGGCGGCATTCGCGAGCGATTCGCCGAAATGCGCCGGATGGGCATCAAGACCGTGATGATCACCGGTGACAACCCGCTGACCGCCGCGGCCATTGCCGCCGAAGCAGGCGTGGATGACTTCCTTGCCGAAGCGACGCCGGAAGCCAAGCTCAAGCTCATTCGCAGCATTCAGGCTGAGAACCGCTTGGTGGCAATGTGTGGCGATGGCACCAACGACGCCCCGGCGCTGGCGCAGGCCGATGTGGCGGTCGCCATGAATACCGGCACCCAGGCGGCAAAAGAAGCGGGCAACATGGTCGATCTCGATTCCAATCCGACCAAGCTGATCGAGGTGGTGGAGATCGGCAAGCAGATGCTGATCACACGCGGCGCGCTGACTACCTTCTCCATTTCCAACGACATCGCCAAGTATTTCGCGATCATTCCGGCGGCGTTCGCTACTACATATCCAGCGCTCAATGCACTCAACGTCATGCGCCTGGCGACTCCGCAGAGCGCAATTCTCTCGGCGGTGATCTTCAATGCGCTGATCATCATCTTCCTGATTCCGCTGGCCTTGAAAGGCGTGAAATATCGAGCTCTTGGCGCGGGTGCTCTCTTGCGTCGAAACCTGCTGGTCTACGGCCTGGGTGGCATCGCGGTGCCTTTTATTGGCATCAAGTTGATCGACCTTTTGCTGGTGCTTTGCGGGTTGGCGTGATTTCTTTCTACAAGGAAAACGAGCAAGTCATGAATACCTTGAAGCTTTCGGTGTCCCTTCCCGACGAAACCCACCCGGAGATGGAGCTGCGGTTGTCGGCCAATGACGCGGCGTGCGATGTCGTGATAGCGCTGCCGGTGCACGGAAAGCCCCGTGTCGTGCCATGCGCGGCCGATGCGCAGGTCCCACAAAACGATGACTACGTGCTGGGCGGCTACGCCGGCATCTGAGTTCACCGCTAAGCCCTGCGGGGCTGTCGCTCCCGCAGATAACGATTCATCTACCTGAGGCGGTCCGTTGCGGGACCGGTTTAGACCACTTATGTCTGTAAAGAACGTTCTCGCATTTGCCTTGATGATCGGGCTGGCTCCGGCTGGCAGGGCCATGGCTAATGACCCGCCTGCGTCGCCGGCTCCGGCCCAGGCCGCCAGTGCCGATTGCTCGCACGGCTTTTTCTCGCGTCTTGCCGCCGCGTACCGGGAGGATGCGCAGCCGACCGATTCGAACGCGCCCGCGCCCGCACGGCGAGCGATGGAGTCGCCATTTGATTCGGCGCCGTTCCCTTCGGCTGAATGGCAGCTCGGAGGCGTGGATTATCCGATAGGCGTGCCTAACGAGAATTCACAATATCCGCTGGAGAAGTCGTTGGCTTGTACCCGGGTCGGCCATTGGATGCAAGACAACCATATCGAGATGTATGGTTGGATCAATCCCTCGGCCAACCTCAGTACATCGAGCTTTACAAACTACCCGCTGTCCTACGCCACACGACCCAACCGCATAGAATTCAACCAGTTCCTGTTTCGTTTGCAGCGTGTACCAGATACGGTGCAGACCGATCACCTGGATTGGGGTTTTCACTTCGACAACCTCTACGGCTTCGACTACCACTACACCACCATGAAAGGTGTGTTCAGTAATCAATTGCTGAATCATCCGAATGCAAACGGTCCGCTTGCTGGCAAGATCTATGGCGATGATCCCATGATCTGGTTTGTAGACCTCTATATCCCATGGGTCGCCCAAGGCATGGTGGTCACGGCGGGCCGTTACTTGTCGCTGCCTGATATCGAGGCGCAGTTTTCCCCGAACAATTACCTGCTGACGCACTCGATTCTCTATACGGTCGATGCATATACGAATACAGGTATCATCACCACCACGAAACTCAACGACCAGTGGACGCTTCAGCTGGGAATCCACGGAGGGGATGATTCGGCGGTGTGGGACGACACAAGTCGCGCCAGTTTTCAGGGCTGTGTACGGTGGGTATCAAAGTCGAACGACGACATGCTTTATCCATGCGTCGAGTCCTACAATCGATCCAGGCAGACCTATAACAATCTGCAGGAGTTCGTGCTGACCTGGGGGCATCGTTTTACGCGCAACGTGCACATGCTGACTGAGGCATATCGCATCTATGTCCGTGATCAGCCGGGTGCTCCACTTGGCAAGCCGGGTTATGCCCTCGGCGAGGCACCTCCCTATCCGGCGGGCCACAATCCCGCATTCGGCATCGTCAACTATTTCAACATCGAACTCGATCCCAAGAACATGGTGTCGATACGCAACGAGTTCTACAACGACGAGCAGGGGCAGCGAACCACGTTCGCAACGCGTTACTCCAGCCACACGATCGGCCTCACGCATTGGGTTTCTCAGGACCTGGAGATCCGGCCCGAGTTTCGCTATGAGAGGGCGTACGACTTTCCTGCTTACAACAACGGTAAGCGCAACTATCAGGTTACTGCCCTGGTTGACGCCATCCTGCACTATTGAAAAGGCCTGTCCCATGAAGCAGCTACGTTCGATCGCTTCGATGCTCCTGCTGATGACGCTGATCACCGGGGTCGTGTACCCGCTGGCGGTCACCGGTGCCGCCCAGTTGATCTTTCCCTCGCAGGCCAACGGCAGCCTGGTCGAACAGGGCGGGCACGCGGTGGGTTCGCGCCTGATCGGCCAATCGTTCACCGACCCCAGGTATTTCTGGGGTCGGCCGTCGGCCACCTCGCCCATGGCCAATAACGGCATGGCATCGGGAGGTTCCAACCTGGGGCCGACCAATCCGGCGCTTGCCGATGTCGTCAAGCAACGGATCGATGCTTTGCGTGCGGTCGATCCGGGTAATGCGGCACCGGTACCCATCGACCTGGTGACTGCCTCGGGCAGCGGATTGGACCCAGAGATCAGCCCGGCGGCGGCGCAATATCAGGTCGCACGCATCGCGCGCGAGCGGCATATCGACGCCGGTCGGGTGAAAACACTCGTTGCCCAGGCAACGTCGGGCCGCCAGTGGGGCGTATTGGGCGAGCCGCGCGTCAATGTGTTGCAGCTCAACCTCGCCCTGGATGACGCGCAAACGCGGTAGACTTTTTGCCGCGCGCATGATGGGGGCGGCAAGTCGAAAGCAGGCGATGAGGGCATGCAGCATGGTCATTACCGATATCGCTTCGATCCTTCTGCGTGGGAGTCTGAGACGTGTCCGCACCCTCCCGTGAAGCGCGGGCCGATGCCCTCCTCGGCAAGGCCACTGAGGAGAACGCGCAACGGCTCAAGATCTTTCTCGGTGCGGCGCCGGGCGTGGGCAAGACCTTCGCCATGCTGTCGGCTGCCCGCGAACTGAAACGGCAGGGCGTGGACGTCGTGGTCGGTTTGGTCGAGACCCATGGCCGTGTAGAAACCCAGGCCCTGCTCGAAGGCCTGGAGGTCTTGCCGCGTCGCACCGTGGAATACCGGGACAAGCGTTTCTCCGAATTCGATCTCGACGCCGCGCTGGCCCGTCGTCCCGCCGTGGTACTCGTCGACGAACTGGCACATGGCAACCTGCCAGGTGGCCGACATGAGCGGCGTTGGCAGGATATCGCCGAGCTGCTCGATGCCGGGATAGAGGTCTATACCGCCCTCAACGTGCAGCACTTGGAAAGCCTCAACGATCAGGTGCGGCGCATCACCGGCATCACGGTTCGTGAAACCGTACCCGATGCGTTCCTGGACCGTGCGCGGGACATCGTGCTGATCGACCTTCCGCCGCGCGAGCTCATCCAGCGACTCAAGCAGGGCAAGGTTTACGTGCCGGAAACGGCGGCTGCTGCACTGGATG
>NZ_DASVMI010000191.1:0-2961 GCF_036384435.1 Dyella sp. | reverse complement strand
TGGATGGCTCGCGTGTCGAATATGAATGGATTGACGATTGGGGGGCGAGCAATAAGCATCATGCTTATATCGGCAATTGCCACCATCAAACCAGGCCAGATTAAATTCAAACAGATCCGCCGCGTGTAGGGCCGACTGCTTGATCTACTCCAGAACTTCTCTTGTGGCGTTTGACTTAATCCTTAAGCAGCACTACTACCGCTCCAGTGCCTCCCTGTGCTGGGCGTGCGGAGGCGAATGCGATGACATCGTCTCGTCGGCGGAGCAGGCGATCTGTCAATACTTTTAGCACCGGACCGGTAGCTTTTGAGCGTAGTCCCTTGCCATGCACGATGCGGACGCAGCGCAGGCCGTGGTGGTGTGCCTCGGCAAGAAATTCGATGATCGTCTGCTGAGCGGCGGCAGCATTCATATGGTGCAGATCGATGTCGTCTTGCACGCTGAATTGTCCGCGCTTGAGCTGTCGCAACAGTTTGGGGGGGTAGCCATCGCGCAGATAGCTGAGCTCTTCACCGATCTCCAGCAGGCCGGGATCGAAGGCCATGTCGAGCAGTTCGGCCGGTACCGCCGCTTCGTCCGCTTCAAACATGTGCGCACGCGGTTCGGGCTTGGGCGTCTGGGGCGGGAGTTCAACCGGATCCAGTTGCCGCACCTCGCCAATGGCCTCGCGAAAAAGGCGGGCATCCTCATCGCTGATAGAGGGGGCGGGGCGTCGTTTCATGCGGCGGCTCCTGACATGCGCTCAGCATACTTGGCTTGGCAATGTGTGAAACCTCTGGGCGCGTCCGGTAGACTTCAAGCCTTGCGTGCATGGTCGGGCACGTGCCTCAGACTGGTTTTTAGACGGATCATGATGCGAGTTCTAGTCAGCAATGATGATGGCGTGGATGCCCTCGGTATCCGCGTGCTTGCCGACCGCCTGAGCGCGGTGGGTGAGGTGACCGTGGTGGCCCCCGACCGGGATCGGTCCGGGGCAAGCAATTCCTTGACCCTGGATGCTCCCATCCGGGTCGTGGACATGGGAGAGCGTCGTTACCGCGTTGCCGGCACGCCCACCGATTGCGTTCACCTGGCCTTGGCCGGCATGCTCGACTACGAGCCTGATATCGTGGTTTCGGGCATCAACAACACGGCCAATCTCGGCGACGATGTGATCTATTCCGGCACCGTTTCGGCGGCAATGGAAGGGCGCTTTCTGGGACTGCCGGCCATTGCCGTCTCCCTGGTCACGCGCGATCACAAGGGGGAGCATTACGACTCGGCGGCCCAGGCGGTATTACTGCTGATGCAGCGCTTGCTGGTCGACCCCCTGCCTGCCGACACCATCCTCAATGTCAACGTGCCGGATCGTCCCTGGAGCGAGATTCTTGGTTTCGAGGTCACCCGACTGGGCAAGCGTCATCGCTCGGCCCCATGTATTGGAGACACCGATCCGCGTGGCAAGCCGATCTGGTGGATCGGGCCGGCTGGTGATGTGGACGATGCCGGCCCGGGGACGGATTTCGACGCGGTTCGCCGTGGCTTCATTTCGGTCACCCCCATCCATGTGGATCTGACTCGCTTCCAGGCGCTTGAAAAAGTCAGCAGCTGGATGAACACGCTCTCGGCCGAGATGACCATGCCATCCAGCGGAGAGGTGAGCTGATGAACACCCATCCGTTGCCACCGGCCATGCTAAAAGGCGAGGGCATGACCTCGCAGCGTGCCCGTGATCGCCTTGCTGCGCGGCTTAAGGAAGAGGGTATCAAGGACCCGCGTGTGATCGATGTGATCCGCAACGTCCCTCGCCACCATTTTATCGATCAGGCTCTGCATTCACGTGCCTATGAAAACACGGCTTTGCCGATCGGCCATGGACAGACCATTTCCCAGCCCTGGGTGGTGGCGCGCATGAGCGAAGCATTGCTCGAATTTGGCGTGCCACAGAAAGTTCTGGAAATCGGCACCGGCTCGGGTTACCAGGCCACGGTCCTGGCTGGGCTGGTCCCTCAGGTGTTCACGGTTGAACGTATCGAGGAACTGCTGCGCCAGGCCCGCCGGCGCTTTCGTCAGCTTGGCTTGCCGCAGATACGTTCGCGTCATGACGACGGCAAGCTCGGCTGGCCGGAAGAGGCTCCCTTCGACGCCATCATACTTACCGCTGCTGGCGACACGGTGCCGACGCAACTGCTCGACCAGCTTGCGCCTCATGGCGTGCTCGTGGCGCCGGTCGGGTCGCCCAGCAACCAAACCCTTATCCGCATGCGTGGAGACGGCAAAGGCGACTTTATTCAGGAGGATCTGGCCGCAGTGAGTTTCGTGCCGCTCCTGGGCGGTATCGGCTGATGCGCCTGTTCGGTTCGCTTTACGCCCGGGTGTTGACCTGGGCGCGCCATCCGCGCGCGACCTGGTACCTGTGCGGCCTGAGTTTCGTGGAGGCGTTCATTTTTCCGGTGATGCCGGAGGTAATGCTCGCGCCGATGATGCTTGGGCGGCGGCAGAAAGCCTTCTTCTACGCCAACATCAGCCTGCTCTTTTCCCTGCTTGGCGCGCTGGTGGGCTATGCACTGGGCCATTGGGCTTTCGAGGCATTGCGTCCTGCACTGGATGCCTTGCACTTGCTCGAACCCATCCAGAAGGGCGTCGACAGTCTGCGCATGCAGATGAACGAGCATTGGCTCGGTTTGTTGACCGTGCTGGCGCTGGCTGCCTTGCAGCCGGTGGTGCCGATGAAGTTCGTAACCTGGGCGGCGGGTATCGTCGGTGTACCGGTCATTCCCTTTCTCGCTTGCGTGGCCGTTGGACGTGGCAAGCGCGTCTGGCTGCTGGCGATCCTGGTGCGCCTGTTCGGTGAACGCGCCGAGCGCATGCTGCAGAAAAATATCGAATGGCTTGGGTGGACCGTCATCGTGCTCTTGGTTGGCCTGGTTGCATGGTGGCTATGGAGTCGTTGAAGCTTGAAGCGATGTCGAACAGGAAGTC
>NZ_DASVMI010000190.1:0-9538 GCF_036384435.1 Dyella sp. | reverse complement strand
CACCCCCAAGCGCAAGAAGCTCGATCGCCTGGGAGCAGGCGAAGTGGGTTGGTTGACTGCATCCATCAAAGACGTACACGGCGCCCCTGTGGGCGATACCCTGACCCATGCAGGCAAGCCGGCCGATAAGCCCTTGCCCGGGTTTCAGCAGATGCAGCCGCGTGTGTTTGCTGGCTTGTTCCCGGTTTCGGCCGATGACTACACCGCCTTGCGAGAGGCGTTGGACAAACTGCGCCTGAACGACGCCGCGCTGTTCTTCGAACCCGAAAGCTCCGAGGCCATGGGCTTCGGTTTCCGTTGCGGCTTCCTGGGCATGCTGCACATGGAGATCGTGCAGGAGCGCCTGGAGCGCGAATACGATCTGGATCTGATCACCACGGCACCAACCGTGGTCTATGAGATCCTCAAGAGTGATGGCTCGATACTGATGCTGGACAACCCCGCCAAGCTGCCGGGTTCGTCGCAGGTACAAGAAATTCGCGAGCCGATCATCGTAGCCAACATCCTTACGCCAGAAGCCTACATCGGCAATATCGTGACGCTATGCCAGGAAAAGCGTGGCGTGCAGCGTTCGATCCAATACTTGGCTACTCAGGTGCAGATCAGCTACGAGATGCCGCTGGCCGAGGTCGTGCTGGATTTTTTTGATCGCCTGAAGTCGGTGTCGCGCGGCTATGCCTCGATGGATTACCACTTCGAGCGCTTTGACGCCGGTCCGTTCGTGCGCGTGGATGTGCTCATCAATGGCGATCGCGTGGACGCCTTGAGTCTGATCGTGCATCGCAGCCATGCTGACCGCCGTGGTCGTGACCTGGTCGAACGCATGAAGGACCTGATCCCTCGCCAGCAATTCGATGTCGCTATTCAGGCGGCGATCGGTGCGCAAGTCATTGCACGCTCCACCGTCAAGGCACTACGTAAGAACGTGCTTGCCAAATGCTATGGCGGCGATGTCAGCCGCAAGAAAAAGCTCTTGGAGAAGCAAAAGGAAGGCAAGAAGCGCATGAAGCAGGTTGGCCGCGTGGAGATTCCACAGGAAGCCTTCCTGGCCGTATTGAAGGTCGACAAGTAAACGGGAAATGGTGGACAGTAAGTCATTGACGCTGGTGCTGATGCCTCATGCCGGAAGATGACCTCGCACCTTTGACCGCCTTATCAGGAGCTGTACATGGATTTTGATTTTTCGGCGATCTTGCTTGGCTTGACCGTGCTGTTTGGCGTGGTCTGGCTGATCGACCGCATGTTCTTCTTCAAGGCACGCAAGGAGCGGGCTGCAGCCTCTGGAGAGGAAATTCCCGAACCCGTAGCAGTGGATTGGTCGCGATCGCTGTTTCCCGTGGTGTTGGTCGTGCTGGTTCTGCGCTCGTTCGTGGCCGAACCGTTTCGCATCCCCTCCGGTTCGATGATGCCCACGCTCAATGTGGGTGACTTCATCCTCGTCAACAAATTCTCCTATGGCTTGCGCCTGCCAGCCTTCAACACCAAATTCCTGTCCCTGGGCGAGCCCAAACGTGGCGACGTGGTGGTGTTCCGTTTCCCCGGCTATCTGTGCCAGGACGGCGAAAAAATGGTTCGCAGTGGCGACATTACGTGCGCTAACCCGCATGCGCCGGTGGAAAATCAGAACTGGATCAAGCGAGTGGTCGGCCTGCCGGGGGATCGCATCGAGGTGCATGGCGACACCCTGTTGATCAATGACGTGCCGGTTTCGGCCGATGCGATCGGGCCGTACGTGGGCGACCCCAAGCAGCAAGAGTCACGTCTGATGCTGGAAATGGGCGCCACGGTATGGAACGAGCATCTGGGCAATGTGACCCATAAAATTGCCCGCATGCCGGCCTACAACACGCCGCCTTCGATCCCCAATGATAAGGTGCCTTCGCTGGTTCCCCAGGGCTGCTATCTGGTCATGGGCGACAACCGCTATAACAGTACGGATAGTCGCTGGTGGGGGTGCATGCCAGAGCAGAACCTGGCTGGCAGGGCGTTCCTCGTGTGGATGAATATCAGCGATCCTAAGCGTATTGGTACCTCGATTCACTGATTTGAGCTTGTTACGGGCTGTGCCTCCCGTCTCGGTCCCTTTCGCAAACGCGATGCAGGGCACGTGACCGGAGGCACAACTACAGGCAAAATCCGAGAAGTCTGGCGCCGGGGAAGCCGCTGTCAGCTTGCCGGGTTGGTATAAACGCGTTTAGGGGCACCGCCGCCGGGGCGGCGTAGCGAGGGGACTATGAAAAAGCGTCAGTCAGGCATCACCCTGATCGGGTTTCTGGTGGTTTTGATTGTGGTTGGCTTTTTTGGCTACATGGCCATGAAGCTGGTCCCGTCCTACACCGAATACATGGGCGTGGTGAAGGCCATGAACCAGTTGTCCAGTTCAGGCGTGGAGGGTAAGTCCCTCGATGAGGTGCGGCGCGACCTGATCTTCAAGATGGGCTTCCAGTACGTTGACGATTCCACGGTCACCCCCAAGGACATCACGCTGCATCGCAATGGCAATGCAGCGGAACTGACCGTCGCGTATGACAAGCGTATTCCGTTCCTCTACAACATCGATTTCCTGCTGCACTTTGAGAAATCCGTTACCTTGAAGGGTAACGTCGAATAAGAGTTACAGCGTTTTGTCCAAGCTTTCCTACCGTTTCAACGATCCGGTGCTGGCCGATCTGGCGCTCACGCATCGCAGCGTGGGCAAGCCCAACAACGAGCGGCTGGAATTTCTCGGCGACGCGTTGCTGGGTGTAGTTATCGCCGAACTGCTGTACGAGGTTCATCCTCATGCCAGTGAAGGCGAGTTGTCGCGCCTGCGTGCGCAACTGGTCAATGGTCAGGCCCTGGCCGTGATCGCTCGTGAGCTGGAACTGGGGGATCGTCTCCGGCTTGGGCCTGGCGAGCTCAAGAGCGGCGGATTCCGGCGCGACTCGATTCTTGCAGACGCCTTCGAGGCGTTGCTCGCGGCCGTGTACCTTGATGGTGGTTTCCAGGCGTGCCGCCAGGTGGTATTCGAGCTTTTCAAGGATCGAGTCGCTGCGCTACCTCGCTCCTCCAAGGATGCCAAAACACGCTTGCAAGAGTGGTTGCAGGCCCGTGGATTGCCCCTGCCGCAATACGAACTGATTGGTGCCCTTGGCGAAGATCATGCCAAGACCTTCGACGTCTCCTGCGCCATCGCCGAGCCCAGGGCCATTCATGCCGAAGGTCACGGGGGGAGCCGCCGCGCGGCTGAACAGGATGCCGCCGAAACTGTGCTACGCCAACTGCTGGAGACGGCAGGATAAATCCATGCCTGCTGGGGCCCCGTGCCGGTCAGATCCACGCACGCATGCGCGCTGGCGGCGCTTGCCGGTGCATTGCCTTACAATGACTGCCCTTTTGCGAGGCACCCACGCCTTGCGCGACTACCAGGCTTCAAGCCCATGAACGACCACGAAAGTTTCGACCCCATCGGTGCCCCCGAACTGCCGCACGATGATTTCCGCTGTGGCCTGGTGGCTTTGGCGGGAAGGCCCAATGTGGGTAAATCCACCTTGCTCAATGCCTTGGTAGGCTTTCGGCTATCTATCGTCAGCCCGCGCCCTCAAACCACACGGCATCGCATTTTGGGTATCGCTACCAGCGAGGCGGGGCAGATTCTTTACGTGGACACGCCTGGCCTGCACCGTGGGGCCAAGCGTGCGATGAATCGCAGCCTCAATCGTGCGGCGCGGTCGGCTATCAGCGAAGTGGAGCTGATCGTCCAGGTGATCGAGGCAGGACGTTGGACCGACGAGGATCAGACGCTTTACGACGCACTGGTCGAGCAAAAAGTGCCGCGGTTGCTGGCGATCAACAAGGTTGACCTGACCAAGGACAAGAGCGCCATGTTGCCCTTCGTGTCCGAGTTGATGGCCAAACATAGTTTCGACGACATCTACTATGTCAGCGCGCTCAAGGAAAAAGGGCTCAAAGGTCTGGAAGAGGGCATCCTCAAGCGTCTGCCGGTACAGCCACCCGTTTATGGCGAGGATGAGGTCACCGATCGCAGCGAGCGTTTCCTTGCAGCCGAGATGGTGCGTGAGCAGTTGATGTTGCGCCTGGATCAAGAATTGCCTTACGCCACCACGGTGGAGATCGAGCAGTTTCACGAGCGTCCGGACGGCATGGCTGAGATTCATGCGGTGGTCTGGGTGGAGCGCGACGGCCAGAAGGCGATTGTGATAGGGCAGGGCGGCGCTCAGCTCAAAGCCATCGGCAGCTCCGCTCGCCGCAATATGGAGCGTGTATTCGAACGCAAGGTGTTTCTCAAGTTATGGGTCAAGGTCCGCGAGGGCTGGGTGGACGACGAGTCCATGCTCAAGAAGTTTGGTTATGAGTGAGCGGTTCGCGCCAACGAGCCACCTCACAGTCCGCATGGCGGGCGGCCAGCAACGAGTGACCCGATGCATATCGATCAGCAGCCTGTCTATGTGCTTCATTCCCGGCCTTACCGGGAAACCTCGCTATTGCTTGAATGCCTGACGCGCGACCTGGGGCGAATCGGTGTCGTGGCTCGTGGCGTACGGAGCGAGCGAAGCAAGGCACGCTTGCAGCGTGCCTTGCTTGAGCCCTTCCAGCCGTTGGAGATGGATCTGCTTTATCGAGGGGAGCTGGCAACTTTGAGGGGCATGGAGGCGGCCGGCCCTCTCACCAGGCTGATCGGCGACGCCAATCTTGCCGGCCTCTATCTCAACGAACTTATCGTAAAGATGACAGGGCGGCAGGATCCAATTCCTGATGTATATCAGGCCTATGCCGAGACGCTCGCTCAACTGCCGGGTGAATCCCTGGCCTGGAATGTGCGCCGTTTCGAGCGTGACCTGCTGGAGATCCTCGGTTATGGCTTGCAGTTGGCCTGGGAGGCGGAGACGGGCGATCCGGTCGAGCCTGAGCGTACTTACCGCTATCAGGTGGAGCAGGGGCCGGTGCGTTGCATTCCAGGGACCCTGCAATCGTTGCGAGGGAGTGATCTATTGGCCTTGTTGCACGATGAGAAGCCCGATGTCGCCGGACTGAATGCTTTGCGCAGCATGATGCGCGAAGTCATCCGTTATCATCTCAATGGCGGCGAGTTGCGCGCTTGGCGGGTGTTTGGTGGTGCGGGAGCTCGTGGAGGTTAGCGAGAAATCAGCCTTGCAGGGCTTTGATGGTGGCTTGCACCGTGGCTTGGAAGCCATCGGTCAGCTGCTTGGGCAGACGTTGTCCGTGTAATAGTCGTTGTTGCAGGAGTTGGGTTTGCGCGGCAAGCGAGGCCGTTCCGCAAAAACCGCAGGAAGCAAGCAGACGATGCAATCGTTCGCGTAGCCGGCTCCTGTCCTGCACCAGCACAGCCCATTCCTTTTCAAGCAGCAGCAGTTCCTCGCGCATGAGGCTGCGCAACGCCTTCATGACCTGGGAATCGCCGCTGCTGGAAAGAGCCTGAGCGTCGTCGAGCAGGGGTTGACCTGCCAACTGGGGATCAACCAGGCCGAGGATACGTTCCAGTTCGGCCGGCTGGCACGGCTTGAGCAGTACTTCATGGAAGCCATGTGCGAACAGGTTCATTCGTGTTGGCTCATCCAACTCGGCGCTGGTGGCAACGGCAGCCCCCTCATAGCCATGGGCACGCAATTCGGTCAGCACCTGAATGGCACCGGCACCCGGCATGCGGCAATCGAGGATAAGCATGCGAAAAGCCTGGCTTTTGCCCTGGGCGATGGCCGAGGTGCCGTCCGGGCAACCAGTGACCTCAAGACCGCGCTTGCGCAGTACTTCACTGAGAAAGAGCAGACTCGCCGGATCGTCGTCGGCGACCAATACGCGATGAGGGGCATCCAATGCAAGCGTCTGGGAGGAATTTTCGATAGGAGAAGTCATGACGGGTCCGTGTCGTTCATCTTGTTTTGGCAGAATGGTTGGACATGAGTTTCGCACCAAGCCGCCTGTTGCTGATATTCCTTCTGCTGGCCGAAATAGGACTGGCTGCGTCCGCGCACGCCGATACGTGTGTCAAGGCGAGACAAATGGCCTTCGCGGGTATGAAATTCCAGGATATACAGGCCCAATTGGGCGAGGATGGCAGCGGCGGCATCCGCCTGGCGTTTCACGTAGGAAAGGCCGATATTCCGGTGATGGGCTGGCGCAAGGTCGGGGTTACGCTGCGCGGCACCCTGCAAAGGGATGCTGAGCTGCGCTGGCTGTTCGCCGGGGGCGCGCAGTTGGCCAATGCACCGGGCGGGGCCTTGAGTGATGCAAAGGTCGCCATGGTCATCGACGATGGCGCCAATACCTTGCAGATCGATCTCACCCAGGGGCAGGCCCAGGTCAGCGGTGCGCTGCCGCTGGATCAACCCTCGCATGCTCAGATCAACCTCAATGCGATGCCTGCGGGCTGGCTCCAGGGCTTGCTGGCTACCGTCTGGTCGGGTCGCACCACCAGTGGCCGGATCAACGCGGATGTGGCGCTCGATACGCGTGACGAAGGTATCCAGGCGTCTGGCCAGTTCAGCCTCGACGGCATAGGGTTCGATACTCCTGGAGGCCGTCTTGCGGGCCAACAGTTAGGGGGGGGCGGCCGGCTTTCTGTCGATACCACCGGACCGGAGGCCCGCCTGGGCCTGGATGCCAGTCTTCGTGGGGGAGATATCCTGCTGGGACCGCTTTTCGCCCGCCTGCCTGCCGACCATCCTGTCCAGGTCGGTATCGACGCGCGCAGCAAGCACGGCAACTTCGTGATGGATCGGTTGCGCGTCACCGACGCCGACGCATTGCAACTGGAAGGTTCACTGGGTTTCGACGGCAAAGGTGATCTGCAAACACTTCGGCTTGATCGCTTCCAGGCACGCTTTCCCGCCGCCTACACCCGTTACGGCCAATCTTGGCTGGCGGCACTTGGACTACGTGACATGCGCGTCCAGGGGCAGGTCAACGGCATGTTCAATCTCGACGGTGGCACGCTGAAGAGTTTCAGTTTCGACACCGACGGCCTGGACGCCGCCGATGCCGAAGGGCGGCTTGCTGTGGCCGGGCTTCGCGGAGGGATGGATTGGGCGGCCCAAGGTGATCGTCCGCCGACGACCCTGGGATGGCGTAACCTGGATATATACCGCATCGCCAACGGTGCGGCGCAGGCTCATTGGCAGAGTCGTAACGGCACCATGGCCTTGCAAAGGCCGTTGGACGTTCCTGTGCTAGGGGGCAAGTTGCATGTGGGGGAGTTCGCCTGGCGCCCAGCGGCCGGCAAGGGTGAGCGGCTCAACACCTCGTTGGTGCTCACAGGGATCGACATGGCCGCCTTCAGCCGAGCGGTGGGATGGCCTGAGTTTTCCGGCACACTGGGGGGCGCCATTCCTGGCTTGCGCTGGGTGGATGATCGCTTCGAGCTCGAAGGTGGCCTGACGGTCAACGTGTTCGACGGTTTTGTCGAGATGACGCGCTTGTCCCTGCAACAGCCGTTTGGTCCCACGCCTGTATTCAGTGGCAATGTCCGCCTGAGCCGCATCGATCTGGGTGCGCTGACCAGTGTCTTCGATTTCGGCAGCATCACCGGACGGATGGATGGCTCGATCGACCAATTGCGCCTGGTGAACTGGAACCCGGTGGCTTTCAAGGCGAGCTTGCTCGCCCCTGATGGCGGCAAGATCAGCCAACGCGCGGTCAACAACCTCACCAGCGTCGGTGGTGGCGGCCTGGCATCCGGCCTGCAAGGCGCGGTGCTGCGAATCTTCAAGACTTTCAGCTACAAGCGCATCGGTCTCAACTGTACGCTGGAAGGCTCCCTGTGCCACATGGGAGGTCTCGATCGGGACGGAGACAGTTACACTATCCTCGAGGGTAGCGGGTTGCCGCGCCTGCAGGTGGTCGGCCACCAGACACAGGTGGACTGGCCAACACTGGTGCGCCGCCTCAAGGCGGCCACCGAGGGAGCCGCACCGGAAGTCCATTGACTTCATGCCTCCCAGTCGAAGGAGTCGCCATGCGCAAGCTAGCCTATGGTTTACTGATCACCGTGCTGGTCGCGCTGGTGGGATGCGTTACGATCAATGTCTATTTTCCCGAGGCCGCCGCGCAAAAGGCTGCCGACCAGTTCATCGGCACCGTGATCGATAGCGCAACCGCCCCGGCCGACATAAAGCCGGCGCCGGAGTCGAAGAAGGGGGGGCGTCCTGCCGCCATGCTCCTGGACCTGCTGGTGCCGGCCGCCTATGCCGCCGATACCCCGAACCTGCGGGTGCAGACCGCAGCTACGGAGGCGATCCAGGCGCGCATGCAGGATCGCTTTCGCACCACGTTAGGGCCGTTGTTCGACAGCGGTGCCGTTGGTTTTACCCAGGATGGATTGGTTGCCGTGCGCGACATCGGTTCACTGCCGCTGGACCGGCGCGCTCCCGTGAATGCCGCAGTCGCCGATGAGAACCGCGATCGCAATGCCTTGTATCGCGAGGTCGCCAATGCGAACGACCATCCCGAATGGGAAAGTCAGATTCGCATCACCTTTGCCAAGGGCTGGATCGAGCGCGCCAAGGCAGGCTGGTATTATCAAGATACCTCGGGTGCCTGGAAGCGCAAGTAAGCCGCCTCGCGACCCGCCCATTCCACGTTTTTCAAGGCACGCCCGGATCGCCACGATGCGGGCGTGCGGTATTTTCAAGCAATGAAAGAGTTCCAGACCGCCATCACCGATCTCAGTCACGACGGCCGTGGCGTAGCCCGCATCGACGGCAAGGCCGTCTTCGTCAGTGGCGCACTGCCCGGCGAAGAAGCCCTGGTGCGCATCCGCCGTCGGCATCGCAACTTCGACGAAGCCGAAGTCATCCAATTGCTGAGCCGCTCACCACACCGTGTCGATCCGCGTTGCCGTCATTACGGCCAGTGCAGCGGCTGTTCACTGCAACATCTCGATGCGGCCTCGCAGATTGAAGCCAAGCAGCGCGTCCTGGCAGAAAACTTCGAGCGCATCGGCAAGGTACAGCCGGAGAACTGGCTGGCACCGTTGACCGACCAGCCATGGGGATATCGCCGCAAGGGCCGCCTGTCTGTACGCAACGTAGCCAAGAAAGGGCGCGCGCTGGTGGGATTTCGCGAGGAAGACAATCCGCGTTTCGTGGCTGACATCGAGCAATGCGAAGTCATGCATCCCGCCTTGGGGCCGAAGATCGGGTTGCTCGGTCAGCTGATCAGCGGCATGGAAGCGGCCAGCGACATCGCGCAGATCGAATTTGCCGCAGGTGACGACACCATGGCGCTGGTATTTCGCCATCTCAAACCGCTCAGCTCGGCCGATCAGGCCGCGCTGGTGGCGTTCGGACAAGCCCACGATTTGGCGATCTATCTCCAGCCGGGAGGCATCAGCAGCGTGCACCCGTTATGGCCAGAAGCGCCGCGGCTGGCTTTTCGCATCGCCGCTGACGATAACCCCGCGCATGACGTAGAGCTCGAATTCCGCCCGCTGGATTTCGTCCAGGTCAATGCCGGCATGAACCAGCGCATGATGTCGCGGGCTATGGCCCTGCTCGATCCGCAGCCGGACGATCGCGTCCTC
>NZ_DASVMI010000189.1:0-52425 GCF_036384435.1 Dyella sp. | reverse complement strand
GCGCGGCAGGTCAGGCCGCGCATCCTCGCGCACGAAGACGGTGCGCATGGCGACCTTGCCGGCGATCCGGATGGCATGCTCCTGCGCTGGTGGCATCCATACCGCACGGCCGGTTGGTACCACCCAGCTACCGTAGCCGCTATGCACCGTGACCACGCCGGTCAGGGTGTGGATCAGCTGCGCGCGTGGATGCCGATGCGGGGCGATGTACTGGCCATCAACGTGATCGGTCGCCAGGCCCGCTACGGGCCGGGGTGATTGTTCCCAATCCTGATACGCATAGAGCTTGTCCATTTCGCGACGAACAATGTCAGTTCCGAGAGAGAAGGACAAGGCGCGGTTATCTACATTCACGCTCCTGGTCAAAGGGCGCCGTGTCGTGAAACCTCGTCCATATCAGCCGGGTGCGATGGCCCTGGCGCTTTGTGCATCCATGCTCGCCGCGTGCGCGGGGGTTCCACCCGCATCGCCCGCACCGACGGTGACGGTGCCCGAGACGCTGGCGGACAGCCCACCGGCAAGGGGCGCGCTCGGTTTGTCGTGGTGGGCGCGCTATCGCGAGCCCGCGCTCGATGCCCTGGTCGATGAAGCCCTGGCTAACAACCGCGACCTGCGGGTTGCCTCGGCGCACCTGCTCCAGGCGCGCGCCATGCTTGGGGGCGCACAGGCCGAACGCCTGCCTGATACGGAGGTCGCCGGCGGGGTCGGGGCCGGCAGTACCTTGCAGGACCAGATCGATGCCGCGTCGCGTAGCAGCGATCGTGTTCGCTCCGGCTTGCGCTACGACTTGGACACCGAGGTTTCCTGGGAATGGGACCTGTTCGGGCGGCTGCGTTCCAACGTGCTCGCCGCCAAGGCTGACGTTCAGGCTTCCCTGGCGCTCGAAGACGGCGTGCGCATCGCGGTAGCCGCAGGGGTGACCGATGCCTGGCTCAGGGCATGTGGCGATGCCCAGCGCATGGATGTTGCGCGCCAATCCCTGGGCTTGCGGCAACGTCGCCGCGAACTGGTCCAGCGTGTGTGGCGAGCGGGTGCGGGTGAGCCAGTGGATGTACCGCGGGCCGAGGCGATGGTCGCGCAGGGCGAGGCGGTGCTGCCGACGCTCGAAGCAGCGCGCCATGATGCGCTCGTCGAGCTGGCCGTGCTCGCCGGACGCGGGCCGGACGACATTCCCCCGGCGGCAATCGCCTGCCGGCACTTGCCCGCGATGGACGCCACGGTACCTCTGGGTGACGGTCTGGCGTTGCTGCGCAGGCGTCCAGACATCCGGGTGGCCGAAAAGCAGCTGGAGGCAAGTACGGCGCGTATCGGCATCGCAGTAGCCAGCCTTTATCCCCGTGTGTCGCTGGGCGCGGGCTGGGCCGATTCGTCGCCGACCGCGTCAGGCCTGTCTGCGCGCAACAACGCGGTCTGGCGGATCGGCCCGCTGTTGAGCTGGAGTTTCCCCAACCGCAGTGCAGCGCGTGCCCGTATTGCACAGAGCCGGGCGGGGGAAGCCGCTGCGCTGGCGAACCTGGATGCCACGATGCTCAGGGCGTTCAAGGAGGTCAACCAGGCCAGCGAAGACTATGACGCCGTGCTGCGCCGGCAGGGCGCGCTCGAACGCGTGGCCGAACGTCGAGCGGCCGCGCGCCAGGTCGTGCAACGCCAGCGCGAGCAGGGTGCGGCGACCGTCTTGCAGGTACTGGATGCCGAGTCCGCCGAGATCGATGCGCGCGCCGACCTGGCGGCCATCCAGACCGAGGCGGCCAGGGCGCAGGTCTTCCTGTTCAAGGCACTGGGCGGCGGATGGGAGGACGCGCCTGACATCACGCTTCCTGACCGGCAACACGTCACATCGCCAGTCATCCCATCCCCCGTAACGAAGTGACTTCCATGACTCATGCACACGCCAATGCGTCCTCTCCCGGCATGCGCGCGCGCGTCCCTCGCCGTACGGTCGTGGCCTGCGGTAGCGCCGTCGCCGTCGTCGTCATCACCCTGTACGGCCTGCATTGGTGGACCGATGGCCGCTTCCAGGTCGATACCGACGATGCCTACGTCAGGGCAGACGTGGTGACCATCGCGCCCCGCGTGGCCGGCAATGTCAGCCAGGTGCCGGTGGCCGACAACCAGCACGTGCGGGCAGGCGATGTCCTGGTCCGGCTCGATGACAAGGACTATCGCCTCAAGACCGAACAGGCCGAAGGCATGCTGGCGGCCGCCCGGGCCCGCATCAATGCGCAATCAGCAGGTATCGCGCATCTCGATGCCCTGTCCACGCAACAACAAAGCCTGGTCGCACAGGCCGATGCCACCTTGCAGGCACGCATGGCGTCTGCCCACCAGGCGAGCCTGGAATGGATGCGCCAATGTGGCCTTCAGGCGCAGCATGTCACCAGCGAGCAGCGTTTCGAGGCTGCTCGCGCCGATCATCTTAAAGCCGATGCCGAACTGGCCCAGGCGCGCGCGGGGCTGTCTGCCGCGCGCGCGCAGTGGGCGGTCCTTGCAGCCCGTCGCGAGGCGGCGGTCGCCAGCCTGGACGAGGCCCGCGGTCGGTTCAGGCAGGCAAGCGCCGCGCTGGAGATGGCGCGTTACGACCTCGAACGTACCGTGGTGCGCGCGCCCATCGATGGGCAGGTCGGCCAGCGCAGTGTGCGCGTCGGGCAGTACGCTGATGTCGGCACGCCATTGATGGCGCTCGTTCCGGCGCAGACCTATGTCGTAGCCAACTACAAGGAAACGCAGACCAGCCGCATCCGTCCAAACCAGCCGGTCAGCATCGCCGTCGATGCGTTTGGCGGCAGCGTACTCAGGGGACGGGTGGACAGTTTCGCTCCAGGCTCGGGGGCGCAGTTCGCCCTGCTTCCGCCAGACAACGCGACCGGCAACTTCACCAAGATCGTTCAGCGCATGCCGCTGCGCATCCGCATTGAACCAGGCCAGGCGCGCGCGGCCGACCTGCAACCAGGCATGTCGGTGGAAACCGTGGTCGATACCCGGGGCACGACGCCATGAGCGATGTCGCGGCATCGGTCCCGGACACCGACCATGTCTCGTTGCGCGCCTGGGTGGCTGTGTTGGGCGGAGTCGTGGGCTGCTTCATGGCTGGCATGAATGTCCATGTCACGAATGCCTCGCTGCCCAACGTGCGCGGATCGCTCGGCGCCTCGTTCGAGGAAGGCTCCTGGATTACCACGGCCTATCTGGTGGCCGAGATCATCATCATTCCGATGACCGGCTGGCTGGTATCGGTGTTCACCATGCGACGTGTCCTGATGGTCGGTACGGGGGGCTTCGTCGTGTTCTCGGTCGTGTGTTCGCTGGCGCCGGACATCAACACCATGATCGTGGCGCGGGCATGGCAGGGGGCGTTCGGCGGTGTGCTTATTCCGCTTTCGTTCCAGATCATCCTCAGCGAACTGCCGCGCTCGCGGCATCCGTTTGGCATGGCGCTGTTTGCCGTGGCCAACAACGTCGCCCAGGCAGCGGGCCCATCGCTGGGCGGTTGGCTGACCGAGGTGCACGACTGGCGCTGGATCTTCTACCTGCAAGTACCTCCCGGCCTGTTGTTGCTCGGCGCGATCGGATGGGCGATGCCACGCGAAACGCCGAACCTGGAAAGGCTACGCGGCGGTGACTGGGGCGGCATCCTTGCGATGGCGCTCGGGCTGTCGGCACTGCAAGTGATGCTGGAAGAAGGCGGCCGCAAGGACTGGTTCGCATCGGCATTCATCGTGGGCGCGGCAGTCGTGGCGGCCTTGTGCCTGGCGACCTTCGTCATCATCGAGCTTCGTCGCCGCAACCCATTGATCAACCTGCGCCTGCTGGCCCGCTACAACTTCGGCATCGCCAGCGCCATGCAGTTCACCTTCGGCGCGGTGGTGTTCGGCGTGGTGTTCCTGGTGCCCAATTACTTTGCCGAGGGCCAGGGCTACAACGCCGAGCAGATTGGCCTGACGATGATTCCTTATGGCCTGGTTCAACTGGTCATGTCCTTCGCCACACCCCGGTTGATGGTTTGGACGAACGTGCGGGTGGTCATCATCCTGGGTTTCGTCATCATGGCTGCCGGCTGCCTGATGAACGTTCACCTCAACGGCGATGCCGCAGCCAACGTCATCGTGCCGTCGCTGGTGGTACGCGGAATCGGCCAGTCCTTCATCGTGGTGGCACTGGGGGTGATGGCGGTCGATGGCCTGGAAAAATCCGAATTGGGCTCGGCTTCGGGGCTGTTCTCCACCGTTCGCAATGTCGGCGGCGCCATCGGCATCGCGGTGGCCGGCCAGTTCGTGGTCGACCGGGAGACCTTCCATGCAAGCCGCATCGGAGAGGCGATCACACCCTACTCGCCGGCATTCCGTATTCAATGGCTGGCATGGGTGCACGACCTGGGCCACCGCTACGCGGACGCGCACGCCCTGCTCCAGGGCAAGGGCGCGGCCATCGTGCGCGAGCAGGCGATGGCCCTGTTGGACCGACAGGTGCATCACCAGGCGCTGTTGATGTCCTATAGCGACGCGTTCCTGGTTGCGGGCGATGCGATGCTCGCTTGTGCGTTGTTTGGCCTGTTCCTCAGAAAGCGGCGGATCTGAGCGGTCGATATAGCCTGCGTCGATGCTGGCACGGGCCGAAGGAGGCGTTTGCCTACCTTTCCCGTTCACCTTTCAACCGCCAGAATATCGCGACCTTTCCAGTGGCCTCGCGCATGAAACCCATCTCCCTGATCCAGTTCCTGATCGAAGAACGGCGCGCCGGGCGCATCAATGGCGAGCTGTCCCTGTTGATCGAGGTGGTGGCCCGTGCCTGCAAGCGCATCGCGGTGGCGACGAACAAGGGCGCGCTCGGCGGCGTGCTGGGCAATGCCGGCAGCGATAACGTACAGGGCGAGGCACAGAAGAAGCTCGACGTGATCTCCAACGAAATCCTGCTCGAAGCCAATGCCTGGGGTGGACACCTGGCGGCTTGTGCTTCGGAGGAGATGGAAGATCCGCAGCCGATCCCCGATATGTATCCGAAGGGCAATCACCTGTTGCTGTTCGATCCGCTGGACGGCTCGTCCAACATCGACGTGAACATTTCCGTCGGCACCATCTTCTCCGTGCTGCGTTGCCCCGATGGTGTCAGCGAACCGAAGATGGAGCACTTCCTGCAACCGGGCACCACTCAGTTGGCGGCCGGATACGTGGTGTATGGTCCGGCGACCGTGCTGGTGCTGACCTTTGGTCATGGCGCGCACGAGTTCACGCTGGACCGCGAAGTGGGCAGCTTCATCCTCAGCCGCCGCGACATCCGCATTCCGGAGGAAACCGGCGAATTCGCCATCAACATGTCCAACCAGCGCCATTGGGAAGCACCCATGCAGCGCTATATCGGCGAACTGCTGGCGGGCAAGGACGGCCCGCGCGGCAAGGATTTCAACATGCGCTGGGTCGCCTCCATGGTGGCCGACGTGCATCGCATCGTCACGCGCGGTGGTGTGTTCTTTTATCCGCTCGACGCCAAGATCAAGGCCAAGGGTGGCAAGTTGCGCCTGATGTACGAAGCCAATCCGATGGCCTTCATCATCGAACAGGCCGGCGGCGCAGCCACGACCGGTCGCGAACGCATCATGGATCTTCAACCCACCGGCCTGCACCAGCGTGTGCCGGTATTCCTGGGGTCGCGCAAGGAGGTCGAAGTGGCCACGCACTATCACCAGCTGGCCGACGGCGCCAACGCTTGAGTTCCACTCCGATGACCAGGGACGATTTCATCGAGGTCTACGACAACGCGATCGACGCGGCGCATTGCGCCGCGCTGATCGAGCGCTTCGAAACCAGCGATCAGGCCACTGACGGCCAGGTCGGTGGCGGCGTCTATCGCGAATTGAAGCATTCCAGCGATATCACCCTCAGTGGCAAGCCGGCGTGGCGCGATGCCGAGGTGGCACTCAACCTGGCTATGCTGGCCGGGCTGACGGCCTATGTGCGGCGGTATCCGTACACGCTGATCGCGCCCCTGATGTTGCAGATACCTGGCGATGATGGTGCCTTGCGTCGCCTGCGCGCGGAAGACATCGCCACGATGGCCGACGCGGAGCTCGGGGCTCTCGTGCGCCAGGTGTTCATGCCCGGCGATATCAATCTGCAACGTTATCGCGCCGGCGTCGGCGGTTATCCGTACTGGCACTGCGAACTGTTTCCACGCCATCCCGACGCCGGCACGTTGCACCGGCACCTGCTATGGACGATCTACCTCAATGACGGTTTTGCCCAGGGCGAGACCGAATTCCTATATCAGGCGCGCAAGGTGCCCCCGCGCACCGGCAGCCTGCTGATCGCCCCCGCCGCTTTTACTCACACCCATCGCGGCAACCGCCCCCACGGTGGCGACAAATACATCGCTACCAGCTGGGTGTTGTTCAAGCGCGCCGAGCAGTTGTACGGCTAATGGGGGCGAGCCCGAGAGCTTGCCGTGATCCCCAGGGCCGCGCGCAACGACCTCACTACTCACGTCTCTTATCTCGCTTCCGGCTTTTCGCCATTAACCGCCGGCAACCGCCGTATCCTCGCCATGCTTTTGCCATCGGTGCGCAGGCGCGTGGCCTTTACAATGCGCCCGCCCTAGACCTTCCCTCTTTGGATCATCCATGCGCTTCGCGGTCCGTGCACGTCGTGTCCTTTCCCTGCTTGCGGTTAGCTTCGTCGGTGGCTGCGGCCTGCTTGGGCATAAGGGGCCACCGTCGCCGCAACCGGCTGCCGTGGTGACGCCGGTGAAGTTGCGCATCGGTCTGGCGTTGGGCGGCGGCGCGGCGAAGGGCTTTGCGCATATCGGCGTGATCAAGATGCTCGAAGCCAGTGGTATCCACCCCGATGTGGTGGCGGGCACGAGTGCCGGCAGCGTCGTGGGGGCTTTGTACGCCAGCGGCATGGATCCGTTCCAGATGCAGGAACAGGCCTTCTCGCTGGACGAGACCAGGATTCGCGACGTTCGGCTGTTCAGTGGTGGCCTCGTGCAGGGCCAGAAGCTGCAGGACTACGTCAACCAACTGGTCGGCAATCGACCCATGGAGCAGTTGAAGCTGCCCTTTGCCGCCGTTTCCACGGAACTGGATACCGGTGCACGTGTGGTCTTCGTCCGAGGCAACACCGGGCAGGCTGTGCGCGCATCCAGCAGTATCCCGGGGGTGTTCGAACCGACGGTGATCAACGGAAAACGTTATGTCGATGGTGGTGTGACCAGCCCCGTTCCGGTCGATGCGGCTCGCCAGCTCGGTGCCGACATCGTCATCGCCGTGGATATTTCCAGTAAGGCTTCCGATAGCAAGCCCGACGGCATGCTGGGCACCATCGGGCAGTCGATCAATATCATGGGCGAGAAGCTTGGCGCGCAGGAGCTGGCGCGCGCCGATGTAGTGATTCGCCCCAAGGTCAACGGCATCGGCCCGGCGGCTTTCGAACAGAAAGACAAGGCCATTTTGGAAGGCGAGCGCGCGGCTTTGGCGGCGATTCCGGCCATACGCGCGCGCATCGCCGAGCGTGAGGCGGCGCAGCGCAACGCGGCGGCAGCCCCCGGCAAGCACTGACGCACAAGGTTTTTCCTATCCGGGGTGCCGCTATCGCGTTGCGCCGCCGCAACAGCATGATCTTGCGTGCTTGGATCGAGGTAAACCAAGCTGCTAGCGTGGCTCACCTTGAAACCCGCTCAGCGAGATACGCCCATGTCCCGAATCGTCCGCCTGCTGCCCGCGCTACTGGCTCTGAGCGTCGGCCAAGCCCTGGCCGCCACCCCTGACGTCCCCGCCGAGAGCGCCAGTTCCGATCCGCGCATCACGACGTTGCTGGCAGACCTGGGCAAGTCGCAGCGCATCGAGGCTGCCGAGATCTCTCCCGATGGACGCATGGTGGCCTGGCTGCGCCGTCATGACCGGCACGCTCAACTGGAACTGGCCTCTGTCAACGGCTCGGGTGTGCAGCAGATCGGCGCGGGAGCCGACTGCAATAGCAGCGCGATCGCCTGGTCACCGGATACACGCCAGCTCGCCTTCATCGCCGATTGCACCAGCAAACCGGCCAAAGGGCCGGCCGTGCATGACAAGGGCATTTACGTCGTCGACATAAGCAAGGCCAGCAGCGCGCCGCGTCGGCTGGCGGCATTGCACGGTTACGCGCATGCGCTGAACTGGTCGCCGGACGGCAAGAAGCTGGCCTTCCTGTATGTCGAAGGCTCCGAGCGTCGCGCCAGTGCCACGGCAGCCACCGACCCGCTGGTAGGCGAGATTGGCGTGGACAATATCGTCGAGCAGCGCATTGCTACCTTGCCGGCCGCCGGCGGTAGCATCGAGCAGGTCACGCCCGATACCTTGCATGTCTACGAATACGCCTGGTCGCCGGATGCCAAACGCCTGGCTTATACCGCCGCCCCGCCGCCTGGCGACAACAACTGGTGGATTTCCAAGCTCTACATACAAAACGCGTTGCCTGGCACCGCCAACACGGCACTGGTAGACCCGGCAACGGTCAAGGGTTCGTTGCACGGCTTGCAGATGGCGGTGCCGCGCTTTTCGCCCGACGGTCGCCAAGTGGCTTTCATCGGCGGCCTGATGAGCGACCAGGGCGCCACGGGGGGCGACATCTACAGTGTTTCGACCAGCGGGGGCGAGCCGGTTGACCTGACTCCGGGCACGCACGTCACGCCTGCCTGGTTCAGTTGGCTCGATGACCGACGCATGGTGGTCTCGCAGATTGGCAATGGTCAGAGTGAAGTCGTCGAATATGGCGTGAGTGCGCAGTCGGCCAAGCCGACCCGTACGTATTTCACCGTCCCGGCAACGATCGGCAGTGGAGACCTGGAAATGTCCTTGTCGCTCAGTCGCGACGGCAAGCAGGTTGCCTTCGTGCAGAGCGATTTTGCCCATGCGCCGGAAGTGCACGCCGGGGCGCTCGATGCGCAGGTACCCGCGGCGATCACCACGTTCAACGCATCCTTGCAGCCCTCCTGGGGCAAGGCCGAGTCAGTGGAGTGGGACCACGAAGGCTTGCATGTCCAAGGCTGGCTGCTGTACCCGGCGCAATATGATCCGTCCAAGTCATATCCGATGATCGTGGCTGTGCATGGCGGCCCGTCGAGCGCGGTCATCCCGCGCTGGCCCGGCGTAGGTTTTGGTGCCGCGCCACTTTCAGCCATGGGCTATTTCGTGTTCATGCCCAATCCGCGGGGGAGCTTTGGCCAGGGCCAGGCGTTTACCCAGGCCAACCGCAAGGATTTTGGCTATGGCGACCTGCGTGACATCCTCGCGGGCGTCGATGCGATCGAAAAGCGCCTGCCGGTCGATGATAAGCGCCTGGGCCTCACCGGCTGGAGTTATGGCGGCTTCATGACGATGTTCTCGGTGACCCAGACCCAGCGCTTCCGCGCCGCGGTGGCCGGCGCCGGCATTTCCAATTGGCAGAGCTATTACGGTCAGAACCTCATCGACCAATGGATGACGCCTTTCTTCGGCGCATCGGTGTATGACGATCCGCAGGTGTACGCCAAGAGTTCGGCGATCAATTACATCAAGCAGGTCAAGACACCCACCTTGGTGGTGGTCGGCGAACGCGATGCCGAATGCCCCGCGCCGCAATCGTTCGAATTCTGGCACGCACTGCGTGCGCAGAACGTACCGACGTCGCTAGTGGTGTATCCGGGTGAAGGCCATGGCTTCGTCAATCCGCAGAACCAGCGCGATGTGCTGCAACGCGCGTTGAACTGGTTCGGCAAGTATCTGCCGCCAACTAACTGATCTTCGATCGACGGGATGTCGCCAGGAGCGCTGGCGTCATCCCGCTGGCAAGCTTCACCGGCAATCGATGAAGCGCTGCCATCGCCACCCTTTCGCACATCGATGGCGTTATAGATTGCGAACGCATGCGTATGCGTTCCTTACAATCGATTACATATAGCCGTCCATCATTTGGACGTCCAAATTCACGCGCAGGTTCACCGTTTCGCATCGTTTCCCGCAAAGCAGGCCGCAGCGGGTGCGCAAAGCACTGGACGCCTTCCGCGGCGCGCGAGCATGATCCCGTGCCCTCCGGGTAAAGCCTTGGGCAAAAGGGTTTCCAACGCAACTAATCCAGGTCCCAATAAGAGGGCCGCGGTGTATTGCGTGTGGAATAACACCATCACTTGCATCGCAAGGAGCAACACGAAGCACATTGATCGACGCGGTATCACAGGGGCTCGCTGATTTTCCTTTTTGCATGTATTTGGAGAGAGAGTCATGAAGAATGAACTTGTGATCAGTGCCGCCATGCTCGCGGCGCTGGCGGTATTGCCGGGCTTTGCGCTTGCCGCAGGTACGGCGACGACGAATGCTGTACTGGCCGATGTGCATACCGCCGAGGCCCCGCGCGTGACCGCCACGGTCGATAGCCGCGCGGTGACGGCCTTGGCCAACACGCACCTGGCGCTGGTCGCCCGGACCCCGGCTACCGGCAACGTGGAAGATTCGCTGCCAATGAATCACATGCAGTTGGTGCTCAAGCGCAGCGCATTGCGGCAGAAAGCGCTGGACAAGCTGATCGCCGACCAGCACGAGCCCTCGTCGAAGAAATTCCACCAGTGGCTGACACCCGCGCAGTTCGGCCAGGCCTTCGGTGCCGATGACGCGGATATCGCAGCGGTCTCGTCCTGGCTCAAGTCGCAGGGATTCACCGTCAACGGCGTCTACCCCAACAAGATGCAGATAGACTTCAGCGGCACGGCCGGCATGGTCAGGCAGGCCTTCCATACGCAGGAAAGCCGGTACGCGCTGGGCAAGGAAACGCATATCGCCAACACGGGCGACATCAGCGTTCCGGTGGCCTTGCAGGATGTCGTCACAGGTGTCGCCGGACTCAACGATTTTCATCCGCAGCCGCAGCATATAGCGCCGCAGACCGCGCAGTTCGATGCGGCTTCCCACACGTTCGCGTTGCCGCAGCAGTCGGCCGCCAAGGCCAGCTTCACCAAGGCCTCGCTGGCCGGCCTGGGACCCGATGCCGTGCCATTCACCAATGGCACGCGCGGTTTCGCGCCGTATGACCTGGTGAAGATGTACGGCGTGGATAAATTGCAGAGTGCCGGTGTCACTGGCAAAGGCATCACGATTGCCGTTGTCGATGTCGAGTCGATGGTGCCGGCTGACTGGACCAATTTCGTCCAGCAATTCAATCTCGGTAGTTATGGCGGCACCTTCTCGCAAGTGCAGCCGCAGGCGACCGGCTTTACCAATTGCATCGATCCCAACATTGCCGCGCCCAATACGGATTTTCTCGAAACCGTACTCGATGCCGAATGGGCCACCGCGATGGCTCCGGGCGCGAACCTCGTCGTGGCGACCTGTGATGGCAGCAACAGCACTAATTTCTTTGGTGGTGTGGTCACGGCGGCGACCAACCTGATCAATGGCGACAGCCGTCCCAACATCATCAGCGCCAGCTACGGCTTCGGCGAGCAGAATGTCGACGCGGCCAGCAAAAGCGCCATCGACATGATGTGGGCCCAGGCCGATGCCGAGGGTATTTCGGTGTTTGTATCCAGCGGCGATTCGGGTGCCAATCCCAGCTTCAACAACGCAGTGATCAACGGGCAGGGCATCGATGCCAATTCGCTAGGTACGTCGCCCAACGTCACCACCGTAGGCGGCACGGATACGGCAGACGTGCTCGACGGCACCACCAAGAAGTATTTCGGCAGCACGCTCAATGCTGTCTATGGTTCGGCACTTTCCTATGTGCCGGAAATTCCGTGGAACCAGTCCTGCGGCAACGACGTGGCCGCCAAGTCGCTCGGCTTTGCCGACTCGGTGTCGTTCTGCAAGGAGGCGATCATCTTCGATCCGCTGAGCATCTACATTACTTCCGAAGGTGGTAGCGGAGGTCCCTCGTCGGTGGATGCCAAGCCAGCATGGCAACGCCTGGTGCGTGGCGCTGCCAAAGACCAGTCGCGCGACGTGCCGGATGTCTCCCTGTTTGCCGGTTCCTACGGTGCGCACTCGGCGGTGATCTTGTGTACCGCAGCCGATCCATGCCTGCCCAACTTCACGGGCCCGACAGTGCTCGAAGGAGGGACGTCGCTGTCCGCTCCTATGTTCGCCGGCATTCAGGCACTCGTCGACCAGGGGCTGTCCGCATCTGGTCTGCCTGCGAATCAGGGTAATGCGGCACCGACCCTCTACGCGCTCGCAGCGCAGGAATATGGCGGCCCTACCGGCACCGCACCGGCCACGCTCGATGGCTGCAGCGCAGACAACGGCACCAAGGGCACGGCCAAGTGCGTGTTCCACAACGTGGTGCGCGGCGGTATCTCCACTCAGTGTTATCAGCTCGACAGCGCGACCACGCCGTCGCCGGACTGTGCTTTCTATGCACACAACCCGCAGTTCCTCCTCGGAGCCGCGCAGTTGGGGCTGATGTCCACCGATCCGTCCAAGAAGTTCAGCAGCAAGACAGAGGCATTTGCCGCGCAGCCGGGCTGGAGTTTCGCCACCGGCCTGGGTTCGGTCGATGCCAATAACTTGTTGGGTGCATGGAAGAAGTTCGTGGGCGTGAAGTAAGGCCAGGGTTTCGCAGCAGGGCGGCCCCGGCGATGTCCGCCGGGGCCTTTTGCTTATCGGCGGCATTGCCGGGCGAAGGTCTGCCGCTTAGTCTTGTCAGACCATCACACCCATTCGTTGATCGATGCCCGCCTTGCACGACGCCGCGACTGCTGTCTCCATCGTGTGCAATGACGGCGTCCTGCTTGGTGGTCATTTGTGGCGCAGTGCCGGCGACCATCCGGCCGGCATGGTGGTGATCAATCCCGCCACGGGCGTGTTGGCGCGTTACTACCACTATTACGCGCGTTTTCTCGCGGCCGAGGGATTCGATGTCCTGACCTATGACTATCGTGGCATCGGCCTGTCACGTCCTGCGCGATTGCGTGGCTGTGGCTATCGATGGCGCGATTGGGGGCGGCTGGATTTCGACGCGGTGATTGGCTGGGCCAACGTGCATCGTCGCGCCGGTCTGTTGCAAGTGGTCGGCCATAGCGTGGGTGGCTTCCTGCCTGGACTGGCAGAGCATAGCCACCTGGTGCAACGCATGCTGACGATGGGCGCGCAATATGCCTATTGGCGCGACTACGCGGCCGATCGCCGGCTGCGGCTGTTCCTCAAGTGGCATGTGCTCATGCCGTTGGCCACCGCCACGTTCGGGTACTTTCCCGGTCGGCGCTTCGGTTGGCTGGAAGATCTGCCCGCTGGCGTGGCCAATGAATGGAGCTTCAAGCGGGCGCGTACCGAAGACAGCTATCCATCGGCGATCCGTGACACGGTGCTGGCAAGCTTTGCAGCGTGCCGCGCACCGATCCTGGCCGTGGCCATGAGCGACGACGAACTGGGCACGGTCGCTGCACTACGGCGTACGCTGCGTTACTACGTCAATGCGCCACGTACCGGTGTGCTGCTGACGCCGGGTGACCTGGGTTTCAATACCGTCGGGCACTTCGGGTTGTTCCACGCCCGTCATGCCGATGGGTTCTGGCGCGCCACCTTGCGTTGGTTGCGGGATGGCGAGAATCCCTGGTCGAATCATCCATTCGAGCCCACGGCGTCGTAACCCGGTTGTGCGCCGGGTGCTCGTGCGACAATGGCCAGTCCCGAAAACATCCCTGTGAAGCCGTCATTCCGGCGAAGAGCCGGGAGCCATCGCCTGTTGCTCCATCCAGGCCGGGTCACGGTCATTGCGCTTGTAACCACTCGCCATTGGAGTCGAATGTGTCTGCCGAACTTGCGCCGCTGATTTCGCCTGACTGCTTCGATTTCTCCGAAGGCGTATTGTGGCTGTCCCATTGCAAGGACGGTCCGCTGCCGCGCGTTTCGGTGCAGACGATGCAGATGTTGTTGCGTACCGAGTCGCGTCCCTGGGAGCTGCGCTGGCAGGACGACTTCCTGGACGTGCAGCAGCGCTTGCGTGAAGCGGCGGCCCGGTTGCTCGATGTCGCCGCCCATGACATCAGCCTGGTGACGTGCACATCCACCGGACTTGAAGCCATCGCGTTCGGCTATCCCTGGCAGGCGGGCGACGAGGTGGTCATCGCCGCCGAGGAGTTTCCCAGCAACCGTCTTCCATGGCTGGCGTTGCGCGAGCGCGGCGTCATCTGTACGGAAGTTCCCCTGTGGCCGGACAAGACGCTGCCCGACGCGGACATCGCTCCCGAACAACGTTTGCTCGATGCCATCACGCCACGCACCCGCATGGTTGCGGTGTCCTGGATACGCTTCCAGGACGGGATTCGCCTGGATCTCGCAGACCTGGGTGAAGTGTGCCGCGCCCGTGGCGTGCATCTGGTGGTGGATGGCATTCAGGGCGCTGGCACGGCGGTGCCGGACCTGACCGGCGTGAGTGCGTTCGTGTCCGGTGGACACAAGGGACTGCTCGGGGCGCAGGGACAGGGCGTGCTATGGACCGACCCGGTGTTTCGCCGGCGATTGCTGCCATTGGGGACGTGGCTGTCGGCACCGGCGAGCTTTTCGCAGGGCGGTGTGCAGACGGTGGGTGGCGACCTGTGGGCAAGCGATGGTCGTCGACTGGAAGCCGGCAGCCCCTCGATCCTCAACTGCGGCATCCTGGCGGCATCCATCGAGTTGCTGCTGTCGGTGGGTGGTAGCGCGGCTCTGCAAAACCATATTGCCCGTCTTCAGGGGTTTTTGCTGCGTGAATTGGCCAGACACCCCGCATGGCTGGCGGAATCGGGGCGCCTTACCGCGCTGCTCGACGATGGCCGGCTTGGATCGACGCTTTCCTTCGCGCTCGACCAGGCGCGCATCGACGCGCTGCTCAAACGTGGCCTGGCCCTGGGCATCTACGCCAGCACCCGTGATGGTTACCTGCGTGTGGCGCTGCATGGCTGGCACGGTTCGCGGGATGTGACGCGTTGTATTGACTGGCTTGTCGACCAGGCATGACACGATGCTGACACCGACTTGAGTCGCGGCCCAGTATGCTTCACGGTCTTAAGCTCGGCTTTCACGCAATTTTGTGATCAATGCGTGAAAGTGCCTGCTGCATCCCCATGCCAAAGAACGGTCCCCAACAAGTCGAGCCTCTTCCCCGAGTCCATCCCGAACCGCCAATGATTGCCGATTCACGTCCCAGCGTTCGTAGCGAGCTGCGCTCCCGCACCGCGCAAGTCCATGCGCGTCTGGAACGCATCCCGCTGGTACAGGCCATCTTGCGGGGTGAAGCCTCGTTGTCATCGTACGGACGCATGCTGCATGCGTACCGCCAATACTATGCACGTGCCCGATTTCCGCTGGCCGCGGGCTATGCCGAATTGGCCGGTATGGGGCTGCATGCGCCTGCTCATGCCCCCTTGGGGCTGATCGAGGATGATCTTCACGCGCTGGGAGAACCTCTCGTTCCGGTTGACGAGACGCCTCCGATGTTCACGACGGCAGGCGCGGTGGGCTGGGTCTGGGTAAGTGAAGGCTCGGCCCTGGGAGCCATCCTAATTGATCGCTCGCTCGATAGCCTGTTCACGCAACAACAGCGTGCCGGTCGACGTTTCTTCCAGGCCGCTCCCGATCATGCCTTGCGATGGCGTGCCGTGTGCGAGAGCATTGAGTATTACGGCCGGGAAAACAGGACACGCGACGCCGTGGTCGAGGGCGCGCTGCATGCTTTCGATGGCATTGAGCGAAGCTTGTTACGGACGCGATTATGACGCCAAACGCCCATCGCCATGCGCCGGAAGGCGAGCTCGACCTCGATGCCTGCGCACGTGAACCCATTCAGATTCCCGGCGGCATCCAGCCGTATGGCATGCTGTTCGTGCTCGACAGCGAGCGCCTGACTGTGCTTCAGCGCGCCATTGCGCGCCCGGCAATGCTCGAGGCATTCGCCGAGCCGCTGGGGCAATCCATCGATCAGTTGCTCGGTGGCGCGCTAGGCCATCTGGCAGACCCGCTCAATCGCTTGCAAGACCAGGGCACTTCTTACCTGGGCCAGGTCCATGTGCCGGGCCTGGGAGATCACCACGCCGTGGCCCATCGGGCCGAAGGCATGATCCAGTTGGAACTGGAAGAAGCCATCTCCGGAGAGCCAGGCTCGCTGGAAGATCTTTATCCGCTGATCCGCGCCTTCATGGGTGAACTGGAACGTGCCTCCGATACTGCCGAACTGTGCGAATTGGTCGCGCTGGAGATCCGCCGTATCACGGGCCTGGATCGTGTGCTGGTCTATCGCTTCGATGAAGCGTGGAACGGCACGGTGATTGCCGAATCGCGCAACGACGTGCTGCCTTCCTATCTGGATCTACGCTTTCCTGCTTCCGATATTCCCGCGCAAGCACGCGAACTGTATCGCCTAAGCCGCCTGCGCCTGATCGCCGATTGCAACTACACGCCGGTGCCATTCGAGCCGGTGAGCAATCCGCGTACCGGGCGCCCGGCCGATCTCAGCTTCGCTGCGTTGCGCAGCGTTTCGCCCGTGCACCTGCAATACATGCGCAACATGGGTACCGGCGCGTCGATGTCCATCTCGATCCTGCGCGAGGGCCGGCTCTGGGGCCTGATCTCCTGCCACAACCAGACGGCCAAGCGCGTGCCGTATCACGTGCGCACCGCCTGCGATTTCCTGGGTCAGATCGTCTCCCTGCAGATATCGGCCAAGGAGCGCGCCTCCGAGGTGGAGCAGCGCGTGGCGCGGCGTGCGATCCAGTCGACCTTGCTGACTCTGATGGCCAATGAGGATGACTTCCTCAACGGCCTGGAGCGCGCGCCGGAACTGCTGCTCTCACTGACCCAGGCCGGCGGTGTGGCAATCGTGCACGAGGGCCGTTGTATTCTGCTTGGTGACACGCCTGACCTGGCCCAGGTGCAAGGTCTGGTGCGTTGGCTGCACGAATCCAGCCAGACCGATGAGTTCCATACCGAGTGCCTCATCGACCATTGGCCTGCCGCAGCCGACTATGCCACCCGGGCCAGCGGTCTGCTGGCCGTGTCCATCTCCCAGGTGCATGCAAGCTATGTATTGTGGTTCCGGCCCGAGGTGATCCAGACGGTGCGCTGGGGCGGCGATCCCCGCAAGCCGGTCGACGGTGAGAAACTCACGCCACGCAGGTCATTCGAGGCCTGGAAGGAAACGGTACACATGCGTGCCATCGCCTGGGGTCGGGCCGATGTCGAGGCGGCGCTGGAGCTTCGTACCGGCATTGTCGACATCGTGCTGCGCAGAGCCGAGGAGCTGGCCGAGCTCAACGAACAGCTCGTGCGCAGCAACAAGGAGCTGGAAGCCTTTTCCTATTCGGTCAGCCATGACCTGCGCGCACCGTTCCGGCATATCGTCGGCTATTCGGAATTGTTGTTGCAGTCGGCCGACGACAAGCTGGACGACAAGGAACGCCGCTTCGTGGCGACCATTGTCGAGTCGGCCAAGTCCGCCGGTTCTTTGGTCGACAGCCTGCTTAATTTCTCGCAGATGGGGCGTTCGACACTGGGAAAGGCGCGCATCGACATGACGCGGCTGGCGCGTGAGGCAATACAGCAACTGGAACTGGACATGCAGGGACGTGACATTGACTGGCACATCGGTCAATTGCCGTCCGTATACGCCGACCCGGTAATGATGCGCCTGGTCTTGCAGAACCTGTTTTCCAACGCGATCAAATTTACCCGCGGCGTCGAGCACGCGCGTATCGCGATCGAGTGCGAGACCCAGATGGACAGCTACGTCTTTCGCGTGGCCGACAATGGTTGTGGCTTCGACATGCGCTACGTCAACAAGCTGTTCGGCGTGTTCCAGCGTCTGCACCATGTCGACGAATTCGAGGGCACGGGTATCGGGCTGGCCAATGTACGGCGCATTATCGAACGACATGGCGGCCGCACCTGGGCCGAGGGCGAACCTGGCAAGGGAGCGACACTCTACTTCTCCCTGCCCATGACACAAAGGCAACACCCATGAATGATCTGCGGCCTATCTTGCTGGTCGAGGACAGCCCCAAGGACGCCGAGCTCACACTCGCCGCCCTGGAGCGTTGCCAACTGCTCAACGACGTCGTCCTGGTCCGGGACGGCGCCGAGGCACTGGATTACCTACGTTGTGAAGGTAACTACGCCAACTCCGAGCATCTGCCTCCGGTCGTGATGCTGCTGGATCTGAAGCTGCCCAAGCTCAATGGCCTGGAGGTGCTTGAGGAAATCCGCAAGGACCCGGCTCTGAGCAGCACCCCCATCGTCATGCTGACTTCCTCGCGCGAGGAAAAAGACCTCGTGCGCAGCTACGAACTGGGCGTCAACGCCTTCGTGGTCAAGCCAGTGGACTTCAAGGAATTCTTCGAGGCCATCCAGGGACTGGGTATGTTCTGGGGCATCACCAACGAGCCACCGCCGCCGCGTGCCGGCCGTAACGAGAAGGTGGGATGAAGCCAGGCGCGAACACCCGCGCATCGATCGGTACGGTGCGCATCCTCTTGTTGGAGGATAGCGCCCTGGATGCCGAGCTGATCGGCAACCAGTTGACCCAGGCCGGTCTTCGCTTCGATATCCATCGCGTATGGACGCGTGAGCCGTTCATCCAGGCCCTGGAAGCCGATCGTTGCGACATCATCCTGGCCGATCATGTGCTGCCGCAGTTCGATGGCGACAGCGCACTGGAAGTGGCACGCGTCGTCGCGCCCGAGGTGCCCTTCATCTTCGTTTCGGGCACGCTGACCGAAGAATTGGCCGTCAAGGCGCTCAAGCGAGGTGCCACCGACTACGTCGTCAAGCAGCGCCTGCAACGCCTGCCGGACGCCGTGCTGCGCGCGGTCGCCGAGGCGAGCGAGCGCAAGATGCTGATGCGGGCCGAATCGGCCTTGCAGGAAAGCCGCGAACGCTTGCAGCACATTGCAGATGCACTGCCCGTGCTGATTGCCCATGTCGATAACGGACAGCACTACGGTTTCAATAACAAGGCCTACGAGGACTGGTTCGGTGTAAGCACCCAGGAGCTTCTCGGCATGCACCTGAGTGTGCTTGCCGGGAGCGCCTATACCTACCTGCAACCGCTGATCGAGCGCGCCCTGGCCGGCGAACGCATGAGCTTCGAAAGTGTGCTGCCGCATCGCGACGGATCGTCGCGGCCGGTCCATATCGACTACATTCCCGCGCACCTGCCTGATGGTTCGCCCAGTGGCTATTACGCGCTGATCCAGGACATCAGTGCGCGCAAGGCCGCCGAGGCAGCCTTGAAGTCGCTCAACGAATCCCTTGAAACGCAGGTGCAGGAGCGTACGCTGGCCTTGCGCCAGAGCGAGGCAACCCTGCATGCGATGTTCGAGACCAGCTTCCAGCACCAGGCCCTGCTCAGCGTCGATGGCACTGTGTTGGACGCCAACAGCGCCTCACTCGACAGCATCCTGGCCACGCGCGATGAGGTGATCGGCAAGCCGTTCTGGGCCACGCCCTGGTTCGCGCAGACTCAGGACATGCCCGCCCAGGTACGCCAGATGGTCACGACGGCCACGCAGGGCGGCGAAGTACGGCAGGAAATCGCGATCGAGCTGCCTACGGGGCGACGCTCCTTCGATTTTTCCATGCGGCCGTTGCGCAACGTGGCAGGCAACATCGTGGCTATCGTGTCCGAGGCCGTGGAAACTACCGAACGACGTGCCGCCGAGGAAGCCTTGCGCCAGTCGCAGAAAATGGAAGCCGTCGGCCAGCTCACCGGCGGCATCGCGCACGACTTCAATAACCTGCTGACGGTGATCCGCGGCAACATCGAGATGGTACGCGGGCGTGTAGAACGTCAGGCTGGTAGCGACACGCTGCCTTTGCGCGCGCTGGACAACGCCTTGCGTGGCACCGAGCGTGCCGCGGCCTTGACCCAGCGACTGCTTGCGTTCTCGCGTCGCCAACCCTTGCAACCCCGGGCGCTCGATCTCAATCGGCTTGTCGTAGGCATGTCCGAGCTGATGCGTCGGTCGCTGGGTGAAACCGTGGAGCTGGTCGTTAACGCCGGTCATGGCCTGTGGCGGGCCGAAGCTGATCCCAACCAGCTCGAAGCGGCTATCCTCAACCTGGCGGTCAATGCCCGTGATGCCATGCCCGATGGTGGCCGGCTGGTCATCGAGACCGCCAACGTACTGCTCGATCGCGACTATCTTGCCCAGCAACCAGACGTGCTGATCGGTCCTTATGTCTGCATTGCCGTGACCGATACCGGTAGCGGCATGAGCGCCGAGACGCTGGCGCGCGCGTACGAGCCGTTTTTCACGACCAAGGAAGTCGGTCGCGGTACGGGCCTGGGCCTGTCGATGGTCTATGGCTTCATCCGCCAATCCAATGGTCACATGCAGATCGAATCCGAGCCCGATCGCGGCACGACGGTGAAGCTGTTCCTGCCGCGACTGTTGCGGGAAACCGCCGCCGATGACGACGAACCCGTCAACGTAGCGCCGCCATCGGGCTCCGGCGGCGAAACCATCCTGGTCGTCGAGGACGACGAAGACGTGCGCACGTACTCGGTCGAATACCTGCGCAGCCTCGGTTACAGGGTGCTTGAGGCGGCCGATGGTCCCAGCGCATTGGCCCTGCTCGAGCGCGACGGAGCCGAGGTCAGGCTGCTTTTCACCGATGTCGTGATGCCGGGCATGTCCGGTCGCGAACTGGCGGTGCGTGCCCGCGAACGTCATGCATCGCTGCGCGTGCTCTATGCCTCTGGCTACACGCGCGACGTTATCGCGCAAAGCGATCGCCTGGACCCGGACATCACCATCGTGGCCAAGCCTTTCAGCCAGGCCACGCTGGCCACCATGGTGCGTGAGGCGCTGGATCGCGATGCGCGCGGCTCACGCGCGACTTGAGCGAAAACACCTGTAAGGATTACGAACGAGCAGCGAGGTTGCCGATCTGCAGGCCATGAGTATCCCCGGCAGGCAATCAATGGGCGCCCTCGCGGATCGCGACAACCGTCCGGCTCTCGCTACTCTCGCCTGGTTTCTATCGCCACATCGGAAGCCGGGCGCAACCTTACTCCGGTCACGATGATGAAAACGGCCGCGACCAGCGCAGCGGCGCTGGCCGCGACGACGGCAGGAGCACCGCCGCGATCATAGACAGCTCCGCCGGCGGCTGCGCCCAGCGTGATGGCCAGCTGCACTGCGGCCACGATCAGCCCGCCGCCGCTTTCCGCTTCATCAGGCACGGTGCGGGTAATCCAGGTGGTCCAGGCCACGGGCACAGCGCCAAACGCCATGCCCCATAGCGCCACCAGCACGGTGTGGGTGATCGACGCATGGCCCAGCAGCAGGCCGATACCGATCAGGGCCATCAGCAAGGGCATCGCCAGCAAGGTTGCGCGCAGGTTGCGCTCCAGTGCGAGGCCAGCCAGCGACGTGCCGACGAAATTTGCCACACCGAATGCCAGCAGGATCCCCGATAGCGCGTTCACGCCCACGCCCGTCACGTTTTCCAGGAACGGACGCAAGTAGGTGAAGAACGCGAAGTGCCCGGTGAATACCAGCAGGCAGGCGATCATGCCGCCGGCCATGCCGGGCCGGCGCATGACGCCCAGCAGGCTACCCAGGCTGGCCGAACTGCGGGGCGGCATCCTGGGCAGTGCCACCCACTGCCAGACCAGCACGGCCACGCTAAGCCAAGTGGCCAGCATGAATACCTGTCGCCAGCCGAGCAGATGGCCGAAATAGCTGCCAAGAGGCGCGGCGGCGATGGTGGCCAGCGACACGCCGCTGAACATGATCGACAGCGCGCGTGGTATCAGAGCTTCCGGCACCAGTCGCATGGCGATCGCGGCGGCCATGCTCCAGAAACCGCCAAGCGCCATGCCGAGCAGGACGCGGCCCACCAGTACCGCTGTCAAACCGGGTGCATGGGCCACGGTCAGATTGGACACGATCAGCAGCACGGAAAAGGCGATCAGCACCCAACGTCGATCAACGCGCCGGGTGGCGGAGGAAATCAGCAGGCTGGTCACCATGGCCACCGCCGAGGTGGCCGTTACGGCCTGGCCGGCCAAGCCCTCGCTTACCCCCAGGCTGGCGGCCATCGGAGTCAACAGGCTGGCGGGCAGGAATTCGGCAGTCACCAGGCCGAATACGCCCAGCGCCAGCGACAACACCGCGCCCCAGGCGGGCGCGATCGGCGCCGGTTCGGCGGATACAGTTTCCAGGTCGGCATGCATCAGGTTCGGCTCCGTGGCCTTTGCATCAGATGGCTGCGCAGCCTAGAGGGGATCGCTCGGACGGTCTATGATATGAAATCTGACATTCTTGATCATTCGTCCGAAAGGTATGAGCGCCCTGATAGCCCCCCTCGACGGCCACGACCTAGTCAGCGAGCTACTGCTCGGTATGCGCCTGACCGGAGTGCATTACCGGCGCATCGAGTTGCCGGTGCCGTTCGGCCTGCGTTATGGACAGGGCCGCGCGCAGTTCCATTTCGTCGGTCGCGGGCCGTTGTATCTGCGCACGTCGGGTGGGCAGCTCCATGTTCTGGACAAGGGTGATGCGGTGCTGCTGCCACTGGGGAGCGCGCATGCGTTGCTGTCGTCACCCGAGGTGTCGCCGCAGGACATCGCCGATTTCCAGAGCACCGACCTGTGCGCCAACGTCTGCGCTATCCGGCCCCGCGAGCAGGTCCACGGCAACCCCTGCGCCGATGCAAATTCGCTGATCTTCAGTGCTTGCATGGAACTGGACCTGGGCGGCATGCAGATGCTGGTTACCGCGATGCCGGAGGTCATGCGAGTGAGCACCTTGCTCGACCGCTATCCCGAATTGCGCGCCATGCTCGATGCGATGGAGCGCGAATCGCAATCCAGGCGCGCGGGTTTTGCCGGCATTCTTGCGCGCATGGCAGACCTGATCGCGGCGCTGATCGTGCGTGGCTGGGTGGAATGCGGTTGCGGCGATGCCACCGGCTGGGTGGAAGCCCTGCGCGATCCGCGCCTGGGCAAGGCCATGCTGGCCATGCATCGCGACCCAGGACGCGCATGGACCGTGGCGGAGCTGGCGGCCGAGATGGGCAGTTCGCGATCGGTATTCGCCGAGCGCTTTCTGGCGGTCACAGGCATGACGCCGCTGCGCTATCTGACCGAACTGCGCATGCGCCTGGCAACTCAATGGATCACCCGCGACCGCCAGGCCATCGAGGCCGTCGCGTATCGCCTGGGCTACGGTTCGCTGGCGGCGTTCAGCCGCGCATTCAAGCGCACCGTCGGCGTGCCTCCCGGTGCCCTGCGCGCCATCTCGTAGGCGCGACTTCAGCCGCAGATGGGGCTGTAAACCTCCAGGCCGCGATCGGGCCGCAACCTGTATCGCGACTGAGGTCGCTCCCACGGTGGCGCTGTCCATGTCCTTCCATGTGGCAACGCTGATAAGACGGGCAATGAACCGGGCGCAGCGCATACGTCATCCACAGCACGCCGCCCCAATGCCAGATCTCTTACGTGCCCCAGACCCGCCCTCCATTGCACTGGCTGCAAGCTCTGCGAGGGCTGGCGGCCTTGATGATCGTGCTCGTGCACAGCCGGGATACCTGGATGGCACTCGGCCCGGGCGGCGCATCAATCGCCAACGCCATGCTGCCGCTGGCCATGGGTGTGGATCTGTTCTTTCTGATCAGCGGTTTCCTCATGGTGCTGACCACGCGCGAGGCGATGTTGGGCATACGGGGCGCGCGCGATTTCCTGGCGCGGCGCTTTGCCCGCATAGGGCCGCTGTTCGCCATCATGAGCGTGCTCGATCTTTTGGTCGAACACGGATGGCGGGCGCTGGGACAACCTTCGATCGTCGGCGTTTACCTGGAAGGTTTACTCTTCATGCCGCATGACCCCCAGGCGTCGCCGCTGTATTTCCACATGGCGATGGGCGTGTCCTGGACGTTGTGCTTTGAAAGCTACTTCTACGTAATGTTTGCCGCATCGATGGGGTTGGGGCGCTTTCGCTATGCCGCCTTGATGGCATGGTTTGCCTCGACGCTGGTGCTGTGGCCGTTATGGGTGGGTCATTTCACGCTGGACCCGCGCGCCGCATTCATGGGCGATGTTCGCTATCTTGCCCTGGTGAACAACCCGATCGTGTGGGATTTCATGCTTGGCATGCTGGCGGGCGCGTTGTATTCGATGACGTGGCGGCCGCACGCGGCCACGGTGCTGCTCGGTGTCCTGGTCGTGCTGGTGTGGCTGGCGTTGCATTGGCGTGCGCTGGGCCTGATCGATTTCCATGGTCCGGCAGGCTGGGGCTTACCCATGGCGATTATCTTTCTTGCCGTGTGCATGCTTGATCGCCACGCTCATGGGGCGTGGCCCGCATTCGCCATCGGGTTGGGCGACCTGTCCTATGCGCTGTATCTCGTGCACGTTCCCGTATTCATCCTGGTGGGGGACAGCATCCAGGCATGGTCGCTGGAAAACAGTCCAGCAGCGATCATGTTGCTGGCGATACGCCCGCTGCTGGCAATCGGTATCGCGGTCATGGTTCACCGATATCTCGAAAAGCCTGTCTTGCTGGCCATGCGCCGGCGTCTTTCCGTGAGTTCTTGAGCGCAGGCGTCCGGGCCTGGCATGAATCGACGGCCAGCGCGTGGCATTGGCGCTATCGGGTATGCGTGCCGGTTGCGTCATAATCGCCCATTGCGTGAGGCCGTATGCCTCCCGGATCAACCGGGCGGGCATGGTGGCCTTTTCGCGACGAGGCAACCCATGGCAGATCGTTTGGAGCAAGCATGAGCAGGGCAGGCGACAGCATTCCCTTCAACTGGCCATACATGACCGGCAAGGAGCTTTACTACATTGCCGAGGCACACCATAACGGTGCGCTAGCCGGGGATGGCCCGTACACCAAGCGCTGTCACCAGTGGCTGGAAAACTATGCCAACTCGCCGCGCGTGTTGCTCACGCATTCATGCACGGCTGCGCTGGAAATGGCCGCGATCCTGTTGGACATCAAGCCGGGCGACGAAATCATCATGCCCTCGTACACGTTCGTGTCCACGGCCAATGCCTTTGTCTTGCGCGGTGGTACGCCCGTGTTCGTGGACATTCGCCCCGATACGCTGAACCTGGACGAGGCACAGATCGAATCGGCGATCACCTCACGCACGCGTGCCATCGTCCCCGTGCATTACGCTGGTGTGGCCTGCGAGATGGATACCATCATGGCCATCGCCGGGCGACACGGCTTGAAGGTGGTCGAGGATGCCGCGCAGGGTGTCATGTCCAGCTACCGCGGTCGCGCGTTGGGCAGTATCGGCGACCTGGGCGCCTATAGTTTCCACGAGACCAAGAACGTCATTTCCGGTGAAGGTGGCGCCTTGCTGGCCAACGATCCCGCGCTGGCATCGCGTGCGGAAATCGTGCGCGAAAAAGGTACCGATCGCAGCCGCTTCTTTCGTGGTGAAGTGGACAAGTACAGCTGGCAGGAGCCGGGCTCATCATTCCTGCCCGGCGAACTCACGGCGGCCTTCCTCTGGGCGCAATTGGAAGAAGCCGAGCGCATCACCCACGAACGCCTGGCCAGCTGGGATCGCTACCACCACCTGCTCGAACCGCTCGAAGCCAGGGGCGTATTGCGTCGCCCGATCATTCCGGCGACGTGCACGCATAACGCGCATATGTATTACATCCTGCTATCGGAGCAGTTTGATCGCCAGGCGTTGCTGGCCGAACTCAAGCGTCACGACGTCCACGCCGTTTTCCATTACGTTCCGCTGCATGCATCACCGGCAGGCCGACGCTTTGGCAAGACACACGGTTCGCTCGAGCGAACCGAGCGTCTTTCCGAGCAGCTCATCCGCCTGCCAATGTGGGTAGGGCTGGAAGAATCCCAGCAGGCCAAAGTGGTGGATGTGATCGCGCGGTGGACGGCATCGTAGGAGCCAATTCATTCGCGATGCAAGACGCGACGAGGTCGCGGCTTGGAGGTCCAGAGCCCCCATCTGCGACTGGATCGCAGATGGCATCGCGATTGAAATCGCTCCTGCAACGTCGCTTTTTACCCGTCACGGCGCCTCAGGCGCGGCCTCATTTCCTTGGCATCGCAATCGCGCCAATCAGATCCTTGCCTTCGCCGCGCACCAGATGCGGATACTTCAGGCCACCGTGGTAATCCACCTTCACGGTCTGAAAGTCGTTGACATCCTTGATCAGGAATTCGATCGGTGTGGTGGTGCTCTTGGCGGCGGTCACCGCGTCCTTGAGCACCTCGGGCGAGAATTCCTTGCCATTGACCGCCACGATGGTCACACCAGGTACCAAGCCGGCTTTTGCTGCTGCGCCCTCCCATTGCGCATCGCGAACTTCGCCACTGTTGGTTACCTGGATGCCGAGCGAATAAGCCAGATTGATCGACTTGCGCAACGTTTCCTGCGTCTTGGCGAACTCGGTCGGCTTGTCGTCGTAAACCAGTTTCCAGCCGCCGTCTTCGATGCCCTTTTCCGGTAATGTATCGCCGGTGTAGTCGAGGCGCTCGCGCAGGAAGCGCTTCCAATCGTATGGCTGAACATCGTTGAGGGTCTTGACTACGTCTTCGAACGTATAGGTCTTGGGCACGTAGCTGCCGCTGTCCATGCCATAGAATGCCTTGGCGAATTCATCCAGCGTGTGCTTGCCGCCGGAGAGCTCGCGAATCTTCGTGTCTACGTCCAGCCACAGCATTTGGCCTTCCGGGTAATAGTCGGAGCTGCGACGAAGGTTTACCCAACTGCTCATGCCATGCGTAGCCAGCGGAATGCCGTCGGCGGTGTCTTGCAATGAACGCCATTGGCGGCCGGTGCGTGCGCTCATGTCGGCGGCGATGCCTGCCAACGAATCGTGCCATTGGTCGGTGGTCCAGATACCCGAGCGTGTCGTGAGCACGCCTGCCCAGTAGTCGGTAAGGCCTTCGTAGACCCAGAGCAGGTCGTCTTGCATCGGTTCGGCGAACGTCGGCGTCCATAGATCGGCCGGGCGACGGAACTTGCCATTCCACGAATGGATGTACTCGTGCGGCAACAGTGTGCCGGCGGCTGAATGCACCTTGGCATCCGACAGGAAATTGGCGAACAGGCGATCGTCGCTGGACTGATGATGCTCCAGGCCGAAATGACCAGTATGGTCGGACACCACCAGCAGGAAGTCGTAGTGACCGTAATGATGCGCGCCGAACAGCTTGTTCGCCTGCACCACGAGACTGCGCTGCGGGGCGATCTGCTTGTCGGAGATCTTGATGCTGTCGGCATCCTCGCCCACGATGTCCAGGTGCACGGGTACCGATTGATCAGGCGCCAGGTCCACACGGTTGAAATACTTGCCGGTCAGCAGCGGCGAGTCGACGAAATTTTCGTAGCTGACGGGCTTGAAGGTGACGGTGTCGCCCGATTGCGAGGCGGTTTCCAGCGCGGTGGCAAACTTCCAGCCCGCCGGCAGCTTGACGGTCGGTTCGATCATGATGCGGCTGGTGTAATAGCCGGCCGGATAGAACGACACTTCGTTGAATTCCAGCGGAATGTAATGCGGCGTATCGGCATCGAGGTAGTCGAAACTCAGGTCGAGCTTGTCCACGCCCTCGGGCGCGTCCACGTGAAAGGCGAACATGTCCTTCAGGTCGCGGCGCCACGGGATCTTCTTGCCGTTGGCAGTGATGATGAGGCTGGCCACGTTCGACAACGGGCCGCTCGGCTGGTGTTCGCCGGGAATCCATTTCGGGTAATACAGCACCACGTGACCCGACGACACGGGGATGCTCTCGCGCACATGGATCAGATGCCGTGCCTGGTCGGTCAGGTCCACGTTCAGCGCGAGATTTCCCTTGTAAGGTTGATCGACCGGGGCGGGAAGATCCTGCGCGAAGGCGGTGGGAGCGAGGGTGGCCAGCGCAATGGCGGTGGCGAGCGAGGCACGGCGGAAGGCAGGGCGCATGAGCAGGTCCGGGCTGCGGGGGAAGCCCCGATGGTGGAACCGTGCGACGCTGGGGCGTATATGCCAGAGGTCACGAGCATGCGTCAGGCCGTGTCTCGCCATTGCCCGGTAACCCGCCAGCGGCTACAGTGCTCGCGCTTTGAGGTGTCCCAAGGGCCTGCGCCCACGGGATGAAACGGGAAGCCGGTGCGCTCTTTCCATGGAGCAAGGCCGGCACTGCCCCCGCAACGGTAAGCGAGCCTGTCGAGCGATTCCACGCCACTGTGCCCTGGCATGGGAAGGCATCGTTCGAAGGCATGCGTGTGTGCATGCCAGCCGCGAGTCCGGAGACCGGCCCCAAGCATCGGTTCTGGCAACTCGCGGCGGGCGAGATTCGGAACGCGCGTTGGCGCTTAGCGTCGCCTGCCCGCTGCCCGTCTCTCACCAAGCCTTCGATATGCCGGCTTATTCATTCACGCCGTGCGGGGTCGTGCGGCAGGGGATCGGCACATGAAACACACTCCATTGGCAGCCGCGCTGCTTGGCCTGCTTTTCGTCCACGGCGCTTTCGCCGATGAGGCGGCGAGCAACGACCGCAATACGACGCTCGAACCGGTGGTGGTGACCGCTACGCGCACCGCCGTCGCCGCTGACCAGACGCTTGCATCGGTCACGCTGATTACTCGCGATGACATCGAGCGCCTGCAACCCACGTCCACCGTCGATCTGCTGGTCGGATTGCCCGGCGTGTCGCTGGCACAGACTGGCGGCATCGGTAGCCAGACCTCGCTATTCCTGCGCGGTACCAACGCGACGCATACGTTGGTATTGATCGATGGTATTCGCATCGGTTCGGTGAGCGTCGGGTTGCCTGCACTGGAGCAGATTCCGGTCGAGGCGATCGATCGCATCGAAATCGTGCGCGGTCCGCGCGCCAGCCTCTATGGCTCGGATGCAATCGGTGGCGTGATCCAGATATTCACGCGCCATGGCCAACCCGATGGAGGCATTGCGCCCTCGGTCAGCGTCACGGGCGGTAGTCATGGCTACATCAACGGACAGGCCGGTATCTCCGGCGGCGATTCGCACTTCTGGTACAACGCCAGCCTCGGTGGTCAATACACCAGCGGCATCCGTTCGTGCCGTGATGGTGCCGCCGAGCGTGGCGTGGCTTGCTTCGTCGACGATCCGCGCAATGATGCCTATCGAAACTGGAATGGCCTGGCCAACCTCGGTTATCGCTGGGATAACGGTACCGAGCTCGCGTTCAACTGGCTGCGCAGCAAGAGCAATGCCGAATACGGCGGTTCGCCGTTCGCCGGCAATGACGGCATCGAAGAGCAGCGCCTGGTGGGTGCCCGCCTGAGCTTTACGCCGGTGGATATCTGGAAGGTCACGCTCAATGCGGGCCAGAGTCGCGATAACAACAGCACTTCCTACCAGGGCACGTATTTCGGCGATTACTACCCGCGTACGCCCACCGGTTTCTTCGATTCGCGTCGTAACCAGGCTTCCTGGCAGAACGATTTCACGCTTGCACCCGGCCAGTTGCTGACCGCGGGCGTGGATTACCAGCAGGAGCACATCGACAGCGATACCGCCTTCCAGCAGACGCAGCGTCACAACACCGGTGTGTTCGGGCAGTACCAGGGCACGTTTGGCCAGAACGAGCTGCAATTGTCCGGTCGCCACGATCACAGCAACCAGTACGGCAACCACAACACCGGTGCGGTCGCGTGGGGCTATCACTTCGACCAGGGTCTGCTGCTGTCGGCCAGCTACGGCACCGCCTTCCATGCGCCCACCTTCGATGACCTGTTCTTCCCGGCGTTCGGTGGCTTTCCCACCGCCAACCCCGACTTGAAGCCGGAAACCTCGCGCAGTGCCGAAATCGGCCTGAGCCAGCAACTGGAAGGCTGGAACTGGGGCGTCAATGCATACCAGACCCGCATCAACGACCTGATCACGCTCGATAGCAATTTCATTCCGCAGAACATCAGTCGCGCACAGATCCGTGGCATCGAAGGCCAGCTCGGCTTCAACATGGATGATTGGCGCGTGCAGACCTCGTTGACCCTGATGCAACCGAAGAACGATGACGGCGGTCCCAACGACGGCAGTCAGCTTCCCCGTCGCGCCAAGCAAACCGGTCGCGTCGACGTGGACCGCAGCTTCGGCAACTTCGCCGTGGGTGGCACCTTCTTCGCCTCCGGCAAGCGCTACGACCAGGCCGGTAACGTCAACCGGATGGGTGGCTATGCCACCACCGACCTGCGTGCCAGCTACACCTTTGCCCCCGACTGGCGCGTGGAAGCGCGGGTGGCGAACGTGTTCGACCACAACTACGAGACGGCCTACTACTACAACCAGCTCGGCCGCACCTGGTATCTCACGCTGCGCTACACCCCCACGATTCGCTGAATCGACCCAGCCGCCGCCAGGGAAGGCAGCCGGCTGCTGGCGGTTACTCTCATCCCGGCTATCTCCAACCTCCTTCGTCAATCCGCTTGACGGCGGCCTCGGTCGCGCGTAATTTTCCCGCGTCGACGGTTTTTATCTTTTCATCTGCATGAAGAGATGAAATTAAAAGGGAAGCCGGTGCGGCCCATCCAGGCCAATTCCGGCGCTGCCCCGCAGCGGTGTGTGGAAACGACCTTCGCCATGAGCACTGGCCCCTTCCCGGGGCTGGGAAGCGGCGAACATTAGGCGAGGCGTCCCATGCCTCATGTCCACGAGCCCGAAGACCTGCCCCGGCCAGGGAGTTCATTCCCTGCTTGACCTGGAACCTCCGCGGGGAGGTTGGCCGGAGCTATGGGTACCGCCTGCGGCGTGTCCATGGCGCGCGTGCCTGCCTTTCGTGGAATCCGGTTCGCCCGAGGGGGCGAAGGTCGCTCGTGTGCCTTGCGTCGCGATCCGGTCGTGGCGTGGTCGCGCACGATTCCTTCGTTCCTCATTCGTCATGAATCGAGGACACACTGCACATGGCTACATTGACCAATCTCGGCTTCCCCCGCATCGGTGCGAAGCGCGAACTCAAGCAGGCCCTGGAGGCCTTCTGGCGCGGCGACGCGTCGTCTCAGGCGCTGCTGGACACCGCCGCACGGCTTCGGCACCGGCACTGGCAACTGCAACGCGATGCAGGTGCCGACGTGGTGCCGTGCAACGACTTCTCGCTCTACGACCAGGTGCTGGACACGGCATTTCTGTTCGACGCGATTCCCGAACGCTACCGCGCCCTGGCCGACGCCGATCCGCTGGCTGGCTACTTCGCGCTGGCGCGTGGCGCGCAGGGCGACGGTCATGACCTGCACGCCCTGGAAATGACCAAATGGTTCGACACCAACTATCACTACCTGGTGCCGGAGCTGACAAAGGACCAACGTTTCCGGCTGCGTGGCGACAAACCTGTTGCCGAATTTCTCGAAGCCAGGGCGTTGGGCTTCAACGCGCGTCCGGTCATCCTGGGCCCGGTGAGCTTCTTGCTGCTATCGAAAACCGTCGACGGAAGCGATCGCCTTGCCCTGCTCGAAGCGTTGATCCCGGCGTATGTGAGCCTGTTGCAGCAACTGGATGAAGCCGGTGCTGAATGGGTGCAGGTCGACGAGCCCTGCCTGGTGCTGGACCAGGACGCCGCCGACCTCGCCGCGTACCAGCAAGCTTATGCCGCGTTCGCCGACGTCGATGGTCCACGCTTGTTGCTGGCCACGTACTTCGGCGCATTAGGCGAGAATCTCGCGCTGGTGAAGAAACTGCCTATCGCCGGCCTGCACATCGACCTGGTGCGCGCGCCCGAACAACTTGACGCCGTGCTCGACGTCCTGCCGTCCTCGTTCGTGCTGTCGCTGGGTCTGGTCGATGGCCGCAACATCTGGCGAACCGACCTGGATCGGGCACTGTCCCTGGCAAAGCACGCGCAGCAACGCATGGGTGATGCGCGCTTGCAGATCGCACCATCCTGCTCGTTGTTGCATGTACCGTTCGATGCATCGACCGAAAAGGCACTTCCCGATGAACTGCACGCATGGCTCGCCTTTGCCAGGGAAAAAATCGGCGAGCTGCGTACGCTGGCTGATGCGCTCGCGGAAAAACCTTCGGCACAGCACGCGCTGCAAGAGGCGCGCGAACGCCAGGCCAGCCGCCGCCATTCGACCAGCGTGCATCGCGCGGCGGTGGCGAGGCGCATCCGTGGCTTGGATCCGGCCGCCGCGCGACGCGCCTCGCCGCATGAGCGGCGGCGCTCGTTGCAGCAGCAGAAGCTGGCACTCCCCCCTTATCCAACCACCACGATCGGCTCGTTCCCGCAAACCCACGAAGTACGCGACGCACGCGCCAGATACAAATCCGGCAAGTTAGCCGAAGCCGACTACGAAGCCTTCCTGGAAGCGGAAACCGGCAAATGCATTCGTTTCCAGGAAGAGATCGGCCTGGACGTGCTCGTGCATGGCGAGTTCGAGCGCAACGACATGGTGGAATACTTCGGCGAACAGCTCGATGGCTTCGCATTCACCAGGAACGGCTGGGTGCAGAGTTACGGCTCGCGTTGCGTCAAGCCGCCGATCATCTATGGTGACGTGCAGCGTCCGGCACCGATGACCGTGCGCTGGTCGCGCTATGCCCAGTCGCTGACGCAGCGTCCCATGAAGGGCATGCTGACCGGGCCGGTCACGGTGTTGCAGTGGTCGTTCGTGCGTGACGACCAACCCCGGTCAGATACCTGTTTGCAGATCGCGCTCGCCTTGCGCGACGAAGTGCTGGATCTGGAAACAGCCGGCATCGGCGTCATCCAGATCGATGAACCGGCGCTGCGCGAAGGCCTGCCACTGCGTCGTACCGACTGGCATGCCTACCTGGATTGGGCGGTGCGATGCTTCCGCATCACCGCATCGGGCGTTGCAGATACCACGCAGATCCACACCCACATGTGCTATTCGGAATTCAACGACATCATCGATGCCGTCGCCGCGATGGATGCCGATGTCATCTCCATCGAAACCTCGCGCTCGCGCATGGAACTGCTCGATGCCTTCGTGAAATTCCGCTACCCCAACCAGATCGGTCCGGGTGTCTATGACATTCATTCCCCGCGTGTGCCGGACACCGAGGAAATGATCGCGTTGCTGGAGAAGGCGCAATCGGTGCTGTCGGCCGAGCAGCTATGGGTCAATCCCGACTGCGGCCTGAAGACACGCGGATGGCCCGAAACACGCGCCGCCCTGATGTCCCTGGTCCAGGCCGCGCAGGCGATGCGCAGCAAGCTATCGGCAGCTGCCTGAGCCGGGCAGATGACCACCGCGAGGAAAGGCGCGGTGGTCATCTATGGCGATCGGGCTTGCTCCCATGATTGAGCGCTGTTATCTATGTCAGTTGGCGCGATCCAGCGCACCGAGTGTGGGCAAAGCGATGGCTTCGCGCACGAGACGGTATCCACCTGGATCGGCGCAGAGGAAGTCGACGTCGACCGATTCGCGATACTCCCCGCATTGCAGCGCGATGGCTGTGCCGCCTGCGAAGTAGCATTTCGAGCGTCGCAACAGCTCTCCATCGAGTGCCTGCAGAACATGTGCGATGCGTTGATGATGAGCGCGTTCAAACATGGAGAACTCCGTTGCCATAGCGCTTGACCAGGTCATCCAGGAGCGCGCGTTCCTGGTTATCCATCGCGCTCTGATCCACTAGCGACCCATGACGTTCATAGAGAGCCAGGGCCTCCTTCTCCGGGATCGTCCGCTTTCCAGGCCGGTTCCACGCCAGCCGTTTGAGCTGTGCGTAATGATCGATTGCCACCACGGGCTCCATGACCGTAGGAGCGAGATTCAGTGCTCGCATCAGGGCGGCGTAGGTACCCATGGCGACGCTGGGCCGCCCTTGCTCGACCTTAATCAGTTTCTGACGGGTCATGCCTGCCAACGCGGCCATGGCCGCCTGGGTAAGACCCAATCGCTCCCGCTCGGTGCGCTAGCGGGCGCCGAGCTCGAGCAGAGGGTCGGGATGGCTAAGCATTTCCGTGTCATGAACATACGACATCTAGAGAAAATGTCATGTTTACATGACTTACAGGGAGCGGGTTACCTGGATAAAGAGGTTTATGTGTGCCCCCTGCCATACGTCCTACTTGACCGCGACCCAAGTGTATTGTTGTATTAATACACATGGATGCCTCATTGCTGATCATACAACCCGCCTCGCCGGAGCCGATTTATCGGCAGATCGTCGAGCAGCTGCGGCGGCTGATTGCCAGCGGCCAGTTGGTGCCGGGCGAGCTGCTGCCATCGGTACGCGACGTGGCTGGATTTCACGCGATCAACCCGATGACGGTGTCGCGCGCCTACGGCATGGCCGAGAGTGAGGGGTTGCTCGAACGGTTGCGTGGCAAGGGGATGGCGGTGGCACAGGCGCACCGGTCGACCCAGACACAGGCGCAACGCCTGGAGCTGCTCGAACCGCAGCTGCAAGCCTTGGCCCGCCAGGCCAACGAACTGGAACTGCCAGCCGGGCCGGTGTTGCAACGGTTGGAAAAACTGCTGGAGGGGAACTGATGAACGCAATGCTTCGTGACGAACCGGCGGCTGCGCCGCTGTCGGCCAAGGGCCTGCACCATGCCTATGAGGGCGCGCATGTGTTGTCCGGCGTGGACCTGGCGTTGGAGCCGGGCAGCGTGCTTGGCCTGATCGGCCGCAATGGTGCAGGCAAATCTACGCTGATCCGCGCCATGGTCGGCCTGTTGGAGCCCACGGAGGGCAAGGCATTCGTATTCGGCGAGCCAGCGCTGCGGATGCCCGACCGCGTCAAGGCACGCCTTTCGTATGTTGCCCAGCAGCCCGAGGCACTGTCGTGGTTGACCGCCACTCAGATGCTCGATTACGTAGGTCGCTTCTACCCGCGCTGGGACGCACGCTTCGCCGACGATCTGGTCAAGCGTTGGCAGATTCCCGCCAAGCGGTTGCTGGCCAAGCTGTCGCCCGGTGAACGTCAGCGCGTGGAGTTGATTCGCGCGCTCGCCTCCCAACCGGACCTGCTGGTGCTCGACGAACCAGCTGCGGCACTGGACCCGGTCGCACGACGCGAGTTGCTGCGCGAAGTGGCGCTGCGTGCCGGTGAATCGGGCACGACGGTGCTGTTTTCCACGCATATCGTGTCGGACCTGGAACGCGTCGCTTCCGATATCGCCTTCTTGCACGATGGACGGATGATCCTGCACTGCCCAGTGGATGAGACCAAGGAGCGCTTCATGCGCCTGTGGCTGCCGGGGCGCCTGGCCGCCGCCGCGCCGGAGACGGCACTGAGTCATCGCAAGCATGCCGATGGCAGCGTGAGCCTCGTGGTCGAGCGCGATGGCCGTGGCCAGTGGCCGGAGGCCTCGCGCCTGCAAGGCGCGCGTATCGATCCGCTGGGCCTGGAGGATCTCTTCGTGGAGATCGCCGAATGAACATCGCTACCGTGTTGATGTTGCCATGGCGCGCGACGCGCGCGCCGGCTCGCTGGGTGATGGGCCTGCTCTACGGCGCCAGCGCCATTGCAGCCTTCCTGATCGGCTTTTTTACCAAGCATACTCACGACCAGCTGTCCGACGCAGCCGCTTCGCTGGGCTTTGGTACCGCCTATCTGTGGGGCTTCCTGCTGGCGCAGACCCTTGTGCTGGCCGCTGATGCGCATCGCATGCGCCTGCCGGGCATGGTGCGTGCCGCCGCCCTGAGCTTGATCATTTATACCGCCCTGTTTTCGCTGGTACCGGCGGCGATTTTCGCGGCGATGGGTGCGCCGCTGCTGCCTTACGCCCTGCTGTTCTTCCTGTGCATTGTGGGCGGCCTGGTTTTCGCGTGGTCGCCGTCGTACGTGGCGACACTGCTCGCGCTGATGCCGATGACGCTGATCGGTTCGAAGTATGTGCTGTTGCCCGGCGTGGATTCGCCCGATTTCATACGCTGGGCCGCACCCGCCGCATGGGTCGGGTTGGCCTGGGCGTTGTGGCGCTGGCACGTCATCGTCAGGGACTGCGACGAATTCAATGAGCGTCGAAGCCGCCCGATGGTACTTTACCTCCGTCGCCTGGATACGCGCGGTGGCGCGGACTGGTTCGGCAACGCCGATAGCAGCACCGCGATCCGCCAGCGCCCGCAATGGCAGCAGGCTGCGGCCGATATCCGCGGTACCGGTCCGTCTGCCCCGCAACGGTCGCTGCGCATCATGCTGGGTGGCTGGTATGCACCACGCACCTTGCGCGGATACCTGGTGTCGATATCCCAGGTAGGCATGCTGCTGCTGGTGTTTCTTGTCATCGGCGTGTCGAGCAAGCTCAAGGCGGGCGAGAATTTCTCGGCCCTGCTGTCGATCCTGTGGATGCCTGGACTGGTATCGGTCGCTGCCTATGGCACCGCTCTGGTCACTGTCGTCTGTACGACGCGTCTGGCGTTACGTTGGCGCCGTGTGAACGCCGAGCTGCCGCTGATGGCGTTGATGCCGGGATTTGGCGGGCCGGAAGAAACCAAGCGCAGGTTGCTGCGCACGGCATTGCGCTTGCCGGTGGGGGTGCAGCTGGCGATGACCGCGCTGATCCTCGCCGTCGTGTTGTATCGCGGCACCGATCCGGCGGTATTGACCGCGATCGTGCTGTCCCAGCTTGCCTGCATCGCGCTTGTCCCGATGATGATATTGCGTATCTTCGGCGGACGGCCGTTGCCGACGTGGCTCCTTAATACTGGCTGCATCGTGATCTTTGTGTTGATCAACTTCAACTGCGTACTTCCCATGACGATGATCGCAGGGCATGCGCACACGGTCGTCGACACGATCGCGATGGTCGTGGGCGCCATCTGGTCGATGGTGCTGCTTGCTACCGTGCCGCTGGCGCGCACAGGATGGCGAGCATTGCAGCAGCGTCCGCATGCGTTCCTGGCTAATCCAGCCGCTTGAGCCTGATTGGCGTTGCCTGATGACGATGTTATCTGCGGGAGCTGGTAAACGATAAGCCGCCGCGATGCGTTTCATCTGTAGAAGCGAATGATCGAGGTCATCATGACGTTTGCCAAGAAGCTTCACATGCCGCTGATCTTGATGGGTGGAGTCCTGTTGGGTTTCACATCGATGGCCCATGCCCAGGGCACACCCGTGTGCGGCGCGCGCCAGGTCACGCTTTCGACGAGCGATGGCGAAGGCATGAACGGCATGTCACATGCCGGCACCGTGCTGAAACTCGACAATCACTCCCGTACAGCCTGCTCGTTGCCTGCGATGCCGCGCCTGGTGTTCGAGGATGCCCGGCATCGCACGCTGAAAATCACCTCACGCGCCATACCGGGCATGCATCCTGGCCCGGTCATGCTGCCGTTGACGGTGCTGGCGCATGGTTCGGTGAGCAGTGAGGTGCAATGGGTGTCCGGCGATGTGTATGACCACAGCGCATGCATCACGCCTGCCTACGTCACGTTGCAATTGGACAACCAGGAACTGCGTGCGCCGTTCCATGGTGGGCGCATGTGTGGACCTCAGGATCAGGGCCCCACGTACCAGGCCGGTGCGTTCAGGCGTTTGCCCTGATTTCAGCGCACCAGTTGCCGAATCCCCAGGGCCACGATGAAAGCACCGCAGAGGCGGTCCATCCAGGCCTTGCCGCGCTGGTAGCGCGCCGCCACGCTCGGCGTGGCGAATAGCACGGCGACCAGCCCATACCAAAGCGTGGCGACAAGGGCGACCATGGCCACCATGCCGATGAAGGTCGGTGCGTTTACGTGCCTGGGTGCGGCAGCGGCAAACACGGCCGCATAGAAGGCCATCGACTTGGGATTGGCGATATTGGTTGCCAAGCCGGCGCGAAACGATTGCCAGGCGGTAGGGCCGCCTTCCCTCACGCGTTTGATCGGTGCAGCCCCGGCCTTGGCGATCAGGCGAGCGCCGAACCAGATCAGGTAACCGGCGCCGGTTACCTTTACGATCAGGGCGATCCACGGAAACGTCGCGAACACGATGCCGACCCCGAGGATCGAACACGACGCCCAGAACAGGTTCACCAGCACGATACCTGCCACCATCGCCAACGCGTCACGCGTGTTGGTGGACGCGGCCTTGTGCGCCACGGCGACGAAGTTCGGGCCAGGGCTGATCACGCCGATGGCGTAGACGGAGAAGACGACGGCGATGGCATGAACGTCAAGCATGGTCCGGGCTGCCTCTTGCGACGGCCTCAAGGATAATTCCAAACAGCCCTGGATCGGGGCGGCGGACCGGGAGCACTGTCGCCCCCGGCCTCAGGCGCGAATGAAGACCTTCACATCCTGTGCCTGGCGTCGCCAAGCATGCCGGCCCAATCACTTGCTTTCGCGCAGACTGGCCGCAGCTTGGGTGCGACCCAGGCAATGACCCTTGAGGAGATACCCATGGCCAGACCGGCACTCTTTCAGCCGTTTCGCGTACGCAACCTCGAACTGGCCAATCGCATCGTGATCGCGCCGATGTGCCAGTATTCGGCGGTGGATGGCTGCATGACCGATTGGCACCAGATCCACCTGGGCCAGCTTGCTCTGTCTGGGGCATCGTTGCTCACTATCGAGGCCACCGCGGTGTCGCCCCAGGCTCGCATTACATACGGTGATGTGGGTTTGTACGACGACGCCACCGAGGCGGCGATGCGCCGCGTACTCGATACCGTTCGTCGCTGGTCGAACATGTCAATCGCCATCCAGCTGGCCCATGCCGGCCGCAAGGCCTCGACCGAAGTGCCGTGGTCTGGCGGTGGCCCGCTGGCAGCGGACGATCCGCATGGATGGCAGATCGAAGGCCCGTCGGCCATCCCGTTTGCCGAGGGCTACCAGACGCCGGTCGCGCTGGATCAATCCGGGCTTGCACGTGTGCGCGACGATTTCGTAGCAGCGGCCAAACGTGCAGCGCGCCTGGGCATCGACGTGGTGCAGCTTCACGCCGCGCACGGTTATCTGTTGCACGAATTCCTGTCGCCGCTTTCCAATCGCCGCGATGACGAATACGGCGGTTCCCTGGAGAACCGCATGCGTTTTCCGCTGGAGGTCTTCGATGCGGTGCGCGAGGCGTTTCCTGCCGACAAGCCAGTGACGGTGCGTGTGTCGGCCACCGACTGGGTGGACGGTGGCCTGGATGTCGAACAGATCGTCGTCTTTGCCAAGGCACTGGAAGCACACGGTTGCGACGCGGTGCATGTATCCAGCGGCGGTCTGCATCCGGCACAGCAGATTCCGGTGAGCCCAAGCTATCAGGTGCCACTGGCCCGCGCGGTGCGTGCGGCCGTGAAGATCCCGGTGGTTGCTGTGGGCCTCATCACCGAGCCCGAGCAGGCCGAGGCGATCGTCGCCACCGGCGATGCGGATCTGATCGCCATTGCGCGCGCTGCATTGTACGACCCACGCTGGCCCTGGCATGCCGCTGCCGCGCTCGGCGCGCATGTGCGTGCGCCCAAGCAATACCTGCGCAGCCAGCCATCGCGCTACAAGGAGCTGTTCGGTGTCAGCGGAACGTTGAAACCGCAGCCGTGGTGGGTGGAAGGCGAATAATTGCTCCTTGCCAGTCGTGCCAGCGATGCTCGATAAAGCATCGTTGACCGGCCAAGCCGGGTATCAAGATCGGGTGTCGCGCGATACCCGGTTCGTCCATGAGCGAGTCGCGTTGGCTGAGACGGCGCCCGGCTAACATGACCTGATGCCTCGCTCGAACGAACCTGTGGCCATCAAGGGACGCGGCGCTCTCAGTAATCCGGAGGGCCGCTTCGAATCGACGCGGGCAATCGCCGAGGACGATGGCTGGTACCAAGAAGAGGAGACCAGCCGGCCAAGGACCGAGGTTCGCGAAGAGACGGCGCGTTCGGTCATCAGCCGCAATGATTCCCCGGATGTCGGCTTCAGCCAGGCCATCAATCCGTTTCGCGGTTGCGAGCACGGTTGCGTCTATTGCTATGCCCGACCTTCTCATGCCTATCTCAACCTGTCTCCCGGGCTGGATTTCGAAACCAGATTATCGGCCAAGGTCAACCTGGTCGATGTATTGCGCGGTGAACTGGCCAGGCCCAGCTATCGCTGTTCGCCGATCAATATCGGTAGCAATACCGATGTCTACCAGCCGATCGAAAAGCACTGGAAGTTGACGCGCGCGGCGCTGACGCTGCTCAACGAGTGCAATCATCCGTGCACCATCGTCACCAAGAATGCCCTGATCGAGCGCGACCTGGATATCCTCGCGCACTTGGCCAGGCGGCGACTCGTGCAGGTGTTCGTTTCCATCAATTCGTTGGATAACCGGCTGGCTTCCCGCCTTGAACCCCGTGCCTCGGCGCCGCATCGCCGGTTGCAGGTGGTAAAGAACCTGCACGATGCCGGCGTGCCGGTGGGGGTGCTGGTCGCCCCGATCATTCCCGCACTGAACGAGCGCGACCTGGAAGAGATCATCGCGCGGGCCGCGGCCAACGGCGCCAACGCCATCGGCTATACCTGCATTCGCCTGCCGCATGAATTGAAGCAGTTGTTCCGTGAATGGCTCGACCAGCATTACCCCGATCGCGCCGCGCACATCATGAGCCTGATCCAGCAGATGAACGGCGGCAAGGAGTACGACAGCAACTTTGCTACGCGCATGCGTGGGCAGGGCATCTTTGCCGACATCATCGGCAAGCGTGTGGAGGTGGCATCGCGAAAGGCCGGCCTGCATCGCGCGTGGACCGAAGAGCTGGATACGTCGCAGTTCGTGGCGCCGCGACCTCAGTCGCCGCAAGGAGAGCTCTTCTAGCCAGCCTTCAGGTGTAACTGGGAAGCCCGCTTTTTCATGGTTTCAGTTGTGTCGATGCCTGAGTGTCACGTTCACGTGAGGCTGCGCCAGCAAGCACGCTAGTGATACGCCAGGCAGCCGAGCTTGGCGATCCTATCCATCATCGCCGGCAAAATGCCCTACTTCGCGCCTGAGCTTACCACCAGGAAGCTGCGATACTTTATTCATGACAGGGGAAATCATGGACAGATCATGGCATAGCGTTGCTTTTTCTCTTCTGCTGCCCTTTGCCTGTCAGGCGCAGGTGGGTTATCAGGCTTTCCATGTTCCAGCGCCACCCGTGCCGCCCGTCGGCTCTGCCTGGAAGCACCCCAAGGCATTCATGACCTCGATGTTCGGCATGGCAACGCCTCGCCTGCTGGCGGTGAGTGACGACTTCGACGGGGAGGCCAGGCGGACTGGGTCGGTATCGTGGAGTGGGATGGCAAACCTTTTTGCTTTTCTCAAGAAAAGAAGCGGGACGCTTTTCCATGTCCCACAGATGGATGGGCATACGTCAAAAGTGTTCCCGCCTCTTTGTTTCTTAGGGATTGCGACCTGATATCACTGCGAGGCTAGTTGCGATAGTAGCGGCCTTATCTGAGGATCGACGGGCGTGATCCAGTCCTGGCGGGGATTGCCCTGGTCGTCGGTCGTGACGGCTGCGCCATACAGGGCCTGCCCGTCGTAGAGCACGATAATCTGTTGTGAGCCGCAGTCGTGGGGCTTGCACGCCGTGAACATGACAAAGGCTCGCCCAGCCAACGTGATCGGTTGTGAAAGCGATTGCACACCATCGTCGCAGCTTGTCATCCAGTCGGGCTTCGTCTTCGAAGCGCCGATGAGCGCGAACTTATTTTTGAATTCGCGCGATTTTTTGCACATGTCAGTGAGATAAGCGCCCGACGCGGCCTGCATTCCTGCCGATGCCCCGGGCGAAGCGTGGCCCTGCGTTGACTTGCCATGGCTGGCCTGCGCCACACCGGGTACACCCGATTCGTTGGCGCTGCCTCGGTCACTGTCGGTGTCACGCAGCGACTCGATCTCAAGCCGGCATGTGTGCTGCCATGCCAATCCGGCGAAGCCGCAGACCCGATCGATCAGGATGGAGACATTGCGTTCGCTGGAGTCATTCGGCCATACGCGCCCAGAGCAGACCGGGCCGCTCCTGGCTTCTCCACCGGACCCATTGACCAGTTTGGCCACCACACACATGGAACCGGGTGTCCATCCGGTATTGGTGAAGGTGCATTTGCCTTCAGCACTATTGCTCAGGCTGCCTGCTACTTCACAATTGGCCTGGACATGTTGCCCGATCTGAAAAGCGGGTACGAAGATGACCAGGCAGGCAATGCCCACCAGCACCGCGACGATCGACAACAGCGTGGTCATGGCCGAACGGTTCTTGCGCTCGCTTGGCCGGCTCTTGTGGGCTCCAGAATGCATTGCCCCCGCGTTGATGGGGCGACCGCATTTTGGACATGCCGGTGCCACATCGGACACATCGGCTCCGCAATCCTTGCACTGAATCAACGCCATCGACTCCGTCCCCTATCCGGATGATATCCAGCGATCCTACCGCAAGTCGTCCGAGTGATATCGAAACGCTTCGACCAGCAAGGCAAACACAGGCGAGGGCTGTCGCCGGCTGGGGTAATACAGGTGATAGCCCGGAAACATCGGGCACCATTCATCCAGTACCTGGCGCAAGCAGCCGATTTCGATATGCGGTCGGACCACGTCTTCGGGCAGGTAGGCAAGACCGAACCCGGCCAATGAAGCGGTCAGGATGTGCTCCAGGTTGTTGGATATCAGCCGGCTTTCCGCACGCACGTTCAGGGCCTGGCTTCCCTTTTCCAATTCCTATGCATACAGGCCACGGTGAGTGAGGCAGCGAAGGTTGATGCAATCGTGTCCGGGCTGAGGTCTTCAGGACAAGTACGATAGGCAGCAACGAACCTCCAAGCTCGATCAGTTCGTACTCCACGCGAACCGGGTGCTCATCGTGCCATTGGCGCAGCAACATGCCATCGCACTCCATGGCACGCAAGTTCCGGGTGAACATCTTCTGCCAGATGCCTTCCAGGTGGCGGCGCAGCACATGCACAACATGGATCCAACCGGCCAAGGTCCGCTGGCGTGGTGGCATGCCTGTTTAAAGAGGTTGCTCAGGCCGTAAACCGCTCCACCGTTCCGGTGAATGACGGGTTCCTGGCTTCAAGGTCCGATCGCAGCGTCATCGGGGATGATGGCTTTGGCACGATCCTGAAATGGAATCAGGATAATCCAGGGTTCGACCTTATGAGGTCGAACCCTGGACTTTTCGTGGAAGAGAACTCTATCTGCCCGCTGGTTGTTCGCGAAGCCCTCGCGCAAATATGTCGATGGTCGTGGTCGGCGTGCCCAGGTCTCGCCAGGTTTGTTCGGCATAGAAGGGGTCTTCATGGTTGCCGAAATAGGCAAACAGATGAGCGACGAATTTCATATGAGGATTGAACAGGCCTATTGCCTTGATGATCCATAGCGGGGCCGCGCGAATTTTCAGCGTGGGATCGTAGTGCTGCACGAATCGTTGCATCGCCTGTTTCACCGCAATGGCCTCGGGGCCCTGCACCGGGCAATGCACCGGCATCGCCTGGGGATTCTGGAATGCCTTGACCACCTGTCGCGCGTAGTCGGCGACGCTGATCCAGTAGACCTTCACACGCGTGTTGCCGATCCATTGCAGTGCGTGCTTGTTGATCATATTCGGCAGCAGTTCCATAAAATGCGTCGGCGCGAAGAACGTGTGCGCGATGCCGGAAGCGGCGATGATCTCGTGCCCTTGCATGCGAATGATGTTGGGCACCATGTTCTGCCTGATGGCCTTGACGGCCGGAGGGTAGGCGCCGAGCGCTCCGATCTTGGCGATGTACTGGATGTCCAGACCTTGCGTGGCGGCGATCAAGTTTCGCACGCCTTCGCGCTCCTCATAGAAGGGCAGGTCCAGGTCCGCCGTTTCGGTGGCGAGGTTGAGGTAGATCGCATCCATGCCTTCGAGGCCTGCACGAAGGCTCGCGATGTCGCGCAGGTCAGCCTGCACGATCTCGACATCGGGCGGCAGCATGGTTCTGGCCTTGTCCGGTGACCGAACCAGCGCGCGCACCTGGAATGTCTTGGCCAATGCCGCGACCACCGGCGCACCCAGGCGTCCGGTGGCGCCGATGACGGCTATTTTTTCAATGGGTCGCATGAGCAGGGCCTGATGTGGAGGTGAAGATGGCCTCGATGGCGTCGGGGTCGTAATGGCGCTCGATGGCTTCGTGTTTCAGGCCCAGCCCCCTGAGCAGGAACCGGACCGTGATCCTGACGAGTTCGTCCTGGGATACGCCGTAATCGACCACGCCCGCGCCGGGCAGGCTGATCAGGTGAAGTGTGTTGGCGAGGTGGTGGACGAACCATATTTCAGGCGCCCCCACGGGCACGCCCTCGTGCATGTCGCCGGCCGCGGCGGCGGCGCGCAGGGATAAATCGAAGACGCCGATCCAGGGTTTGACGTGCCGGTCCAGAAAGGCCTTCGCGAAGCGGCCATCGTTGAGCAGGCTCAGGGTCACCAGGCGCTTGGTGTTCTCGTGGGATTGCTGGGCTCCCACGCCTGGGAACACCGCCTGCACCAGCACCGCGACGCCGGTCACCAGCGTCGCGGTGGATGGCGTGGCACCTTCGAGCAGGCGGCCGCCGATGGCATTGGCTTCGACGCAATGGCTTTCCAGCTCGGCATAAAGCGCCTCCTTGCCGGGGAAGTGCTTGTACAGGAGGGCTTCGGACACGCCTGCTGCCTTGGCGATTTCCTTGGTCGTGGCGCTTCGCCCCAGGCGCGCGAAGACAGGGATGGCCGCCGCCAGGATGGCGTCCTTGCGGTCGGCGGCAGGCAGTTTTCCAGCTCGTTTGTTCATGGGATCTCCTTGGAATCGATAGTAAGTAAATATTTACTTACTATCAAGACACCGGGGCTTCCATGACCGGCCGGGCGCCAGCCCTGACTACGGCCTGTTGGCATGGCGATGTGAGCGCCTCTCGATCAGGATGAGTCTTGCCGAGGTCTCACATTTCATACCGATCCGATCAAACCAGCGTCTTGCGAAGCCCGCGCACGGTTGTCCGATGTGCTCGAACTAGCGAGGACGTCCTGCGTCGATCCAGCGGTGTGTCTGTTCTTCGGAGATGCGATATCTGGCGCTGTTATAGGGCTGCATCGCGTCCAGGCGCTCATTGAGAAGTGCTTGGAAGGGGGCGATGTCATTGGCTCCCAGGCGTTGTGCTTCGATGGCCGCGTCCAGCGTGGCGCCCTCGCCCACGATCTTGCCGATCGCCGATGTCAGTGCCGCGCGAAATCGTACCGCCAGTTGATCGTGCAGTCCCACGGACTGGATCACTGCCTTATAGCGCTTGATGGAGCGGCGGTACGTCCATGCGAACAAGTCCGTTGCAGCGCTGAAGTCGTTGAACTCGTAGATGCCCATCATCGCCTGGGCATAGTCGCTGCGATCGACATCCATGAATGCCAGCGGTGAGCAGTTGTAGAGGGTCAGGGGAATGTTCGCGCAGATCCGGCTCGTGCGTTTGTTCCCGTCAATAAAGGGCTGTAGATAAGCGATGTGCACCCACAGGAAATAAGCTGCCTCGACGGGATTGGTGATCAGGCGCGCCTTGCCGACGATCAGGTCGAAAAGTTCGTTGAGCACCTGTGGCGTCTGCAAGGGTATGAACGTCGTACCCGTGATGTAGACGGGCGTCGTGCGGATTCTTCCCAGCTGTTCCTCAGCAACGAGACCGTCCATCAGCAGCGCATGGATGTTGCGTACCGTCGAAGGGGTCAGCCCGCGTAGTGGGCCATCATCGACCAGGAATTCGATGGCACGCTTGTGGTTCAGCAGCATCACGGCGTCCTGATCGGTGCCGTCGGCGCCCTGCTGGAAGAGTCGTTCAGTATCGAGCAACGAGTACGTGTTGCCTTCCAGGCGAGAAGAGGACCAGGACAACTCGACCAGGAGTTGCTCTATCACCTTGCGCGCGTAAGTACCGGCAGGCTGCTGCTCGGGCAGGCGGCCCTCTTCCAATAGGTCGGCGGCCAAGTTTTGCTGCAACAACGAGCTCTCACCAGGGATGTAGTTGTCGAGCAACTCACGCCGATACGATACCGGTTCACGCGCCGCCATCGGCATGGCGAGCTTTTGCAGCAGGGCTTGCCCGGAGCGCGACCAGCTAATACCGCCAGGAGCGGTCGGTTGCCCGGGTGAGCTCGTCGCGGCGACCCGTTCGGCTGGCTGTAAAGCCGGTAGTGAGTAGCGTGTATTGCGTGCCTTGCCTTCCACCAGGACTTTGCCGTCGGCCACCAGGCGCTTGAGCCGGCGCAGTGCCGTTGAATCGGAAATACCCGCTTCCAGGGCGACTTCCTGCGCGGAAACATCTTGATTGCCGGCTACTGCAAGATCTCTTATTGCGCGCAGCACAGTGTCCGTGGGGGTCATGAGGCATCCTCGCGGGGTGGCCTTGTCTTGATTGACGGGATACTGTCTGATCTCGTCACTTTGACGAGATTCTACTTAATATCTCGTCATTTTGACGAGATATTTCGAAATCCCGTCAAAGCGTCGCCAGTTTGACGAGATTTCCTGGTATCTCGTCATAATCTCTTCAATATGACGAGATTCGCGGGAATACATCGCCGGATGCCAGGGTCAAGGGCCCCGAACCGCCCAGCGCTCCCCGGCCAGGGCTGAAACCAGGTAATCGACGAATGAGGAAATACGCGCCGACTCGGCCGTGTTGCGGTAGTACACCGCATGCAAGGGCGGGGTCGTGCCGGTGTTCTCGTGCGCGAGGACTTCCACCAGATCGCCACACGCGCGATCCCGGTGCGTATGAAAATCGCCCAGGCAGGCCAGCCCCTGGCCGTTGAGTGCCAATTGACGCAGCACTTCGCCGCTATCGGAAGCCAGGTCAGGGTGAATGTGCAGCGGGGTGCCGTTGCCTTGCCGGACCGGCCACAAGTTCAGGCTTTCCGGCTCGCTGAAACCCAGCAGGCGATGCTGGCCGAGATCTTCCACCGATTGAGGCAACCCATGTGTCTGGAGGTAACCCGGGCTGGCCACGATGCGCAGCGCGTAGCGGCACAGCAGTCGGCTGTGCAGCGAGGAATCTTTGAGCTTGCCGCTGCGAATGGCGACATCGATCCGCCGTTCGATCAGGTCCACATAGCCCTCGTTGCTGCAAAGCGTGAGCTCCACCAGCGGATATTGCCGCCGATATCCGTCGACCAGCGGAGCCAACACATGCAGGGCGAATGGGGTGGATGCATCCACCCGCAACGGGCCGGAAGGCTGTCCGCGACGTAGCGACAGGCGTTCCTGAGCGGTCATCGCACCAGCAATGATGGCGCGGGCATCCGTCAGGAACGAACACCCTTCGTCGGTGAGGTCCAATCGCCGCGTCGTGCGTCGAAGCAGGGTCGTGCCGAGCTTTTCTTCGAGCTTGCCCAACAGGCGGCTGACGGTGGACACCGTCTGATCAAGCTGCTGTGCGGCGCCGGTGAGAGACCCGGTATCCACCACGGAAACAAAGACTTCCAGCTCGTTGAGGGTGATGTCGATCATGGCTTTTGTTGCAGAATTGGCAAGAGTATTTCCATATTTACCCCATTTATCCGCGAAGATGGTGGCGCGACAATAGCGTCAGTCCAACGTATTCATGCAGCCATCGGCATCCGCCCGGTGGCTTTCATCCAGGAACAAGCACCGTGTCGACCACGCACATCCCGTCAGACCGTCGGGCCGGAATCCCTTTGCTGGCGCTTGCCATCGGGGCCTTCGGTATCGGCACCACCGAGTTCGGCCCCATGGGTATGCTGCCCACCATCGCCAAGGGCGTGGATGTCACCATCCCGACCGCGGGCATGCTGGTATCTGCGTATGCGATAGGCGTGATGATCGGCGCGCCGATCATGACCTTGCTGCTGGCGCGCTGGCCCCGGCGAAAGGCCTTGATGGCCCTGATGAGCCTGTTCGTACTGGGTAACTTGCTGTCGGCCATCGCGCCAAACTATGTCAGCCTGTTGGGTGCCCGCGTGGTCACCAGCCTCAATCACGGCGCGTTCTTCGGCCTGGGCTCGCTGGTGGCTGCCAGTCTGGTGCCGCGCGAAAAGCAGGCCAGTGCGGTCGCTGCGATGTTCATGGGGCTGACCATTGCCAACATCGGCGGGGTGCCGGTCGCCACATGGCTGGGCCAGACCCTTGGCTGGCGGCAGTCATTCGGCGCTATCTCGCTGCTCGGCGTGGTCGCGATCGTCGCGTTACGTGCCGCGCTACCCATCGGCAGCGTCGGGCAAGCACCGGATGTACGGGCGGAGCTTGGCGTGCTTACGCGTCCGACGGTGCTGCTGGGCATTGCGGCCACGATCCTGGGTGCGGGCGCCATGTTCACAACCTATACGTACGTCAATCCGCTGCTGGAAAACCTCACCCGGGCTTCGCCTGTCTTCATCACCGCCATGCTCGTGCTGATCGGCGTGGGCTTCACCATCGGCAACGCCCTGGGCGGCAAGCTGGCCGATCGCTCCGTCGACTTGGCGCTGGTGACCTTGCTGACTCTGCTGGCGGCAAGCATGCTGGCATTGCCCTGGCTGGCCACATCCAGCTGGGGTGCCGCCATCGGCCTGACCGTGTGGGGCACCGCCTCGTTCGCAATCGTGCCGCCCTTGCAGACCTGGGTGATGCGCGCGGCCACCAGCGCCCCGGGACTGGCTTCGTCGGTGAACATCGGTGCGTTCAATCTCGGCAATGCACTGGGTGCGGCGCTCGGGGGCTCCGTGCTGCATGCCGGGCTTGGTTACGCCGTCGTGCCGTTGAGCGGCGCCGTCCTGGCGTTGCTCTCGCTGGTGCTCGTGGCGCTAAAGATGCTGGGCGTGCGGCGGCGGAGTCGCGCCGTGGTCGAACATTGCATGTAACCCGGGCCGTGAACCTTATCCTTTGGCGACGAGCGAGCAAGTCATCGCTCTCGAAGCACCGGCTTTGACTATGGAGGGATCAGGTCACGGATGACCCTTACCAGTGAGCATGTGGTGACGCGTTATTCGCAGGTTCCGTCAAACAAGCCCCAGCCGCGACCCTAGTCTGGGCTTGCCTGATCCCGCGCCCGATATCGTTCTCCGGCCGAATCACCGCGAAACACCATGGGCTATTTAAGCCCTCAGAGGCAGCTCCGCGACATCGCGTCAGGACCTCCACGACCAAGCACGGCGCCGCAAGGGCGTGCGTGTGAGCTGCCGATCAAGTTTGCCTGACAAATTATTGCCTAGACAGGAAATTCAGCTTTCCTATAACGAAAGTATCGTAAAGAAATACGAGAACTGGTCGTTAAGAAGAACAAGGCGACGGCCCTGAAAACAACAAACTGCCCCCTTAAGGGGTGGAAAAAACGGGTCGGCTTCATTCAATAGGGGGAGGAAGCTGATGAAAATTTTCCAGTGGTTCGGACGTACGACGCTCAACACGCGAGTGTGGCTGGTGATGTTGACCGCCGCACTAGGCCTGGGTGCACTCACGACAATGGGTGAGATCGAAAGCCGCGAAGTGCAGATGGATTCGCTCGCCGATGGCTTGCACGACCAGGTGCAGAGCGCCATCGCCATCGCAGACGGCTATCGCCAGCGGGCGCTCAACGGTGAGATGAGCGACGCCGATGCGCGCAAGGCTGCCCTGCATGACATCCAGACGATGCGCTGGGACGACGGCGGCGGCTACATCTTCGCCTTCGACTCCAAGGCCGTGCTGCTCATGCATCCCTTGCGCAAGGACATTGGCGCCAATCTGCACGACGAGGCCGATCCCAGCGGCTTTCATCACTACGCGGCCATGGTCACCACCGACCTGGATCAGGGCCATGGAATGACGCGCTACGTACAAAGCATTCCCAAGACGGGTGAAAGCAAACCCAAGATCAGTTATTCGGAATGGTACAAACCCTGGGACATGCACTTCGCCTCGGGTGAATATTTCGACCACATCAATGCGGCATTCCATGCAGCGCTTTTAAAGAGCTTGCTGCGTGCTGCGGGTGTGGCTTTCGTGGTGATCATGCTGATCTGGGTGTCGATGCGAAGCATCAAGGCAACCATCGGCGGTGAGCCGGGGCACGCCGTACGCATCGCCACGCGCATTGCCGAAGGTGATCTGTGCAGCCACGCGGATGAGTCGTTCCCCGAAGGTAGTCTGCTGGACATGATCGAGCGTATGCGTCATCGCTTATCGGCGATTGTCGCTGACGTCCAGAGTGGCGCCGCCATGGTTACGCTCACTTCGCAGCAACTGGCGCAGGGTAATGACGATCTGTCCCAGCGCACGCAGGAGCAAGCCTCCAGTCTGGAAGAAACCGCAGCTTCCATGGAAGAAATGACTGCCACGGTCAAGCAGAATGCCGAAAACGCGAGGGCCGCTGACCAGTTGACGCGTGCGGCGCGTGCACAGTCCGAGCGCGGTAGCGCGGTGGCCGAGGAAGTGATGCAGGCGATGTCCAATATCGGTGAATCCAGCCGCAAGATTGCCGAAATCATCAGCATGATCGATGAGATCGCCTTTCAGACCAATCTGCTTGCCTTGAATGCCGCGGTGGAAGCCGCGCGCGCCGGCGAGCATGGCCGTGGCTTTGGAGTAGTGGCCGCGGAAGTGCGCCGCCTCGCGCAATCCAGTGCTTCGGCATCGCGCGATATCAAGCAATTGATCGGCGAGAGTGCCGAGCGTGTGGAGGTAGGCGAGATGCTGGTGGCGCAATCGGCCGAGTCGTTGCGTGCCATAACTGGCGATGTCAAGCGGGTTACGGATATCGTCGCCGAGATTGCAGCGGCCAGCCAGGAGCAATCGGCTGGCGTGGATCAGGTCAACATTGCCATCTCGCAGATCGACCAAGTCACGCAGGAGAATGCAGCCCTGGTGGAAGAGGCGGCTGCGGCAGCCAAATCGATGATGGACCAAGCCGATCTGTTGCGTCAGCAGGTGGCCTATTTCACGATCGATAGCGCACCGGCCGCCAAGGTGGGGACGCGCGTGGCCGCACAAACTGTTGCAAGTGAGGTCGCTCGCCGTGCGGGTTATGAGGTTGCATCTGCGGCGTTGTGAAGCAATAAGAGCAAAGGCCGCATTGTTTAGCGCAAAGCGGCCTTACCCTTACTTCCCCTCTGCCAAGCAGAGGGGAAGCCTATGTGGCGCGGCTTCAGCGAATCTCGAAAAATCTTGCATCGAAGTCGTATCTCGGCGGATCCCCCGAGAGAAACTAAGAACCGGCATCTATCGCCTGTTGCGCCCTCAAAGCCAAGTCACCTGCGTTCGCACCTAGGCCGAGACGAGGCATAGGAAGGGTTTTAGAAGTTCCCACGAGACGGGCCGTGAGGGCGTATGGCTTCAGCAGGCCAAGACAGGCAAGCGCACACAAAAATGCATTGCGGCGTTGCTGCTTGCTTCATGGGGGGCGAGATTTCCAGAAGCAGTCAATCAGCGATGCAAGGCATGAAGTCGTGAGGCCGGCGAGCGGTTGGAGCGCGTTTTAGCGTGAATGTGCCCAGGAATGTTCGCTCCCGACTCGTATTTGAAAGTCGCCGCCGCTGAAGGGAAGATAGTACGTTCTTGCATCATTATATTGAAACCTGTAATCACGGTCGTAGATACGTATGCCATTGCTCGGAAAATATTTATCGGGATGTCTACCCATGTACGCCAGATTTGGTGAATAACGTTCAAGCATATCGTTGAAGACAGTCGGTCCGGTCACATAGAAAATATCACTCGCGTAGCGCTCACCCGCCTGCGATAGCTGATTGGGTTGATCACGCGGCCGCTGCTGTAGCCCAGGCTTGCGTTGCTTGAATCGGATCAGCGACTCGTCCAGGAGCTTTTTGAAAAATGGATTGCGCGGCTGACTGGCGATCACGCTGGTATTGAATCCATATGTGTGTTCGCCCACGGGCATATGAACAGCATCGTTGAGCAAGACGTCACCGTTGGCAGCCTGTAATGTACCGCGAACCTTGATACCCATGATCTTGTCATCAGCGTCCAGATAAATGCCGCCGTACTCTTCAAGCAGACGATATCGGAGCACATCGGATGCTGCAGCGTAGTTTTGCGTCTTGGGGTTGGTCTTTCTGAAAAAATCGTACATCCGCCCATGTTCGGAAGCTCGAAAATTCTGAAAGAATGGCTCGTCCTGGAGCTTTCTAACCTTAATCCCGTGCTTACCAAGCGATTTGCTGATTTCCTTGAAAGTGGCCGGATCATCGACATCTACATGCAAGATATGTTGATAGCCCTTGGTGCGTTTAACGTTGGAAATGATCGCATTTCGGTAGCTTTCTGGAATATCGCCGCCCAACCAAATTTGATGGATGGTCTTGGGTATAGGCTTCAAGGCGCTTGCAGCCGGTAGACTGGGTAATGGCGCCTGTGTTACCGCTTGATAGGTGGGCTTGACCAGCTTTTGTGCGTTGCGCGCTTGCTCTATGGTTCCACTATGCCACTTGTTATCAGCGCCTCGCCAATATGCGGTGTCGCCTCCCGTTTCCCTCCATACGTTGGCATGGACGTCATAACTGGCGAGAACTGGCCGTGGCTTTTGCAACGTCCGGATCTTCGGGCCTTGCGAGCTCTGAACAATGCCGTCTATCGGTACCTGGACTTCATGGGCAGGCCGCGCGCTTAAGCCTTGGGTATGGAAAGGGTTGTTGAGTGCCGTTGGTGCCCCACCCAGAAGTCGCGGGCGTTAGATAGGTCTCCAGACCCGATCGTTACCACGGGTG
>NZ_DASVMI010000188.1:0-32010 GCF_036384435.1 Dyella sp. | reverse complement strand
TCACTGGTGTTCAACCAGAACAGCGACGGCAGCTTCGGCGGCAGCATCAGTGGCAGCGGCAGTCTGACCAAGCAAGGCAGCGGTAACTTGCTCATCACCGGCAGCAATCCGTTCGACGGCACGGTAAATGTCCAGTCGGGCATGCTGCAGGTAGGCGATATGGCGCATCCCAGCGCGATGCTTGCTGGCAACGTAGTGGTTTCCGGCGGCGCGATGTTCGGTGGTACCGGGACGATCGGCAGCCTGGATTTGTCGGGCACGGTCATGCCGACCAGCACGAGCGATCCGCTCGACGTGATGGGCAACGTGACCTTTCGCAGGAATTCGTTGTTCCAAGTGGTCGCCACTCCGCAAGGACAGAGCAGCCAGATCGCAGCGGAGGGCACGGTAACGATCGAGGGCGGCAGTTCCGTGGTGGTGGTCAATGCCGGTGACTACAAGCCGCTGACCGAGTACGCCATCCTCACGGGGGCGCAGGGCGTCACGGGCCGGTTCGATGGTGTGCAATCGAACCTCACCTTCTTGACCCCGACACTGGACTACACGACCAACGAGGTAAGGCTGTCGTTGCAGCGTAGTGCGGTGAACTTCGTCGATGTCGCCACCACACCCAACGAACACAACACCGCGACGGGCGTAGATGGACTGACCTTTGATAGTCCGGTGTACTCGGCCCTGGTGTTGCTCACGCCCGATCAGGCCCGGCACGCGCTGGATCAGCTCTCCGGCGAAGTGCATGCCGGTACACAGACCGGGCTGTTCGACAGTGGTCGTCAATTGCGTAGCGTGGTCAACCAGCATTTGCTGGGGATCGACTACGGTGGCCAGACGGCACAGGGTGAAACGCCCAACGGCGTGACGGTGTGGACGACCGGCTGGGGTCACTGGTCCGATCACGACAGCGATGGCAATGCCGCTGAGCTGCAGTCCAATGGCAGTGGCATCGTGATCGGCGCGGATCTGCCGCTGGACCAGTCACGCATCGGCGTGCTGGTGGGTCGGGGACAGGATTCGACTCGCGTCGATGACCTTGGGTCGACCACGCAGGCACACAGTACTTACGCGGGCATCTATGGCAATACCGAGTGGGGTGCATTCCGTTTGCGTGGCGGCGTGACCTACGCCTGGCAGGATATTCGTGGTCATCGTTCGATCAGCTTCCCCGGTTTCTACGGGAGTGCCAACAGCGATTATGACGCGCACACCGCGCAAGCGTACATGGAAGGCGGCTACGCGATTCCGTTCGGTCAGTTCACCACGCTGGAGCCGTACGTCAATCTGGCGCGAATCCAGGTGCATACGGATGCCTTCAACGAGCAGGGCAGCTCGGCAGACCTGGCGTTTCGCGCTTCCACCGCTAACCAGACCGTGGGCACCCTGGGCCTGCGTGGTAGCGTGGCGTTGGGTGGCTACGGTATCCGTGGATACGCCGGGGTAGGATGGCAACATGCCTGGGGCGATACCCAGGCGACCCGTACCGAGCGCTTCGTCGATGGCGGCCCGAGCTTTGGCATTCGCGGTGCGGCGGTAGCGGAAAACGCGGGTATCGCCGAACTCGGCTTGCGTGCGCCACTGGGCCGCAATACCACGCTGGATGCGGGATACTTCGGTCAGTTTGCCGGGCATGCCAAGGATCAATCGGCGCGTCTGACCTTGACCGTGTCGTTCTGACGAGATGAGCATGGCCGCCCGGCCGCAGCATGTGGCCGGGCGGCGAATCGGATCGATGGAGCCAGTATGTTGGTGACCACCTATTTCGATGCCTTGCAGGCTGACCTTTCCGGTGCCAGGCCGATTTATCTGGAGGACCTGCGTGCGCTGGTTGGGCCGCTTTACCTGGGCAAGACCATCAGTCGCACTTCCGATGCTGCCTTGAGCTTCGGAGGGTATCGCACGACGACCTACCGCTTCGGCGATAGTCTGTCGGCACAGGACATCCTTGAGCAGGTGGACGTCGAAGTGATCGACAGCACGCAGGCGGTCATCCGGCTGACGCTCTATCTCAATCCGGCATCAGGTGTGAGCGTGGAACACCTGATCCAACGTTATGAACTGTGCCGGCAGCCGGAGCGTCACGGCGCCCCAGGCATGATCCACTACGTGCATTCGTACGCGGGCGGCAACATTGATGTGCAAGTGCCAGCGCCAGATGAGCGGCGACAGCAGCGAGCGGTGGAAATCCATATCTTCGCCGATCCGCGAGTGTCCTCGCCGCGTGCTTACCACGCGCCAGTGTGACGCAAGTTCCTGCCTGTGCCGAAGGTCACTAACGGCTGGATTTGGATCGATGCAAAAATCGCCCGGACTTCATTCCCGGGGACTGCCGTGCGCCTTTCGATCTTGTTCGTCGCCTTGCTTGCCGCTTCCTGCTCGCTATCGGCCGTTGCCGATGACGCCATGCTCAATGCGCTGACTGCGCAGGAGCGAGCCGACGGCTGGCAACTGTTGTTCAATGGCAAGAACCTCGATGGCTGGCATTCGTACCTGCAAGCCAGGCCCGGCAAAGACTGGAGCGTCAGCGACGGCGCCATCATGCTCGAACGTGGTCATACCGGGGATGAGAAGGATTTCGCCGATATCGTCACCGCGGCCGAATATGAAAACTTCGATCTCAAGCTGGAATGGAAGATGACGCCGTGCGCGGACGGTGGCGTCATGTTCGATGTCCATGAGTCGCCCGAATATCACGAGACCTACGAGACCGGGCCGGAAATGCAGATTGCCGATCTGGTCTGCACCAAGCCCGACAGCCAGGTGCTGTACGAGCGATCAGGTGATCTGTTCGACCTGATCTCCTCAGATGTGGAACGGGTGCGCGAAGCAGGCAACTGGAACCAGTTCGAGATCGTTGCCGACCACGGCCACGTGCAATTCTTCCAGAACGGCCACAAGGTCGTGGATACGCATTTTTGGGATGCCGGCTGGAATGCGCTGGTTTCGCACACCAAGTTCGCACGCATGCCCGGCTTCGCCAAGTATCACAAGGGGCATATTTCGCTCCAGGGTACTGAGGACAAGGGTGAACTGCCGATCCGACTGTGGTTTCGCAACATCAAGATCAAGCCGCTGGCCTGACCCCGGCGTTGCTGTCGATCAATCGGCGGCGTGCTGGCGTGAACGCAGGCCGTCGCGAACCACGTAACTGACACCCACTACCGTCAGCAACGCCAGCACATACCAGGTGATGGCGTATTGCAGGTGGTTGTTGGGGAATGACACCACTGTCAGGCCGGCGCGAGGCCATGAATGATCCGGTTGCGGCCCCGCCGGCGCATCGGCATCGATGAAGTAAGGGGCTACTGGCGGCAGCTTGCGAGCCGAAGCCATGGCGGCAACGTCACGGGTGTACCAGCGATCCGCCACCAGGTCGTTGTGGCGCAGGAACCCCTTGAGCTCGGGCATGCGCAGCAGACCGGTCACGGTGACCGACCCGGTTGCACCGGGGGCGCAACTGGCGGCCTCCTTGCAACTGTCGGCCAGTACGAAGCCGCGGTTGACCATGATGATCGAGCCATCGTCTGCGCGAAGTGGCGTCATGACCCAGTAGCCGCTGCCCAGATCGCTCGACGTCCAGACCAGAACCTGTTTGTCATATAGATACGAGCCACTGGCGCTCACGTGGCGATATTCGTCGCCGGCCGCGGTGACATGCGGCCATTGCGATGAAGCGGGTGCGGCTATCACCGGGGCATGGATGCGTGTGTCGATGCGTTCGAGCAGATCGAGCTTCCAGGCGCGCCGATGTACCTGCCAGGTACCCAATGCGACGAACCCTGCGAATATGATCGTGCCAAAGATCACCCACAGGGCAAGCGAAAACAGTCCGCGAGGGGCACGTGGTTCATCGGGAGTGGCAGGCATGGAATATCTTTCGAGGGCGCTCTAGGGCAAGTTGGACATGTCGTGCGCGCTTGCCGGCATCATATTGTGATTCAGATGATACATGACCCAGATCGAACCCGAGAGCGCGATCACCACCAGCACAATGGTGAAGATCAGCGCGAGCATGTTCCAGCCGCCCTGCGACTTGGTGTTCATGTGCAGGAAATAGATCATGTGGACCACGATCTGGACAGCGGCAAAGCCCAGCACCAGTAACGCCGTCATGCCCGGCTTGGCGAAGCCTCCCGTCATCACGACGGCAAAGGGAATGGCGGTAAGGATCACGGCCAGCACGAAGCCGGTCATGTAGCCCTTGAATGAGGCGTGCGGGGTATCCTCGTCGTGGTGGTCTTCATGGCCGTGGCCATCGTGGCCGTGCAGCGCGACATCGGTCGGTGCGCTCATGGCAGTACTCCCATCAGGTACACGAAGCTGAAGACGCCAACCCAGACCACGTCCAGAAAGTGCCAAAACATCGACAGACACATGAGTCGCCGCCGGTTCTCGGGAACCAAGCCTCTCTGGCCGACTTGGATCATCAGCACGATCAACCACACGATGCCGAAGGTGACATGCAATCCGTGTGTACCCACCAGGGTGAAGAACGACGATAGGAACGCGCTACGTCCCGGGCCCGCGCCGATATGGATCAGGTGGGCAAATTCCTGTAGTTCGAAGAACAGAAATCCTGCGCCGAGCAGGCCGGTCAGTGCCAGCCACGCCTGGGTGGCGCGCTGGCGCTGGCGTTGCATTTCCAGCATGGCAAAGCCATACGTGATGGACGACAACAGCAGCAGCGAGGTGTTGAGCGCTACGATTGGAAGTTCGAATAGATCCTTGCCAGAAGGGCCGCCAGCATAGTTTCGCCCCAGCACCCCATAACAGGCGAACAAGCAGGCGAAGATGAGGCAATCGCTCATCAGGTAGATCCAGAACCCCAGCAGCGTGCCATTCTGCGGATGGTGTTCGCCGGTTACATGGAAGCTGAGCTTGCCTGGCGAGCCTTGCGTGTCGGTTATCGCGAGCGTGGTATCAGACATGGCTGGCGAGCTGCTCCGTGCGGAAGGCTTCCACGCGCGATACCTCATCGGCGGGGATGTAGTAGTCACGGTGATAATTGAAGGTGTGGCCGACGGCGACCGCCATCAGGGCCACAAAAGCGAGAATCACCACTAGCCACATGTGCCAGATCATCGAGAAGCCGATGACCGTGCTGATGCCCGCCAGGATGATGCCGGCTCCCGTGTTCTTGGGCATGTGGATCGGTCCGAAGCCTTCGGTGGGACGCTGGTAGCCCAGCCGCTTCATCTGCCACCACGCATCGGTTTCGTGCACCATCGGAGTGAAGGCAAAGTTGTAGGCTGGTGGTGGCGAAGAGGTGGACCATTCCAATGTGCGGCCATTCCACGGGTCGCCATCATGATCGCGCAAGGCCTCACGGCGGCGGAAGCTGACTACGAACTGGATCAGGGTGCTGGCAATGCCAAGTGCGATCAGCAGTGCACCGAAGGCCGCCAGTTGGAACCAGATTTGTAGCGAGCTGTCCTCGAAATGACTAAGGCGTCGCGTGACGCCCATCAGGCCCAGCACGTACAGGGGCATGAAGGCGAAATAGAAACCAATCAACCATAGCCAGAACGAGCACTTGCCCCAGAATGGATCGAGCTTGAAGCCGAACGCCTTCGGGAACCAGTAATTGATGCCGGCAAACAGACCGAATAGCACGCCGCCAATGATTACATTATGGAAATGTGCGATCAGGAACAGGCTGTTATGCAGGGAGAAATCCGCCGGTGGTACGGCCAGCATCACGCCTGTCATGCCACCGATGACGAAAGTAACCATGAAGCCGACCGTCCACAGCATGGGCACTTCGAAGCGGATACGGCCCCGGTACATGGTGAACAGCCAATTGAAAATCTTCGCCCCGGTCGGAATCGAGATGATCATGGTGGTGATGCCGAAGAACGAATTGACGCTGGCCCCGGCACCCATGGTGAAGAAGTGATGCAGCCAAACCAGGTAGGAAAGCACGGTAATGACCACCGTGGCGTATACCATCGAGGTGTAGCCAAACAGGCGCTTGCCGGCAAAGGTGGAGACCACCTCGGAGAATACGCCGAAGGCGGGCACAATCAGGATGTAGACCTCCGGATGGCCCCAGATCCAGATCAGGTTCACGTACATCATGGCGTTGCCGCCAAAGTCGTTGGTGAAGAAATTGGTGCCCGCATAGCGATCCAGCGCCAGCAGGGCCAGCACGGCCGTGAGCACGGGGAACGCCGCAACGATCAGCACGTTCGTGCATAGGGATGTCCAGGTGAAGATCGGCATCTTCATCATGTTCATGCCAGGGGCGCGCATTTTGACGATGGTCACAAGCAGGTTGACGCCAGATAGCAAGGTGCCGATACCGGCTATCTGCAACGACCATATGTAGTAATCCACGCCGACGTCAGGACTTTGCGCAATGCCGGACAGTGGCGGGTAAGCCAGCCAGCCGGTACGTGCGAACTCGCCCACGAACAGGGACATCATCACCAGCACTGCGCCGCTGGTGGTCATCCAGAAACTGAAGTTGTTGAGGAACGGGAATGCTACATCGCGCGCCCCGATCTGGAGTGGTACCACGAAGTTCATCAGGCCTGTCACCAAGGGCATGGCCACGAAGAAGATCATGATCACACCATGGGCGGTGAAGATCTGGTCGTAATGGTGCGGAGGCAGATAGCCGAGGTTATGGCCAAATGAGATGGCTTGTTGCAGGCGCATCATGATGGCGTCGGAAAAGCCGCGCAACAGCATCACCAGGCCAAGCACCATGTACATGATGCCGATCTTCTTGTGATCGATACTGGTGAACCATTCACGCCATAGGTAACCCCACAGCCTGAAGTAGGTCACCAGTCCCAGCACGGCAATGCCGCCCACGGCCACCGCGATGAACGTCCAAAGCAGGATCGGCTCATGCAGCGGGATGGCATCCCAGCTAAGACGGCCGAAAATCAGCCTGGTGAAGTCGGTGCGATCAGACAGCATCATGGGACACCTTGCTGAAAAGAGCGTTTAGTGGACAACGGCACGGGCCGAAGACACTTCAAGGGGATCATTGGCCGAGCACATCGCGCCCACATAGCGCGCCACAGGTGCACTGGCAAGGCCAAGCCGCTCGCGTGTGACGCCGTCCAGTGAGGTCACGTTGAGTGCACCGGGAATACCCTGGCCCCCCTGGGCGTCGAGGCTCATCATGTCGCTCTGGCAGATGCGATTGGACTCGACGCAACGATCAAGGATGGCGTTGTAGAGTTTGGGTGCGACGCTGGCGTAGCGTCGTACCGGCTCGTTCTGGCTGGGCTGTTCGAGCTTGAGGTAGGTGTCGCGGTCGAGCTTGCCGCCGGTCTGCTTGGCCTGGTTTACCCATTGTTTGAAATCCTGCTCGCTTACACCGTGGAACACGAAGTGCATCCCGGAAAAGCCCGCACCGCTATAGTTGGCCGAGAAGCCCTCGAACTGCCCGGGTTTGTTGATGACCGCGTGAAGCTGGGTCTGCATGCCGGGCATGGCATACACCTGGCCGGCAAGGGCTGGGATGAAAAACGAGTTCATCACGGTGGATGCGGTGATGTTGAAACGAATCGGGCGATCGACCGGCGCAGCCACCTCATTGACTGTGGCGATGCCCTGTTCGGGATAGATGAACAGCCATTTCCAGTCCAGCGCGACGACGTCGATTTCCAGTGGACGCGCATCGGCAGGCATGGGTTGGTGTGCGGAAATGCGGTCGAGCGATCGATAAGGGTCGAGCTTGTGCGTGCTCACCCATGTCAGGGCACCCAGGGCGATGATGATCAGCAGGGGAGCCGACCAGATCAGCAGCTCTAGCAATACTGAGTGATCCCAATCGGGAGTGTAGCGTGCCTTGGTATTGGAGGCCCGGTAGCGCCATGCGAACAAAAGCGTGAGCGCGATCACCGGCACGATGATCAGCAGCATCAGCAGCAAGGCGTTGACGATGAGGTTGCGCTGTTGCACGGCTACGTCGCCGGAGGGCGACATCAGCACCGTCTGGCAACCTGCCAGGAGCAAGGTGGTGGCGAGTAGCGGACCCCTCAGAGGCTTCATGGACATGGCCGGCGACGCATCCCGAAAAAAGCACCCGAGTAAAATACGCGAGTGAACGTGCATAAAACATAGGACATAATGTCCCACAAGGGGTAGCATGCATTTGTGATGTTACACCCGTAGACTGTGGCGTGAGACTCGAAGGAGACGCAAGCATGTCGAGCAGCTTCGATCATCCAGGGACGCTTACCTCGGAAGAGGCGGCGCGGCACGTGGATGACCACGGTGCGGTGCGGCCGGGAGAGATCGCCATCGGTGTGGTGATTGGCCGCGCCTCGGAATATTTCGACTTCTTTGTGTTCGGCATCGCCGCTGTGCTTGTGTTCCCTTCGGTGTTCTTTCCCTTCGAGGACAAGCTCACCGGCATCCTCTACGCCTTCACGATTTTTCCACTTGCCTTCGTTGCGCGTCCGCTGGGCACGACGATCTTCATGGCCGTACAGCGCGGCTGGGACCGCAGTACCAAGCTTACCGCGGCACTTTTCTTGCTTGGCACCGCAACGGCTGGCATGGCGTTCTTGCCGGGCTATGCCACGCTGGGCGGCTGGTCGATTGGCCTGCTCGCCTTTTTCCGTTTCCTGCAAGGCGTGGCGCTAGGAGGCTCATGGGATGGCCTGCCGTCGCTGCTTGCGCTGAATGCGCCGATCGAGAAGCGCGGCTGGTACGCGATGATAGGCCAGACCGGCGCACCGATAGGGTTCGTCATCGCCAGCTCGCTATTTCTCTACTTGTATACGCATCTGGCTGGGGAAGATTTTACCGACTGGGGTTGGCGCTATCCGTTCTTCGTGGCCTTCGCGATCAACGTGGTAGCTCTGTTTGCCCGTTTGCGGCTGGTGGCGACTGAGGAATACACGCGCATGCTGGAAGAGCGCGAACTGGAGCCGATCGGCACCCTGGAGTTGCTGCAAGGGCAGGGATATAACCTTTTTCTTGGTGCATTCGCAGCGCTGGCAAGCTACGCCCTGTTCCACCTGGTCACTGTGTTTCCGTTATCGTGGATTTCACTAGGTACCGAGCAGAGTATCAGCCAGGTGCTGAGCGTGCAGGTGGTTGGTGGCCTCATCGGCATTGCATGCACCATCATTTCAGGTTCGATCGCTGATCGCGTTGGACGCCGAAATACCCTGGGCTCACTGGCCGTGCTGATCGGAATCTTCAGCCTGTTCGCGCCATGGTTGCTTGGTGGCGGCCGTGTGGCGCAAGACGCTTTCATCCTGGTGGGTTTCGCGTTACTTGGCTTGTCCTACGGGCAAGCTGCCGGCACGGTGACCTCCAACTTTCAGCCCCATTTCCGCTATACGGGTGCGGCTCTTACCACGGACATGGCCTGGCTGATTGGCGCAGCTTTCGCGCCGCTCGTTGCGCTTGGCTTGTCATCGCGCTTTGGTCTGGTCGCGGTGAGCGTGTATCTACTTTCTGGCGTGGCCTGCACGCTGATCGCCCTACGGGTCAATCGCGCCTTGGAATCCCGCTAGAGCGGGAGCGACTTGATCGCGGATTGGCGCGGCGCTGGTGATCCGAGCGCCCCATGGCTGCCCGGTGCGCCAGGGGGGGGCTACTCGGCGGCTGTGTGGGCACGCAATCAGCGGGTCTTGGCCGACATGCATGGTGTCACCAGCAGTCGTCGTGACGACGATGTCGCGAAGGCAATCGTGAGGTTGCCGAGCATGTTGGCTTAGGGTTCGCCTTCGTGGTGGTCGTTCGTCGGCACGGCGAAGTCGGAGGTATCGTTGTCGCAGGCAAGCGGCAAGCAGCCCAGCTCCGGTACCGGAAATATTGCGCCGCGACAATCGTTTGGCTGCATGCGGCAGTCCTCATTGCTAGGGGGCACGGCGACGGCAGGATTCAGCAATGACGCGTCCGGCTTGTCCAAGGTGGGCAACCTCGGCGGCGGCCCAGGCAATAGCATCATCTTCGAGCATATTCGTGTGCCGAGTGCGGGTGTCTCCGTAATGGAGATCGATTACGCCACAAGCGGCGAGCGCACGCTTTATGTGACGGTAAACCAGAAAGCGCCGCGGCAATGGGTGCTACGTGGCAGCACGTTCGATGATCCGGTGCCGGCCATCATCCATGTAGCCCTGAAGGCGGGTAACAACACTGTTGAAATGGGCAACCCTAACCCAGATGGCTTCGCACCCGACCTGGATCTCATCGTGATCGCGCCTCGCGCAGATCTCTCCTGGGCCGGTTCCAGGGCAACGACGCAGACCTGTGCGGCCCGGCCTGCTGATGCCCGTTAAAGGCTCCTGCATCTGCTGATCATAGGCAGCTGCCTTCGGTGGTCGGTTAACATCCAGGATCACAAGACGCGATGAGGATGACGCATGATTGGTAAAGCCATACTGCTCCTGTCCATGGGGCTGCTTGGCATGAGCGAGAGTGCATCAGCCCTCGCTGCCGGGCAGCGTGTGGCCCTGTGGTCGCCGGCGATGGCTCCGGGTGGGCCGGCTCTCGACGATCAGACCGTGCGCATGACGGTGCATCCCAGTGTTGCCGGGTCGCAACTGCGCATCCATCTTTCCAATCGCTATGGCGACCAGCCGTTGACCCTCGGCGCGGTGACGATTGCTTTGCAGGAAAGGGACTCGTCGGCGACCAAGGGCAGCATGCGCGCGGTAACTGTCGGGCGAGCAAAGAGCATCACGATTGCAGCGGGCGAGGATATCGTGAGCGATCCGGTCGACTTGTCTGTAGCGGCTGGACAGAATCTGCTCGTGAGTATTTACATCCGGCATGCGGGAGGTGGCTCAACCTGGCATGGCGATGCTTTTGACACGACGTACCTGATGCCGGGTGGTTCAGGTGACCATGCTGCGGAAATTACCATGCCGGCGGGCAGGAAAACGAGTACTTCGTGGTACGTATTATCAGGAGTCGATGCTGTGTCGACGGTGCCCGGTACCGTTGTGGCGTTCGGCGACTCGATCACCGATGGGTACAATACGCCCAAGGGTGCTTATGCACGCTGGCCTGATTTCCTGGCACGTCGGCTGGCTGCATCGAACATGCCCATGGCGGTCGTTGATGCTGGCATCAGCGGTAATCGTGTCCTGAATCGTGTGCACGGCGATGCATCGGGAGTCAGCGCACTGGATCGCTTTGCCCATGATGCCCTGGAACAACCGGGCGTCGGTGCGGTGATACTGATGGAAGGCATCAATGACATTGGCAACAACGCCGGCCCCGATGGAAAGCCGCTGACGAGCCACGCTTTGATCGAGGCATATCGACAAATCATTCGACAGGCGCACGCACATGGCGTACGCATTCTGGGAGGAACCATCCTGCCAGATGAGGGCGCCGGCTATTATTCCCGTGCTGGCGAAGCCATCCGTGTGGCTTGCAATCAATGGATTCGTGAAAGCGGAGCATTTGATGGTGTCGTGGATTTCGACTCAGCCATTCGCGATCCTTCGCATCCGGGGCGCATGCGCTCAGTTTACGACTCTGGCGACCACCTGCATCCGAATGCCGCCGGTATGCAGGCCATGGCCAATGCGATCGACCTCAAGCTGTTGCGGCGCTCGGTAAGTCAGCCAATACGCTATTGAGCGTTTGGGCGATCTGCTGGCCGAGTTGGCCGTAGCTTCGGGCGCGTGGCATGCGCGCACGCTTGGCGGCATCGACAAGCAGATCGGTGCGCACGTCACCCTGTTCGTCCAGGTGATAGGCGAATAGGCATGCGCGCGGCGAGTCCAGGAATACCCGCATCTCCACGACGACGGATGTCTTGGGGTTGGCGTCATGTTCGGGATACGCCACGATGGTCAGCATGCGATTTGCGCTACGACGAAGCGCACGCATGCCTTCTTCCAGTTCCACGGCCAGGCGATGGCCTTCGGGGAGTTCGAGAGTGTGCATGAGCACCGTTTCCAGTTCGGCCACGGCTTTGCGCACTTCGTTCTCGATGCGACCAAGGAAGCCCACGCGCAATTCGTTACGGGAATAGTGCAGCGGCATGGTGGCCAGCTGTACGTCGCCCTTGCGGATAATGGTGGAGTGATTGATGCGCTGAAAACTGAGTCCAGGGGCGCCATAATCAGGCCCGGGTTGCCGGGAGCTGATGCTGGACAACGCCGACCACGCGGCTTTCAGGAAATCCAGGTTGGGAGCTGATTGGAACATACGATTCTCGTGTGGTGACTCCACCGAGAGGGTCGCAAGGCGCGAAGCCATCCCGGCTCACGAGGGGTATCGGCCGATGGCGTTGGTTCTTTAGGCGGGGATGGGAGGCAGGTTGTGGGCGTTGATCCGAGAAGCTGAGGTTTCGAGACCGCGTCTTTGCCTTTCGAAAAGCCGCGATTCAACGCGACGCTGAACTTTGTGTCGCCATTTCCCTCCTCCAAGCAGTGAGACGCCCCGGACGGTGTGTGCCGCCGGGGCATCAGGGTGAACCTGGCAAGACTCAGGTCACGGAGTAGTCAACGCATTGATGAAAGCCGGTCCGATCGGGCTGCCCCAGCCGGTGACCAGGTCGAACCCGGCCACCGCGTTGAAGCCGCTACCGCTACCTGCGGCGGGACGGTTATTGCCGCTGGTCACGTCATGGAACAAGCTGCGATAGCTGGAGCTCAGCGCCAACTGGTAGAGCTTGGTGTTGATAAAGCCCACGGTGCCATGACCGGCCGCTACGGACTGCTGGTTGGCCAGGGCGAGCAGGCCTGCCCAGCGCGGTGCGGCATAGCTGGTGCCGGCCACGCCGGTTTCCAGTTGACCCTGGGAAATCGTGACATTGTCGAAGTCTGCTTCCAGGGCGATGTCCGGGTCGTTTCGCAGGGTGGTTGATCCCTTGTTGGTCGAGGTGATCACGCCTGCCTGACTTTGGTAGGCGGGGATCGAGTAACCGGCGCGGCTGTAGAAACCACCGCCGCTGGCACCATAAAGGCCGTCCGGCGAGGTGTCGCCCCAGCCGGTTTCCGAGACCCAGGCGCCGCCGGCACCATTGGTCTTGAGTGATGTGCCGCCCACGTCGAGGATGTTTGGATCGAGCGATGGGGCATCCCAGGTCTGGGAGTTGTATGCGCCGTCATCGCCACTGGCGTTCAAATAGGTCTGGCCCTGCGCGGCGAACTGCTTGTAGATCGGATCGTCCGCGCTGCCGAAATCACCGCCGCCCCAGGAACTGCTGATCACCTTGGCAGTATTGTCGGTTGCCATCTGGTTGAGCACATCGGTCGCGCTATCGCCTTCATAGAACAATACCTGCTTCAGGCCGGGCGCCACCCCGATCACGTTGCCGATGTCCAGGATCTGTTCGCCATCATCACAATTGCGGCCGCATGAACCGCTGAAGCCGTTGACCAGTACGTTCTTCACTGGCACGGTGGTGGGCGTGCCAGTCTGGCTGTAGAACAGCGTCAGATCGCTAGCCTTGTAGCCTTCGAACGAAAAGACCGCCACGGTCTGACCGGCACCGTTGAGGGAGCCTGAGCCGTAGTACGCCTTGCGGATGTCCGTGGGCGTGTAGTTGCCGGAAGGGCCCGATCCACTGGCCTTGGCCAAGGCCCTCATTTCCTGTGCGATGGAGCCGCGCTTCATGTGATTGTGCGGCAGGGTGACGTCGGTCAAGCCGGTGATCTTCAATAGCGAGACACCTAGATCCACCGTTGGCTCACGATCGGGCGCATAGAAGTTGCGGTTCTCGGTCGGGTGCCGGTAATTGGTGAGCTTGATGTGCAAGGCGCGATTGATGACATCCACCGGCGCCTCTACGTCGACCAGGCGGCGATTTGGTGCGGTATGGGTGACATTGAATCCATTGACCTGTGCCCAGCCGACCACGGCGTCATAATCGGCCTGCGTCGGCGCAAAGCGGTCGGTGAATTCCTGTACGGATAGGTAATGATGGTAATTGGGACTTGATGGATCGTAGATGTCTCTGATCAATGCATCGAGTTCGTCTTCGTTGCGCAGTGGAAGATTCAAGGCCAGTTTCAGATGCCGGCTGTTTTGCGTGTCGCTTACGCGCGAGGCAATGCCGGTGCTGACTACTTCGGGCACCTGTGCGCGCATGATGCGATTGATGCCAGAGGAGACCTGACCGGCTGCCTGGGCCTGGAAGCCACAGAACAAGGTGCCTGCAAAGATGAGTGCGGGTACGAAACGTGCGAAATTGACTTCACTCTGAGGGGTTTTGCAGAAGGAGACGAACTTCATGGGCGTGTTTCTCCAGCGAGTGGTAGTTGTTTTCCTGGAAAACCATCGCGCGTCCTTGCGAATGCGTGACGCAGGCGACTGCGGCGACATCACTCATAAAGACGCCCTGCATGGAGGACACCCCACCGTCGCGATCCATTGCATGAATGAAAATGTGACGCGTAAATCAAATTCATTGCATTAGTGCATCAACGACGCGCATAAGCTTGTTGTGTTTCTTTATGTGGATGGATGTCTTGCGCCTGTTGTTGAAAGATTCGCGCAAGTTTTTCAAGAGCGAGGGGCGAGTAGCGAGGACGCAAGTTCGAAAACTCGCTTCGTGTTTCAACTTGCGTGACACATGCCAATGACATGTCATTGGTAGGCATTCGTACTGGCGCCCTCGCTACTCATCCCTCGCCCCTTGATGCTGACTACTGGTATTGCTTCCCATTGATCACGACGTAACCTGCATAGGGCCAGGAATTGCTGGTGCCGTGGTGCGTCCAGTCGATGCCCTGACTGCTGTCGTTGTCGTAGTAATACCGTCCCTTGACTGTGGCGCTATCGCCGACATGCACCCAGGGCCACTTAGGTGCGTTCATCTGATCGAGGTCGGAGACGATCTCGATGACGACATCCGGGGCGACCTGGACATAGAAATAGCCGTGGTTTCCGCTGCGGGTGTGCTTGGCCGGGAGTACCTGCGTGACCGTGCCGCAAACGTTTTCTTCCTGGTCATCGCTGATTTCGCCGTTCTCGAACAACTGCTGGTCTTGCAGGAATTGATTGTTGTTGCACGGAAAGGTTGTCGATGTGCGAAGCGCGTAGCCATGAGCATCGTTCTGAGCGGGTGATGTGGCCCATGCCACACCGATGCTCATGGACGACGCACACGCAAGAGAAATCACTGCAGTAAGCCATTTAGCCTGCATCGTATGTCCTCGAGTTGAATTGAACGACCGGTAGATCACCGGCGCGATGGAATGACGCTATCGACGCGACAATGAAGCCAGGTGCGGTTGTTGTGCGATGGCGTTCATGCACTCGAATGTGATTCATGAAGGGCCGAGTGCGGGGGCGAACGCTAGCACAGGTTTTTGCGTCGCCAATGGGCAATATGCGTTTCCCTGAGCGTGATCACAGATAGCGCATCGCAAACATTTGCGCGCTGGACGCCCGGCGAATTTTCGATCGATCAAAAACGTCGCTTAAGTTTCGCGAAAGCGGGAATATGGCTTGCTTTTGTTCAAGGATCTGCAGCCCAGAGCGATGCGTATGGCCGTGTCGATCTCCGTCCGGCGCATGTTGTGCAAGGGCGCTTGCTGGCAATGCGCCTGCAGATTTACCGAGCTAGGCGAGACACTGCTCGATTGGCGTAAAAACGGGTAGGGCGTTAATGCATTTCTACGCGAGATGCAAAATAGCCCAGCGCAATGCAGAAATGCTAAGTCTGGGGACACGGCGCTCAACCAGCTGATCAGGCCATCGAGTGAAACGAGCAACCGGCTTGTTGCCCGATGGCTTGGCTGACCGGTATGCCTGAACGAGGCGAGCGGTTAAGCTCAAGAATCTGCGACACGATGGAGGTGCGGCGATGAAGGGTCTTGCGCGGTTGGGGCTGGCATGGGTCATATCAGTAGCGTTTGCTTCGGCACATGCCGGGCCGATGCCGGCTGGCCATCCATGGAGCGATGCCGGATTGAATCCAGATGCTCGGGCCAGGTTGTTGGAAGCGCAAATGACCCAGGACGAGAAGTTTCAGCTCATACGCAGCTACTTTGCTGGCGCCGGACCGCACAAGCCGTCGCAGAAGCCGGTTCCGCCGGGTTTCATCGGTTCTGCTGGCTATGTGCCGGCGATCGCAAGATTGGGAATTCCTGCCTTGCAGGAGAGCGACGCAGGACTGGGCGTAGCCAATTCCGACGCCTTGCGCCCTGGCGACAGCGCGACACCTTTGCCGGCCGGCCCAGTGACTGCGGCAAGCTGGGACCCTCAAGTCGCTTATCGCGGTGGCGCGATGATCGGTGCGGAGGCGCGCGCCAAGGGCTTCAATGTGCTCCTGGCCGGTGGTATCAACCTGATGCGTGAGCCACGCAACGGCCGGAATTTCGAGTATGCCGGCGAGGATCCTCTGCTTGCCGGAACCATCGTGGGTGCCACGATTGCCGGCGTGCAAAGCCAACACATCATCTCGACGATCAAGCACTATGCAGTCAACGATCAGGAGACCGCGCGCAATACGATCGATGTCAAGCTCGATGAAAAAGCCATGCGCGAATCCGATCTGCTTGCCTTCGAACTGGCGATCGAGCGGGGCAAGCCCGGTTCGGTAATGTGTTCGTACAACAAGCTCAACGGCGATTGGGCGTGCGAGAACGACTATCTGCTCAACCAGGTGCTCAAGCAGGATTGGCATTATCCAGGTTTTGTCATGTCCGATTGGGGCGGCGACCATAGCGCGGTCAAGGCAGTCAATGCGGGTCTGGACCAGGAATCGGCGGCCGAGGCGTTTGATGACCAAGTGTTTTTCGACACGCCGCTGCGCCAGGCCGTCGCCAGCGGCGAGGTGAAACAAGCCCGTCTGGACGACATGGTTCATCGCATCCTGCGCAGCATGTTCGCGGCCGGTCTGTTCGATGAGACGGCCAAGCGGCCAATCAATGAGCAGGCCGATCTGGCCGTGGCACGTCACACGCTGGAATCGGGTGCAGTGTTGCTGCGTAACCAGAATGCCTTGCTTCCCCTGGATGTGGCTCGCCTCAAGTCGCTAGCTGTCATTGGCGCGCACGCCGACAAAGGGGTCATGGCCGGTGGTGGTTCTTCCACGGTACGGGCCAAAGGAGGCAATGCGGTGCCTGGGCTTGCTCCGCTGCAATGGCCCGGGCCGATCGTATACCACCCGTATGCGCCGCTGGCTGCCTTGCGCAAGATGGCGCCGGCTGCACAGGTGAGCTTCGCCGATGGCACGGATGTGGCAACTGCTGCCGCGTTGGCCAAAAAAGCCCAAGTTGCTGTGGTGTTCGTGCAGAAGTGGGCGGCCGAATCGGTCGATTGGACCGACCTTGGCTTGCCCGATCAACAAGACGCCCTAGTGACCGCGGTCGCCAAGGCTAATCCTCATACGGTGGTGATCTTGGAAAATGGCAACCCGATCACGATGCCGTGGTTGGGGCAGGTGGGTGCCGTGCTGGAGACCTGGTATCCCGGCGGCGACGGCGGAACGGGCATTGCCAATCTGTTGTCCGGCAAGGTCAACCCGTCCGGGCGTCTACCCTTCAGCTGGCCCAAGGATCTTTCGCAACTGCCACGCCCGGAACTGCCCGGTGCCGCCGGGGGGGAGGCGCCCAAGTCCGTCGACTACAACATCGAAGGTGCGGACGTCGGGTATCGCTGGTATCAGAGGCGCGGCATCGAGCCCCTGTTTCCCTTTGGATTTGGCCTGTCCTATACACAATTCGAGCATGGCACGCTTGCCATCGACGCGGGCAAGCTGCAGGCGAAGGTTTCGGTCCGCAATACTGGCCAGCGTGCCGGTGCCGACGTGGTGCAGGTCTACGTGCAAGTGCCCGGAAGCCCGGTTCGTCGCTTGGCTGGATATGCGAAGATCTTTTTGCAACCTGGCGAGGAGCGCACAGTGACCGTGCCGCTTGAATCGCGGCGGCTGGCAGATTTCAATACTGAACAGCATCGCTGGGTGGTTCGTGGGGGCGCTTACGCTTTTAGCTTGGGGCGATCGGCGCAGGCCTTGGACGCCCCCGTTTCGGTGCAGGTCCAGCCATCGCGCTAAGCACGATATCCTTGAGGGCTCCTGGGGCTTATCCTTGGAGCCTTCCACGGGTTGGCGTAAAGAGGGTGTCGATGAGCGATTCGATGATTCGCCCTTTACCAGAACTGCCCGAGATCGATGTTCGCGACCTGCAAGATCGTGACGCCCAGCGATTTCCGCGCCTGGATGACGATATGGCGCGACGCATTGTCGGTTACGGTCGAGAGGAATTTGTTTCTGCAGGCACGCTGTTGTTTGAGCGCGGGCAACGCGGCGTTGATTTTTTCTTCGTACTGGAGGGGGGTATCCAGGTTTTCGATCTGGATGCGCAGAATAGTCCGCGCCCAGTCACTACGCATGGCCCCGGCCAATTCAGCGGCGAAATGGATCATTTCAATCAGCGGCGCATCCTGGTGTCAGGGTTGGCGGCGGCGCCGACACGGCTGATTCGAATTTCGCGTGAGCAATTTCGCCGACTCGTATCTGCGGAAACGGATATCGGCGAAATCATCATGCGTGCGTTCATCTTGCGCCGTGTTGGCTTGATTCGGCTTGGTGGTGGTGGCGTCGTGTTGATCGGTCCGGCGCATGCTGCGCATACCTTGCGTTTGCAGCGTTTTCTCGTGCGCAATGGGTTTCCTCACCGTCTGCTCGATAGCGAGTCGGAAGGCGACGCTCTGGAATGGGTCAGGCATTTCGATATCACGCCCGAGCAATTGCCCGTGATCGTGACTCCCGATCGTGGTCTGTTGAAGAACCCTTCGACAGGCGAACTTGCCGATCAGTTGGGATTGACGGAAGCAATCGAGCCTGGTCGTGTCCATGATGTCGCAGTAGTGGGCGCCGGTCCATCCGGGCTTGCGGCGGCGGTTTATGCCGCCTCCGAAGGGCTCGATACGATTGTTATCGAAGGCATGGCCCCTGGTGGACAGGCAGGCACATCGTCGCGGATCGAAAATTATCTCGGATTCCCGACAGGTATTTCAGGCCAGGCATTAGCGGGACGGGCGCAGGCTCAGGCTCAGAAATTTGGCGCGAGATTGGCCATCTCCAGGCATGTCACGGGGATCGATTGTTCGGAGCGTCCCTACCGCTTGGTGCTCGAGGGTGGGCAGGTGATAGAGGCTCGCAGCATCGTGGTGGCAACCGGCGCGCGCTACCGCAAACTGGACGTTCCTGACTATGAACGGTTCGAAGGCCAGGGCATTCATTATGCGGCCACTCCGATGGAAGCGCAGCTTTGCCGTAATGAAGAAATCATAGTCGTCGGTGGTGGCAATTCGGCGGGGCAGGCGGCCGTGTTTCTTTCTCGTATCGCCGCGCATGTTCATTTGCTGGTGCGCGCCGACGGTCTGGCGGCAACCATGTCCGATTACCTGGTGCAGCGAATCGAGCAGTCTTCCCGTATCAGCTTGCATGCACGAACACGCATCACCGGTCTTGCTGGCGATGACAGGCTGCGTACCGTGACCTGGCAGCAGCATACTGATGCGACTGTGCAAACCCGCCATATCGGCAACGTCTTCGTGATGGTCGGGGCCGAGCCCAATACAGATTGGCTCGCTGGCTGTCTCAGACTAGATGCCAAAGGGTTCGTGTGTACGGGGCCGGAGGCGGGCAACTTTGGTGCAGCATCCGCTTACGCCACCAGCAAGCCTGCAATTTTTGCGGTAGGCGATGTGCGCGCAGGCTCGATCAAGCGCGTTGCGGCGGGCGTCGGCGAGGGCGCGGCGGTCATTGCAGCAGTGCATGCGGCGCTTAACCCGTCCCCGGCTTAGCTGTCATCTGGATCGGCGCAAGTGCTCAACTGTGGCAATGCCGTGCTCAGGTAGCGCCCGGTCTCGATTTCTTCCTGCAGGGCGCGAGTGGCTGTGAACTTGACCATGACTCGCGTAGGCGCAACGGCCGACTCGCCCGTGTCCGGGTCATCGCATCGTTCCAACTGAATGATGGTCTTGAGTCGGCCAATGCCTGGCAGCGTGACGTGGTTACCTTGCGGTAACGAGCGTTGTACGTGCATGCCAAGCGCTTCCAGTACGGCGGCGACCGAGCGTTTTGGCAGGTCGACCGTGGCGGCTAGATGTTCGATAAGTTCGTTCTTTCGTAGGGCGTAACTGCGATTCACTCGTTTGCTCCATTCCCTGGGGCTGGCTGGGCTGGAAAGGATCGCTCAATATGTCGAGAGCGTCTTTCGTACTGATCCGAATTTGAAGTCGAAATAGCAGGCTCGGAATTCACGCTGCCGCGTTGACATCATGGTTGTGAACATGAATTTTAGAACAAGTCCTATAGGTTCGCGGACGGTGGTTTGGCAAGCTGTATCACCATGCTGCGATTGGCGTGGCGTACTCCTGGCGCTTAGCGTCCATTACTAATGCGGTTGAGATATCATGGCTACACCGTTCGAAGCATTTGCCAGATCAGAGATCGAGATTCCCGAGAATCTGCTGCCCATATTCGTTGAAAAATGCAAAGAATACGCGGCGGAGTTCCGCACGGCATGGCTTTCGGAAGATCGCGGCACGCTTCAGTCGGCCGTTCACGTGATCAGGGATATGCTATTCGTACTCAGGGAGAGCGACGCGGCTGAATTATGCGGAGTTATCCAGCAAAAGCTCGATGCCGGGGAGCCGCTTGGTCAGTGCGGCGTGCATCTATCCGTACTTGCCGGTTTTCTGAGTGATGTGGATCATCGCCGCAAATCCCTGGTCGGATGATCATTCAGTGGCGCAGGTCTTTTGCAGGTTTTGCCCTGGGTGCGCAACCCCAATTCGCTGGCGCAGGTAAATAGATCTGCATCGCTGACTAGCCCGAGTTTGGCCATGCCCGCCATTTTTTGCGTGCTGATGGTCTGTTTCCTTCTTTGCAATTGCTCGGCAATTTCTCCCACCGTCCTGCCTGCCACAAACAGCGTCAGTACTTCCCTTTCCCGTGGCGAAAGAGGCAACGCATGCCTTGTACGTCTCGGATGAATGAGCATTTTCTTGATCGAGGGCGAAAAGTAGGCCATTCCCTGGATGGCCGCGTTGATCGCTGATGCAAGAAAGTGGATGTCGTCGGCCTTGCTTAGAATATGGCAAACACCTGTGGCCATGATGGAACGGATGACTGCCGGTTTGTCGATGGCGGTCATCACTACGACACAAGTGTCCGGGAAATGGCGTTTCAAGTAAGCAAGCATTTCCAAGCCATCGCCATGGTCGCCCGAAGGCATCGCATAGTCCGTAATGGCGAAATGGCAGGCATGCATGTGGAGGAGCTTTACCAGCTCTCCCGAGTGACTTGCAGACCCTACTACGCTGACGGATGTGCTGGCACGCAATGCCGTCTCCATGCCTAGTCGCATCACCGGATGATCGTCGGCTAACGCAACTCGAGTTCGTTCCAGAACCATGATCTCCTCGAAACCTTATGTTTCACGTACTACTATGCGCATAAAGGATGGCTCGAAACAAGCTATTTCCCACTAACGGACCTTGGGGACAGATTATTGTGAGCACGCGTATCGCCATTGCCGATGATCATCCGGCGTTTCTGTCAGGATTGAAGCATCTGTTTGCTTCTGCCAACGGCATCGATCTAATAGGGGCAGCCAGGAACTCCACGGAGCTGGTGGATTTGCTTAGCAGGCAACGAGTGGATGTCGTGCTGACCGATTTTTCGATGGGGGCCGGTCGCTATGGCGACGGCGTCGTTTTGCTGCGCTTTCTCATGTGTCGGTTTCCCAAGGTCCGGCTGGTGGTGCTCACTGGCTTGGAGAATGCACGCCTGATTCGCGACCTTCTGGACATCGGGATCCGCGTTGTGGTCTCCAAGAGCGAAGACCCCGAGCTCTTGTTTTTTGCGATACGTTACGCTCATTTTGGATATTCTTATCTGTCGCCGGCCATCTGTAAGCTGGTCAACGCCGCCCCGTCGGAAGGGGCGTCATGCGATGCATTGTTGAGTCGCCGCGAATCCGAGGTTCTTCGCATGTTTTGCGAAGGTATGACGGTGGAAAAAATTGGCGCGTATATCGGGCGCAGTAGAAAGACCATCAGTACGCAGAAAATGTCGGCCATGCGGAAGCTTGGTCTTCGAAATGAGGCGGATTTGTTCAACTATGCAATAGCCAATGGACTGATACGGGCGTCACGTATATCCCGCGAGGACGCATCCGAAGCCCTGGTCGAGCAGTCGTCCGCTTCCGGGGAAGCTGGCAATCTCAAATGATTTGTCATCGCGTAAGCATGGCTTGGGGGTATGCCCATGGCTCCCCGAGGGATTTTTCGTGCAAGCATCACATAACGATCTTCGGGCTGGTCGTTCTAGGCCTTGTCCGATAGACGTGGTTGAGGGCATGGTTAGTCTGCGCGGATCGATACTGAGTACCGGAGACGTGCATGGAAGGGCAAAAAAGTTTGAGGGTCGACGCGCTGTTACTCGGTTTCACCCAATTGCCAAAGCCCGACCAGGAGCGATTCCTTGATCGTCTGAATGACTACATGTTTGGATCGCCGGGCCGAAGAAAGCAGATGATTGACCTGTGGTGCGGCTCGCTGGCAACGAGCGGCAGCCACGCCAGGGATGTTCACGCCTGAACGGCCACGTTTCCGGTGGCCATTCGTTCGACAGGTCTGCGTTGACGCCTTCTTGAGGCGTGGCGCACGAGATGGCTGCGAGTAGCGGCTGCCCAATCGACATCTGAGTTTTGTGTCCATGGCAGCTTGTTCAGCTTGGCACTTTTTATGTGATGCATTCCACATTTCTGATTTGCAACCGACCGAACGCCCTCAGGGCTGTCGTGGCCGCGCCGACACAGCCCATGACAACGTAGTGCCCGAGGGTCATTCCATGTTCGTTGCTCTGAGATCCCTGGTTCGTCCCTCACGCATCTTGCTTACCTTGTCCGGCCTTGGCCTGCTGGCGGCAGCCTTCGCAGGGCAGGCTGCGTGTGTCGCCAATCCTGGGAGCCAGTCCGATGCGTCTTTTCCGAAAGCGTTTAACGGCAAGCTGGTGTATCACAGCTATGTGAGCTACGGGGACGGTACGAGCCAGCTTTTCATCTACGACTTCGGCGCACGTCGATTGATCCAGGTCAGCAAGGCCTCCTGGGGTATTTCCGATCCGATGAATGCCAGCTTCTCGCCGGACGGCAAGTGGTTGCTGTTCATGGGAATCAAGAACAATTCCTGGAATGTCTTCTTGTGGCCGACGGATGGAAGTCACTTGCCATATAACCTGACCAACAGTAAGGGCGATGCGCTGAACGAGGATCCGAAATTCTCCGCCGATGGCAAATCGGTGGTCTACAAGTACAACGAGGGCAACGTCATGCGTGGCAGCCTGGTCTTTGCCAACGGTGTGCCGTCGCTCAAGAACCTGGTTAACGTCACCAGAAACAATGCCCAGAATTCCATGCCTTTCCTGTCGCCGGACGGCAGCAAGCTGATGTTCGTCAAGGGGAGCGGTGGCGCGGACCTTGGCCTTTACCAGCAGGACATCAACACGGGCGCCGCAGTGACATTCGACGCGACGCCCGGCCTGAGCACTTACTATCCGATCGTGCGTGCCGATGGCGTGGTGTTCTACACCAAATGGAACAATGCCCGCCAACAGCATGATCTGCTCTATGCCAAGATAGGCGCCTCAGATAAGCCGGTTGAGCTACCGATCAACGATTGCTTGAGCAACAACGATGACGCCGCGCCAGTCAGCGGCACCAGTTACGTGTTTTTTTCCTCGACCACGGCGGGCGGTTATCGCCTGTACCTGGGCGACATCAACTCGGGTAAGCGTTGGCGCATGACGCAGTTTGGGCTGGATGCCGAACCGAACAAGGCCAAGCTGGGCGCCAGCTACTACGCGGGTCGCTGATCAGCCCACGTGATGTCGCGTGCCATGTGTGGCAGTGAGGTCGCCTGAGCGCAGGTGGGCGATCAATGGTGATGATCGTGCTCGTCGTCGACGGTAGCGTTATGTCCCATGCCGCCAGTGCCGCCCATGCCATCCCCCGTGCTGCGCCCTCCGCGAGCGTTGCCGCCTTCCTTGCCTTCGCCCTTGCCGCCGCGCGATGCGCCCGATGATGGGCGTGCCGGTCCCTGGTTGGGAATGGCCAGGGTGGCGGGAATGGCTTCCAGGTCGAGTGCGTGGCGGATGAAGTTGCGCAACGACACAACGAGTTCGGCCACGTGGACAGGACGTCCTGCAACCAGTTCCGCCGCAGCCAGGGCGGCCAGCCTGACCTGTTCGTCGGTTCCCAGCAGAATGATGTCCGACAGGGCGGCCTCCACGGCATCGCGGATTCGTCGCGGCCGGTCACTGTCTGCCCTTGACGGCTCACCTGCCACGATAGCGTCGGTGGCGACGGCAGCCTGACGCCGCAGCTCGCGCAAGTGTAATGGGCTTACCGCCAGGTCTCCCGTGAAAGAGCCGCCCAATGTCTTATAGGCGGCCATCAATGCACGCAGCCTTTCGTTGATCTGGCGATTTTCGCGTTCGCGCCGTTGTTGCACGGTCTGCATGACGATCAGGCGGATGCCTACGGCTACCAAGGTGAAGATGGCCAGGCCAAGCAGGGTGGAGAGCAGGGCTTGCCAGGAGCTGAAATCCAGTCCGCGCATGGGACGCCTTCGTCGTGGATCGAGGCGGCAGTGTAAGCGACAGGACGTCCCTGTTCTGTCGTTCATGGCGCGATGAATTCATCGCCCGAGCGTGGTCAGGACGATGAACCCAGGCTTGGAAATCGACGAGAGCGTCGCGCTTTCTACTTACGCCCCTGATGGATAGTCGGTGCCGCGGGTCAGGGTTTCCCAGGCGTCCATTTCCTCGATGACGGCATCGAGCTTTTCACGCGCGCGCGCCAGTGCATCCGAGCCGAGCAGCAGATGCAGCGGCGGCTGGGCCGAATCCACCACCTGGATGATCGCCGCCGCCGCGCGCTCTGGATCGCCAAGCTGGTTGCCAGCCATGGCGTCGAGCGCCGCCGTGCCACGACCGACACTGGTTGCGTACGCTTCGTTCGCCTTGGTGCTTTTGCGGATCGAGTGCGTGGAAAGAAAATCCGTGCGAAAGGCGCCCGGGGCGATCGCGGTGACCTTGATGCCCAGCGGCACCAGTTCGCGAGCCAGGCTGGCCGATAGTCCCTCCAGCGCTGCCTTGGCTGTGGAGTAGACCGCCGACCCCAGGCCAGGCGCGCGTCCAGCGATCGAGGTGATGTTGATGATGTGGCCGCTGCGGCGTTCACGCATGGATGGGAGTACTGAGCGGATCAGGCGCAAGGGCGCGAAGACATCCACCGTGAACAGATGGTCGATTTCCGCGTCGGTGGCATTCTCCAGGGCACCGAGCAAACCGTAGCCGGCGTTGTTGACCAAGACGTCGATCTGGCCGGCTTGTGTACAGGCATCGCGAATGGCTTGATCGGCGGCCGTCAGGTCAGCCACGTCGAGATGGATCACGTGTAGGTTGGGGGAGGCGGGGAGGTCCGGCGAGCCGCTGCGGACGGTCCCATAGACGTGATGGCCTTGCGCCAGTACGGCGCGCGCCAGGGAAAGGCCGAGGCCTCGGGAAATGCCGGTAATGAACCAGGTTGCCATGGGAGACGAACTCCGTATTGAGAAGTGGGGCTACCTTAAGCCTGGAAGCTGATCTACAGAATGTCTATATTTCTAATCGAGCTTGTTAGATTAATTAAAAAAAGGATGCCCCGTGGAGCCCTCGCTTTCCAGTAGCGATTACAACCAGTTACGCGCCTTCATGGCAGTTGCCGAGGCGCTGAGTTTCAGTCGCGCAGCGCAATCGCTGGGCGTGACGCCTTCGGCATTGAGCCAGACGGTGCGTGGCTTCGAGGAGCGCGTGGGTACGCGCCTGCTCAATCGCACCACGCGAAGTGTGTCGCTGACCGTCGCCGGCGAGCGGCTGGTGCAACGGATACGGCCGGCAGTACAGGACCTGGGCGCGGCGCTGGGCGAGGCCAGGCAATTGCGCCGCGAAGTAGCGGGGACGGTGCGCGTGCATACCTTTCGTTCGGCGGCCGAGCGCTATATCGAGCCGATGCTTGCCCGGTTCGCGCATGATTATCCTCAGGTGGTGCTCGACCTGACCCTGGATGACGCCGTGGTCGACATGGTTGCCGGCGGCTTCGATGTTGCCCTGCGTATCGGCGAGGTCATCGAGCGCGACATGGTGGCCGTGCCACTGGGGCCTGAGCTGAGACAGATCGTGGTGGCGTCGCCGGCCTACCTGGCCGAGCACGGGGAGCCCGTACATCCAAGGGATCTGGTGCGCCATCGTTGCATCCGGTGGCGCTGGCCGGGACAGGCGCAGGCCTATGCATGGGAGTTCTTCGAGGATGGACGCTGGTTCGAGGTGGCCGTGGACGGGCCGATCATCGTCAATGACAAGGAGACTGCGATACGCGCCGTGCTGCACGGCGCCGGCGTAGGTTTCGGCATCGACAACGCCATCGCCAGGCACCTGCGGGAGGGGCGCCTGGTGCCGTTGCTCCAGGCATGGACAGCACCGTTTCCCGGTATCCACCTGTGTTACCCCCAGCAACGCCTGATGGCACCGGCATTGCGTGCCTTCATCGATGCGGTGCGCCAGGCCGAGCGGGCTGATGAGGCCCGGGGCGCCTGATTCAGGACGTTGTGCAGCCCTAGGGGCTGCTCATCATATGCGCCAGATCGTGGTTGAGCGCCTGATCGTGCAGCACGAAGAACAATCCGCCGCGCCCGTTCTGTGCCACCGTGCAGTGCCCTTTCAGGGAACCCTGCTGGTTCATGTCACCGAATACCACGATGTCGCTACCGGCATCGGTACCGATGGCCACCTTGGCGTGATTGTGGTCGGCGCTGGCCCCGCCTTGCAGGTTGAAGGTCACGCCACTCCACTGACCCGTCGTGGCGCTGCTGATCGCGCCAGGCTTGCCCAGTTCGGCACTCCAGCAGTCGACCGGCGTCGATGCCGTGGAATCGGGGATGCGATCGGGCGCATTCCACCAGTTGGCCACCTTGAGCGAAGCACCTCCCAATAACGAAGACACCAGCGGCCACGGCGGTACGGCCAGCTTCGACGGTTTGGAGATCATTTCCACGCCGGTGGATAGTTTATCGACGGTCATCGCCGTGCTGGCGGATTTGCTGCCCAGGGCAATGACCAGGGCCTTGACGTCGGCCGGCCCGCCGTTGCGGACGATCTGCGGATTGTCCGGATCAGTCGCCACGCTGGCATTGGCCATGGCTTTGAGGACCTTGGTCAGGTCGTCGTGATTGAGTTGCAGGGCAAAGAAATGCTGGCTGAATTCGATGTTGTTGTCGTTGCTGACGCAACCGAGGGTGTTGCCCGCGGCACGTGGATGTTGCGCACTTGCACCACCGGGCCAGGACGGTGTGGTCACCTGCATCAGGAAGCCGTTGCCGTTGTCGTCCCACGCCAGCACGCCTTTGGAGTGAGCCCAGGGCGCCATGCAGTTGCTGCTGCACCCGGCGATCTTCGGATCGTTGTAGAACTGGTCGTTCCACACCACGTAGTAATCATTGCCGCTGTAGACCTGGGAGAACGTCGCGCCGACCGGGTCTTCCTGCGATTGCCCCAGGCAGGTATTGCCTTTGCTGAGGTGGCTGTCGCTACTGCTGGCAAAGACGAATTGCTGGCCTTTGGGTTTGGTCGAGGGCTTTCCGCCAAAGATGCACGATTCGGTCGTCGGGCCTGCGCCGCATTGCGGAAACGCCTTGGCGTTGAACTTGAAGACGAACCACCAACGGACGGAATGACCCGAGGAAATCAGCGGTACCGGTTCAGGCTTCAATGGCGTACTGCGCAAGGTGGCAGCGGCCGCCGCCGGCGGCGAGGCATGTTGCGTCACGGGAGGTGATGCACAGCCCGCCAAGGTAGCCAGCCACACAGGAACAAGCGCCCACAACCGCATTCGCCGCGTGATCATGTTTTTTCCTTGTGACGTACGGTCGATCGCCATGTGATTTGTGAGGTCGCTCGCGTTGCCAGCGATAAAGAGGAAAAACGTCAAAGCCCCGATGGCTCGCTCTTTCTCTTTAAACCGAAGACCGACTTTCCAGGTCGCGTAGCGGCCGATCTCACCGATCAAACTCTACTCCACGAGCCTCACGCCGCGCGCGCGCAGGCTGCGGCGATCCGACTGCAAGGCGGTCAGCAGACGGTCCCGGCCTTCGTGGACATGGGCGGAGATCAGGGCGGCGGCCTGGTCGGCGTCGCGGCGGCGGAGCGCGGCGAGCAAGCTGCGGTGTTCGTCCCAGCCGTGATGATCGGCCCGGGCATCAAGCCAGCGTGCGCGAGCGAGCCGGTTCATGGCATCGGCGACGGCGCGGCCGATGAATTCGTTGCCCGAAAGCCTGGCCAGTTGCACATGGAAGTCGGCACCGAGCTGATGGGCCAGCTCGCGGGGGGTGCCCGGACCGCAATCGTCGAGCAAGGCTTGCAAGGCGTCGAGGTCGTCGATATCGGCACGCACGGCGGCCATGCGCACGGCCGCGACCTCAAGGACCTCGCGGTAGTCGAACAATTGCTCGACCTCCTTGAGGTGGATGGGCGTGACCATCCAGCCGCGTCCCTCGCGCATGATCAGGCCTTCCGATTCCAGGCGCATCAGCGCCGCGCGGACCGACGTGCGCGAGGCGCCGAGCTGGCTTTCGGCCCAGCGCTCGGTAATACGTTCGCCAGGGGCCAGGGCCATGTCCAGGATCATGGTGCGAAGCTGCTTTTCAACGTCCTGGGCTTGGGACATGCGTTTTCTCCGACGTATTGACTGCTGGGCGTTGCGCTCTTTATGGTATACCAAAATGGTATACCAAAGAACTCCATGAGTACCGAGATGCCTGATCCCTGGCGGCGCAATCTGGCGGTGAGCCTGTTTGGCTCTTTCACGACCGTATTTGCAATGACCTTGATGTTGCCGTTTCTGCCTATCTACGTGCAGCAGTTGGGCGTCAGCGGGCATGCTGCCATCGTGCAATGGTCCGGAGTGGCCTATGGCGCCACCTTTATCGCGGCGGGCCTGGTCGCGCCACTCTGGGGGCACCTGGGCGACCGATACGGGCGCAAGTTGATGCTGGTGCGGGCCAGCCTCGGCATGGCCATCACCATGTCGCTGATGGGCTGGGTATCGCATATCTGGCAACTGGTGGCGCTACGGCTTCTGATCGGGCTGGCCGGCGGCTATTCCTCCGGGGCCACCATCCTGGTGGCTGTGCAGACGCCACGTGATCGCTCCGCCTGGGCGCTGGGCATGCTTTCGTCCGGAGTCATGGTGGGTAATCTGCTGGGGCCGCTGGTTGGTGGTTTGCTACCGCCGTTGATTGGCATCCGCGCCACGTTCTGGGCGGCCGGCGCACTGATTTTCATCGCGTTCCTGGCCACCACCCTGCTTATCCGCGAGGCTCCGCGAGAACGCGCCGTGACCAAAGGCAGGGGGCATTGGTCGCAAGTGCCGCATAAATCGATCATTGTCGCCATGTTGCTGACCGGCTTGCTGCTGATGCTGGCCAACATGTCCATCGAGCCCATCATCACCGTCTACGTGCAGACACTGATCGATGATCCCAGGCAGGTGACCTTCGTAGCGGGTCTGGCGATGTCGGCCGCAGCGTTGGGTAGCGTCCTCTCGGCATCGAGGCTTGGGCGGCTGGCTGATCGTATCGGGCATGCGCCCGTTATTTCGGTGGCGCTGCTGGTCGCCGCCGCGTTGCTTGTGCCGCAGGCGTTCGTGTCGGCGGGTTGGCAACTGGTCTGCCTGCGGTTCCTGATGGGCCTAGCGCTTGGTGGGCTGTTGCCATGCATGGCAGCTGTGATACGCCACAACGTGCCCGAGCAAGCCGTGGGGCTGGTGCTCGGTTATTCGATTTCCTCGCAGTACGCAGGCCAGTTCACCGGCCCGTTACTGGGCGGTTTCTTCGGCGGGCACCTTGGCATGCGCAGTGTATTTCTCGCCACCAGCGTGCTGCTGATAGTGGGCGCGCTCTACAGTTGGCGGGCGTTACGCAGGCGGCAGGCCGAAGCATAGCCAGGGCCTATCCCAGGCATCCAGACAATGCATTGGATTTATCGGCAGGGCTCTTCGACCATGTCAGGACTTTCCCGGAGGATCCATCCCATGGTTTTCATAGCCCCCTCGCGTACCCACCGCTTGTCGCACATCGTGTCGCTCGTCGCCGTGGCTTTCACGGTAGCCGTCGCCATGGCCGGCGGCGTGGTCTGAACACGCCGCCTCCGGTGACCGGTGCCTGAATCACAGTCTGTAATTGACGCCGAACATCACCGTGCGGCCGTAGGTGTCGTACTCCAGCGGGCGCGTGACGCTGATGCCGTTGGGCAGGTTGGCTGTCTGCACGGTCTTCATGGGTGAGTTGGTCAGGTTGTTGACCTGCAACAGGATCGACAGGCCGTTCCAACGCCCCTGGTCGAAGGCGTAGCCCAACTGGAAGTCCGTCTGCTTGTCGGCCAGCACCTGGGTGTAGCCGAGCTGGTCAAACAGCGCGACAGCCTCGCCGGTGAACGACGAGCGATAACGCTCGGCGATACGCACCGACCAGCCGTATTTTTCGTAGTAGAGGGCCAGGTTGGCGACCTTGCGCGACAGGCCGGGCAGGGTGGATGGGCTGCCCGGAATCGTCGAAACGGCGCTTACCGGCAAGGTGCTGTTGGTCAACGAGAAATTGGCCTGCACACCAAAGCCATCCAGCCAGTGCGCGACCAGCCCGCCTTCCAGTGCGCCGGACAGTTCCAGGCCCTGCATCTTGCCGCCCGAGCCGTTTTCTGGCCGGGTGAACGAACCGCGCTGGCTGGTCGGTACCAGGGTCGGGTTGTCGTTGATGTAGCCGGAGAAGTCGTAATCCAGAACGGTCTTGTTGTAGATGTAGTTGAGCAGGTTTTTGTTGAATACGGCAGCAGCCACATAGCTGGACGTGCCGAAATATTTTTCCCATGACAGGTCGGTGCCCACGGCGACATAAGGCTTCAGTTGCGGATTGCCGCCTGAGCCGGACCACAGCACCTGTCCCGCGCCAGGGCCGTCGGTGACCAGGGCCACGCTTGCCGACGAAGCCACTTTCTCATCGTCGATGCGGCCGCGCGACATGGTCTTGGCGAAACCGAAGCGCAGGTATTGCTTGTCGGCGATCTCGGCAACCAGGTTCAGGCTGGGCAGTACGTTCGTATAACTGGTGCCGCCGGAAATATGGCCGACCAGAGCGTCACCATCCGTCTGCAACGCATCGGAAGTCTGCTTGGTGTGTACGACCTGCACGCCGACATTGCCACGCAGCGGTATGCCATCGAGGGTCGTGTCGATATTGAATTTCAGGTACGCCACCGGGACCTTCTCTTCCACAGTGTAATTGCGACTCCAATCCGATTGCCCGTTGCGCTGGGTCAGGTAGAACTGGTTGGCAAGCGCCCCCAGGACGTCGTAGTTCACGATGCCGGGAATGCCGCCATAGCCCAGGTCCGTGCTGCCGCTCAGGTAGGACGGATCGATCGGCGCGGCAAAGCCTGGCAGGTAGGTGCCTGTCTCAGAGCCATTGCCATTGAGCCATGCAAAATAGACGTCTGCCTCCTTGGTCTTCTTGCGGTCGGAATAATTCACGCCCAGGTTGAAGTCGCTGAAGATCCAGCCGACCGGATGGCTGACCTCCAGGCGCAAGGCCTTGATGGTGTCCTTCTGTCGGTCGTATTCCTCGCGACCGTCATAGCCATAGTTATTCGGATCGGTGAAAAAGATCGTCGACGGATCGCCGAAATTCACCCCTGGAGTAAAATTGGGAAAGCCTTCGTCACGCGGCGTGGCGAAATCCGTGGAGCTGGTCGCTTCGCCCGGCAAGCCGGCGAACAGATACGCATCATGCAGCCGGCGCTTGGCGGTCGAGTAGGACAGGTCTGCGGTGGTGGCCCAGCCATTGCCGAAGTCGTACTGGTTGTTCCATCCGGCGGAGAAGAGTTTGTCCTTCTCTTTAGTGTAGTCGTTTTGCAGGATTGCCTTCAGTCCGTCGATATGCCCTGTAGTGACTATGGGATAGGGCTGGCCTGACACTGTGCCGACATTGCTGTAGGAAACATTATCGTAAGGGCTGCTCGACCACTGC
>NZ_DASVMI010000187.1:0-30488 GCF_036384435.1 Dyella sp. | reverse complement strand
GGGCCTTCATCCAGGGCTCGCAGCAGACCGAATTCGTCCAGCACCGCCGGACGCAGGTCATCTAACAGGCGGTGCAGCGCCCGGCGCATGTGGCCCAGGATCAGGTTGATCGAGTGGCTGACGTCTTCCATGCCAACCTGGGCCAGCCGGCCCTGGGCGAGCTTGAGGTGAGTCTGGATGGCGGTGAGGTTCTGGCCCAGTTCGTCGTGCAGTTCGGCAGCCATGTGGCGGCGCTGGTTTTCTTCCGCCTGCAAGTTGCCGCGTGCCGCATCACGCAGTTGGCGAGCCAGGTGATCCAGTCGTCGGTTGACTGCGGCCAGGTAGACATTTTGCTCGGCCACGCGCTCACTACTGCGTCGCAGGGCATCGGTGGCCGCGCCAAGCATCAACGCGCCGGTGCCGGCCACGGCCAGGAACAACTGTGCCGAAGCGCTGGAGATGCCATGACCGGCAATCCGGTCGACGATAGTCATGCCCAGGCTGGAGATCAGCATGGCGATGCTGGCACCGCGCCAGCCATGCCGGAACGCGAAGAACAGCACCGGGGCCAGGGATAGCACGCGGGCGAACTGCGGTTGCGGCGGGGCATGAGCCGACAGCACCAGCAGGATCGCCATGGCGGGAAGCATCACCAGCAGCCCATCCATGGCCAGTCGGGCGGTGGCGCGTCGACTCAAGTGGGCACGAGCCAGCATGATCATCAGCGGCACCACCAGCAGGATGCCGACGTAATCGCCCAGCAGGTCCTGGCCCAGCGCCTGCATCAGCAGGTCGGAGGTGGGCGTGGCATGGATTACCGCCAGCAGCGCGCCATCGGCGGCCGTGGTGGCGGCCACGGTGAAGGCGGCCGAGAGCAACAGGCGGGAGACGTCCTCAGGATCGCGCAGGCTTGCATGAAGGCTTGCCCGGCGCATCAGCCACAAGCAGAGTGCGACGATGAAAGGCTCCGGTAACTCGCCCATGACAAAGCCGAACCAACCCATCGGCAGGTGAGCGGCCGAGGTGATGCAGGCGGTGGCGCCCAGTTCGGCGGCCAGCAGCCAGGGCCAGTAGCGCATGGGGCTGAGCAGCAGCGCGCCGAAGCGCAGGCCGTAGGGCAGCATCCAATAGGGCTGTTCGGTTGGCCACAGGCAGATCCAGAGCGCGAAATAGCATGCGCCGAGCAGCAGCCCCAGGCCGGGAAAGAGGGAGGTTCGCGTCGCCATGGTGGGCGATGTTACATGTGGCGATGGGGCATGCGCCGCCTGCGGACCATGCTATACATGGCGGCATGTACAGCATCGTTCTGGTTGATGACCATGCCATCGTTCGCGAAGGCTTCAAGCGGCTGATCGAACTCGAGCCTGATCTCGAGGTGGTCGCCGAGTGCCGCAATGCCGACGATGCCGTCGAGGCAGTCGGACAAAAGCGTCCCGACCTGGTGGCGTTGGATTTATCCTTGCCCGATGGCAGCGGCCTGCCGTTGATCGAGCATCTTCGCAGTGTGACACCCAATACGAGGATCGTGGTGCTGAGCATGCACGACGGTGAGCCTTACGTTTCCGAGGCGCTGCGACGTGGCGCCAGCGGCTACGTCACCAAGGGAGTGGCTCCGGAGGAGCTTGTGGCGGGCCTTCGCGCGGTCATGCAGGGCGAGACCTTCCTCAGTTCCGATCTTCGTCAACGCCGTGCCGATCGCCCTTCCGAGGCACTCGATCCGATCAATCGCCTGACCACGCGCGAGCGCGAGGTATTTCTGCTGCTCGCCGCTGGCCGTGCGCCCAAACAAGTGGCAGCGGAACTGGGCATCGGTCAGAAGACCATCTACATCCACCGCGCCAGCCTGATGGGCAAGCTGGGGGCGGGATCGGAACTGGATCTATACCGGATGGCGACGGAGCGGGGGCTGTTGCCGAGAAAAGTGTGAGCCGGCCACGAATGCCATGCGCCAGATGGGAGGTGGGGAGCTGGGGTGCAAGTTCGAACGGGTGCGGTGAGCCACGGCCCAGCGCTACTGCGTCGAAACCATGCACTCCCGCCTCGGGGTGTCGGTTTTCGTGCCCCCGCTATCCATCTCCCCTCACTGAGCATGCCGTCACCTCTACCCGCATCGTTTGACAGGCGCGGTCAGCTTGCCTGCGCCCTCTCCAACATCTGCTTGGCATGGGCCTTGGTCTCACGGGTGATTTCCACGCCGCCGAGCATGCGCGCCAGTTCGTCACGACGGCCGGAAGCGTCGAGTTTCTCGATACGGGTCTGGGTGCTGACGCCGTCGCTATGCTTGGCCACGCGCAGATGGGCGTGGCCCTGCGCGGCCACCTGGGGCAGGTGAGTGACGCACAGTACTTGGCGTTGACCACCCAGGGCGCGCAACTTCTGGCCGACCACTTCGGCGACGGCGCCGCCGATGCCGGTATCGACTTCGTCAAAGACCATGCTGCCTACAGTGTCCTTGCCCAGGGTCGCCACCTCGATGGCCAGGCTGATGCGCGCCAGTTCGCCTCCCGAGGCCACCTTGCGCAGGGCGCGAGGCGGCTGTCCGGGGTTGGCGCTGACCAGCAGTTCGCAGCGCTCGCGGCCTTGGACATCGGGGTCGTCACTGCCAGTGGGTTCCAGCTCGATGACCAGTCGGCCGCCGGACATGCCCAATTCGCCCATCAACGCACTGACCTCCTCGCCCAGGCGACCGGCTGCATCGCCGCGAGCCTTGCTGAGCGCCTTGGCGGCCTTGAGATAGGCGCGCTGGTGTTCATCGCGCAGGCGGTCGAGCTTTTCCAGCGCCTCGCCCGCGCCCTCCAGTTGCGCCAGTTCGTCGCCGACGGCGATGGCTTTGTCATGCAGTTCGGCCACCGGCAGGCGGTGACGGCGGGAGAGTTCGTGCAGCCGCGTGAGGTGGGTGTCTACGTCGTTGAATCGCTCCGGGTCAAGGTCCACGTCCAGGGCATAGCGACCCAGGCCATCGGCGGCCTCGCTGAGCTGGATGCTGGCGTTGTCGAGCAGTTCGAGCACTGGCTGCAGCTTTTCGTCCAGGGCGGCCAGCTTGATCAATTCGCCCTGGGCGCGGGCGAGGCCGCGGCGCAGTGATAGTTCGCTATCGCCATCGAGCATTTCGCTGACCCCGGCAGCCCCCTCGGCCAGACGTCCGGCGTTGGCCAATCGCTTATGGCTGGCTTCCAGGTCAACCAACTGGTCGGCCGGCAGTGCCCATTTTTCCAGCTCGCTCAACTCGTGGCGCAATAGTTCAATGCGCTGCTCGCGATCGTCGCCACCGCTCAACGACTGGATGCGCGCCTGCACGGCACGCCATTGCTGGGTGGCATCCCGTACCTGGCCCAGCAGGTCATCGTGATTGGCATAAGCGTCGAGCAGGGCCAGCTGATGGGCCCGTGAGAGCAGGGCCTGGTGTTCGTGCTGGCCGTGAATTTCCACCAGCATGGCGGCCAGTTCGCCCAATTGGCTGGCATTGGCCGGCCGGCCGTTGATCCAGGCGCGCGAGCTGCCTTCGGCACGGATGACCCGGCGCAACTGGCAGGCGCCATCTTCATCCAGTTCCTCGCGTGCCAGCCAGTCACGAGCTGCAGGAAGGTCGGCCAAGTCGAATTCGGCCGCCAATTCCGCACGGTCGCTGCCGGCACGCACCATGCCGCTGTCGGCGCGACTGCCGGCCAGCAGCATGAGCGCATCGACCAGCAGGGATTTGCCGGCGCCGGTCTCGCCGCTGACAACGGTCAAGCCGGGCCCAAAGGCGATCTCGGCTTCTTCAACGACGGCGAAATGGCGGACGTAGAGAGAGGTAAGCATGGATGGCGCTGGTTTCGAAGTCGGAGGATTGTAAGGGTGAGGGTGGGGTTTTGGGGATTGGGTGGTTCGGGCGATGGGAGAAGGGCAGAGGGTGGCGCAAGTTCGAGCGGTCGACGCCAGCCGTCAGCCTGCGAGGTGCTTTCGGGCTGGCACGCCCCCCATCCATCTTCCGTTTCCTAAGCCTTTCCTTGCATTCTTCCCTCCCACACCTTATTTCTTCTCAGTCTCACGGACTGCCACAGCTGCGCATGCCCCAATCCTTTGGCCACGAACTCGATGCTCGCGCGCGGCGACTGCTGCGGACGCTGATTTCGCAGTACCTGACCGATGGAGAGCCGGTCGGCTCGCGCACGCTTTCGCGCTCCTCGGGGCTGGATGTGAGCCCGGCAACCATCCGCAACATCATGGCGGACCTGGAAGAAGCCGGGCTGGTCGCCTCGCCGCATACCTCGGCGGGCCGCGTGCCGACCCCCCGGGGGCTGCGTCTGTTTGTCGACAGCCTGATCGAGTTGCAGCCGCTACCGCTTGAGGAGATGGCTCGTCTGCGCCGTGAGCTACCGCCAGGCCCCACGACCACACGCGATCTTCTGGGGAATGTATCGACCTTGCTTTCAGCCATGACCCAGTTTGCTGGGGTGGTCTCGGTACCGCGCCAAGCGGATTTCCCGCTGAGACATATCGATTTCGTGCCGTTGCCCGATGCCCGCGTGCTGGTGATCCTGGTGTTTTCCGACAACCAGGTGCAAAACCGCATCGTGCAACTGGCCAAGCCTTTGGAGGCCCGTGAGCTCGAGCAGGCTGCCAATTACCTCAACACCCATTTTGCCGGGCTGCGCGTGGACGATATCCGCGCGCATCTGCTGCGCGAGCTGAAGGAAACCAGCAGCGAACTGAACCGCCTGATGTCCAGCACCGTGGAGCTGGCGGCGGCGTCGTTCGCGCCGCATTCGGAAGGCGACGACGTGCTGGTCAGCGGTCAGACCAACCTGATGTCCTATGCGGAGCTGGCCAATCTGGAGCGCCTGCGTGAATTATTCGACGCGTTTCAGAAGAAAAATGAATTGCTCCAGTTGATGGAAGTCTGTGCCCGGGCCCCGGGCGTGCGTCTTTTTATTGGCGAGGAATCAGGTTTCACCGCGCTGGACGGTTGCAGCGTGGTGACGGCCAGTTATGGTGCCCAGGGCCGCGTTTTGGGCGCCATTGGTGTGATCGGGCCCACGCGCATGGCGTACGAAAGGGTCATCCCTGTGGTACAAGCCACCGCGGGTCTGTTGAGTGATGCCTTGAATCGGGCAGCGGCGGCCTCATAAACCCCCGCGGGAGGCGGGATTTACCCGCATTAAGTTTACTGGTCGGTATGCAAAATCATGCCGGCCCTGGACGATGCTTGGAGTTTTTTCATGCAAAACAACGATACGCAGGCGCCAGAAAACGCGCCGGAATCCAGCGCGGCGAGCGATGCCCTTCAGGCCGATCTCGACGCCTTGAAAGAGCGCGTCGCTGAGTTGGAGTCGATGAATGCGGAGCTGCGCGATAGCGTGCTGCGTGACCGTGCCGACCTGGAAAACCAGCGCCGACGCTTGCAACGCGATGTCGATCAGGCGCGTCGCTTTGCCAATGAAAAGCTGCTCAACGAGTTGCTGCCGATCTACGACGGGCTCGAGCGCGGGCTCACCGTGGAAGGTGGCGATGTGGCCACCGTGCGCGAGGGCATCAACCTCACGCTCAAGGAGTTGCTGCGTATTGCGCAGAACAATGGCCTGGTCCAGGTCGATCCACTGGGCCAGCCGCTTGATCCTGAGCGCCATCACGCCGTGAGCATGGTCGATGCGCCCGGCCAGGCATCGGGCACGGTGGTGAGCGTGCTGCAAAAGGGCTATGTGTTGAATGATCGTCTGTTGCGTCCGGCGCTGGTCGCCGTGGCCAAGGACTGACAACACAGCGGCGCGGCGACACCTGAATCATGGGTGACGACCGCGACGAACCAAGGGAACCGAAGCCTTGACGGCGTTGAATCACAAGGCCCGGACCCCACTTAGAAACCAGTCGCGGCCGCGGGGGCCGCTTTAAAAGAATTTTTCGGAGTCAGAGCACATGGGCAAGATCATCGGTATCGATCTGGGCACGACCAATTCCTGCGTGTCCGTGATGGATGGCAACACCTCCAGGGTCATCGAGAACGCTGAAGGCGATCGCACCACGCCGTCGATCGTCGCGTTCACGAAGGACAGCGAAGTCCTGGTGGGTGCGCCGGCCAAGCGTCAGGGCGTTACCAATCCCAAGAACACCTTTTATGCGGTGAAGCGCCTCATCGGCCGCAAGTTCACCGATGCCGAGGTGCAGAAGGATCTCCACATCGTGCCGTACGGTATCGTGGCGCACGACAATGGCGATGCCTGGGTGCAGACCGCCGATGGCAAAAAGATGGCCCCGCAGGAAATCTCTGCGAAGGTGCTGATGAAAATGAAGAAGACTGCCGAGGATTATCTCGGTGAGCCGGTGACCGAGGCGGTCATTACCGTGCCTGCGTACTTCAACGACAGCCAGCGCCAGGCCACCAAGGACGCGGGCAAGATCGCCGGGCTGGAAGTCAAGCGCATCATCAACGAGCCGACTGCGGCTGCGCTGGCCTACGGCCTGGACAAGAAGGGCGGTGACCGCAAGATCGCCGTTTACGACCTGGGTGGCGGCACGTTCGACGTGTCGATCATCGAGATTGCCGAAGTCGACGGTGAGAAGCAGTTCGAAGTGCTGGCCACCAACGGCGACACGTTCCTGGGCGGCGAAGACTTCGACATGCGCGTCATCGATTATCTGGTCGAGGAATTCCAGAAGGACCAGGGCATCGACCTGCGCAAGGATCCGCTTGCCTTGCAGCGCCTGAAGGACGCCGCCGAGCGCGCGAAGATCGAACTGTCTTCCTCGCACCAGACCGAAGTGAACTTGCCGTATGTCACGGCCGACGCTTCCGGTCCCAAGCACCTGAACATCAAGCTGACCCGCGCCAAGCTCGAAGCGCTGGTCGAAGACCTGGTCAAGCGCACCATTGATCCGTGCCGCACCGCGCTCAATGATGCCGGCCTGCGCGTGTCCGATATCGACGAAGTGATCCTTGTCGGTGGCCAGACGCGCATGCCCAAGGTGCAGGAGTCGGTGAAGGATTTCTTCGGCAAGGAGCCGCGCAAGGACGTCAACCCGGACGAAGCCGTCGCCGTGGGTGCGGCCATCCAGGGCGGCGTGCTGGGTGGTTCGGTCAAGGACGTGCTGCTGCTCGACGTAACTCCGCTGTCGCTGGGTATCGAGACCATGGGCGGTGTGATGACCAAGCTGATCGAGAAGAACACCACGGTGCCGACCAAGGCCTCGCAGGTTTTCTCCACGGCCGACGATAACCAGACTGCCGTGACCGTCCACGTGTTGCAGGGTGAGCGCGAACGCGCCAGTGCGAACAAGTCGCTGGGCAAGTTCGACCTGCAAGGTATCGAGCCTGCGCCGCGCGGTATGCCTCAGATCGAAGTCACCTTTGACATCGACGCCAACGGCATAATTAACGTTTCGGCCAAGGACAAGAAGACCGGCAAGGAACAAAAGATCAAGGTTGAATCCGGCTCGGGCCTGTCCGACGAAGAGATCGCGCGGATGGTCGCCGATGCCGAGGCCAACAAGGAAGAAGACAAGAAGTTCCAGGAGCTTGTTGGCGTGCGCAACAAGGCCGATCAGCTGGTTCACGCTACCCGTAGTGCCCTCAAGGAACATGGCGGCAAGATCCCGGCCGATCAGTTGAGCACGATCGAGGGCACGTTGTCTGAGCTGGAGAAGGTCAAGGACGGCGACGACAAGGCCGCGATCGAGTCGAAGATCGAGAAGCTCGAGCAGGCTGCCCAGTCGTTGTACGCAGCCGCTCAGGGCGGTGCAGCCGGCGGCCCGGATACCAGCCACCAGCAGGCTCCGCACGGTTCGGCACAGCCGGACGACGTGGTCGATGCTGAATTCACGGAAGTGAAGGACGACAAGAAGTAAGGGCGGGAAGCCGCATGACGGGGCCTGTGGGCCCCGTCATGCTGTTAGGAGTTAGGTGTTAGGAGAATGGAGCATGTCGTGGTTGCACCACCCGCTTGCGGGTGTGGCGGGATGCCATGGTATTAGTGACCAGGCTTTATGAGGTCACGAATACGTTTCCAGAGTCGGAACGATTTGGCCTGACTTCGCAGATTCGAAGGGCGGCAATTAGCGTACCCTCCAATATCGCCGAAGGTGCGGGCCGAGGACGGGGAAGAGAGTTTGTACGATTTCTCCGTATTGCCAGAGGCTCTCTCTCTCTGAACTGGATACTCAACTCCGTATCGCCGAAAATCTAGGGTTTGTTCGATCCGCAGAATCATTGCTGGAACAAATGGATCGATTGCAAGCCTCGCTTGGTTCACTCATCAAGATTCAACAGACACACATTGCGCCATGACTTACCTTGCTCTTACTCCTAATCCCTCACAGGCGGCGCAGCCGCCGGCCTCACAGGCCGCAGGCCGGCCTCACGTGCTATGAGTAAGCGCGACTACTACGAAGTCCTCGGCGTCGAACGCACGGTCACCGAGGTCGAGCTGAAAAAGTCGTTTCGTCGCCTGGCGATGAAGTACCACCCTGATCGTTGTCCGGACGATCCGCAGGCGCAGGAGAAGTTCAAGGAGGCCAAGGAGGCCTACGAAGTGCTGGCCGATGCGCAGAAGCGCCAAATGTACGATCAGTACGGTCACGCTGCCTTCGAGGGTGGCATGGGCGGTGGTCGTGGCGCGGGTGGCGGCTTTGGCGACATGGGCGATATTTTCGGGGATATCTTTGGCGATATCTTCGGCATGGGTGGCGGTGGCCGAGGGCGTTCGCGCCGTGGTTCGGACTTGCGCTACATCATGGAGCTGGATCTGGAAGAAGCGGTCTTCGGCATCGAAAAGAAGATCGACGTGCCAACCCAGGTCAATTGCCACCATTGCAACGGCACCGGTTCGGAAGATGGCAAAGTCGTGCAGTGCAAAACCTGCCACGGCCATGGCCGGGTGCGTATGCAGAACGGCATCTTCTCGATCCAGCAGGCGTGCCCGCATTGTGGTGGCAGTGGCCAGGCGATCGAGAAGCCGTGCAAGCCGTGCCGTGGCGAAGGCCGCCTGGAGGAGACGCGGACCTTATCCGTGCGTATTCCGGCTGGCGTCGACAATGGCGATCGAATTCGCCTGACCGGGCAGGGTGAAGCCGGCCCGGCTGGTGGCGAAGCAGGCGACCTGTATGTAGAGATGCGCGTGCGTGAGCACGACATTTTCCAGCGCGAAGGCAACGACCTGCACTGTGAAGTGCCGATCCGCTTTGCCCAGGCAGCGCTGGGCGCCGAACTGCAGGTGCCTACGCTCGAGGGCGAAGTGCCGATCACGATTCCGCCGGAAACGCAGACCGGTCAGCAGTTTCGTCTGCGCGGGCGAGGCGTGAAGTCGGTACGCAGCGGACGCGCGGGCGATCTGATTTGCCGGGTGGTGGTGGAGACGCCGGTGCGCCTTACCAAGGAGCAGCGCGACCTGCTTGAACAGCTCGAAGCGACGTTCCGGGACGGCGATGCGCACAAGCACATGCCGCGTGAGAAATCCTGGATGGATGGCGTCAAGCAATTCTGGTCGCGAGTCACCTCGTGAGCGCCATGGCCTTCGGAGGCCATGCTCGCTGACGCACTTCAGTCGCGATGCAAGTCGCGACTGAAGTCACGGCTTGGAGGTTTTAAAGCCCCAATCTGCGACTGGATCGCAGATTGCATCGCGACTGAAGTCGCGCCTGCGTGGGGTGTCTCCGCGTTGAGGGCGGGGTTGGGGTGAAGGGGGTTCTTGCCCTAGGATCGCAGCTTTCACCGGGAATTTTCGCCATGCCGTCACCCTTCCGCATCGCCATCAATGGCGCCACTGGCCGCATGGGAAAGTCGCTGCTGGCGCTGGTGCGCGATGACGAGCGTTTCGACCTGCGTGCGGCGATAAGTTCATCGCGTCATGCAGGAGAAGCCGTTTTCGCCAGTGAATCTTCGCTCGTTTTCAGCGATGGCTGGCCGGTTGACCGGCTTTTTGATGTGGTGATCGATTTCAGTGGCCCGGCAGGCCTGGGGGCTGCGCTCGATTATTGTGAACACCATGGCGTGCCGCTTGTCACCGGCACCACCGGCATCGATACGAAACTGGCCGCGCGCCTTAGTACGGCATCGATCGCCGTGCTCCACGCCACCAATTTCAGTCTCGGCGTTGCCGTGCTTACGCGCTTGTTGCGCCAGGCGTCGGCGGCCTTGCGCGAATGGGACCTGGAAATCGTCGAGGCGCATCACAATCGCAAGGAAGACGCCCCTTCCGGTACCGCTTTGTCGTTGGGTGAGGCCGCTGCCCAGGCGCGTGGAGGTTCGTTGGCGGACGATGCCGTCTTCACACGTGAAGGGCGTACCGGCCCACGCAAGAGCGGCACGATCGGTTTTGCCGTGGTTCGTGGCGGCGATATCGTCGGTGAGCACACGGCCATGCTGATCGGGCAGGGCGAGCGTGTGGAACTGGGGCATCGAGCGACCGATCGCTCGATTTTTGCCCGTGGTGCGATCGAAGCCGCACATTGGCTGGCAGGTAAGACACCCGGGCAATACAGCCTCGACGCCATGCTTGCTGAACGCAGCGGCGGCTGATCAGGGACGGCAAGCTTGCGCAAGCCGGTGAGCGCGTTTACCATCGCGCCCGTTGTCATTGGGGAGTAGCCATCCTCACTCCCGGAAAGCCGCGGGGCTTTCCCATCAAGAGGAATCCACGTCAACAGACTTGAAGCCGTAAGGCTCCATGGCGTGGATGGTTCGCACTCTCGTCACTTCGAGAGTGCCGTGCCCGGCGAGACCTTTGGCCACGACGTGCTCACCTTTTGCCGGGCGAGCGGCGTCGTTGCGCCAATGGTTATCGTGCTCGCCCGGCCAAGGATATTTCATGCTCATCGCGTTGCTGTTCCTGCTATCAGCCGGTGCGATCTATCTCGCCTGCGAGTATTTCGTCAATGGTGTCGAATGGTTCGGGCAGAAGCTCAACCTTGGCGCGACCGCGACCGGTACGGTGCTGGCTGCGTTCGGCACGGCACTACCCGAGAGTGCGGTGACATTCGTGGCGGTGATCTTCGGACGCACGCCCGAGCAGCGTGACATCGGTGTGGGTGCTGCACTCGGCGGCCCTCTGGTTCTGGCGACCATTGCTTATGCGGTTGTCGGTCTGGCGTTGTGGAGCAATCGTCGCCGCTTGCAGCGCCAGGATCACCTGGTAAGGGTCAATCACGCGCGCCTTGCGCGTGACCAATCCTGGTTTCTGGGCATATTCGTGGTCAAGTGCGGCCTGGGCCTGGTGGCCTTTGCGATCAAGCCCTGGCTTGGCGTGCTATTTCTGCTGGCGTATGGCCTGTATGTGTGGCGAGAACTCAAGCATGCCGACGATGCCCCTGGTGACGAGGAAGCACTGGAGCCATTGAAGTTCCAGCCGCGCAACGCGAACCCGGCCATGGCCATGGTGGCCCTTCAGACGCTGCTGGCTTTAGTGGTCATCGCCATCGCGTCGCATACGTTCGTCAAGCAAATCGAGGCCATTGGCGAACTGTTCCAGTTGTCGCCGCATCTGGTGGCCCTGGTGCTTAGTCCGGTGGCCACGGAGTTGCCGGAAACGCTCAATGCCTTGATCTGGGTGCGGCAAGGCAAGGAGCGTCTGGCGCTGGCCAATATTTCCGGTGCCATGATGATCCAGGCGACCATCCCCAGTTCACTGGCGCTATTTGCCACGCCCTGGTTGTTCGATGCACCGTTGATGGTTGCCGGCGTGTTGACCGGTGTAGCGGTCATCTACCTTTGGTGGCTGTTCCGTCGCGGACGGGTCGATGGGCGTCTGCTATTGCCGGTGGGGCTGCTCTATGGTGTTTTCGCCGGCTATGTAGCGTGGCATTTCGCAACCGCGGCGTAACATGGAACTACGCAGGCACCCGATCCGGGCGCCTGCCGGTCATGTATCGGCAAACGTCCCCGGCAGGCCTGGCATCAAACGTGGATGCCGCCCTGCATCATGACCAGTCCGAAGCAGGCAGCGATCAGTAGCACGATGACGGCTACCACCGAGGCCAGGCCCAGCAGCAGGCCTTTGCCGGTGCGCTTGACGCCGCGGTTGATCAGCACGATGCCAAGCACAGCCACGGCCAATGGCGGCAGGAACCAGGCGTAGAAGAAGCCCGGTATGGCTGTGCCCACGCCCATCGTAGCGGCCAGTCCCAGGATCATGATGAGCCAGGCCAGCGCAATGCCCTTGCCGGTGGAGCCTTCGTGCCGGCTGCGTTCCCGTTCGATGGATGGCTCTTCGGTCGCCGGCGCGCGATAGGGGTCGTGGGGTTGTTCGTCGGTCACGGAGCGTCCTCCTCAATGGCGCGCTGGCGGTCGAGCTGGTCGCGCAGCAGGGCAAGTCGCTGCGCTTTGTCGTCGCGATAGAACAGGTTGAATGTGTCGAACGGAATCATCCGGCCGTCCGGCTGGGCGATGTGTACGCATGACTTCTTTACGGCACGCAAGTCGAAGCTGTAGGCATCGATGAATTGCATGATCAACACACGAAATACGTTGCGATAAGTCAGGTCAGCGGGCGCCTGAACTTGGGGCAGGCAGCACAGCAGATCGGAGAGCGAACAAGCCTGCGATTCGGGTGAATGATTGGTGGCGAACAGTTCGAACACATGCGCGCGCAGTGCTTCATCGCGCTCCACGACAATGGTGTTGCGTCCCTTGCTGACCAGCGTTTCGGGCGAGACGAAGCGCGTCAGCGGCACCACCTGGTCGCCCATCTTCAGGGCGTAGGCCATGCCCAGGCAATCGGGATTGCACGGCACCGGGATCAGGTCGTCGGGCTGGAAAACCGGGCTTTGCTCAAGGATACGCCGGCGTACCTCGCTCAAGGTGAGCCGGTTGTGTTCGGCATCATAGCCTTCCAGGCGTCCGGCGGCCTGGATGGGCTGAAAGGTGACGCCTCGCACGCATGGTTGGGTCAGGGCAAAGTCGATGATCTGGCCAAGCTCATCGTCGTTGAGGCCTTTCTTGACCGTCACCACCAGCGTGGTGGAGATGTCGTACTTGTTCAGGTGCTCAAGCGCCTTGAGGCGAATGTCGCGCAATCGTGCGCCGCGCAGGTCCTTGTGCACTTCGTCGCGAAGTGAATCGAATTGCAGGTATAGCTCGAAACCCGGCTGATATTCGGCCAGACGCGCGGCAAATTCAGGCTCCTTGGCAATGCGCAGGCCATTGGTATTGACCATCAGGTGACGGATGGGGCGCCGTCGTGCCGCGTCCAGGATGGCGAAAAAATCAGGGTGCAGCGTCGGTTCGCCGCCAGAAATCTGCACTACGTCCGGTTCGCCCTCGTTGGCTACCACGGCATCGAGCATACGCTCGACGGTCGCCAGGTCGCGAAAGCCGGGGCGGTGCGGCCCACTCTCGGCGTAGCAGATCGGGCAGCGCAGATTGCAGTGGTCGGTGATTTCCACCAGCGTGAGGCAGGAGTGCTGCATGTGTTCCGGGCACAGGCCGCAGTCGTAGGGGCAGCCATAATGCTGAGGCGTATTGAACAGTCTCGGCATTTCCGGTGGCTTGATGTACACCTCGCGGCACTGACGATAATACGCCGCATCGTCGGCGATGAGCACGCGCTCGCGTCCGTGCAGCGGGCACCATTTTTCCAGATAGACGCGTTCGTCCTTGATGAGGATTTTTGCTTCGACACGCCGCAGGCAACTGCTACAGATCGATACGGCGCTGTCATAGAACAAATACGGCCTTACCTTGGCTCCCATGTGCTGCTTCTTCCCCTGAGCATGATGCGCGCGATGCGCGGCAGGTCCCGATAGTAGTAGAGCAATCCGGCCACGCACAGTAGCTGCAAACCGGACAGATGTCCCGGATAGGCATAGAAGATCGGCTTGATCCATTCCACCAGCAGGCGAAAACCCAGGTAGCCGATCATGAAAGCACGAAAGCGGTCTCCCGGTTCGGTGAAATCGTGGCGGCGTGCATGGATCCATGCGTATTGCAGCAGCAGGAAGGCAATTTCGTAGAGCTGGGTGGGATGGCGACGAATGCCATCGCCGAAATCCATGCCCCAGGGCAACGATGTGGCCACGCCATACGTATGATCCTCGATCCCGGCCAGGTAGCAGCCGACGCGGCCGATGCACATGCCTATGGTGAGCGGCAACACGAAGGCGTCGCCCGTGGACTGCTTTACGCCTGCGATCTTCTTGCTCAGCTCTACACCGAGCAATCCGCCGAGCAGCGCACCAATGATTGACTTGCCTTCGAGCAGGTGGCGCCAATCCGGGAAATTCTGGAATGCGGTGAGTGGATCGTCGAACCAGAACGATAGCTTGGCGCCAAGCGCGGCCCCGACGATCGCGCCCACGCCGACCCAGGCAACTTGATCTTCATCGGTGAACGACGCCGGTGCCAGGCGCTTGCGTGTCCACAGAAACGTGCGAAAGCCGACCGCATAGGCCAGCATTTCACACAGCGTATGGATGGCGACCGGGCTCACCGCAGGGGTGCCGGGCGCGATGACTCAGTCGCGGTGAGCCGCATTGCGATCGCGATCGGCGCCGAGCTTGCGGTCGAGCGAGCCGAAAATCTTCTTGAAGGCGCGGGAGAATTTGCCGCGCTTGGTCTTGCGCAGTTTCTCTTCTTCGCTGGTGAGCCAGGCCACCTGGATCACGCGGCGCTCGCCTTCAAACGGGAGGTGTCCGTGGAACGAGTTGTCGCAACGCTTGAACACGGCGAACTCGCCATAAAGCGGGGTGAGTTCCGGTGCTACCACGTCGTCAATGTCGTCGATCTTGCTCAGGAAGCGCAGGCAGCCATCGCTGGTGTCCGGCCATTGCGTGTTGAGATAGAGCAGGGCCGTGGCGACCTTGGATTTGCTGTCGGTATGGATGGTGCCGTGGCGCTTGTTGAGCGAGCGGCACAGGGTGACCAATGTTGGATACTGGCCAAGGTTGTCGATGCCCAGGCGGCGGCCGATGGCATTGGCGAACTCGGGGGTGGTCAGGTTTTGGACCAGCGTGTTCACCGTGGGACCGCAGTCGCTGGCGTCATAGGGGAAAAAGCCGGCGCTGGCATATCGAGGAAAGTCGCGGTCGATATCCGGCCGGGCTTCATCTGGCAACTGGCCATGGGCAATCATGAACGGGAAGGGCTCCAGCCGAATATCCGTGTCCGGGCGGTCAAGGCGGGCAGGATCGAACAATACGGCGGCGTTCATGGCGGCTTTCTCCTTCGGGACGCGTTAGTGTAGCTCTGAGCCGCGTTTTGCAAGAGCTTTGCCGTTAACGCGTTCACGCTCCATCCGGTGGACAGGAAGGCCGTCTGGGCCTATCATTTCAACCCGCCCAAGATTCCTCCCGACCCAAGGTCCACAAGCCAGCTTGAGTGCGGCTTGCGGGCTTTGCTGCACCTAAAGGCGGCCTCCATGCCAACTCTCGCTTTGCTTGCCCTCGAAGATGGCAGCCTGTTCCACAGTCACGCCGTGGGAGCCACCGGTGAAACCGTTGGTGAAGTGGTTTTCAACACGGCGATGACCGGCTACCAGGAGATCCTCACCGATCCTTCCTATGCCCGCCAGATCGTCACCCTCACGTATCCGCACATCGGCAACACCGGCATAAACCCGGTCGATGCCGAGTCCGGTTCGGTCCATGCCGCAGGGCTGATCGTGCGCGACGTACCACGCCTGGCCAGCAACTGGCGCAGCACGATGAGCCTGCCCGAATACCTCAATACGCATGGTATCGTGGCCATTGCCGGCATCGATACGCGCCGCCTGACCCGTATCCTGCGTGACAAGGGTGCCTTGAACGGGTGCATCGTCGCCGGCCCGAACATCGATGCCGAGGCGGCCTTGGCCAAGGCGCGCGCCTTTCCTGGCCTCAATGGCATGGATCTGGCCAAGGTGGTCAGCGTCGACAAGCCCTACGGTTGGAACGAGGGCGTCTATGAGCTCGATGACACCCGTTTCAATCAGCCGTCCAAACGCTTCAAGGTCGTGGCCTACGACTACGGCGTGAAGACCAACATCCTGCGCCTGCTGGCGGAGCAGGGCTGCGACATCACCGTGGTGCCGGCCCAGACCCCGGCCGGCGAGGTGCTGGCCATGAAGCCCGATGGCGTATTCCTTTCCAACGGTCCTGGCGACCCGGCCGCTTGCGATTACGCAGTAGAGGCCGCCCGGGCCTTCCTGGATGCGCGCATCCCGCTGTTCGGCATCTGCCTGGGCCACCAGATCATGGGCCTGGCCGTGGGCGCCAAGACTCTGAAGATGAAGTTCGGTCACCACGGCGCCAACCACCCGGTCAAGGACCTGGATGATGGCCGGGTTCTGATCACCTCGCAGAACCATGGCTTCGCGGTGGATCCGGCCACATTGCCGGCCAATGTCCGTGTGACCCACACCTCGCTGTTCGATGGCTCATTGCAGGGCTTTGCACTCACCGACCGTCCGGCATTCTGTTTCCAGGGGCATCCGGAGGCGAGTCCGGGGCCGCACGATATTGGCTACCTCTTTGATCGTTTTTCCAAGCTGATGCAGGAGGCCCGCTGAGATGGCCAAGCGTACCGATATCAAGAGCATCCTCATCATCGGCGCCGGCCCGATCGTCATCGGTCAGGCGTGCGAGTTCGATTATTCCGGCGCGCAGGCCTGCAAGGCGCTGAAGGAAGAGGGTTACCGGGTCATCCTGGTCAATTCCAATCCCGCCACGATCATGACTGATCCGGAAACCGCCGATGCGGTCTACATCGAGCCGATTAACTGGCAGACGGTCGAACGCATCATCGCCAAGGAGCGCCCGGATGCGGTGCTGCCGACCATGGGCGGCCAGACTGGTCTCAATTGCGCCTTGGACCTGGCCGACAACGGTGTGCTGGAGAAGTACGACGTCGAATTGATCGGCGCTTCGCGCGAAGCCATCCGCATGGCCGAGGATCGCGAGTTGTTCCGCGTGGCCATGTCCGAGATCGGACTGGAATGCCCCAAGGCCGCAGTCGCCCGCAGTTTTGAGCAAGCGGTTGAAATCCAGGCCCGGGTCGGCTTCCCGACCATCATCCGTCCGAGCTTCACGCTCGGTGGTTCGGGGGGCGGCATTGCCTACAACGTTGAAGAGTTCGAAGAGATCGTCAAACGCGGCCTGGAGCTCTCGCCGGTGCACGAAGTACTGGTCGAGGAGTCCGTGCTTGGCTGGAAGGAATTCGAGATGGAGGTGGTCCGTGACAAGGCGGACAACTGCATCATCGTGTGCTCGATCGAGAACCTCGATCCGATGGGCGTGCATACCGGTGACTCGATTACCGTCGCGCCGGCGCAGACGCTTACCGACAAGGAATACCAGCGCCTGCGCAATGCGTCCATCGCGGTGCTGCGCAAGATCGGCGTCGATACCGGCGGCTCCAACGTGCAGTTCGGCATCAATGCCGAGACCGGGCGCGTAGTGGTCATCGAGATGAATCCGCGTGTATCGCGTTCTTCCGCGCTGGCCTCCAAGGCCACCGGCTTCCCGATCGCCAAGATCGCGGCCAAGCTCGCCGTGGGCTACACGCTGGATGAACTGAAGAACGACATCACCGGCGGCCTGACCCCGGCCTCGTTCGAGCCGAGCATCGACTACGTCGTCACCAAGATTCCGCGCTTTGCCTTCGAGAAATTCCCTTCGGCGGACGCACGACTGACCACGCAGATGAAATCGGTGGGCGAGGTCATGGCGATGGGTCGTACGTTCCACGAATCGCTGCAAAAGGCCCTGCGTGGCCTCGAGATCGGCAAGACAGGCCTCAATCCCACCGGCCTGGACCTGACCACCGATGATGGCCTGGCCGTCCTCAAGCGCGAACTGCGCGAGCCACGTCCGGACCGCGTGTTCCATCTGGCCGATGCGTTTCGTGCGGGCCTTTCGCTGGAGGAAGTGCACGAACTGAGCCATGTCGATCCGTGGTTCCTGGCGGCCTTCGAGGACATCGTGCTGGAGGAGGCCATGGTCACCGCGCATGGCATCAGCAAGCTCGATGCCGTACGCATGCGTGAACTCAAGCGCCTGGGTTTCTCCGATGCGCGCCTGGCCGAATTGATCGGTACCGACGAGGCTGCCGTGCGCCATCTGCGGCATACACTGGGCGTTCGCCCGGTGTACAAGCGCGTGGACTCCTGTGCCGCCGAATTTGCCACCACCACGGCGTACATGTATTCCACGTACGAGGAAGAGTGCGAAGCGCAGCCGACCCAGCGCGACAAGATCATCGTGCTCGGCGGTGGCCCGAACCGTATCGGCCAGGGCATCGAGTTCGACTATTGCTGCGTGCATGCGGCATTGGCCCTGCGCGAAGACGGGTTCGAGACCATCATGGTCAATTGCAACCCGGAAACGGTCTCCACCGATTACGACACATCCGATCGGTTGTACTTCGAGCCGCTGACGCTGGAAGACGTGCTGGAAATCGTGGCGCTGGAAAAGCCCAAGGGCGTGATCGTGCAGTATGGTGGGCAGACGCCGCTGAAGCTGGCGCGCGCGCTGGAAGCGGCCGGTGCGCCGATCATCGGCACGTCGCCCGATTCGATCGACCTGGCTGAGGACCGTGAGCGCTTCCAGAAGATGATCGAGAAGATCGGCCTGAAGCAGCCGCCGAACCGCACAGCACGCAACGCCGACGAGGCGATGGTGCTGGCGCGTGAAATTGGTTATCCGCTGGTGGTACGACCGAGCTATGTGCTGGGCGGCCGCGCGATGGAAATCGTCTACGCCGACGCGGATCTGGCACGCTACATCCGTGATGCCGTGCAGGTATCCAACGATTCGCCGGTGCTGCTGGATCGCTTCCTCGATCACGCGGTCGAGGTAGACGTGGACATCATTGCCGACAAGGACGGCAACGTGTTGGTCGGCGGCATCATGGAGCACATCGAAGAGGCCGGTGTGCACTCGGGCGACTCCTCATGCTCGCTGCCCCCGTATTCGCTCACGGCCGAAGTCCAGGACGAACTGCGCCGCCAGGTTGCGCTGATGGCCAAGGAGCTCAAAGTCGTCGGCCTGATGAACACCCAGTTCGCCATCCAGGGCGACACCGTATTCATTCTGGAAGTGAATCCGCGTGCTTCGCGTACCGTACCGTTCGTATCCAAGGCCACGGGCGTTTCGCTGGCCAAGATCGCTGCGCGTGCCATGGCAGGGCGCTCGCTGGTCGAGCAGGACGCTACCCGTGAAGTGATCCCGGAATACTTCTCGGTCAAGGAAGCCATCTTCCCGTTCCTGAAGTTCCAGAATGTCGATCCCATCCTGGGCCCTGAAATGCGCTCCACGGGTGAGGTGATGGGCGTGGGTCGCACGTTTGGTGCAGCCTTCGCGCGTGGTCACGATGCCGCCGGCATCAAGACGCCACCCCAGGGCAAGATATTCATGTCGGTGCGCGATGCCGACAAGGATCGCCTGTTGCCTGTGGCCAAGGACGCCATCTCGCGCGGATATACCATCGTGGCAACCGCCGGTACGGCCAATTTCCTGGCCGAGCATGGGGTGGTCTGCGAGCGCATCAACAAGGTGCTCGAAGGCCGGCCGCACGTCGTGGACCTTATCAAGAACGGCGAAATCGTTTATATCGTCAACACGACCGAGGGCAAGCAGGCCATCTCCGATTCGTTCTCGATTCGTCGCGAAGCCCTGCAGCATCGCGTTACCTATTCCACCACTGTGGCAGGCGCTCGTGCGCTGGTGCACTCGCTGGATTTCCACGGTGCCGGCGAAGTGAATAGCCTGCAAGAGTTGCACAAGGAGTTGAAAGCATGAGTCGTGCTCCCATCACAAAGATCGGTTCGGAGCGCCTGCGTGGCGAACTGGAGCGCCTGAAGTCGGTTGACCGCCCCAAGATCATTGCTGCGATTGCCGAGGCTCGCGCGCACGGTGATTTGAAGGAAAATGCCGAATATCACGCGGCGAGGGAGCAGCAAAGCTTCACCGAGGGGCGTATCGCCGAGCTGGAAGGTGCGCTGTCCAATTCCGAAGTCATCGACGTGTCGCGCCTGTCTGCCGGCACGCGTGTGGTGTTTGGAGCCACAGTGGATCTGGAAGACGAGGACAGTGGCGAAGCGGTGACCTATCAGATCGTGGGTGATCTGGAAGCGGACATCAAGATGCGCCTGATTGCGGTGTCATCGCCCATTGCACGTGCATTGATCGGCAAGAGCGAAGGTGACAGCTTCGAGTTCCGGGCACCCAATGGCGTGAAGCATTACGAGATCACGGGGGTTCGCTACGAGTGACCCGTCTCAGGGTAAAGTCGAGCTAGGTGAGCCCTGTAAGTTCGCTCGCTGCACGAGTTTGAAAGGTTCGGCCTGCGCCTCTGTAAAGAGGGGCAGGCGAGATCAAAGGCAGCGGCCGGCGCCCTTTGTTTTTACTAAGGAGCGCCAGCGACTGACTTTATAGGCGGCTGGGCTGTCCACCTTGCGGTAGGCATGGCGAAAGACCAGCTCGGCAACTTTGCCCATAAAAAAGCCGCCATCAGGCGGCTTTTTTACAACTCGAAGCGCGGGAAATCAGCGCTGGCGAGCCTTGAAACGCGGGTTGCTCTTGCAGATCACGAACACCTTGCCGCGACGGCGCACAACCTTGCAGTCACGGTGCCGCTGCTTGGCGGACTTCAAAGAGGAAAGCACCTTCACGGCCAGCTCCTGGAACAGATAGTAGGGAAAGACAAAAACTGAGCCCGCGATTGTAACTGGTTGAATCGCCAGTCACAAGCCCACGGATACCTTGGATTCATCGACAGTGGACAGGAACTTGTTCAGCACGGGGGAAGGGTCGTCGCGACGAGTGGCCACGGCCAGCAACATCGTCGCGTCCGGATCATCCAGTTGCACGTAGCACACCCCGGCCAAGCCCACAGCACGCATCGAGGCCGGGACCAGAGCCAGGCCCATACCTGCGGCGACGAGCACCAGCAACCCGTTGATCTGCTGGGCATGCTGGCGAATCTTGGGGTGGAAGTCGGCCGTCATCGCCAACTGGACCAGGCGATCGTAAAGCGTGGCGGCCAGTTCGCGTGGCTGCGCAACGAACCATTCGCGCGAGACCTCATGCAGGCTCACGCTCTGCCGGTCGGCCAGGTGGTGGCCGGCAGGCAACGCCAGCACCAGGGGTTCTCGATCAATCACTTCCAATTGCAACGCTTCGCGATCGCTCTCGTGCTTGGGCTCATCACGTACGAAGCCAACGTCGATCTGGTTGGTCAGCAAGGCGGCGAACTGGGGCTCGGTATACATCTCGCTGAGGGCCACGCGGACGCTTGGGGCGACATCGCGATAGCGGAGCAGAGCATGAGGAAGGGACGGGTGGAATGTCACCGACACCGTATAGGCCAGGCGCAGCAATCCGGTAAAACCGGCTGCGGCCTCGGCGACCTGCACGCGCGCCTCATCAGATTTGGCCAGAATCTGGCGAGCCTGTTCCAGGAATACCCGCCCGGGTTCGGTCAGTGCCACATTGCGCTTGTCGCGATTGAACAAAAGCACACCCAGATCACGTTCAAGCGCTTGAATCTGTTGCGACAATGGCGGCTGTGAAAGATGCAGCCGCTGAGCGGCCCGGCTGAAGCTCAGCTCTTCGGCCACCGCGATGAAGTAACGCAATTGGCGAAAATCAAACATACGCAACCCCGAGGCGCCAGCGCCCGATGCGGTGGTGCGTATTATCTTATATGAGAACCCGATAAGTGCCGCGCGAAATATATATTTGCGCGGTTACTGGATCGATCCTAATCTACGCACCGTCCCGCCGCCATCCCCTCCCCCCAGGCGGCGGAGACCTCAGCCCCGCAGGCGACGCGCTATCCCCACGATATCCGGTCTCTCCCCCCCGAACCGATATCGTTGCGTCGCCTGGCGGGGCGATTCTTTTGTGGCTTTCGCATCTTCCTGCCCCTGAATCTTCCCGGCCCGGGCCTTTACAAGCTGGCAGCCAGGCGGGTGCCTTGGTCGATGGCGCGCTTGGCGTCAAGCTCTGCAGCCACGTCAGCACCACCGATGATGTGAACCTTGATGCCGGCTGCCGTGAGCTCATCGGCCAGCTGGCGATTCGGCTCCTGGCCGGCACAGACGATGACATGGTCCACCGGCAATACCTGGCTCTTGCCATCGGCGCTTATATGCAGGCCGTCCGCGTCCAGGCGGTCGTAGCTGATACCACCGAGCATGGTCACTTGCTTGGCCTTTAGCGTCGCGCGATGAACCCAGCCGGTTGTCTTGTTCAGGCGCGCGCCAGGGCGGCCCGGGCTGCGTTGCAGCAGCCAGATCTGTCGCGAGGGAGCTTCCGGTTCCGGTTTGGCCAGACCGCCTCGGGTGTCCAGGTGGGGATCGATGCCCCATTCACGCGTCCAGCGCGCGATATCGGTGGAAGGCGAGGGGGACGGTTCGACCAGGAATTCGGCCACATCGAAGCCGATACCTCCCGCGCCGATGATGGCCACTCGCCTGCCAACCGCCGCGTCGTGGGCCAGCACGTCGATGTAGCTGAGCACTCGCGGGTCTTCCGATCCGGGGAATTGCACCTTGCGTGGCGTGATGCCGGTGGCGACGACCACTTCATCGAATTGGCCCGCCTTGAGGCTCGAAGCGTCGGCGCGCGTGCCCAACCTCAGCTCCACGCCCAGGTCATCGAGACGATGACGAAAATAGCGCAGTGTCTCCTCGAACTCTTCCTTGCCTGGAATTCGCTTGGCGTAGTTGAACTGGCCGCCGATACGCGTGTCCTGGTCGATCAGGGTCACCGCGTGGCCGCGCTCGGCCAGCGTGGCGGCGCTGGCCATGCCCGATGGCCCAGCCCCAATCACCGCGATGCGCTTTTTCACGGTCGTCGGCAGAATCTTCAATTCGGTCTCATGGCAGGCGCGCGGGTTGACCATGCAACTGGCGCGGCGCTGCTGGAATACGTGGTCCAGGCAAGCCTGGTTGCAGGCAATGCAGGTATTGATGCGATCGCTCTTTCCTGCTTGCGCCTTGCGTGCCCATTGCGGATCGGCCAGTAGCGGTCGTGCCATCGAGACCATGTCCGCCTCACCCGAGGCGAGGATCTTCTCGGCCACCTCGGGCATGTTGATGCGATTGGTGGTGATGAGGGGAATGGCGACCTCGCCCTTGAGCTTGGCGGTTACCCAGGCAAAGCCCGCGCGTGGCACGCTGGTGACGATAGTCGGGATGCGTGCCTCGTGCCAGCCGATACCTGTATTGATGATGCTTGCGCCGGCTTTTTCCACGCCCTTGGCGAGCGTTACGATCTCGTTCCAGTCCTGGCCACCTTCGACCAGGTCGAGCATCGACAATCGGTAGATGATGATGAAATCCTTGCCGACGGCTTCGCGCGTGCGTTCGACCACCTCCAGCGCAAAGCGCATGCGGCGCGCAGCATCCCCGCCATATTTGTCGCTTCGGCGGTTGCTACGTTCGGCCAGGAACTGGTTGATCAGGTAACCCTCCGAGCCCATCACCTCGACGCCGTCATAACCGGCTTCCCGGGCCAGCTGCGCGCATCGGGCGAAATCGCGCACGGTGCGTTCCACGCCGCCGGTAGAAAGCGCGCGGGGAGTAAAAGGGGTGATCGGCGACTTGATCTTCGAGGGCGCTACCGACAACGGATGGTAGCCATAACGTCCCGCATGCAGGATCTGCATGCAGATATGGCCGCCTTCGTCGTGTACCGCTCGCGTCACCTTGCGGTGCCGGGCCACGTGCCAGGGCATGGTCAGGCGCCCGCCCATGGGCTTGAGCCAGCCCTGGATGCTAGGCGCGATGCCACCGGTGACCATCAGGCCGACGCCACCGCGGGCACGCTCGGCAAAATATTCGGCCAGCTTGTCGAAATCAGCCGTCTTGTCCTCCAGCCCGGTATGCATGGAGCCCATCAGGATGCGATTGGGCAAGGTCACATGGCCCAGATCAAGTGGGGCGAACAGGTGCGGGTAGGACATGGATGGCGGCAGCTCATTCAAACGATTGTATGAATGTGCCGGAAGCGTGCATGCCGCGCAAGGGGATGGGTTGCGAGGGCGCAACATTGCCCGAGTCAAGAATAACGCCGTGTCGTGTCGGCGCTTACGGTATGGCGGGGCTGTAATAGCGAGCCATGCGCCCTCGTCACCTATCCTTGAACGCCATCACCTAGCTCAACAACTCGCGAACCAGTTCGATATAGCGCCGGCGCGCTTCTTCACCGCTGGTGCCGCGCAGCTTGGCCCAGGCCTCGTACTTGGCAGTGCCGATGAAATCGAAGAAGCCCGGCTGCTGACCATGGACGTCGCCCTCCGAGCCCTGTTTGTAGAGGGCGTAAAGCTTGAGCAAGGTGTCGTTGTCCGGTCTCTCTCCGAGTTTCTGGATGTCTTCGGCAGCCTGCTCGAACTCGGGGCGCAGATCGGTCATAGGGCGGATACTTTGAAAGCTGGCGGAAAGGTGCGCGGCTTGATAACACGCCCCGAACGGCGGGTCAACGCGATATCATGGTTCGTTTATCCAGATCGGAGCCGCCATGAACCCTGCCAACGTCCCCGTACTTACCATTGATGGGCCGTCGGGTTCGGGCAAGGGCACCATCAGCCGGCTGGTCGCCGAACAGCTCGGCTGGCGCCTGCTCGATTCCGGGGCGCTGTATCGGGCGGTCGGTTACGCGGCTGGTGCCGCTGGGCTTGACCTGTCCGACGAAGAGGCGATCACCCGCTGCGCGCAGACCACCAGAATCCAGTTCCGTGCGGCCGCCGATGGCGGCGAGACCCATGTGTTCGTCAACGGCCATGACGCGACCGACGAGCTGCGCACTGAAACCGCTGGGGCTGCCGCCTCGGCCATTGCATCGGTGCCCTCGGTTCGCCATGCCCTGGTGGCCATGCAGCTCGGCTTCCGAAAGGCACCTGGCCTGGTCGCCGATGGGCGTGACATGGGGACGGTGATCTTCCCGGATGCCCCGTTCAAGGTGTTCCTCACTGCGAGCTCGGCCGAACGCGCGAAAAGACGCTATAAGCAGTTGAAGGAAAAGGGGCTGAGCGTTACACTAGCAACCCTTCAGCGCGAAATTGAAGCGCGTGACGCCCGCGATGCATCCAGGGCCGTTGCGCCGCTCAAGCCAGCCGAAGATGCCGTATTGATCGATACAACCGGTATAGGCATCGGAGATGTGGTCGCGAAAGTACTCGCCGTCGTGCAGCGTTGAGGCTGACGATGGCTATTGGTGCTCCATGTCGCGGCATGGAGTTGTGGTCAACGGTGTACGACGGTAGCCAATCCGGAAGACACCCATAACCGGTGGGCCGGTCCTCCAGCGCAGACACTTCCGACGGTGCGCGAGAGGCGTGCGGCCTTTTCTCATTTCTGGAATCAACATGACTGAAAGTTTTGCCGAGCTGTTTGAACAGAGCCAACAGGCTATCTCCAAGCTGAAGCCGGGCGCGATCGTCACGGGTATCGTTGTGGAAATCCGCAACGACGTCGTCGTGATCAACGCTGGTCTCAAGAGCGAAGGCATCGTCCCGATCGAGCAGTTCAAGGACGAGAACGGAGAGCTGGAAGTGCAGGTGGGCGACGAGGTGAAGGTTGCCCTCGACGCGCTGGAAGACGGTTTCGGCGAGACCAAGCTCTCCCGTGAGAAGGCCAAGCGTTCGATGGTGTGGGACGACCTCGAGCAGGCGTTCGACAAGGAAGAGACCATCACTGGCAAGATCTCCGGTAAGGTCAAGGGCGGTTTCACCGTCGACATCAAGGATGTCCGCGCATTCCTGCCGGGCTCGCTGGTCGACGTGCGTCCGGTCCGCGATCCGGTTTACCTGGAAGGCAAGGACCTCGAGTTCAAGATCATCAAGCTCGACCGCAAGCGCAACAACGTGGTGGTCAGCCGCCGCGCCGTCGTCGAGACCGAGTTCTCCGAGGAGCGCGAGAAGCTGCTGGAGCGCCTGACCGAGGGCGCCGTGGTCAAGGGTACGGTCAAGAACCTCACCGATTACGGTGCGTTCGTGGACCTGGGCGGCATCGACGGCCTGCTGCACATCACGGACATGGCGTGGAAGCGTGTGCGCCACCCGTCCGAAGTGGTCAGCGTCGGCGAAGAGCTGGAAGTTCGCGTGCTCAAGTACGACCGCGAGCGCAACCGCGTGTCGCTGGGTCGCAAGCAGCTGGGTGACGATCCGTGGGTCGCCATCGCCCGCCGCTACCCGGTCGGCAGCCGCCTGTTCGGCAAGGTCTCCAACGTCACCGATTACGGTTGCTTCGTTGAGATCGAGCCGGGCGTCGAAGGCCTGGTCCACGTTTCCGAAATGGATTGGACCAACAAGAACGTCAATCCGGCCAAGGTCGTGCAGGTTGGCGACGAGACCGAAGTGATGGTGCTGGACGTGGATGAAGAGCGTCGTCGCATCTCGCTGGGTATCAAGCAGACCCGCTCGAACCCGTGGGAAGCCTTCGCCGCTATGCACAAGAAGGGCGACAAGGTGTCCGGTCAGATCAAATCGATCACCGACTTCGGCATCTTCATCGGCCTGGACGGCGGCATCGATGGTCTGGTCCACCTGTCGGATATCTCCTGGCAAGCCTCGGGTGAAGACCTGGTGCGCAACTTCAAGAAGGGCGAAGAGATCGAAGCGGTCGTGCTGGCCGTCGATCCGGAGCGCGAGCGCATCTCCCTGGGCATCAAGCAGATGGAGCAGGATCCGTTTGGTCAGTTCATGGCCACTCATCCGCGTGGCACCATCGTCAACGGCACGGTGAGGGAAGTCGACGCCAAGGGTGCGACGATCGACCTGGGCGAAGGCATCGAAGGTTACCTGCGTGCCAGCGACATCGCCAAGGAGCGCATCGACGACGCCACGCAGCACCTGAAGGTAGGCGATAAGGTCGAAGCCAAGTTCACCGGCATGGATCGCAAGGGTCGTCAGCTGCAGCTGTCGATCCGTGCGAAGGACGAAGAAGAGCTGCAAGATGTCATGGCTGAGTACTCGTCCGCCAGCGGCGGTACGACCAAGCTCGGTGCATTGCTGAAAGAGCAGCTGAACAAGGCCGACTAATTCTCGGTCTTGGGTTGGGGCGGCGCTATGCGCGCCGCCCCGACTCGCTAGTCGTTGTTTTCATGTCACGGACATTGGGGACCCATGACCAAATCCGAATTGATCGAAGCGCTGGCTCGGCGCCAGACCCATCTTGCGTTCGGCGATGTCGAGCTCGCGGTCAAAAGCGTGATCGAGCAGATGAGCCATGCCTTGGCTCACGGCGAGAGAATCGAGGTACGCGGCTTCGGCAGCTTTGCGCTGCATTACCGGCCGCCGCGTATGGGTCGTAATCCCAAGACGGGCGACGCCGTGGCGTTGCCAGGCAAGCATGTACCGCACTTCAAGCCGGGCAAGGAATTGCGCGAGCGTGTGAACATGATGCTGGAGCAGATCGAGGCTTAAGGCCTGGCCTCAAACTTTAGACTTTGTAGTTTCTTGAAACGGTCGGCTCTTGCCGGCCGTTTTTTTGTCCCGCCGCCTGCAAGAGCGACGTAGGAGCGAGCGACTTCAGGCGCGATGCAAGTCGCGACCTCGATCGCGGCTTGGAGGTTTCAGAGCCCCCTCCGCGACTGAATCGCGGAAGGCTTCGCGCTTGAAATCACTCCTGCCAGGCGACTTACATCGCCATGCGGCTTATCGCCGGCCGTGGATCGCCGGATGGTTTGCGGTTTGGGCGCTCGGGGCATGTAAACGATTTCCTGCGGCCGGGCCTCCTGGCCCCAGGGATGCGCCCGGCCGCATTCGACGCCAACCGAGCCAGCGCAAAAAAGCCGCAACCCAAACCGGCCAAACTCGCACTTACTACGCACAATCGCCAGTCGCTCCGATAACCACTTCGCGCGTGCCTTCAACACATGCCCTGCAATCAGTTAAAGTCCACCGATGCGACTTCTCGCCATACTGATACTTATTGCCTTCATCGCCCTGGGCGTCATCGTGGGTGCGCTCAACGCCGATCTGGTCTCCTACGACCTGGCGTTCGCGCATTTGTCCCTGCCCAAAGGGGCGGCGCTGCTGGTCATGCTTGTGCTGGGCTGGTTGCTTGGCGGCCTGACCGCATGGCTGGGCGTCAGCAGCAAGCATCGCCGCTTGCGTCGGAGCGAACGCAAGGCCGCCAAGGGGCAAGCGGTCACTCCATGACAGGGCTTTACGTGCTTGCCTTGCTGGTGCCTGTGGCCTTTGCCAGCGGCTGGTGGAGCGCGCGTCGATCCGGCGCACGTCGATCCGGGGCCCAGGTCAGTGAGCTTTCTTCCGACTATTTTCGCGGCTTGAACTACCTGCTCAACGAAGAGCAGGACAAGGCGATCGAAGTCTTCCTGCGACTGGCCGAATACAATCGCGACACGGTGGAAACCCACCTCGCGCTGGGTAACCTGTTTCGTCGTCGTGGCGAAGTTGATCGCGCCATCCGGCTGCATCAGCATCTGGTGTCGCGGCCGGGTCTGTCTGACGCGATGAAAACAGTGGCCTTGCTGGAACTGGGTGAGGATTACATGCGTGCGGGCCTGCTGGACCGTGCCGAAACCCTGTTTTCCGATCTGGTCGCTATGGATGCGCATGCGCCTTCGGCCCTGCGTCATCTCATTGCGATCTACCAGCACGAGCGCGATTGGCATAAGGCCATTGAGCATGCGCGCCGGCTGGAGGCAATGATCGGTGAGGACGAGTCCGGCATGATCGCGCAGTTTTATTGCGAGCTTGCCGAGCAATCACGCCAGCATGGCGCACGTCAGGAGGCGCGTGATTATCTGGCCCAAGCCTTTGCCAGCCAACCGGAAAGCGTGCGCGCTTTCATGTTGACCGGACGATTATTCGCCGATGAGGGCGAGCATGCCAAGGCCGTGGATGTCTACGAGCAAGCGGTCGAAGCGGACATCGCCTTCGTGCCGGAAATCCTGCCGCCCCTGCTAAACAGCTACGCGCGTTCGCAACAGATGGAGCGGGCCGAGCGATTCCTGCGCGACATTCTCGCGCGTTACCACGGCATTTCGCCGGTGCTCGCGCTGACCCGGCTGTACCAGCAGCGTGATGGGGAGCGCACAGCCATCGATTTCCTTACCTCGCAGTTGCGCCAACGACCCTCAGTACGGGGCCTGATGGCGCTCATTGACGCCACGATGGACAAGATCGACGGCGAGGCCCGGGAAAACTTCCTGATCTTGCGCGATCTCACCAAGAAGTTGCTTGAGGGGCAGGCGATGTACCGTTGCAGCCGCTGCGGGTTCGGTGCCAAGGCGCACCACTGGCAGTGCCCGAGTTGCAAGGGCTGGAGCACCATCCGGCCGATCCACGGCGTGGCCAACGAGTGACGGCGATGCAGTCCGGTGCCTGGGGACTTATCGCGCTGGCGGTGGTCTCGTCCGCCGTGCTCGTGCGTGGCGCAATAGCTTATGCGCATCGCCGTGGCATGCTCGACCAGCCCGGCCAACGGCGTTCCCACACCATACCCACGCCGCGTGGTGGCGGCATTGGCCTGGTCATGGCCGCCGTGATCAGCATGCCGCTAGCACTGGCCTGGCCACCTTCGCCCTGGTCTGTGCCCGTAGCAGGGGTACTGGCGTTGGCGATCGTGATGGTCGCCGGGGTGGGCTGGTGGGACGATCATCGATCGCTGCCGATCCTTCCCAGGCTGGGTGTTCAGCTTTTAGCCAGCGCCTGGCTGGCCGGCGCAATAATTTTCGATGGCGGCCTGTCCTGGCTGTGGCTGCCGTTGCTCATGCTGGCTGGTGCCTGGAGCATCAACCTGCATAACTTCATGGACGGCATTGATGGCCTGTTGGCCCAGCAAGCCATTTTCGTCGGCACGGGGCTTGCGATTCTTGCCTTGGCCGCTGGCCAGCCGTCGCTCGCGGCCGCGTCCGGATGCATGGCGGGCGCCGCCTTGGGATTCTGGTTCTTCAACCGTCCTCGCGCTCGTATTTTCATGGGGGACGTGGGCAGTGGTACGGTCGGCCTCATGATTTTTGCGATTTCGCTCATGCTGTGGCGCACCGAAACGGCCTTGGTCTGGCCTGCCTTGACCTTGAGTTCATCTTTCGTCGTGGATGCTGGGCTTACTCTCCTGAGCCGGATGTTGCGAGGCAGACGCTGGTATACGGCGCATCGTGAACATTTGTATCAATGGCTGGTTCGCAGCGGGTTTTCGCATGCTACAGGGGGCATGGGTTACCTGCTCTGGAACGTAATCATCGCGGCACCGATGGCATGTGCGGCCTGGGTCTGGCCCCGGTTCGCATTCATCGATTGCGTGGCCGTCTACCTTGCTGCGGGTGCAGCATGGGTGTTAATCAAGCAACAACGCCTGCGGCGCGTTTCGTACAAGGTCCGACATGTCGTTACGTAAATGGATTGGCGTCATCCACCCTCGCTCGGCGGTCGTGCTGCACGACCTGCTGATGGCGGCGCTGGCTTGGTGGATCGCCAAGATGCTTCGTTATGACCTGGTCAACGACGGGGCTTATACGTTTCATTCGCTCGAATTTCCCCTGGTGCTGCTGGTGCAGGCGGCTGTCCTGAGTTGGACGGGCCTTTATCGAGGGGTTTGGCGCTTCGCCAGCTTGCCCGACCTGTGGAACATCCTGCGTGCCACGGTCATCGGCGCCCT
>NZ_DASVMI010000186.1:0-4854 GCF_036384435.1 Dyella sp. | reverse complement strand
GCCGCAGGAGATCAAGGAGCTGCCTGCGGATGACGAGCTGATTTTCTACGAGGGTTGCAAGCCGATTCGCGCGAAGAAGAACTGGTTCTTCAAGGACAGGATATTCAAGCAACGAGCGGCCATGGCGCCGGTGGAGCGGGGCGCGGGAGGTTGCGCTCGCTTGAAATAAAGCCCGGTATAGGAGCGACTTCAGTCACGATGCAATCGGCGATGCAGTCGCAGATTGGGATTTTAAAACCCTCAAGCCGCGACCACCTCACGACTGAAGTTACTCCTACCAGGCAAGGCGTAACGGTGCGCTCCTGCTGCTCATCCCTCGGGCCGAACTGACGGCCCTACTTCTTCTTTCCGCAGTCGCAGCCGAACTCCGGCTCCGGGCCGCCTTCGGCAATAAAGCGATCGATGCGCTTTTCCAGTACCGGCAATGGCACCGAGCCCAGCGACAGCACCGTGTCATGGAAATGTCGGATGTCGAACTTCGGGCCCAGATCCTGTTCAGCTTTCTTGCGCAGCTCCAGCAGCTTGAGATAACCGAGTTCGTAGCTGAGCGCCTGACCGGGCCAACTGATGTAACGATCGACTTCGTTGGCAATCTCTCGCTCCGAAAGCGCGGTGTTTTGTGTCATGTAGTCGATCGCTTGCTGGCGCGTCCAGTCCATGTGATGGATGCCGGTGTCCACGACCAGCCGGCAGGCACGCCACATCTGGTAGGTGAGATAACCGAAGTGTTCGTACGGCGTCTTGTAGATGCCCATCTCGTTGCCGAGATATTCCGAATACAGGCCCCATCCCTCGCCGTAGGCGGAGATGTAACCGTCACGACGAAAATCCGGTTGCCCGTGCTGCTCTTGCGCCAATGCCAGTTGCAGGGAATGCCCGGGCATGGATTCGTGCAGCGTCAACGCCGGCATGTTGTAGAGCGGACGCGAGGGCAGATCGTAGGTGTTGACCAGATACGTGCTCGCCCCGCCACGACCTGAGGTGTAGTACGGCGCGATATCGGGGGCGACTGGCTCGATCGCAAAGCGCTGGCGGGGCAGGCGGCCAAAATAGTGGTCCAGTTGCGCGTCGACCTGCTTGGCTACCCAGGCGGTGCGCATCAGCAGCTCGTCAGGCGTCTTGGCATAGAACTGCGGATCGGTGCGCAAGTAATGCAGGAAGTCGGCGAAGCTGCCCTTGAAACCGGTGTCTTGCATGGTCTTGACCATGTCCGCGTGCAGCTTGGCCACCAAGTCCAGGCCGATCTGGTGCACGGCGCCGGGTGCCAGGTCCAGCGTGGTGTATTCGATGATTTGCTGGCGATACCAGGCTTTGCCATCGGGCATCGCTTCGGCGGCCAGGGTCGTGCGTGCCTTGGGCACGTATTCGTTGCGGAAGAAGCTCAACAGCTGCGCATAGGCGGGAATGATCTTGCCGCCGATCAGCTCGCGCGCCTGCTGGCGCAGGTGTTCGGCGTCATCGGCGCCGATTTGCTCCGGCAGGTGTTCGAACGGCTTATAGAAACTGCTCTGCGTGGGGTCTTTCAGCTCCGCGACGGCGGCAATCGATACGTCGCGACCCTTGAGCACCTCGCGCGGCACGCTGAAGCCGCGCGCCAGGCCTTCGCGCATGTTGTCGATTTCCTGGCCGAAGTACGCCGGCACCTGGGCGAGACGATCCAGGTATGCCTGGTAGTCGCGCAGCGTGCGCAGGTTGTCGCCATCGAGCTGGTAGCTGACGTCGCTCCAGAAGGCCGAGTCACTGTTGAACGGCATCTGCCATTGCTTGAACTGCTGCGCGGCAAGCAGGTTCTGGATCTGCGCGCGATAGACGGCATAGTTGATCTGTTCTTCGGCCGACAACTGTTTCATATCGATGCCGTCGAGCTGGCGCATGACTTGCTGCCATTCGTTCTGCCGGCGCATCTGGCTGGCGGCATCGACCTGGTCCAGGCGCGCATTGTTGACCTGGGTTTCGCCGGAGGTCTGGATGCCAGACTGGCCGTTGCGCCACGCCCACTCCTGGGTATAGATCTGGCGAAAACGTGCGTCGGCATTTTGCGTCGTGTCGGCGAACGACGCCACCGGCAGGGTCAGGGCCAAGGCCAGCCAGAGTGTGTTGCGAATGGAGTGTTTCACGGTGCGATCCCCAGGACGGTACCGCCGATCATCGCACGTAAACCACCGCCCAATGACCTGACCCGATGCCCGTGGCCGATGGGAAGCCGTTATTCCATCGAGGCGTATTCGTTCTGCACCGAGCGCAGATAGGCTTCAAGGTTGCGCCCTTCCTGCTCGACGAAGGTTTCATCCGTATGGCGGCATTCGGCGATGCGGTCAGGGCGGAAATTGCGAAAGCCGTTGCGCAGGCGGCACCAGGCACCGAGTGTCCAGGTGCCACCCCAGAATGCCAGGCAGAGCGGCTCGATATCGCGGCAACTGCTGCGCCCACCCTGGTCGCGGTAGTCCAGTTGCAGCACGCGTGACTCGGCGATGGCGCCATGCAAGCGGTCGATCAGGCCGATGAATGCCGACGCCTGCTTATCACGCCATACCGGTGCGTAGATGCGGGTGCGCGAGGCACGCTCGCGCAGCTCGGTGGGCAACACCGCCTCGATCTTGAGCAAGGCGGCGCGGGCCCCTTCGGCAAGGCGTTCGCCAGCGAAGGCGCGAACGAAACGCGTGCCGACCACCAGTGATTCGAGCTCGTCGGCGGTAAACATCAGCGGTGGGATGTCCGAACCCTTGCGCAGCATGTAGCCGACGCCGGCCTCGCCTTCGATTGGTACGCCGGAAAGCTGCAAGTCGGCCACGTCGCGGTAGACCGTACGCAGCGAGACGTCCAGCGTCTGGGCAAGCTGGCGCGCGGGCAGCGCCGTACGGCGCCCGCGCAGGGCATGGATGATGAGGAAGAGGCGGTCGGCACGGCGCATGCGCACATCATGACCGATCCTGGGCCGCCGGTCTTGCGGCACAGGTCATGGATGAGGGCGAGATGGATGGCCATGTTCACAGATGGCGCGTTTCTGCTGGTGCGTTGAGCCAGTTGTCGTTACGGCCGTCTGAATAGTGCAGCGGCGATTCCGCCCATTCGGCATCGCTGGCGTTGTCGAGCGTGGCGATGCTTATGGCCACGAAGTCACCTCCCAGCGCTTCGATGTGCCCACGTCCGAAGGTCTGTACGCCGCAGTGCTGGCAGAACAGGTGGTCGGCGCTACGGGTGTTGAATCGATAACTGCGCAGGGCTTCCTCGCCGCGCAACAGGCGAAAGGCCTCGGGTTTGAGCACGGTGCTCCAACTGCGCGTTTTCTGGCAGAACGAACAGTTGCAGCGACCCGTGCCGGCGGCCAGGTCGATATCGGCTTCGTAACGAACTTCGCCGCAATGGCAACTGCCCTGATACGTCTTGAGCATGGCTATTTTTCCTTCGAGTGCCGGAACCATCCGGCAAGCAATGCGAGCAACAACGCCCGCTGTCGGGTGGGCGGTTGGGTTTGTTCGGATGGCTGGGGCCGGGCGTGTTGGCCTTCGACCAGCATTCCGCGCAACTGCACGGGTCGATACGCGGCGATCAGGGCGCGTTGCCAGGACTTGTCCATGCCCCGGTCACGCTGCTGCCGCATCGCCGCCCAGCCACGGCGGCATCGCCGCGTGCTTGAACATGCGATACCAATGTTCGCGATCCAGTGGGCTGTACAGATCCAGCGCGCGAATCACTTCCCGCGCCAATTCCACGCTACCCAGGTGACTGGCCGTGATCACCCGGTCGTGGTTCACCGCCAGCGTCTGACTGTCATAGCGCTCTTCGCCGCGATAGCGCGGCACATGCATGCTTATCTGACCTGGCCAGCTGGCTGTATGGCGACGCCCCTCCAGCAAGCCGGCGCGGGCCAGCGCCAACACGCCCGAATCGATCGCAGCGATGGTGGTGCCTGCGCGATGCATGCGCGCGATGGCCTCGACCCACGTGCTCGGCTGCCGCCGCTCCCACAGATGGCCACCGGGCAGCACGACCAGCGCGGCACTCGCCTCGTCGATATCTTCCAGCGTCAGTTCCGGCAGCACCCGTACGCCCGCCATGGACCGCACCGGCTGCATCGAGAACCCCAGCGTACGCAGTTGCCAATCGCCGGGCCGGCGGATCTCGCACAAGGCCAACGCGGCATGCCAGTCGGCAAAACCGTCGAAAGCCAGGAAATACACTGTGTCTCGCATGACCACTCCCTCCGTTTGGTGAAAGGATGGTGGCGGGGGGATGCTGCCAACGTGCTGTCAGCAGGGGTAGTCGGGTGGGGGCGGGAGACGGGTAGCGGGGTGCCAGTCTGCTCGCTTGCCTTTACGTGGCAGGCTGCGAAGACGTTGTTGCAACCGGATGGTTTGTGTCTGGCGGTCGCCCTTGCGCCCCCACTAATCACCTCGCATCTGCGCAATGCCTCCGCCAACCCCGATGCCGCCCCTGCGCAAATACACCGTCGGCGACACGCCAAGTGTGCGCCGGAACATCGCCGTATAGGCGCTGGGGCTGTCATAGCCGTGTTCGAGTGCCACCTGTAGCACGGGTGTGCCTGCTGCCAGGCGGGGCAGGCTGAGCAGTAATCGCGTGCGTCGCAGCCACTGGCCGAAGCTGAGGCCGAGTTCACGGTGGAACATGCGCGCCAGCGTGCGTCCAGTGACGTGCAGTTCGGTGGCCAGTGTTTGAAGCGTGACCGGCTCGCAAGGGTTGTCGATCAGTCGCTGGCACAGGCGCGCCAGGCGTGGGTCGTTGGGCAGGGCCACGTGCAGGTGCAGGCGCGGTGCGCTTTCGATCTCGTCCAGGATCAATTCCATCACCCGTTCGTCGCGTCCACCGGCGGCATAGTTCAAAGGGATGCGGGTA
>NZ_DASVMI010000185.1:0-14576 GCF_036384435.1 Dyella sp. | reverse complement strand
GTTGTCAATGTTTCAGCGCTAGCCTCGAAGCTAAGCGAAGCGGAGAGATGGGACAGGGTAGGGTTTGTGATACCGCCACCTAAAGGTGGCGGATCACAACCGGCGCGTTCCAGTCGTTTCACTCCCTACTCTTTGCCTACCTCCCTGCTCAGGGCTCCGCCCCGAGACCCTTCAAGCCCCAAGGCGCCACGATGAGCACCAGCGAATCACGTCAGAAAACCCGGTCGATGGCTGTCCGCTGGGCGCCCGATGAACTCGACGAAGTGCAGGAACGAGCTGCGCTCGCCGGCGCGACGTTCGCGGAGTTCGTACGGGCGTCGGCCTTGGGTAAGCGTGTCGTGGGCCGTGACGTCCGCATCCTCATCAACGAGCTGCGTCGACTGGGCGGTCTGCAGAAGCACCTGGCGCAGCGGCATGGGGGTCGCACTGGCGCTTGGGCGAAGGAATACGAGGAGCTCTTCCGGGCGCTGCACGAGGCTGTTCGACGGTCGGAAAAGGCGCTGGTTCCGTGATCGGCAAGGTGGCTGACCACCGCCGAGACGGGCGCAGTTCATTCCGTACCTTGCTGCGCTACCTGGTGGAGCGAGAGGACGACGGCGAAGACGTTTGGGCGGCGGCGGATATGCCGGCGGCGCCGATGTACGACGAAGGACCCTGTCGGGCACGCGTGGGTGCGGTGAGTTGCGAGACTTCCTGCCTCGCCTTGGATACTGCGGCCGCCGAAATGGACGGCTCGGCGGCAATGAATCGGCGCGTGAAAGACCCGGTGTATCACTTCGTCGTGTCCTGGCCGGCCGACGAGAAGCCCGGCGACGACGAGGCATTCGGAGCTGCACGGCACGCGCTGGATCGGTTGGGGATGTCCGACCATCAGTACGTTGCCGCGATCCACCGCGACACTGACAACGTGCATGTCCACGTCATGGTGAACCGGGTACACCCGGAGACCTACAAGGTGCAGGACGTCAGCCGCGATTACTTCGCGCTCGATCGCGCGATGCGCGAATGCGAGCTCCGCTACGGCCGCAAGCACGACAACGGCCCGACTGCTGTCGCCGAGCACAACGGTGAGAAGGTTGTGGTTTGGGCCAGCGAGTTGGCCCACGCACAAGGCAAGCGACCGTCTAAGGCTCGGGACATGGAGCGGTGGAGCGGCACGGAGTCGTTCCATCGCTACCTGCAGGGGGCGCCGCGGAAAACCGTCGTGCGCCTCCTGAAAGATCCTGACCTTTCTTGGGACACGCTGCATCGCGAGCTGGCCAAGCATGGCTTGGAGCTGCGCCCCAAGGGCCGCGGACTGGCCATGTATGTGCATGGCCAAGACGTCACCCCCGTGAAGGCTTCTGACGTCCATGAAGAGCTTTCCGCAGCAAGGCTGGCCAAGCGACTCGGTGAGTACCAGGCGCCCAACGCAGCGCTGGCCTACGGAGCGGTATTCAACTACCGGCGCGGGCGGGAGCTTCCGGCAGGTGAGCTGCCTAGCCACGATGCTCCGCCTGCTGATGAACAGGCACGTCGCGAAGAGATTCGCCGGCGGGAGGTTCGTCGGGCCGAAAGAGCCGCCGCCAGGGAAGCGCTGCGCCGTGCCTATCAGGTGTACCGAAAGAAGCATGTTGCACAGCGCCTCGATCCAGCAGAGGCGAAAAGGCGCTATGCAGCGCTGGTCAGCGAGAACCAAAAGGTTCGCGCGCAGATTCGTGGCTCGATGCTACCGAGCGCAGAGCGGAAGGTCCGATACAGCTTGGCGGCCTTGGAAGCGGCCAAGCAGCGAGCGGCTCTCCGGTGCGAGCTGGCAGCGGAGCGGCAGCGGTTGCGCGACGATCCCGCCAACCGTCACCGCACCTATCGGGAGTGGGTGGCCGAGCGTGCTGAAGCCGGCGAAGAGGCGGCGGTTGCACAGCTTCGCGGGTGGGCCTATGCCGACAAGAGGCATGCGAAGCACCTGCATGGGCTGGAGGATCGCACCGACCATGCGGGGTTCTCGCCAGTGGACACCGTACCGCCTCGCGACCTTGTGGTGCTGGATCGCGTGGCCGCCCACCGCGTCATGCGGGACGGCTCGGTGCATTACCGGGTCGGTGGCCATGACGCGTTCACGGACTATGGTCGCGTGATGCGGATGGACAGGGACAACGACCTCGATGCCGACAAGATCGTCGCCATGCTGGTGGTCGCCCGCGAGAAGTTCGGCAACCGCTTTGCCCTCACTGGAACGCCCGCCTTCAGGGAGGCAGCCATGCAGGCGATCGCCCAGCATCACCTACCGATCGAGCTCAAGGACGCCAGCGACGCTGCGAGGCTGCGGCAGCTTCGCGAAGAGCAGGCACCGACACGGCGGCCTGGCAACGTCCCGGTGGGGCCAAAGAATGGGTGACGTCGAGACTGGCATTTTTCCGTAACGTGTACACGATACGGAAAACAACCCATTGAAAACATTGATGTTTTGTATTGCGTACACGATGCGGACGGCGTAATGTCCACTTGTCATTTCGGACAGGGGCGCCATCGTGAAATCAACGCATGAATCAACATTTTTCGGCGCTTGGCAAAACGCCCGCGCCCGCCAGTTGGTTGGCTTCGCTGGGATGGTTGCTGGTGTAGCCGGGATGGCGTATGCGCTCCTAAGTGGGCATGCCGTGGCGATCCCCGCAGCTTTGTTGATTGCGGTACTCGCCGGCGAAGCGTCGACGTTAGCCAGCGTCCAGCTCCAACGGCTGCAGGATGGCCAGGCGGAGCCCACAGCCAAAGTTTCGCCGCTGGATCTGGAACCCGGCTTTGGCCTCTCGGTAGAACAGCGCCGTTATCGATCGTGGCTTTGGGCGAAACGCTGCTCACAAGTCGTCATGGTCGGCGTGATCGTGCACGCACTGCGAAACCCGGACACGATGACCGTGATGGGAGCCGTGCTCTGGCTGGCCATCATTCTTGGCGTGATCATGGAACAGCATCTTGTACGGCTGCGGCCTGCACTTGGCCTACGGTCTGCCGGGCTCGCGGATCTTGAACTCGGTGCATGCATCCTGTCGCAGGGAGGCAATCATGGCCGCTAACCCTCAACCGTCGCGTGGCAAGGCTGCGGCGCGCTTGGCACGCGACGTTCTGGTGCCGAGTTGGCGTCCGATGCGCCGTACCGTGCAACTGCTGCGCGAGGAAAGCGTGCGCACGGTCGAATCAGCCGGTCGCATCAAGGATATGGCCCGCGAAGTAGGTCGGTTGTTGAAGAAACCGGCGGTATCCGAGTGCAACGGCGAACTTCCGTTCGAAATTCGGCTGGCCAGGTTGAAGAGCGATCGAGCGGCGTGGTTGGGTCAGTACCTACGCTTTCTCGCTCGCAAGCGTGTGGCTGTATTGATGGGCTGTATCTTCGCGGCCTTCGGGGCCTACGGCTTGGCCTTGGGTGCTTACGGCGGTCTGGTCACCATGCTGGTGGGTGGTGGCCTCTGCGCAGAACTGGCTTGGCTGGCCGAGTTTCGGCTATGGCAGCTTCGCGGTTCGTTCGAAGCTGGCCAGCTCGCTGACCTGCAGAGCTTCAAGTGTGATCCTGGTGCGTGGCGAGGTGCCGCGCGTCTTGAGCTGGGTTATGGCCTTACACCGCCCATGCGGCATTACCGGTGCTGGCTTTGGGCGAAGCGGCTCGGACTCGCTGTGATGCTGACGGGGGCGCTGGTTGGTTTGACCCTAGCGATCAAGGGGCTCTCTGGCGTTCATTCGGCGATTGCCTGTGCTGGCCTTGGGTTGACGCTTGCGCTGGGCATCGAGGCGCGCCTGACGACGTTGAGGACGGTCCTGGGGCGCAGCTCTTCTTGGTTCACAACGCTTAGCTTCGAGATCGGCGCCGGTTACGAGGGGGATGCATGATGACTGGACGGATCATGTCCCGAGCACTGCTCGCGGTCTTCCTTCTGCTCACGGTCGCGCCTTCGGCAGTGATGGCACAAGCCGCCCCCGACGGCGGCAATAGCGGTATGGGCGCCGTCGCCGAGGCGGCCAAGCGGCCGGACGATCAAAGCCGGAAAGCGCTGGTCACGATCTTTGGCCCTGTGGTCAACAATCCCTTGGCGGTCAGTGATGGTTCCGGCGGTGGGGAAACGCTGCTTGCCGTCGTGTTCACACGCCTAAATTTCGCGCTGCTGTCGATCGCCGGTGTATTGCTTGGCTGGGGCGTCTTTCGCCGAGTGGCCAACACGGCCAGGCAGGGGACCGTCTTCGATCAGGCCGGTGGTCACCTATGGGGGCCGCTGCGCATGGTGTGGGGACTTTCGGCTGTCATTCCTACTGCTAACGGCTGGTCGATGGCCCAGTTGGTGATGCTGTGGGCCGCGTCGGTGATGGGTATCGGTTCTGCCAACCTGGTTGTGGACGCGGCAGCCACTGCGCTTCAGAACGGCACTCCGTTGGTGGCGACGCCGGTTCTTCCACAGAGCTCTGCGACTGCGCGGCAACTCTTCGAAGCCGACTTGTGCATGCACGGCATCAACTACGGCTTGGCGTCGGCCGGAAACGCTGGCGGCCTGGTCGATCCCTCGGAGTACGTCAGCCAGGTCGCATTGCCGGACGGCTCGGGGTTCGTTCTCACCGATGCACATCACACCTATTCCTGCGGTGGGGCGACGATCGACGCAACGAAGCTTCAGCCGCAACAGGTCTCCACCAACCTGACGAACTTGGCTTCGTTCGATGTGTCGAAGGTGTACCAGGCGCACAAGAGTGCGTTGATCGCCATGCAGCAGACGCTAGACCCTGCCGCCAAAGCCTACGTGCAGGCGATCATTCAGCGGCAGCATGGCCAGAACAGCGCCGTTCCTGATCCCGAAGTCGCAATTCAGTCAGCGGCTTCCGCCTACGAAAACACCGTGCAAGCTCAAGTTGGCGAGATGCAGGGGGACATGCGGGCGTTGTCGACCAAGGTAGTGGATAACCTCAAGACCGAAGGCTGGTGGATGCTCGGGTCGTGGTACCAGACCTTTGCCGTGGCCAACACCAAGCTGAGTGATGCGATTTCTTCCCAAGCCGTGGTGCAAGCTCCGTCGTTGATGGGCGCTTCGGGGCCATCGGACGTCTGGCAGACCGCGTTGTCTGCATTCCACGCGCAGGAAGCGAACTCCACCGCCGCAACGCCGCAGGGACAGAGTCCTTCGGGGCCGCGTGCCGCGAATTCGGCCGGAGGTACGGCCAGCGCCCTGTTCGCGTCCGTGTTCGCGCCAGGTCAGAAGTTTCTTGGAGCAATGACCCATTGGGGCTATGGGTCAACCGAACGTGGCCAGGTGAATCCGCTCATTCAGTTGAAGAACATGGGTGACTACACCATCGGAGCCGCGGAGGCGGCGCTCGGCGTAGTGGTCGGGCTCGAAGTCGTCAATCAGATGAAGAGTGGGTTTTCATGGATTGGACTTGCAGCTCGAGTCGGCAACCTCGTAACGGGGCTTGGTGACGCGTACTCAGGCGCGCTGAAAGTCATCTACCCCTACCTGATGATCGTGATCGGCGCGCTGTTCCTGTTTGGCCTGACCCTCTCGGTGTATATCCCGATGGTGCCGTTCATTACTTGGTTCGGCGGCGTGGTCAACTGGCTGGTCGCGGTAGCCGAGGGTGTCATCGCGGCGAGCCTTTGGGCTATTGCCCATCTGTTGTCGGATGGCGAAGGGGTCGGCGGGAGAGCGCTACACGGATATTTCTATCTGCTCAACATGATCACTCGTCCCCTGCTGATGGTGGCCGGGTTCTTCGCCGGCGGCGTCATCATGGTGGCTGCGGGAACATTCCTGGCCGAAGGCTTCTCAGTGGCCGTTGCCAATGCACAGTTCGACTCGATCACGGGCGTTTTCTCGATCTTGGCTTTCTACTGGATCTTCGTCCAACTCAGCCTCACGCTCGTACATAGCAGCTTCAACCTGATCTTGCTTGTGCCGGATCGCGTTATTGCCTGGCTCGGTGGCGCGACGCCGATGCAGCTCGGCACGGACACGAATCAGCAGGCTCGCCACGGGTTTGATGCGGGTCGAGAAAAAGCCGGGTCCACGCATGGCCGCGGTTCGGATCGAGCTGGAAGGAACAAAGAACCAAAGCTAGCAGGTAGTGAAAATGGCGCGCAGCCCTAAAAGAAATGGACCGAACGGCAAGAGCGAAACTCACGGCAACCGTGGTTTGGCAGACGTGAGGCGCGAGGCAGCCTCGGCTTCCATATGCTCGGGACGGCTAGCGGTAGAGATTCAGCAGTCCGTGCTGGACCCACGTTCGAGCGTTCCACACGACGAAGTGATGGCTAGGATGGATGACCGCATAGCGCGGTACAGCGCCGCCGAAAAGAAGCACACATGAGCGTTGCTTGCGCCGTGTGCCTGAAGCCGCCTCTCGCAAGAGAGGTGGCTTCAGGCATTTGGTTGGTTGAGGACGATCTGAATCTTGGCCAGCCAGAGATCGGCTTCCCGCGGAGGAACCATGAGCGAAATCAGCGGTTGCTCAAGTCGATGAGTGCGAATGTCGATGAAGCTATCGACGTGACGTTGCACTCGAGTGGCACCTACCAGTTCGCTGATCGCGAACTCGTAAGGTTGCTTTTCGTTGGATTTGAGGAACACCGCCCTTCCCTGCGGACGCGAGAACCCAGCGTAGCTCCACGGAACCACTAGCTCGCAATCGGGGGTAAAGCCTTCACGCTTCATGACCTCGATACGAGGAAGGAAGTGTTTGGTTCCAAACTTCGCCAGTTTGAACAGTGCGGCTCCGAAGAGCAGATAGCCAACGCCAGCCGATATTGCGGCTAAGCGGACAAGATGATCTTCCGACCCATCGATGACGAACAGCATCCAGGCAACAACCGGGGACGCCAGGCACCAAAGGCCGAACAAGAGCTGGAACAGCGCGCGGGACATGGGGCTCTCCTATCACCAGGTGAGGCCATAGTACACGCATTAAAGAAACATAGCAACACATATTGCAATGTTGCAATGTTTCTATATCTCAACATCCCTTGATTCGAGGAACTGCCGAAGCGCGAACTCGATCAGGTCGGATTCCGTGACGCGCCTCCCCTGAGCCTGCGTGTCTTCGAACGCCAAGCGCTTGATGGCCAGATCAATCGAATGCGCCACCCGGATGGACTTTACGATCCGCTGTTCGGGCTTGGCCGCCGGCGTTGGAGCCGGTTGTGATGCCGGCTTGGTATGGCTTGGGGTTTCGGCTGCGGCCGTCTCCCCTGCCCGCATGAATTCGTCGATGTTCGTGGGCTTGGGCTTCACTTGGTGATCTCCTCAAAAAGCTCCTGCATTTCTTTGATGGCCAGCGGGTCGCGGCCGATCTCGGCAACCGTCGCGCCTTCGCCGATGGCCCGGCGGTAGGCCACGCGCTCGCAGATCCGCGCGTCGAATACATCCAATTTGTTCTCGCGGAGGTACTCCAGCATCTCCCCTGTATCGCGAGTTCTGGGGTCGATCCGCATCAGCAGCACCCGGATGCGGAGGTCGCGGTTGTAGTCCTGAGCCAGCGAAGCGATTTCCAGCAGGTCGGTCATGGCCGCGGCGTCGAGGTTACTTGCGCCGACGGGGACGACGGCCAAGTCGGCCAGAAGAAGCGCGCCGCGGAGACTGGCCGAATCACGGCCACCAGCATCGACGACAGTGTGGGAGAAGTTTGGCGTGAGGTGCCGGCCTTCGTCGTAGACGGCTTTCCCGGTGAGCACCGTAGTAGTTGGGTTTGGTGAACGGCTGGCATCACGCCGCCACGCGGCCCAGCTCACGGCCGACCCTTGGGGGTCGCCGTCGATCATCAAGGTAGGGGCTTGCGCTGCAAGCATGGCTGCCAGGTGGACGGCGATGGTCGACTTGCCAACCCCGCCCTTGGTGTTCACGACGCCGATTTTCATGGTGCCTCCTCAAGGCCGTAAGAATGCCACATGGCTATGTGGCTACACGCATAGCATGCCTTACAGAATTCAATATGGCAACAAGGCAATATTGCAGTATTGCAATGTTGCAATATGGAAAGGATGCGCTCATACTGGCCCTGCCAGGAACAAGGAGCGCGTGATGAACAACTCTCGGGTGGGCCGGGTCGTAACCAGCCATCGCGGTCAGATAGCCAGCGTGCCGCTGCTGAAGCAGCCGGGCCTTTCGCTGGTGCTGGCCCCTGGGCCGTTCCGTCGAACCCTCATGGGGTACGTCCAAGACCTCGCAGGGCAGGCTGTGGTGTGCATCGAGGCATCGCGGCGACACTGCTGCGTCCTGATCGACGAATTCGATGCAGGCGCGGCCGAGGTCACGATTGGGGCGGCGATGTTCCGCGTTGAAGCGACGCACATGCCGGTAATCCGGAGGGCTTTGCGATGCTGACCTCGAACGATCAGCCCTTGGCGATCGCATCGAAGCTGCTGACGCCGATGACCCTAGAGCATGTGCGCTGCCAGCCTTTCCACGCGCGAGGCTGGCGTATCCTCGATCGCTGGGCGCAGCAGTCGCCCGAAAGTCTCCGGTGTCTCGAAGGGAAGGGCTTGGTTGTGCTTCTGAATCGGCTGCTCGATCAGCAAGTGATAGAACACGCAGCGGTGATGGCAGCAATGGTTGCAGGCAGCTCACATCTGTCCGAGGGAGAGATTTTCGAGCTGGCCGGCGTGGCCACGGAGCTTGTGGCGGAGGCCGATCAATGAACCGAGAACGGGTGACAACGGAAGCCCATGCGAAGTTGGGCAGCTACTCGGATTGGCACAATGTCGCACCAATGGGCCACTGTCCTCGATGCAGGGGAGAGCACCTGCATTCGCGGGACTGCCCCGGCGGGCTGGAGGTGGAGTGCGACAGCGCGCTTTGCGGGTGGCGGGAGGTGTTTCCGCCCGACCACTTTGGGACGTGGCCGTTCAACAACCGAGTCGATCGTTAAGGAGTCGCCGTGGCAAACCAGCTTCCCCTACAGCTTCAGGTTCCCCCCGAGTTCGATGCGTTCTGTCGTGGCCACCAGCTCACCCCGTCGCAGGTGTTGGCCGCTTTCATGGCCGACTTGGCCGAGACGGCCGACAGCAACGGCAGCGACGAACGCCGGCTCGCGGAAGCGTGGTTTGATCGGGTGATCTGGCCGGAGCCGGAAGAAACGACGGGCCGCGTCTACCAGGCCGCGAGCGGGCAATGGTCGTGGGTCATCGAGCGCGGCGGCGAACCGCTGGCCAACGGGGCCGGCTACGCCACATCGGACGAAGCGCACGACGAGATGGAAGACCGTTTGGCCGACTACTGAGGGGGAACGCACATGGATCGACAGGACATCAACTACGGCGTGGACTTCGAGCGCGCCCGCGAACACCTCGACGCCGAAGCGGGCCGGCTGTTCCGGACCTATCTGGCCGCCAAGAAATCCGGCACGCCAGAGGACATCGAACAAGCCATTGCCGGCTATGAAGCAGCGCAGCGTCGCGCCCAGGCGCTGCGTCCGACTGACGATGCCGCGATCCGCGCCATACTGGAAGGCTGAGCACCCGAGCGAGGCAGTCGGGCATGAGCGAGTTGCTTTTCCTCGACACCGAGTGGGCGAATGACAGCCGCGACCTGGTGAGCCTGGCGCTGGTCAACGTCGATGGCTCTCGGGTGCTGTATGTGGAGCGCGACCCGCTGCCGACGAACCCTTCGCCATTCGTGTGTAGCGTGGTGTATCCGCTGCTGGATCGTGGCGCTGCGCTTCCCGATCGCGCATTGGCAGAAGCTTTGCGGGCCTACGTGGCGGCGAGTGACACGCCGCGCATCCACTTCGATTCGCCGTGGGACAAGGTTCTGTTGGGCCAGGCCATGAGCGAGTGGGGGCGGAACTTGGCAGGAATTCCATCGTTCGTGCCGGTGCTGATCGAGCGCAACGACGTGCGCGATGAAGTGGAGCTTTATTTCCAGAACAACCCGGCGCACTTGGCGCGGCGGCATCATGCCTTGGTGGATGCCGAAGCCTTGCGCCACGCCTTCGTTGTGGTCGTCGACCCATGACGGCGGTGTATCACTCACGCCAAGGTTACGGGGAGTTATTTTCGTCTCCCCGGTAGTAATCTCTGTCTCCGGGATGGAGCCACATTTGTCCCGGGGACATGGACGCCTGCGCCTCCCAAAGCAGACCCACGCCACCCAGGACAATCCATGCAGACCCTGTGAGCCAAGTACCCCGAGGATATATTCGGGGGGGACATTGGCGTCTCCGGGTGGCGTTTGACCGGGCGGCATCACTCCCCAAAATGGCCATACACACCACAGCCGGGGAGCACGGCGATGAAAAGCCAGGGAACGAAACCAGGGAGCAGCAGCCCCGAGCTGCGCACCAACGAGAAGAAATGGGGCAAGCCGCTCATGGAGGCCGGGTGGACGTTGCTGCCCAACGCGGTACTGGTTCGCCAGGCCGCGCTCGGGTTGACGTCGACCGACATGAACATCCTGCTGCACCTCATGGCCTACTGGTGGAAGGAGGCCGAGCTTCCGCACCCGTCGAAGGTCACGCTTGCCAAGTCCATCGGGGTCACCGCTCGCACAGTGCAGCGGCGCATTGCATCGATGGAGCGCTCTGGCTTCATCAAGCGTGTTCCGCGGAAGGGGCCGCACCGCGGCACGCAAACCAACCTGTACGACTTCAGCGGTCTGATCAAGGCGGCAACGCCCTACGCGAAGGAAATGCTGGAGGAGCGCGCCGAGAAGGCCAAAGAACAGGCAAAACGCGCGGCGCGCAAAGGACGGCCGAATCTCCGGCTGATCGACAAGGACGAGGACTGAACATGGCTGTGCATTGGGCCGCGGGGTTGATGCGGTGGCGCCCTCACCGGGGGCCGGATGGCGCGGCGTACCCGCTTCACCATCTGCACCCGCTTCGGTACGAGCTGAACTTGCCGGCCAAAGGCAAGTATCCCGCCCTCGATGTCGAGATCCGCGTGGGCTTCGCCCTGCACACGTTCACTCGCGGTGTTGATGCTGGCGACGGCCCCGCTTGGCGGTATGCGGATGATCGCGAGGTGCGCATCTTCGACCCGGTGCGCTATCAGTTGTCGAAATGCCTTCCCGACGTGGTGCGAACGCTCGATCGGCGGAAGTGCTACCACGCCAAGGCCAGAAACTTCCTGACGCTGGGGGAGCCGGACGGCCTTCCTGCAGGCCATGAGTACCAGGTCTTTTTCGACCTACGTCGGTGGACGTCGGTGGAAGAGCAGGGCGGACACCCGGTCATTCAGTTGATCGTGCAGAGCGCCTATGCGGCACCCTTGGATCAGGCACCTCGGGGACGTCGCCGGCAGCCGGTGGGGTTCAACGTGCTGGTCAGCGGCGTCGTCGCGGGACGAAAGCCCGGCCCCGGAAAGTACTGAGCCCAAAAAGCGAAACCCCACCAGTGGCGGGGCTTCGTAAGTCGGAATCTCTTGGGTATCCCACGCTTGGTGCGGACCCTTGCGGGCGGACGAACGCCGAGCCGACTGATCGCGTTCGTTAGTTAGGCTAACCCTAATACCCCGGAGTCGCAAGTGACTCGGGGTTCGCGTTGGGCACGGGACAGGTACGTCGCGGGAGTGCGCGCAATCTGACGTTATGTCGTATTGAAGGCCGCGACCCTATGGACACGCATACGCAAAACACGCAATATGCGTAAGCATGAATAGGGTTGCGCCATCGCGTACTGATGACTCGCTTGTGAGCGCCGAAACCGTGCGCGTCCTGGCTTCGTCTCAACAGCTCCGCGAGGTGGAGGTCTTGGCCACAGAGCAAGGCTTTGTGGCCAAGGTCAGGGCAGGGATGACTGATCGGTTGCTTCGCGCGGATCGTGGAGGGGCACGCACGTTCGCCCGGATCGACACCGCGGCGAAATACCTGCGAAGCTTGGGCGTGGGGCGGATCTCGGTGGATCTCTCGAACCTGCCGGTTCTTGCCCAGCGTGCATTGTTTGAAACCCGTGGCGGGCCGCGTCGACGCCAGGGCTAGAAAAACGAAACCCCCGTCCTGGCAGACGAGGGTTTTGTAGGAACCGGAAGGAACAACAACTACAGCCGGCTCGGTGAGATGAGCAAACTGTAGCCAGTTCCTCCCGGCGGTGCAACTCGGCCTGAAAAAGGCCGGCCAGGAGAGGACGAGGACATGCTTCACCCCAGCCCCGCCCCGAAGGCGGGGGGATGGCCTTAGCCACCAGCCCACGCCCCGCGGCGGGATCACCCCACCACGCCATCGCGTTCGCCTTGCCCACTGGGGTCAAGGTGCCGACCGTCATCGCCCATGCGGTGAATGCCATCGAGCACGCCAGGCGGGGCAGGGGGGCACTTGGTGCGCTGCTGAAATCCACCCCGCTGCTAAGGGGCGGCGAGCGGCAACGCGGAGTGCGTAGCGACCTGCTGACCAACATGTGCAGCGTGCTTGCCGCCGTGGTGGCCAAGGCCGACCTGCAGACGAACATTGCGGTGGCGGAATCCCCCACGCCGATGCCCAACGGTTCGCGCTGGCTCGCACCGCTCGCCTTCGCCCAAGTGACAAAGGTTGCCTTCGGTGGCGTGATCCCCGGCGAAGTCAGCCAGGCGCGCACGGAGCGCGCCGCCAAGCGTCTTGCAGCACTCGGGTTGATCGAGGTCACCCAGCAATCCACCCGACTGGACAATGGCGACATCCTCAACCTGCCGGCAGTGAAGGCGCTCACCGACCGGTTCTGGAAGGTGGTGCGGCTGTTCGACCTGGTGGTGAAGGTGCGTAAGGCACGGGACAAGGAAACCGTCCTGCAGAAGATGCAGGCCATCTTGGCCAACATCGCGCGCCGGCAAGGCAAGCATCGTGCCCAGGGCAACACCCCCAAGGCAGCGCCCCCGGCGTCGCACAGCGGCACGCCTGCGGCCAAGGCGGCCGCCGCGGCCTACGAGGCCCGAGCACGCGAAATGGGCCTCACGGGCGAGGCGCTGCAACGCTCGATCGACAGCTACATGAAGCGCTGGCGCGGGTAGTTCCGCCGGCGGTCCTCGCAAAATTCCCTGATTCCGGCCAGCCGGGCCATCGGCATGCCTCCGGCCTGACAAATAGCCTGTTTCATCGCGCGACGAGCTCGAATCCCGAGAGTTTGGAACCAGCCTGCCGGGCGAAACGATCACCTGGCGGCAGATCCTTGTGGATAACCCCTGCGGCACCTGGTGAGCAGGAAGCCTTAAGTGTCGTGTCGATACCGGGTTAAGTGTCGTCCTATTCCAAGAGCTATCTAAAAACCAAGAGCTGTAAAGCGATCGGCCTTCGCTTCGCTCTGTCTGGCCGGCGCTATTCGCCGGCAATGCCGGCGAGCGCACGGCCGCACACCGTTGCACCTCGCGCCTTCGGCGGTCGGTCGAGGTTCACCGAAACACCCAAAAAGCGGGTTTGGCGTGAAAAGGATTCGGCGGGGTGGAGGTCGAGGCACCAGGACCGCACAGGAACTCCGTGGCGCCCCGATTAGAGCCAGAGCGTCACCGTCTGGTGGTCATGGCCAGCTTGAGCGGTACGGGCCGCTGACAGCGGCATGGACGGTACGGAGGGCACTACCGCACCTCGCGCAGTTCGCTCCACCGCGTGCTGTAGGCCGGCGTTAGGTTGCCGCGGTGCATGGCCCAGCGGCGGACGCCCTGCATTCCGGCATTGCCCAGGCCAATGGTGCCGCGGCCCCAGCGCGCATTCGCGCGATCGAGCACGTCTAGCAGGCGCTCTCGCGGCGCCGTCGCGGGTGACGGCAGGCCGTCGAACAGGTCACCCTGCTCCACGGTCTTGTCGCGCAGGTCCAGCAGCATCACGCCCGATTTCACGTACCGATAGCCGCGCCGGTAGATTGTGCGAAGCACGCGTTGGGCGGCATAGGTGAGCGCGGCGACGTCATCGGTATGCACCGGCAGAGCCACCGTGGCGCTGGGGTAGTACTGCGCGTCCTGCGGGCGGAACCGGTTGGTCTCGATCCACACGCCGACGGCGCCGGCGACGCCACCCTGCAGGCGCAGCTTGCGCACCGCGCGGGCCATGAACTCCCGCACCGACTCGGCCAGCTCGTCCACGCCGTACACCGGCGCTCCGAAGCTGCGGCTGGCCACGATCTGCTGTTTCGGCTCCGGCTGGTCCAGGCCAAGGCACGGCTCGCCGCGCAGCTCGCGCACCGTGCGCTCCATCACCACGCCGAACTGCTCGTGGATCCGCTTGGGGTCGGCGGCGCGCAGCTGCGCCACCGTGAGCACACCCTGTTCACCCAGCCTCCGGCCGACGCGGTGGCCGACGCCCCACACCTCGGTCACCGCGATGTCGCCCATCAGCGCGTCGCGCGTCGCCGGCGCGGCCGCGGTGAAGTCGCACACGCTGTTCCACTCAGGTCGGCGCTTCGCGACGTGGTTGGCCAGCTTGGCCAGCGTCTTGGTTTCGCCGATGCCTACGCACACCGGCAAGCCGGTCCACTGGCGCACGCGCTCGCGGATGGCCTGGCCGGTGGTGGTCATGTCCAGCCGCGGCTGGTGGGTGAAGTCGAGGAAGGTCTCGTCGATCGAGTACACCTCCTGGTCTTCCGGCGGCACCCATTGGCCGATCAACCGCATGCACCGGGCCGACAGGTCGCCGTACAGCGTGTAGTTGCTGCTGAAGGCCACCACGTGGTGCTTA
>NZ_DASVMI010000184.1:0-38297 GCF_036384435.1 Dyella sp. | reverse complement strand
TGGGGCGTGTAGTGGCTGAGCTTGCGGATCGCTTCCACGGGAGAGAGCTCTTCGTTCTCGATGGACAGCAATTGCAGCGTGATCAGTTCGGGGAATGTCACGAAATCCGCGTTGTAATCGGCAGCGATGTCAGTGAAATATTCCACCTGAGTGGCGAACTCTTCGAATGATTTGATCCGGCGCTGCTGGTACTGCACCGAGGCGATGCGCACCGCGTCAGGCAGACGCTGCGGCGTGGGTATCGAGGGAGTATCCGGATGATTGAGCAGGCGCGGATTACGCCACGCCAGGTGCGCTGCATAACCCAGCGAGTCGTAGTCGGATGGTACGTAGCCTTTCAGCAGCCCGATCACCTGGAATTCGTTGCTCAGCTGGAAACTGAGGGTGAGATCGCGGCGCTTGCCCTCGACCACGGCTTGTACGTAACCCTCGGGGCTGCCATAACGCTGCATATTCCTGGCCAGGCCCGGGATACGGCCGCCGAATACGATGCCGCGCAGTTTCAGCTCCGTGCACAGGCGCTTGCGTGCCTGATACAGGCGCTGCCCGATGCGCATGCCACGAAATTCGGGGTGGACGACAACCTCCATGCCGTAAAGCCAGTTGCCGTCGGCCTTGTGTCGCGAGGCCATGCCGCCGCCGGTGATCTGCATCCAGGTGTGGGGCGACAAGGCGGTGGCTTCATCGGTACGAAAGGTCGCGCAGTAGCCCACGAGCTTGCCTTCGTATTCCACCACGAACTGACCTTCGGGAAAATGCGTCTGCTGTGAGCGCAGCATTTCCGCCGAGTGGCCCCATTCGGGCGTGTAGACACGAGCCGTGAGATCGACCAGGGCAGGCACGTCGGCAGGTACGGCCTGACGAAGCTGGAGCTTAGGGGTGTGCTCAGGGGTTTTCTTGGCCATGCCTGCAATTATGCGTGATCGAGGTGAGAAAAGCGGTGAAACGGTTTTCACCCGGTTCATCTACACTGATTGGCATCCTTCTCTGGGCTTATCGCCATGATCGACAGCCATCGCATCCGTCATTTTCGCGCCGACCGGGTATGGACTAGCCAGGGCTGGCAAGAAGACGGGGTGATCGGTGTGGATGCAAGCGGGCATGTAGCTCCCGCAGAAGGGCCTGCCGAGCGCCTGGGAGCCTGGGCCTTGCCCGGCATGCCCAACCTGCATTCGCATGCTTTCCAGCGCGCGATGGCAGGCCTGGCCGAACGTCGTGGCCGTACGGATGACAGTTTCTGGACGTGGCGCGAAACGATGTATGCATTTGCCGCGGCTATCGGGCCTGATGAGCTCAAGGCGATCGCCGCGCAGCTCTACGTCGAAATGCTCAAGGCCGGTTATACGCAAGTCTGCGAGTTCCATTATCTGCACCATCGTCCTGACGGGGGCACCTATGCTCAGCCCGAAGCCATGTCCCTGGCCTTGATCGATGCTGCCCGTGAGGCAGGTATCGCGCTGACCTTGTTGCCGGTGTTGTACATGAGCGGTGGCTTTGACGGACGTGCGCTTGCGCCGCGGCAATGTCGCTTCGGGCATGACGTGCAGGCTTACTTGCGCTTGCTGGATAACCTTCGCAAGCAGGAGACTGGCGACCTGCGAGTTGGCATGGCGCTGCATTCGTTGCGTGCCGTGCCTGAACATGCGTTGCGCGACGTATTGGCCGCCGAACTGCCACGCGATATGCCGATCCATATCCATATCGCCGAACAGATCGGCGAGGTACAGGATTGCCTGGCAACGCGCGGCCAGCGGCCGGTGGAATGGCTGTACGACCATGTCGACGTAGACTCTCGCTGGTGCCTGGTGCATGCCACGCATCTGGAGGATCACGAGGTCGCGCAGATTGCACACAGCGGTGCCGTCGCGGGGTTATGTCCCACCACAGAAGCCAACCTGGGGGATGGTCTGTTCCCGCTTGGCGATTACCTTGATGCGCACGGTAGTTTCGGTATCGGCTCGGATTCACATATCTCCATATCGCCGGTCGAGGAGTTGCGCTGGCTGGAATACGGGCAGCGATTGGCAACGCGTCACCGCAACATCGCCACGCGTCGTGAAGGACAAAGTGTTGGCGAAGTGCTGTGGCGCTCGGCGCTGGCAGGCGGCACGCGGGCGTCCGGGTTATCCATCGGTGAGCTCAGCGAGGGACGGCGTGCCGATGTCATCGTGCTCGATGACGATGCGCCGCAACTGGCGGCGCGAGGCGCGGCATCACTGATGGACAGCTTTCTCTTTGCCGGCAACGCGCCGCTGGTACGCGATGTCATGGTCGGCGGGCAATGGGTAGTGCGCGATTTCCATCATCGTGATGAAGCCGGCATCGCTGCCCGCTATCGGGCAGTTGTCGAGCAGCTTGCCACCAGCTGAATGTACATGCCAGGTTGCGACAACTTGGCATGAATGGAAGTTATCGCCCAACAATACGGCTGTCATCGTTGCCTCGAAGGACTGCGTTTTAGTACGCAAGTTTCCACGAGGAGAGTGCCCATGCGTCGTCTGATGATAATCTGCCTGACCGCTGCCATGCTGATGACCACGGCTGCTGCGTTGACTGGATGTGTCGTTGTGGCGCCACGCCATGGTGGCTACTGGGTGCCTGGTCATTGGGCGGGTGGAGTGTGGGTCGGCGGTCATTACCGTTGATCGAGTGGGTCCTGTTGACCTAATGGGCCTCACGGGGTGAATTCATTCGCCATGTGGTCTGCGATTCAGGCGTAGATTGGATTATTGAAACATGCAAGCCGCGACCTCGTCGCGGCTTGCATCGCGATTGAAATCGCTCTTGCAACGGGGCGATCTGCGATGTGATCGCAGATGGCAGCTCTAAACTTTCCGGTCACGATGACATCGCGTCCCGCCTACCTGGCAGGAACCAATTCATTCGCGAAGCAGTCTGCAATCCCGTCGCAGATGGAGGTTTTTAAACCCTCGAAGCTGCAAGTCTTAGGCATCGCCAAGCACCTCTCCTCGAAGGCGTCATGTCCGCCGATCCTCTCGAAGGACTTCAGCGCCGAGTTCCCGCACGCTGATTACAGAGACTGATCCTTAGCCATGAACGACCGATCAGGTACAAAAAAGCCGCCGGCATGTGCCGGCGGCTTCGTCGTGTTGCGACGACCGTGTTACTGCGCGGACTGGCTGGCGCCTGCCGCCTGCTGGGCGCGCTGCTGCTTCCACTGCTGCACGCGTTGTTCGTGCTGGGCCTTGAGCGAGGCGAGCTGCGACTTCTGTGCGCTGGTCAGGATGTTGTAGATCTGCGCGCGGGTGGTCGCATTCTGGGTCACGCGAGCCTGGGTCAGACTGGCTTCGGCCTGTGCGAGGCTGGCAGCCGCCTGCTGGTAGCCGGCGGCGTCAGGCGTCAGCGCCTCGAACGCCTGGCGCTGCTGGCGCACGGCCGCGAATTGCGGCTTGAGCTGGCCGAAGCCCTGCTTGACGATCTGCTTTACCTGGGCCTTCTGGTCGTCGGTCAGGTTCAATTGCTTGAGCGCCATGAACGGGCCGTGGTGACCATGGTGACCACCGTGCCACTGACCATGGGCGGCTGGGCCGGGGGCTGCGCTGTCGTCCTGCGGGTTGGCAAAGGCCAGGGCCGAGGCGCCAAGGGCGGCGGTGAGAAGGAACGAGAGGGGAAGGATCTTGCGCATGGTATGTGCTCCGTTGGGGGGACCTCACTTGCAGGGATATTGAACGATGGGGTGGGGTTTATGAGCTTTGCGACTGCGTAAAGATCGGTAAAGACAGCCATGTCCGTGCTCTTGGCTGGGGCTACCGGACAGGTAAAGCGCTTAATCTTCGAGGTGTCGCAAGATTTCACTGTCTGCCCCGCGCCAGGGCGATTCCCTTTACGCTTATCCCCATGTCCCGAATCCTGATTGCCGACGACGACCGCGAACTGTGCGCGCTGCTGACCGAATACCTTCGCCGCGAAGGGTTGGAGGTCGATGCAGTGCACGATGGGGAGTCGGCGCTGGCCCGACTGCGCGATGCCGCCACACGGCCAGACCTGATGATCCTCGACGTGATGATGCCGGGCCAGAATGGCCTGGATACGCTGCGCGAGCTGCGTCTACAGCATCGCCTGCCCGTGATCATGTTGTCGGCACGTGGCGAACCGGTGGACCGCGTGGTGGGGTTGGAGCTGGGCGCCGATGATTACCTGTCCAAACCTTGCCTGCCACGCGAATTGCTTGCCCGCGTGCGCGCACAACTGCGACGCCACACCGTGGAAGGAGCCGGTACGATCACTATCGGCCAGCTCAGGCTGTTGCCAGGTGAGCGTCGTGCCCTTGTGGGCGAAAACGAACTGAGCCTTACCGCTGCAGAGTTCCTCTTGCTGCTGAGCCTGGCGCAGCGCGCCGGCGAGGTGATCGATAAGGCCACGCTGACGCGGGCTGCGCTCGGGCGTGAACTGGAGCGCTTCGATCGCAGCGTGGACGTGCACGTCAGCCGGCTTCGCCACAAGCTGGCCGAAGCGGATGAAACCTCCTTGCGCATCGAGTCGGTGCGCGGCGCCGGTTATGTGCTGGTGGTCGGGGCGCGCGCATGATCCGTTTTCGCAGCCCTCTTCGCAGTCCCTTGTTCTGGCGCGTGCTGGTGTGGTTCTGCGTGGTAAACCTGCTGGTGCTGTTCGTTGGCGGTGTGTTGACGCGGCGATTCATCGAATATTCCTCAGCGCAGGATATCGACTGGCCGGCGATTGCCCAACAGGCCACGCAGGCCTACGAGGCTGGCGGAAAGGAAGGATTCGGTGCCTGGGCACGCCAGGAGCGACGTGTCGGTGTCGATGCGACGCTGTATGAAAACGGCCAGCCTCTGCGCGACATGCGCATGCCGCAGTCGTTGCGGCAGCAGTTGCCCGGCTTGCTCGAGGATGGCCGCGACGTTGAGCTGGAGCCGTGGCCTGGTTACTACTTTGCGGTGCAGCAGGTGACCGGCAGCGATGGCACGGTGCGCGAAATGGTGGCCATCAGCAATTCACTCGCGCGCGTGCCTCCCAGAATGCGCCAGCAGATTCTGCTGGGAGTACAACTGGCCTTGTCACTATTGTTCATTGCCATTGCCGGTTGGTGGGTCGCGCGCAGCGTGGCGCGTCCGGTCGAGGCGCTGCGTGACGCGACCCGACGCATGGCGAAGGGCGAATTCTCCACCCGCGTGGATGCGCCGTGGAAGAACAAACATGATGAACTGGGCGAGCTTTCGCGTGACTTCAACGGTATGGCTGAGCGCATCGAGATGTTGATCGCGCACGAGCGTGGCGTTCTGCAAGATCTATCGCATGAATTGCGCTCACCTCTGGCGCGCCTGCATTTGATCATGGACCTCGCCCAGCACAGCCAGAGCCGGCAAGACGCCGATGGACACTTTGCGCACGCCGAGCGAGAGATTGTCCGGCTCGATCGCATGACTGGCGAAATGCTGGCACTCTCGCGCCTCGAAGCCGGCTTGCCGGGCATGGAGAGAGAAGCGGTGCCGCTGGACGAATTGCTGGTTGAGCGCCTGGAAGCTGCCGCCATTGACGCCCGGGCGCGTCAGGTGAACCTGCGCCTGCTCGCCAGCGGGCACGCTTGCGTGCTGGGCAGCCGGCTGTTGCTGGAGCGCGCGCTGGACAACCTGGTTTCCAATGCGATCAAGTTCAGCCCCGAACATGGGGACATCGATGTGGCGATCACGCTGGAGGCTGGACACGCGCAATTGTGCTTGCGTGATCATGGACCAGGCGTTCCCGTGGATGAGCTGGACCTGATGTTTCGTCCTTTCTATCGTGGCAGCAATGCATCGCGTGCTGAAGGGCACGGTCTGGGCCTGTCGATCGTGCAACGCGTGGTGCAGGCGCATGGGGGGCGTATCGAAGCGGCCAACGCCGAGGGCGGTGGCCTGGCCATAACGCTTTATCTGCCGCTGGCCAGCTGAAACTCAGTTCTCGCGGCGCAGATGAAGGTCATTGAACTTGCGGCGTTCGATCAGTTCGACCACGTTGCCTTGCCGATCTCGCCGGAATACAAGCAGATTGCGCTCGTCGTCAGTGCTCATGAATACGTCCCGAGCGACCGGCTCGAGTGGGTCGAATGCGCGGCCGGCGCCGGTTACATAGCCGATAGCACCGTTCCTGACGCTCACGACCCACGCGCGATTCGGTGCATAGCGGTAACTGCCGCGATAGTCGTCCAGGGGCAGGTCGGCCACTTCCAGCGAAGGCGGTGGTGTTGGCAGGGTGACTGCCTCATAGCCGGCCAGCTTCCAGCGGTCATGATCCCTCACGTATGTCATCACATTGATGTAGCGTACGATGAAGTGCTGCCCAAAAACTGTCTCGCGCTCGTAACCTTCGAATCGCATGACGACAGTATCGCCGTATTCATGAACCTGGGCATCGCGCACTTCGATGCTGCCGGAGAATCCGGCAGGGAAGGCACGGAGCGAGTCGATCAGTTCCTGTTTGCCTTGACGGCGGCCAAATTCGTCGACAACGATCGCGTCATCGGTGAGCGTTTCCTGCCACAGCGCCTTGTCGCCTGCGCCGATGCCATCCATCAATCGCTGGGTCAGCGCAGTGATCTGGTCGCGCACGGGCACAGTGGCATCGCCCGCCCAGCACGGCGACGCGATCAAGGCCACGATCGACCAAGCATGGAGTAGCTTTCGCATGCCTCGATTCCAGGGCGAGATTGGGTCGCAGTGTGCTGCCTGGCTCCGCTCGGCGCCCGTGCCCCAAGTCATAGCGGGTGCTGATAGGTCTGCCCTATAAGTCCATCGCATGATCGTTATCGATCGAAGACGCCGATGGTTTTATGCTGCATTGAATGAATACCCCGATCATTCCAGCGCCAGGAGTGGGTGACGATGACTGGATTCGTCACGGTACGCCGGCTTTCCGGGCCACCAACCTGGCGTTGTTCGCTGCAGGCCTGGCGACCTTCGGGTTGCTCTATTGCGTGCAGCCATTGATGCCGGAATTCAGTCGGCACTACGTGATCAGCGAGGCGACCAGTGCCTTGTCGCTCTCGGTCACGACCGGTGTGCTTGCCGTGGCCATGCTGTTTGCCGGTGGTGTTTCCGATGCCTGGGGCCGCAAACCCGTGATGGTGGTCTCGCTGCTGGTATCGGCGCTGCTGGTGTTGTGTTCGGCCTGCACCACGGGGTGGCATCAGCTGTTGCTATTGCGGACCCTGTTGGGCATCAGCCTCAGCGGTTTGCCGGCAGTGGCGATGACCTATCTCAGCGAAGAGATGCATCCGGATTCAATCGGCCTGGGTATGGGGCTCTATATCAGTGGCAGTGCCGTGGGCGGCATGGGCGGACGATTGGTGTCAGGCGTGCTCGCTGGCTGGTTCGGCTGGCGCGTGGGTATCGCGGTGGTCGGAGGCATTGGCCTGGTGTCTGCGCTGGTGTTCTGGCATGCGTTACCGCCGTCGCGGCATTTCGAACACAAGCCGTTGGATGCACGTGCGTTATTGAACCGCTTTGCGGCGATGTTTCGCGACGCTGCACTCCCTTGGCTGTTCGTTCAGGGGTTCCTGCTGCTGGGCGCTTTCGTCACCGTGTACAACTACCTTGGCTACCGTTTGCTGGCGGCGCCGTTCGGGCTGAGCCAGGCACTGGTGGGCCTGATCTTCAGCGTGTATCTGGTGGGTACCTTCAGTTCGGCCTGGATGGGTTACCTGGCTGGCCGGATGGGGCGACGCAAGGTGCTGTGGACCGCCTTCGCGCTCATGGTGGCTGGCACAGCGATGACGCTGGCCGATAGTCTGTGGCTGATCATCCCGGGCATCGTGGCGATCACCTTCGGTTTTTTCGGCGGACACTCCATCGTGAGCAGTTGGGTCGGACGCCGGGCCGGAGCCTCCAAGGCGCAGGCCTCGTCGATGTACCTGTTTTCCTATTACATGGGTTCGAGCATTGCCGGCGCCAGTGGCGGCCTGTTCTATGCTCGCCACGGCTGGTATGGCGTGGCCGCATTCGTCGGTGTGCTGGTTGTGCTGGGCTTGCTGATTGCACTCTGGTTGTACCGGGTGCCCCCACTGCCCGGCGTATCGACGCCGCCCACGCCGATGAGCAAGGGCGCGATGCCGTGAGGATGGATTCACCCGGTCATCCGGTGCTTACCGTCGTCGATATCGAGGCAACCTGCGCGTTCTACGCGCGTGTGCCTGTTTTGTGAGTGGTGAGCTTTGGCCAGGGGTGCAAGGCGCTGTCGTTCGGGTACCAGAAAATAAACCTGCACCCGCAGGGCAGCGAGTTTGGTCCCAAGGCTGATCGTCCCACGCCTGACCCGGAGGATCTTGTGTCTTTTTGCTGCAGCGCCGTTTGATGATGTCATACGTCATCCCGACGGTGCGGCGTGGCCCCTGTGGGGGGCAGTACAGCGTCCCGGCGCCCAGGGACCGATCATGTCGGTCTATTGGCGTGATCTCGATCGCAACCTGTTCGGGATCATGCAATCTCATGTAAGGCCGGTGCCTTATTTGAGCATGTCCTTGACATCGTCGTAATGACCATCGTTCGGCGCAGGCACCACGCCAAGCAAGTGTGCCATCAACGGGTAGACATCCACATTCGGGAATTCAGCCACACGAATACCTTGCTTGAACGCCGGGCCATGTGCCACGAACAACGCGCGCATGAGTGGATCGGCATTGTCGTACCCGTGATCGCCCAGGCTTACCTTGCCGTTGCGACGGGCGAGAGCATCGGTGGTGGCAATACGCCAGCCAGTGTCGGCCAGACAAAGCAGTTGAGGTACGCGTGAATTGCCGCCGTAAGCCAGGCGTGCCGGCACGCGGCTCTTGTCCCAGCACTGCATGTGCTGCTGGGGTTTTTCCAGTTGCCGCTCGATGGCGAGGAATTGGGCCTGTCCATGTGGCTTGGGGTCGAACCCGGCGAGAATGCCCAGGCTCACCGTATCGACCTTGTCGATCGGTACGAGCTTATCCATCAGGATACTGTTTTCCCGCGGTACACCTGCCATGCCGTGGTCGGCCAGGATGATGATGTTGATGCGATCGAGCAGATGACGCTGACGCAAGCCTTGGACCAGTCGAGCGAGAGCGGCATCGGTTTCGCCGATGGCATCGTTCACCTGCGACGAGTCCGGGCCGTAACTGTGGCCTGCATGATCGACTGCATCGAAATACAGGGTCAGGAAGGTTGGCCGTGAGCTAGCAGGAAGATCAAGCCAGGCCAGCGTCTGGTCGACCCGCTGAGCCGGCGTGACCTTGCCGTCGTAGGATTTCCAGTAATCGGGATGGTGCCCCTGAATTTCCGCCTCCGAGCCCGGCCAGAACATCGTGGCGCTTTTCAGGCCGCTGCGGCGGACCGTTTCCCACAACGGCATGCCTTCGTCCCACCAGCGCCGATCAGCCACCGCCTCGCGATTGCCGAGCGAGAATTTGCCCAGTACCGGATCGGTCATCGTGTTGTTGACGATGCCGTGATGATCGGGGCGCAGGCCGGTAACGATGGTGTAATGATTGGGAAAGGTCAGCGATGGAAACGAAGGTTGCATCGCATCGGCGTGTACGCCGTCCTCGGCCAGCATCTTAAGCGTCGGGCTCAGGCCGCGATCGAGGTAATCGGCACGAAAGCCATCGATGGATATGAGCAATAATGGCGTTCGTCCGGCGGAATCTTGCGAAGCCACCGAAACGGGCGGGACGGCTACAGGAGTAACGGCACAACCGGCGCTGAACACCGCGATGGCAAGACATGCGGCGCGAAACAGGAATTTCATGAGTGGATCCGTAGGATTGAATCTGGGCTACCCCACCATGATCGCTTACTCACATGACTATTACACGTCCTTCCCAAAATTCATTCAAGGTTATTTTCAGCCTTCGTGGCGCGCTTGGGGTGGTGCTTTGCCTATGCGCCAGCATGGCCATGGCGCAGCAGAAGCCAGCTCCAAAGCCGGCGTCGCCTCCGCCGCCTCCGCCACGAGTCATTTCGCCGCCAGCGTCGTACTACCAGAACCAGCAAGCCCAGCAGCAACAGCAGATCCGCAATCAGATCGAGCAGAATCGGCAGCGTGAGCAGTTGCAGCAAAATATCCAGAACACGTCCCGTGTACCGAACGCCAACAATCCGGCCATGCTTCAGCAGATGAATCAAGCCGACAAGGCGCGCCAGGATAACTACAACGCACAGCAGCGCGAGCAGCTAAATCGCTATCAGAACACGACCACCACGCCACCGCCGGCGTCTTCTCGCTGAGTCTCGAAAATCAGCAAGCGGTGAGTGGAGACGGCCTGGCTGCGATGAAAAGGTCGCCGTGGGCTGTCTGGTCTTCCATGGTCAACAGCCAGCGTTTGCGTGGCAAGCCGCCGCCGAATCCGGTCAGGCTACCACTGGCGCCAATGACCCGATGGCACGGCAAGATCACCGGAATCGGATTGCGTCCATTGGCAGCCCCCACCGCACGCATGGCGGATGGGTGACCGATGCGCTTGGCAAGTTCGCCATAACTTATTGTCACAGCGTAAGGAATGCGTGCGAGCTCATTCCATACTTGGCATTGAAACGGTGTGCCCTCGGGACGTAACGGCAGATCGAATACTTGCCGTTGTCCAGCAAAATATTCGTCCAGTTGCTCACGCACAAAGCCGACTGCCTGACTGTCGCGCACCCATGCCTGACTCATATGCTTGGGGTGGCGCTCCTGTTCGAACCACACCTGGCGCAAATGCGTACCATCGGTGACCAGACGCAGCATGCCGATCGGGCTGGGAATATCGTCGTAATAAAGGGTGGTCACAGGATCTTGGCCTGTCTGGTGGCATCGACCGACGACGCCCATAGATGCATGACAGTGTAGGCGCGCCAGGGGCGCCAGGGTTCTGCGCGCAGCTTAAGGCCGCGAGTGCTCAGCGCTTCGCCCCCTCCGGCAACTCGCCGCAGGATCAAGTCGGCGGCCGGAAATGCGTCCGGGTGGCCGAGAGTGCGCATTGCCATGTAGTGCGCCGTCCACTCCCCAATGCCCGGCAGTGCCACCCAGCGTTGGACGAACTCGTCCAGCGATTGCTCGGTATGAAAACCTGCGCGCCCATCCATGACGGCACGCGCGACGGTACGAATCGTATCCGCACGCGCTCGAGTCAGGCCGATGGCCCCCAGGTCGGCATCGGCCAGATGTTCTGCGCCAGGAAAACATCGGTTCAGTCCGGCCTCACTGGGAAGATCCAACTCGGCGCCGAAGCGCTGTACGATGCGCGAGGCAAGCGTACGCGCTGCGGCGACGGATATCTGTTGCCCCAGGATGGCGCGGACGGCGATCTCGAAACCGTCCCAACCGCCGGGCAGTCGCAAGCCAGGACGTTTGCGCAGCATGGGCTTGAGCAGGCGATCGGATCGCAAATGGTCGCCAATGGCCTGTGGATCGGCGTCGAGGTCGAACATACGGCGTAGCCGGCCCACAACGTGCAGCATCTGTTGTGGTTGAGGGCAGTGCAATTGCAGTTTCAGAGCTGGCTCGTCGTTCGACCACGCGCTTAAGCGCAGCCAGCCAGGTGCTGCCGGAGTGCCCAATACACGCGCATAGGTGCACTCATCGACAACTTCCACGCCCGGCAGCGCGCGATTTCGCAGAAAGTCGAGGATCGCCTTGAAGTCGTAAGGTGGCCGATAGTTCAGCCTTAGTATCAGTGCTTCGGCAGGCGCGGAGCGCGGATGGCGACGCAGGTCGCGTGGTGACATACGGTTGGCCTGCGCGAACGCTGCATTGAAACGGCGCAGGCTGCCGAAGCCTGAGGCCATGGCGACATCGGTAACCGGCATGGCCGTCTCGGTGAGCAGTTGCTTGGCAAACAACAGTCGCCGTGTCGTGTAGACATGGATGGGGGGTGCACCCAGTTTTTCGACGAAAAGGCGCCGCAGTTGGCGCGGACCTACGCCCACGCGTTGGGCAAGAGCTTGCAGAGACAATGCCTGCAGCTCACCACGCTCGATCAGTTTCAGCGCACGGGCGACGACGTGATCGCTCCGGCGCCAGCCATCGCTGCCTGGCGATAGCTCGGGGCGACAACGCAGGCATGGACGGAATCCGGCGGCCTCGGCTGCCGCGGCCGTCGTGTAGTAGCGGATATTCTGCGGCTTGGGCGGCGGTGCCGGACAGACAGGTCGGCAGTAAATCCCCGTAGAGGTCACGGCTGTGAAAAACAGGCCGTCGAAGCGCGCGTCGCGGCTCAGGCGAGCCTGATCGCAGACCAGGCGATCAGGCAGCGAATCATCTTTGTCCTGCTGGAGGATGTCCATCGGCTCAGCCTAGCATCGTCGGCAGGTTGATACTGGCCGTTTTCGGACGTGGATCGCACGACGCATAGGACAGGGCCTAAACCGGCCTCGCGTGTGCCGGATTTTGGCGCGGTGCAGATGGCAGGGGGCGTCGCATACGCCCATAATCGGGAACCTTTGCCCGATTGCAGTCAAGGATCTTGCCCATGAATGCTCCAACGCGAATCGATACCGCTCGTACCATCCGCGCGCCGCGCGGTAGCGAACTATCCTGCAAGAGCTGGCTGAGCGAAGCGCCGTTCCGCATGTTGCAGAACAACCTCGATCCGGACGTGGCGGAAAATCCAGCGGAGCTGGTCGTGTACGGCGGCATCGGCAGGGCGGCACGCAATTGGGAATGCTTCGACGCCATCCTGCGTGCGCTGCGTGAACTCAATGACGACGAGACATTACTCGTGCAGTCGGGCAAGCCTGTCGGTGTATTTCCTACCCATGCCGACGCGCCACGCGTGCTGATCGCCAATTCGAACCTGGTGCCGGCCTGGGCCACGTGGGAGCATTTCAACGAACTCGACCGCAAAGGCCTGATGATGTACGGCCAGATGACGGCCGGTTCCTGGATCTATATCGGCTCTCAGGGCATCGTGCAGGGCACTTACGAGACATTTGTCGAGATGGGGCGCCAACATTACAACGGTAGCCTGAAGGGACGGTGGATCCTTACGGCGGGCCTGGGCGGCATGGGGGGTGCGCAGCCACTTGCAGCCAGTCTGGCCGGCGCCAGTTCGCTAGTGATCGAGTGCCAGCAGAGCCGCATCGATTTTCGCCTCAAGACGCGCTACGTGGACGAGCAGGCTATCGATCTGGACGACGCGCTGGCGCGTATGGCGCGCTACGCGTCCGAAGGCCGGGCAGTATCGGTGGCACTGCTTGGCAACGCAGCGGAAGTGCTACCTGAACTGGTGCGTCGCGGTGTGCGTCCCGATGCCGTGACCGATCAGACCAGCGCGCACGATCCGGTCAACGGTTATCTGCCCATCGGCTGGTCGCTGGAGCAATGGTTTGAGCGGCGCAAGAGCGATCCGGACGGCACGGCCAAGGCAGCCAAGCAATCGATGCGCGAACACGTACAGGCCATGCTGGCATTCCACGCACACGGTATCCCTACGTTCGATTATGGTAACAATATCCGCCAGATGGCCAAGGACGAAGGCTGTGCCGACGCGTTTGCGTTTCCCGGTTTCGTTCCGGCATTTGTCAGGCCGCTGTTTTGCCGCGGCGTCGGCCCGTTTCGCTGGGTGGCGCTGTCAGGTGATCCAGAAGACATTTACCGGACGGACCAGAAGGTAAAGGAGCTGATCCCGGACGATCCACATTTGCACAATTGGCTGGACATGGCGCGTGAGCGCATCAGCTTTCAGGGTTTGCCCGCTCGTATCTGCTGGGTGGGCCTGGGCCAGCGGCACAAGTTGGGACTGGCGTTCAACGAGATGGTTCGCAAGGGCGAACTCAAGGCGCCGGTGGTGATTGGTCGTGACCACCTCGATTCCGGTTCGGTCGCCAGTCCCAATCGCGAAACCGAGGCGATGCGCGATGGCAGCGATGCTGTCAGCGACTGGCCCTTGCTCAACGCCATGCTCAACACGGCAAGCGGTGCTACCTGGGTCAGTCTGCATCACGGCGGTGGCGTGGGCATGGGCTATTCGCAGCATGCCGGCGTGGTGATTGTATGCGACGGTAGTGAGGCGGCGGATCGTCGTCTGGCGCGCGTGCTTTGGAACGATCCAGCTAGTGGTGTCATGCGACATGCCGATGCCGGTTACGACCTGGCCGTGCAGTGCGCGCGGGAGCAAGGGCTGAAACTGCCGATGCTCTGAGCCTGCATGTTGTGTCATCGAGACGGATCAACGGGCGCCCGGCCGGCGTCTTGCGATCCGATGGGATCGCCAGTATGGGTACTTCCTTCGTCCTCCCGTGGGTCAAGAGATTCCGGCACGCCGTCTGTGCCGGAGCACCGCCGGGTAGTGGGGCAACCCCTCCCGGAACCGGCAAGAGCCATGTTGGCCCTTGCTGCCGACCTGATGAAGGAGAAGCAACAATGAATGTACGTTTTGAGCGCAGCGGTTCCTTGATGGAGCTGTCCAGCTACCCGAGCTGGGCGCAGGATATGGTGCTGGAGTGCGAAGATGCCAAGAAAGGCGTGGTCGACCATGAAATCTGGCCGGTGATGTGCAATGGTGGGCTGGGCTGGCATGGCACGCGGAATTTCATGGTGGGCGTGTGGCCGGTCATTGAGCGCTTTCCAGGCTATATGGCGCTGAACCTGCTCAAGACCCGTTTTGGCCGCAGCCATGGCGACAACATGGCCCGCCGTTGGCTGGTACGTAACATCCGGGTAGAGCAAAATCACGCCGAGCATTGGCTCAATTGGGCCGAAGGCGCGGGGGTATCCCGTGAGGAGGTGCTGCATGGACAGGCGCCGCACGGAACGGACGCGCTTGCTCGCTGGTGTGAGGAGATAAGCAGTCATGGGCCCCTGGCTGCCGGTATGGTGGCGACCAACTACGCCGTGGAGGGGGCGACAGGGGAGTGGTCACAGCAGGTGTTCGCCAGCTCCGCCTACGCCGAGAGCATGCCGGCAGCGAGCCGGACCAAGAGCCTGCGGTGGCTACAGTTGCATGCCGCCTATGACGATACCCATCCCTGGGAAGCACTGGAAATTGTCTGTACGCTGGTAGGGGCATCGCCTTCTTCGGCCGAAGCAGCCTATTTGGGGGAGTGTGTTCGTCGAAGTTATGTAAGTATGCGCATTACGCTGGACAGGTGCCTGGATGCGCATCGTGCCCCCTGGCCGGTCAGTGAGGCCGCGGCGTGAGGAAAGTGTGAAGACGTGGCGAGCCCCGGACGGTTGGCGATGTAACGACAATGGAAACAGGACGCGATGCGTATCGTCCATGACGTAGCACAAAAACCGTTGTCTCGACGCCTCATACCGCTGGTGTATGCACTGGCGGCGATCATGGCGTTGGTGCTCGCCATGACCTGGGGTGCCCTCCAGGTGCAGGTCACTCTCGCCGGTTTCCTCAACGGCGAGAGTCTGTGGTCCAAGGCGCAGAAGCAGGCGGTCATCGACCTGGAGAACTACGCTGCCGACGGCCGGCCGGAGTCACTGGAGAGCTTCCGGCGCAATTACGAGGTAGTCAAGGCCGATCGCGGCGCACGCGATGCCATCGATACTGGCCATTTCAATCGCGGCCAGGTCACCGACGCCTTCCTTCGTGGCGGCGTCATACCCGATGCCATTCCGGGCATGATCTTCATGCTCCAGCACGTATCCAGCGCTCCCTATATGAAAGAAGCGCTGGATGCCTGGCGCTCGGTGGATAAGCCGCTGGATGACCTGGGTGTGATCGCCGACGAATTGCAGCATAGTTATGCCCGGGGCGCGATCACTGCGGAGGAGGTGGCGCGACAGCGCGCGCGCATCAATGATCTGAGTGTCTTCATTGGCCCCCGGGCCAACCGCTTCTCGGTAGAAATCGCACATGGCGCGGCGTGGCTGGGACGTGTCCTGTTCATTGGCGTGTTGCTGGCGGCCTTGCTTGCCTCAATCGTCTGGCTGCGCATGGCACGGCGTGTGCTGGTCAACATTCGCGGCACCGAGGAACGCTATCGCCTGCTGTTCGATAGCGCTGCCGATGCTATCGTCATGGTGGACGAACACTCCGGCCGGATTCTCGACGTCAATCGAACTGCCGCACAGTGGATCGGGCGTGGCATGGACGACCTCATCGGCAGCAGCTTCGCGGAATTGTTCGTTGCTGGCAGTGCTCGGCTGGTCGGTGCATCGGTCATCAGCACCTTGCGTTCGGCTGATGGCCCCGACCGCCCGGTCGAGACGCAAAGCAGCCTTGCGACCTGGGGCGAGCGTTCGGTTCGCCAGGCGATCATCCGCGATATTTCCGAACGCATGGCGATGGAGCAGGAGCGCCGCGTCGCCGCCGAGGCACTTGCCAGTGTGGTCGAGGGCGTCATGATTGCCGATGCTCAGCGCTTGGTGATCACGGTCAATGCCGCGCACTCGCGCATTACCGGCTATTCCGCGCAGGCCATGCAGGGGCGCCCGTTTGACGATACACGTTGCCTGCCCAATGGTCAGCCCTTGCCCGAAAGTGTCTGGAAAGACATCGAAGGCGGCGGCAGTTGGGTCGGTGAGGTGCAGAGTCGGCGCCGCGATGGTAGTAGTTATCCAGAGTGGTTGAGCATCAGTGCGATTCGCGACACCGATGGCAGGGTGCAGCATTACGTGGCTGTGTTCACCGATATCACGGCGACCAAGGCTGATCGCCAGCGCCTGGAATACCTGGCCACACATGATCCGCTGACCGGGCTGGCCAATCGCGACGAATTTCAGCGACATTGCGCGCGTGCCATCGACGCGGCCACGCGCCAGCACGGTGCGGCCGTGGTGCTATTTGTCGACCTCGATGCCTTCAAGGTGGTTAACGACAGTTACAGCCATGCCATTGGCGATCATCTGTTGGTCAAGGTGGCCGAGCGTATCCGTGGCGAGCTGGGTGAAAGCGACGTGGCAGGGCGTATCGGTGGTGACGAGTTCACCGTGTTGCTGACGGGCCTGCGTACTCGCGAAGAGGCCGCACCTTTCGCCAACCGCTTGCTGGCCAAACTTTCTGAGCCGTTGCAGGTCGTCGATTACGAAATCGTGCTCAGCGCGAGTATCGGCATCGCTGGCTATCCTCTGGATGGCAGCAATCCGATCACCCTGATTACGCACGCCGATGCAGCCATGTACGCGGCCAAGACCGAAGAGCGCAACGCGTATCGGTTCTATACGCCACTGATGCTGGCTGATGCGCGCAAGCGGTTGTTGCTCGGCGCCGACCTGCGCCTGGCGCTGGCTCGCGGTGAGTTCTACTTGGTATATCAGCCAAGCGTGGACTTGCGTACCGGACGTATCATCGGTGCCGAGGCCTTGTTGCGTTGGCGCCACCCGGATCGCGGCGAGCTGATGCCGGACGAATTCATTCCGCTGGCCGAAAGCCTGGGCCTGATTCGCCGCATCGACGCGTGGGTCATGCAGGCCGTATGTAACCAGATACGGGCCTGGGATCAGCAGCGCCTGCCGCAGATTCGCATCGCTTTCAATGTATCGGCAGGCTCCTTCGGCCACGGCTCGTTTGCCGAGGTGGCTCGCCAGGCCCTGCATGCCAGCGGCATCACGGCTTCGCGCCTGCTGATTGAAATTACTGAAAGCACCATCTTGCGCCAGAGCGAAGAAACCGAGCACACCATGCGTACCCTGCGGTCGCTGGGCATCGGTGTGGCGATCGACGACTTCGGCACGGGCTATTCGTCCTTGGCTTACCTGAAGCTGGCATCGATCGAGTACCTGAAGATCGACCGCTCCTTCGTGACCGGCCTGCCGGGCGAAGGCAATGACGTGGCCATCGTCGAAGCGATCCTGGCGATCGCCAAGAGCATGGGCATGGGTACTATTGCCGAAGGTATCGAGACATCCGAGCAGCATGACTTTCTGCTCAAGGCCGGTTGTCCGGAAGGGCAGGGTTATCTTTTCTCCCGTCCGGTGGTTCCGGCCGAGATCGAGCGCATGCTCTCACCGCAGGCCCGCACCTCTCCCAAGCTGCATCTGGTGCCACCCAAGAAGTAAGCCGGCGTCACGACGTGACCTGGGCGGTTCGCGTCATGCCATGCCCACTGATCAGCTCAGGCTCGCGTAACGGGTGTCGCCGCCCGCTAGGCGCTATTGAAGCGGTCGGCCCAGCCGTTGAGACGGCCCCACAAGCAGGCCTTCGTTGTTGCACCCTTGTTCCTGGGGTAGGCATCGTGCGAAACGGCAATGTTTCGCTCCCCATTCGAGCATTTGCCGCTAAGTCGATCATGTCGTATAGTGTGAGCTATTGTATTAGCGCATTAGTACATTATGAAACGTCGTTCCATCGATCCCCAGGTGCCCGCCGAGTCCGCCGAACAGGGCTTGTGCGAGGCTTTGCTCTCACTCAAAAATGTGGGTGAGATGTCCGCCTTCCTGCATGACCTGTGCACGCCAGCCGAACTGGAGGTGCTGGTTGACCGCTGGCGCGTCGTGCCGCATCTGCTCGATGGCACCTCTTATCGCGAGATCCATGAGTTGACCGCGGTCAGCATCACGACCATCGGCCGCGTGGCGCGCTACCTCAACCAGGGCAACGGGGGGTATCTGGCTGCAGCGGCTCGGGCTGCTCGTCGGCGTTCGGCACAGAAGAGGGCGCGGGCATGAGTGCGCGTGATCGCTTGCGTATTGCGATGCAGAAATCCGGACGCCTGACCGAACCGGCGCTGGATCTGCTTAATCGTTGCGGCCTGAGCTTTCGCCAGAGCCGTGACAAGTTGTTCTGTTTCGGCGAGGGCGAGCCGGTTGACCTGCTGCTGGTGCGTGATGATGACATCCCTGGTCTGATCGCCCAGGGCGTATGCGACCTGGGCATCGTCGGTCGCAACGTCCTGAGTGAATTCAGACTTGGCAGCGGGCGTGAATCGGTGCTGGCGGAGTGGCGCCAGCTTGGCTTTGGCCGCTGCCGGCTCTCCATCGCCGTGCCACAGGAGATGTCATATGAGCAGCCAGAGCAACTGGCTGGCTTGCGTATAGCCACCTCGTATCCGGGTTTGCTGGGAGACTGGCTGACCCGTCAGGGTATTGACGCCAGCGTGGTCACCTTGGCCGGTTCCGTGGAAATTGCGCCGCGCCTGGGCACGGCCGATGCGATCTGCGATCTGGTACAGAGCGGCGGCACGCTGGTTGCCAACCAGTTGCGCGAGACCGACATCATTCTGGAGAGCGAGGCGGTGTTGGCCGGTCCCAAGGTGCTGCCTTCGGATGAGCGTGGCGACATGATCGATCTTCTGTTCAAGCGCCTCGACGGTGTGATCCAGGTGCGCGAATCGCGCCTGTTACTGTTGCAGACCTCACGCGGCTCCCTTGATGCGGTCACCCGCCTGTTACCCGGGGGCCCACAGCCGACCTTGTTGCCGGTGGCGGGTCAGCCTGACCAATTGATGCTTCAGGCATTGTGCGCGGGCGAGGTGAGTTGGCGTCAGCTGGAAGAAATCAAGAAAGCTGGCGCACGCGAAATGTTTGTGCTCCCGGTCGAGAAGATGCTGGCATGAAGCGATTGGACTGGACCCAACTTGACGAAGCCTCGCGCGACGAGGCCCTGGCACGCCCGGCTCAAGCCCGTGCCGAATCATTGCGCGAGGGTGTCGCGGCCATCGTGGCGCAGGTTCGCCTGCATGGTGACGCAGCGCTGCGTCAGTTGACTGAACGCTTCGATCATTGCCTGTTGCAGGATCTGTTCGTCAGTCCGGAAGAATTTGCGCAAGCCGAGGCCGCCCTGGCCCCGGGACTGAAGGAGGCCATCCAGGAAGCCGCTGGGCGCATCTGCGCCTTCCATCGTGCGGCATCACTGCAACCTGTTGCCGTGGATACGGCGCCGGGTGTGCGCGTGGAACGTGTATTGAGGCCGATCCGCCGCGTCGGACTCTATGTTCCCGCGGGTACGGCACCGTTGCCTTCCACGGCACTGATGCTTGGCGTGCCGGCCGCAATCGCCGGTTGTGCGGAAATTACCTTGTGCTCGCCTGCGCGTGCCGATGGGCGCTGCGATGAGGCTGTCCTGTATGCGGCGCAGATCACCGGCGTACACAAGGTGTTCAAGCTTGGCGGTGCGCAGGCTATCGCAGCGATGGCTTACGGCACCGAATCGGTGCCCCGGTGCGACAAGCTTTTTGGTCCCGGCAACTCCTGGGTCACGGAAGCCAAGTTGCAGGTGTCGGGTGATCCCGATGGCGCGGCCATCGACATGCCTGCCGGGCCTTCGGAGGTCATGGTCATCGCCGACGCGACGGCCAACCCGGTCTTCGTGGCAGCCGATCTGCTTTCCCAGGCCGAACACGGGCCGGACTCCCAGGTGGTACTGGTATCGGATACGCCTTCGCTGCTTGATGCCGTCGCGGCCGAGGTCCAGCGTCAATGTGCCCAACTGCCACGCGCCGAGACGGCGCGGCAGGCGCTTTCGCAGAGCCGCCTTATTGCGGTCAGTTCGCTGGCCCAAGCCGTGTCGGTCAGCAATCGCTATGCGCCGGAGCACCTCATCCTGCAAGTAGAAGATCCACGCGCCTTGCTCGATGGCATCGAGAGCGCCGGGTCGATCTTTCTTGGAGCCTGGACGCCCGAGTCTGTCGGTGATTACTGCAGCGGCAGCAATCATGTGCTGCCGACCTATGGATACGCGCGCAGCTACAGCGGCGTATCGGTCGCCAGCTTCCAGAAACAGATCACGGTACAGGAGGTTTCTGCTGCCGGTTTGCAGGTCATTGGCCCATGCACCGCAACACTTGCGGCGGCCGAACAACTGGAAGCACATCGCCGCGCGGTGACATTGCGTCTGGATCGTATTGCCGAAGAGGGGCTGGCATGAGCGTGCTTGACCTGGCTCGCCCCGAACTGCTTCGCATGCAGGCTTACTCGTCTGCTCGCATGGAAGCCAGTGGCGGAGAAATTTTCCTCAATGCCAATGAATCGGCGTGGCCGTCCCATGGCAAGGGTCCGTCGTTTCATCGGTACCCCGAACCGCAGCCCGCCGCGCTGGTTGATCAGCTGGCAGCATTGTATGGAGTCACCAGCGACAGGTTATTGGTCAGCCGCGGGAGCGATGAGGCCATTGATCTGCTCACGCGTGCTTTTTGTCGTGCCGGGCGCGATGCCATCGTGGTGATGCCGCCGACCTTCGGCATGTACGCGATCTGTGCGCAAATTCAGGATGCGGCTGTCCTGGAGGCGCCACTGGACAACCAGTTCAACGTCGTGATCGATACCGTGCTTGCCGCGGTAACCGATGCAGTGAAGCTCGTCTACGTCTGTAGCCCGAACAACCCTAGTGGTCAGCGCGTGCCGGGTGAGACCATCGTCGCGCTGGCCGACGCACTGCAAGGGCGCGCATTGCTGGTTGTCGACGAGGCCTATGCGGAGTTTTCCGGCCAGGACCAAGCCAGTGCGCTGGATCTACTGGACCGATACGAGCATCTGGTAGTTCTGCGCACCTTGTCCAAAGCCTGGGCGCTGGCGGGCGCGCGCGTGGGCGCCTTGCTGGGCACGCCGGCGTTGGTTGCCTTGTTGCGTAAGATCATTCCGCCGTATCCACTGCCCACGCCATGCGTGGATGCTGCGCTGCGGGCACTGTCGCCGGAAGGTCGCGCAGCGGTGTCCGCGCAGGTGGACCAAGTGCGCTCGCAGCGCGAAGCATTGGCCCACGCTTTGGCGCACCTGCCGGCCGTGCGCGAAGTGTTGCCGTCATCGGCCAATTTTCTCACAGTTCGTTTTGCGGATGCCGCGGTGGCTTACCGGCGCCTATTCGATGCCGGGGTTGTGGTGCGCGATGTACGTCGTTATCGCCATCTTGGCGATGCGCTTCGTATCACCGTAGGTACTCCTGACGAAAATCGCCGGGTACTGGCCGTGCTGCAAGGAGTGTCGGCATGAGTCGAAAAATACTTTTCGTCGATCGTGACGGTTGCCTGATCGAGGAGCCGACAGATGAGCAGATCGACAGCTTCGAGAAGCTGGCGCTATTGCCGGATGTGATCCAGGCCCTGCAACGTTTCGTTGCTGCTGGCTACGAACTGGTCATGGTCACCAATCAGGATGGCCTAGGCACGGAGCGATTTCCGCAAACGAAATTCCAAGGACCACACGAACTGATGCTGCGTATTTTCTCCTCGCAGGGCATCGTATTCCGCGAGGTGTTGATCGATCGCAGTTTTCCTGCCGACGGATTGGATACACGCAAGCCCGGTGTGGGCATGGTCCGGCATTACCTGGCCGATGATGGCTGGAGCAGGGCCATGTCGTTCATGGTGGGGGATCGGGAAACGGATATGCAGTTTGCCGCGAATGTAGGTGTGCGCGGCTTGCGTGTCGGGCCGCAAGGCCTGGGCTGGAAGGAGCTTGCGCATCAGGCGCTTGATGCCCCGCGCACGGCGCATGTCTCGCGACGCACGCGGGAGACGCAGATCGAGGTCGATGTGAATCTGGATCTGCCCAGCGAGCCCAGGGCGCATACGGGCCTGGGATTTTTCGATCACATGCTTGAGCAATTGGGCAAGCATGGCGGCTTCTCTCTGGTGCTGGATTGCCAGGGCGATACGCATATCGACGAGCACCACACGATCGAAGACAGCGCTTTGGCGCTGGGCAGCGCTTTGCGCCAGGCGCTGGGCGACAAGCGTGGCATCGGTCGTTACGGTTTCACTTTGCCCATGGACGAAACCCAGGCGAGCGCAACGCTGGATCTGTCGGGGCGACCGTACTTCGTCTTTGAGGGTCAGTTGCCACGCGATCATGTTGGTACGATGCCAACGGAACTGCTCCCGCATTTTTTCCGTTCGTTGTGCGAAACCCTTGGGGCCAATCTTCATCTGAGCGTGCACGGAGACAATGCTCATCACATGATCGAGGGATGCTTCAAGGCGGTAGCACGTTGCCTGCGACAGGCCATTCGCCGTGAGGGCGATGACCTGCCCAGTACCAAGGGTATGCTCTGATGGCGGTCGTGCTGGTTGATGCTGGTGGAACCAATATCGGCTCGGTGCGCTACGCGTTGCAGCGCCTGGGCGTCGATGCCGCGTTGACGGCAGATGCAGCTAGCATTCGCGCTGCTGACAAAGTCATCCTGCCGGGCGTGGGGGCGGCGGGCCCGGGAATGGCACGCCTGCGGCAGTTGAACCTTATCGATACGATTCGTTCGTTGACCCAGCCGGTGCTTGGAGTCTGCTTGGGTATGCAATTGCTTTGCGCTCGCTCGGAAGAGGCCGATGTCGATTGCCTGGACCTGATCCCGGTGCCCGTGCGCCGCTTTCGCGAGCAGGCTGGCCTGCGTGTTCCGCACATGGGCTGGAATCGCTTGCAACTTGCCCGTGAGCACCCGCTGCTTGCCGGGCTGGGGCGTGATGACTATGCCTATTTCGTGCATAGCTATGCCGTGCCGGCGGGTGAGTACACGCTCGCCACGGCAGATTACGGCGGAGATTTCTCGGTCGTGATCGCTCGCGACAATTTCCACGGCATGCAATTTCATCCGGAGCGTTCGGCACGTGTCGGCGCACGATTGCTGGGGAATTTTCTTTCACTATGACGTTTACGGTCATTCCCGCTATCGATCTGCGCGGTGGTCGCGTGGTGCGGCTCAAGCAAGGCGACTACGCGCAAGAAACTCGTTACGACCACATGCCGGCGGTATTGGCCTCACATTATCTGGATGCCGGTGCCACGTGGCTGCACATGGTGGATCTGGATGGCGCGCTTTCCGGCGACTTGTCCAATCTGTCGGCTATCGAGGCGATCGCTACACTCGGCTTGCACATACAGGCCGGTGGCGGCGTGCGCAGCGAGGCGGACGTCAAGCGCTTGCTGGGTGCAGGTGTGCAGCGTGTGGTGGTCGGCAGTATGGCCATGCGCGACCCCTTGCGAGTGGCACGGTGGTTGAGTGATTTCGGTGCGGAGAAGATTACGATCGCGCTCGATACACGCTGGCATGAAGGACGCTGGGCTTTGCCAAGTGCTGGCTGGACATCGATGGAGTCGGGCAGCCTGGATGAGCTTGCCCCCTGGTACGAAACGCATGGCGCGCGACATCTGTTATGCACGGATATCGATCGTGATGGCATGCTCAGCGGCTTCAACCTGGCGCTTTATCGTCACGTGCACGAGCTCTCACCGGGACTGGCCGTGCAGGCTTCCGGAGGTGTGCGTTCCCTTGAAGATATCGTGGCAGCCCGCGAAGCGGGTGCACGTGGCGTAATCCTGGGAAGGGCACTGCTCGAAGGAAAATTTACACTCAACGAGGCCCTGGCATGCTGAGCCGACGCATCATTCCCTGTCTGGACGTGCGTGACGGCAAGGTGGTCAAGGGCGTGCGTTTTCGCGATCACGTGGTGATGGGCGATATCGTTGACTTTGCTCTTCGATATCGCGATGAAGGGGCCGACGAGTTGGTGTTCTATGACATCACGGCCAGTCCGCAATCGCGTAGCGTGGATCGTGCTTGGGTGGAACGCGTGGCTCAGGTCATTGATATTCCCTTTTGCGTGGCCGGAGGCATCCGTGACGTGGAGCAGGCGCGCCAGGTATTGCATGCCGGGGCAGACAAGATCTCGATCAATTCCCCTGCTCTTGAACGCCCTTCGTTGATCAATGAACTGGCGGCGGCTTTCGGTGTGCAGTGCGTAGTGGTCGGCATCGACAGTCTTCGTGATGACGATGGACATTGGCATGTCCGCCAGTACACCGGCGATCCGTCGCGGACGCAGGCCTTACCCCGGCTGACACTCGACTGGATGCTCGAGGCGCAGGAGCGCGGTGCTGGTGAAATCGTACTCAATTGTATGGGTAGCGACGGTGTGCGCGAAGGATATGACCTGGAGCAGCTGACCGCCGCTCGCGCAGTCTGCCGGGTCCCCCTGGTCGCATCGGGCGGGGCGGGCGAACCCGGGCATTTCCTGGACGTATTCCATGGCGCCGATGTCGATGGCGCGTTGGCCGCCAGCGTGTTTCATTCCGGCAGCATTTCCATTCCCACGCTGAAGCAGTTTCTGCGCGAACGCTCGGTGGATATTCGACCATGAGTTTTACGATCGATCCTTCTGCTCTGGATTGGGCCAAGGGTGAAGGCCTGCTGCCGGTCATCGTGCAGCAAGCCTTGACCGGTGAAGTGCTGATGCTTGGCTATATGAACCAAACTGCGCTGGAACACACCCTGGCACATGGCTACGTGACGTTCTTCAGTCGCAGTAAGCAGCGCCTTTGGACCAAGGGCGAGAGCTCCGGGCATGTACTGCGGTTGCAAGATGTACGCATGGATTGCGATGCCGACAGTTTGTTGGTGACCGCGCTTCCGCAGGGCCCTACCTGCCACCGGGGGACATCAAGCTGTTTTGGGGAAGGCGGCGAGGTTGTTCCGCCCTTGGGGTTTCTGGCTGAACTCGATGCGCTGATCGCGCGGCGGCATGACGAACGCCCCGAGGGAAGCTACACCACGAGCTTGTTTGACGAAGGTATCCGCCGGATTGCCCAGAAGGTCGGCGAGGAGGGCGTGGAGACCGCGCTCGCTGCCGTGGCACAGGACGATCGCGCGCTGCTCGGCGAGGCCGCCGACCTGCTGTTTCACTTGACCGTCTTGTTGCGTGCGCGCGGATTAGGCCTGGGCGATGCGGTCAAGGTGCTGGCGAAGCGCCACGCTGCCAGCCGCTGACGTCAGGGAGTGCCGGGTTGTGCTCGCCCCGGGGCCGGGGCGGCGGAAAATGGCGTACCCGGCCCCACGCTGGCGCTGTGGCGCCATTTAGCCAACTGGTCGACGATGCCCGGCCCTGTATCGATCTGTGGCTCTGAGGGCGTCAGCTTGCCGTCCTTTTCCCATTGGGCAATGTCGCTGCGTGCCTGGTTGAAGGCAGCGATGAAATCAGCCGATTGATTGAGTCCATTGACCAGCCACGCCTTCCCGAAATAGGTAATGTCCGAGTCGCTGCCGCAACCGAACGAGCTGCGGTCCTTGCGCGCGGCGGTCAGCACCAGTGTGCCCTCGCCCCGCATGTCGGGTACGAATCCCCCTGAATAACAGGCATTGACGACGATGACCTTCCACTTGAACGGGTGCTTCTTGAAGATGTCAGCAAGATCGGGTGGTCCGATCTGATCCAGCGGGATCGGGTCCATATCCACCAGCAGGTTGCTTTCATGATCCCCATGGGTCGTCATGTACAGCAGCAGGATGTCCTCGTTTCGATCCATCGTGCCTGCCAGGGATTCCAGCGCGGTTTCCAGGTTGCTCCAGTTGGCAAGAGGGCGTGTATCGAGCGAGGCAGGGTTGTTTTCAAGCACCAGCGTATGCGCGGTCGGTCCGAATCGACTGGCGAAAAGCTTAGGGACGTATTCGACTTCGTTGCGGAAGACATCTTCGGCGCCGTCGCCCGCGAAGGCGATCACATAAAGATTGGGTTTGCCGGGGACGCGAGGTCCCAGCTGAGAAAGCGCATGTCTCAGCAGCTGAGGCTGCGCGTACATCACCTGTTCCGGTGTGAGCCCGTCCGAGGGCCAGCGCGACGCGCCCGTGTCATCATCGGCTTCTTCCTGGTCGCCGTCATGCGGTGCGGCCGATGCGGGGGATGCAGGCTTGGCCACTGAGGTAGCGGGGGCGGCCCTGGGTTTTTCGTAGACGGGCCTGGAGACGGCCAGCACCATCAAAACACCTGCCGCGAAGGCGAGCAGGGCAATCAACGCATTGCGCATGGGTGTTGGCTCGCCTTGATGGTTCTTAGGGCTCGATGGTATCGAAATCGCGATAGACAGGATGTCTCGGTCCGACTGGGAGAGCCTGGGGCCCGCGGATCAGCCAGCCGGTCTGGAAGCCGGCATCACGAGCCGCATCAAGCTCTTCGATCACGTCGGACAAGAAAAGGACGCGTGCGGGTTCTTCGTCAATGGCGGCCGCGATACGCTCATAAGATGCCTTCTCGCGCTTGGGGCCGGTTTGGGTGTCGAAGTAACCCGAGAAAAGCGGAGTCAGGTCGCCCGCTTCGCTATAGCCAAAAAACAACTGCTGGGCGGGAACCGAGCCGGAGGAATACACATACAGGCTCAGCCCCTGGTTGCGCCAGGCACGCAGGCGCGCGGCCACTTCTGGATACATATGCGCGCGGTATTCGCCCTCTTCGTAGCCTTCTTTCCAGATCATGCCTTGCAGGGCCTTCAGGGCCGTGGATTTGCGGTCCTCGTCGATCCAACGCTGCAACAACTCGATCACTTCCTGGCGGCTGGCCTCGATGAACCCGGCTTCTTTCGCCGCCTCATGCAACCAGTGCTGCACCTGTGGCTTGTCGTTATGCGTTTCGACGAAGGCCGGCAAACGCTTGCGCGCGAAGGGAAACAGCACGTCCTTGACGAAGCTGATCGAACTGGTAGTGCCTTCGATGTCGGTGAGGATGACGCGGATATGGGGCATGGCAAGGGCGAGTCAGTGAGGGAGGGAAAGCGGCAAAGACCATCGGGCCATGGCATATCCGGCATGCCACGACGCGAGATCATGGCTCATCCGTTTGCGGTTGCCGCGCTCTCATGCGGAGACATGCGCGGAAACTGTTCGGCGATGTCTTCGCCGGTGAACTGGGCGACCCAGCCTTCCTTGTTGGTGAACAGGCGGATGGCCACGAAATAGGGCGATTCGCTCATGTCGAACCAGTGGCGGGTACCGTCCGGGACGCCGATCAGGTCGCCTCGCTCGCACAGGACCTCGTATACCTTGCCCTCGATATGCAGGGTGAACTGGCCTGCACCCGCCACGAAAAAGCGTACTTCATCTTCGCTGTGGGTATGTTCGTTGAGGAATTTCTGGCGAAATGCGGCGCGGTCCGGGTTGTCCGGCTTGAGGCTGATCACGTCCACGGCCTGGTAGCCTTCCTGCTCCATCAGGCGATCGATGTCGCTGCGGTAGGCGGCAATGACCTGTTCCTGACTGGCTCCCGGCTCTATCGGCTGGGAGGCTTCCCATTGCTCGAAGCGCACGCCCACCTGACTTAGCTCACGGGCGATATCCGCGGGGGACGTGTGACTGGATAGAGGCGCCTGGGGATGGGTGTCTTCGTAGATGCGCAAACGACTCATGCGGGTACTCCGGCGAGGATCGGGGCAGAAATAAAGGGGGACTCAAGCGCCCAGGCGCTTGAGATCGAGCTCGCAACCGAGCAGGAACTCCAGTGCTTCCAGGTGCCTGCGTGTTTCGGCCATGTCGCGGCCCCAGGTGTAGATACCGTGGCCATTGATGAGATAAGCGTGAAGAGGCTTGCCGGCATCGATCCAGGCGTCGACCTGGGCAACCAGTTCAGGCATGTGCTGCGTGTTTGGAAATACCGGAACAGCTAACGTGGCATCATGCGTGGTCTGGCCGGCAATGGCTTTCTGAAGCTCCCAGCCTTCCAGTTGGATCACGCCATGCTTGGCGAACAGGCGTGATGCCACGCTCTGCGTGCGCGAATGGGTGTGCAGTACCACGTTCATGTCCGGATAGCGCCGGTAGATCTGCGTATGCAGATCGGTTTCCGCACTGGGGCGCGCGGTGGTGCCCACCGCTTGGCCTTGCATGTCGATGATCATGATGTCATCGCGTCCGAGGTGCCCCTTGTCACGACCGGAGATCGTAATCGCGGCGTGGTCGTTATCCAGGCGCATCGAGAAATTGCTGCTGGTTGCCGGCGTCCAGCCGGCAGCGGCCAGTTCACCGGCTGCCGCGGCGATGGCATCGGCGCGTTCGGCAAAAGCCGCTGGGGAAATCGTGGCTGGAATGACCTGACTCATGACAAATGGACGTCCAAATGGTTGATCAATATAGCACGGCGACCTTGCTCATCCTGGCGTAAATGCGAGCCATTCGCGCCGTCTCTCGTCGGCGCGTCGTAACATTCGGCCCGACTTCGCCGCGGGTCCGTGGCGCTTGAAGGTTTCAAGACGGAGGTTTTACCAATGTCGCATGACAAAGATATCGAATCGCGTCGCCGCTTTCTCAAGGCCGCCACCGGCTCTGCCGTTGCGGTGATACTGACGGGCGGCACGCTGCCCAAATGGGCGCGTGCGGCGGACCTGCCGCATGTCATGCCCACCGATCCCACGGCTAAAGCGCTGGGCTACGTCGAGGACGCCAGCAAATCCGGAGATAGCAAGCACAAGGCGGGAGACAGCTGCTCCAATTGCACTTTCTATTCCGGTGCCCAGGCCGGATACGGGCCGTGCCAGCTGTTTCCGGGCAAGTCGGTCAGTGCCAAGGGATGGTGTGTTTCGCACTCGCCGAAAAAGACCTGATGACGAGCTATCGGCATCAAGTTGTCGATGGTCAGGAAAGCCGGCATCGAGCCGGCTTTTTTGTGCGCGCGTGCATGCGTTGTGTGTCGATCATCGCATCGCGGCGGCACGCCAGAGGCATTCTTGCAGCGGATAAAGGTGCGGCCCGACGCGTCAGACGAGGAGCTGCTTGCCTGACGCGCCGAGCCGCAATCCGGGGCCCACTGCCAAGTGATCAACCCTCGGAGCACCGATCATACTCCGGTTGACTCGGCAGCAACCATGACGAACGATGAATCTTAAAAATAATTTATCGTTAAATGCTTTAAAATCATACAGTTATGCACGCTTTCGTGATGTTGGGATATCAGTTTTGTGCAATTCGTGTGAATGTTGTCGTGCACCAGTTTGCGCTTTTTCGCCGAAATTCGGCGGCATTCCAGGAAGTTCTCAGTTGTCGATCGAGCTCGCTTATTCCTGTGAGCGAAGCCGGCTGTGCCGTGCGCCATACCCGAAATAGATGCCCAGGCCGATGGCCGTCCAGGCGATCATCAGCAGCCAGTTGAACCAGGCCATGAAGCACAGCAACGCCAGGCAGCTGAGTACGCCGGCGATGCAGATGAAGTGCGCCGCCGGCACGCGAAACAGGCGAGGCAGTTCTGGCGACGTGTAGCGCAGGATCAGCACGCCAGCGCACACCGCGACGAAGGCGATCAGGGTGCCCATCGACGTGAGGTCGGCCAGCAGGTCGAGCGGAAACACGGCCGCGAGGATAGCGATGCCGATGCCGGTGATCACCGTATTGATATGTGGTGTGCGGTATTTGGGATGGATGCGGTTGAACACCGGCGGCAGCAAGCCGTCGCGCGACATGATCATGAAGATGCGTGGCTGGGCGATGATCATCACCAGGATCACCGATGACAAGCCGATCAGCGCGCCGATTTCCACCACCAATCGCAACCAGCCCAGTTCCGGATGATTGCGGATAGCCGTCACCACCGGTTCGCTGGTGCCCAGTTCGGTGTAGGAGATCAGGCCTGTTAGTACTGCAGCCATGGCTAGGTAAAGCACGGTACATATCACGAGCGAGACAAGGGTGCCGAATGGCAGGTCGCGCTGAGGATTCTTGCACTCCTGCGCCGCCGTGGAGGTGGCCTCGAATCCGATATAGGCGAAGAACACCATGGCGGCGCCGCGCATGATGCCGGACCAACCGTACTTGCCTGGCTCCTGCTCGGCTGGAATGAAGGGATGCCAGTTGGCCGGGTTCACGTAGCGGTATCCGGCAATGACCACCACCACGATCAGACCGACCTTCAGCATCACCATCAGAATGTTAAGTCCTGAAGATTCTCGGATACCCACGTAGCACAGCCAGGTTAGCGCCAGAACAATCGCCACGGCCGGCAGGTTCATCAGGTGCCCAGTTGCCACCAGGTGGTTATCCTTGAACGCCAGCGGTGCCTCGGTCAGCGCAGCAGGCAGGTGCACGCCGACATGATCGAGTAAACTGGTGAAATAACCAGTCCAACTGGCTGCGACGGCTGAGGCGGAAATGCCGTATTCGAGCACCATGTTCCAGCCGATGAACCAGGCGATCAATTCGCCAAGGGTCGCGTAGGCATAAGAATAAGAACTGCCCGAGATCGGGATCAACGTGGCGAATTCGGCGTAGCACAGCGCGGTGAAGCCACTGCATACCGCAGCCAGCAGGAATGAGATCAATACAGCCGGACCAGCATGCTCAGCCGCCGCCTGACCGGTGACTACGAAAATGCCGGTGCCGATCACCGCACCAATGCCCAGCGCGGTAATGCCCCAGGGGCCGAGTGTGCGGCGCAACGTGGGGCCATGGGCCTCGCTGTCGGCGTCGCTGAAATCGGTCTTTCGGGCAAATAGCTGCTTTAGCATGCGTCAAACCTGGTCAAGCGCGAAGTCGGGCCCGCCAGGAGCCCGGAAAAGAGAAAGGGCCGGCGCGTAGCCGGCCCCGCGGGGAAAGATACTTCAGCTGCCCTGGCTACGCAGCTTGCTATGCCAGTAGCCGTAGCCGAAGTAGATCACCTGGCCGATCAGGATCCAGGTCACCATCCACCGCCAATGCTCGACAAATGACTGCAGGAATAGCGCCAGGCAGGCAATCGCGCCCAGCGGGCACACCAGCCATGGCGCCGGCACCCGGAATGCGCGCTTGAGTTCGGGGCGCGAGTAGCGCAGCACCAGCACGCCGACGCACACCGTGGCAAACGCAAGCAACGTACCCATGGCCACCATTTCACCCAGGACGCCGATGTTGAACAGGCCGCCCAGCGCGGAGGCAAGTACCCCGACCACCACGGTGCCGACATGCGGCGTGCGGAATTTCTTGTGAATGCGGCCGAAGAAAGCGGGGATCAGGCCATCACGCGCCATCGAGTAGAAAATGCGCGGCTGCCCCATCAACATGACCAGGATCACCGAACTGAGGCCGGTAACGGCACCGATGACCACGATCACCTGCAACCAGCGCAGCGACGGGTAATTGTCCAGAGCGGTGGCAACCGGTTCGGGCGTGCCCAGCAGGCGGAAATCGGCGATGCCTGTAAGAATGCCGGCGACGATGATGTACAGGATGGTGCAAAGTACCAGCGAGCCCATGATGCCGATCGGCATGTCACGCTGAGGGTTCTTTGCCTCGGCTGCGGCGGTGGATACCGCGTCGAAACCGATGTAAGAGAAAAACACGATCGCGGCCGCTCGTCCGACACCTGACCAACCGTATTTCGATTCACCCTCGTTGGCCGGGATGAAGGGATGCCAGTGGTCCGGGTTCACGTACTTGGCGGCAAATGCGATGAACAGCAGGATTACCACGACCTTGATGGCCACGATGATCGAGTTGACGAACGCCGACTGGGTGATGCCGACGTAGCACAGGCCGGTGATGGCGGCGATGATCGCTACCGCAGGCAGGTTGATCAGCATGCCGGTGGCCTGGATGTGCCCATCGACCACCGTGAACGGCGCCGAGGACAGGATAGCGGGCAACGAGATGTCGTGGCCGATCCAGCCACTGGCCAGCGATAGCAGCTTGTTGAAATAACCGGACCAGCCCGATGCCACGGTGGCAACGGTGAACAGGTATTCCAGCACCAGGCTCCAGCCCACGAACCAGGCGACGTATTCGCCGAGGGTGGCGTAGGAATACGAGTAGGCGCTACCCGAGACGGGAATCATGGCTGCGAACTCGGCATAGCACAGCGCGGCCAGTGCGCAGGCGATACCAGCCAGGACAAAGCTCAGAATGATGGCTGGGCCGGCGTGCTCGGCCGCGGCCTGGCCGGTAATGACGAAGATGCCGGCGCCGATGATCGCCCCGATGCCCAGCATGATCAGGTGACGCGCGGTCAGGGCACGTTTGAGCGTGGTTTCACCGTGCGGGCCGACCTGGGATGGGTCGCCTGCCTCGGCATGTGTCTCGATAGCATGGGTTGCGAACAGATTCTTCAGCATGTCTCTCCCCGAGAAAGCGATAGCGCCGCGTATAGCTTGTTATATGGGTTGCCGGTCGCCTCGCAGCCGTGTGCGGTCTATCGATGCAACCCTGGAACCATATCCCAGCTGAACATGGCCGTACAAGGTGCACTGCGGTCGGGCTGCAATGGATCCGGTCCTGCCCGCCGCCAGGCCGGACGCGAGCGCCTGACCGGTCCGGTGGTAGGCATGTAGGTTCAGAAGAGCATGTTGACGGCGATTTGCGGAGCGACGAAAGCACTACTGTTGCGGCCGGCCACGCTCATGTGCACGCCACCGATGATGCCTAGTCGACTGTTGATGTTGTACTCGATCGCGGGGGCGATGCTCAGGTTGTAACCGGGGCTTGGCAGGCTCTGGTAAGGCGTCACGCCAGTGGCATCAGTCACGCCACCGAGCACGCGCGACGCGCTGGATCGCTGGTAGGACAGCTCCATGACCATCACCCAATGGGCATCGACGCTGTATTCGGCGCTGCCTGCCACGGTCCAGGCATGCCCCGGATATGCCTTGCCACGAAAACCGGCAGGGGTGCCATAGACGCTTCGCCCGCTCACGTTGACCGAGCCCGGGGCGAAATCATAGAGCAGGCGGCCACGCCAACGCAGCGGGCGGCCTGAAGGCATGGTGATGCTTTGTTGGATTAGCAGGTCCAGTCGATCCGAGTGCGCGCCGCTACCGGAGCCATTGAGCGGGTTGTCATCGAGGCGGTCATGGCGGCCGGTCGGGAACCGATGAATGGCGCTCAACGACAGGGCTGGACTGTGACCGTCTGCACTGGGCCGCAGAAGCAGGAACTGTGCGCGCAAGGACGTGTCGTTGACGCGCATGCCTGCTGATCGGCGGCCGCCGGTCTGGGTGTGCGCCGCACCGAGTACAGCTTGCATACCGAAGCGATCGGAAATGCCGATCGCCATCGGGAGCAGCGTCTGCCATTGCGTGCGTGGGGATTGGGATTGCTTTCTGCCGTTGTCATCGTAGTAATGACGGCTGCTGGAATAAACCAGATAGGGTTCGACGCTGACCATCCCCTTGGGCAGGATATTTGCGTTGGGTGTAAGCAGTGGGCCGGTGTAGTTGATATCCGATGCCGCCGCTTGATCGCTGCCTGCCAGGCAGCAACCCAGCGCAGCGAATGCGATGGACTTGCCAATCTCCATGCGAATACTTCTCCTGCTCTTTCCATGATGGAAGACATCCTCCAGACAAGGCTACGTCGCATGGTTGCCAGGTTAAAAGCGAGAAAAAGGCGGGTGTGGTATGAGTTATTGGCATGTTTCGCTGTAAGGGTTTGACTACAGGACGCTTTTGTCGTGCCGAACTGCTAAAATTTAGTGCGCGCAGGATCACCGGCCAGCCCCATGAACGACCCGTTACGCTTTTCGCAATCGCTGCATGACTACATGCAGTCCTGGCCCGAGGACGATACGGCCATGATGTTCGCCGCGTTCTTGCGCGAGGCGCCGACGGCATTCGATCGCAGCCATCGGCAAGGTCATTTCACCGGTTCATGCTGGTTGGTCAGCGCCGATGGTGAACGTTGCCTGCTTACACATCACCGCAAGCTGGGGTGTTGGCTGCAACTTGGTGGCCATGCGGACGGAGATGTCGACTTGGCGCGTGTGGCACTGCGAGAGGCGCAAGAGGAGTCGGGCTTGGAGGATTTACGCGTCGAGCCTGAAATTTTTGACCTCGATCGGCATTGGATTCCGGCTCGCGGCGATGAGCCAGGTCACTGGCACTACGACGTGCGCCATGTCGTGCACGCCGATGGCAGTGAGGTTTTTACGGTGAGTGAGGAGTCCCTGGCCCTGGCGTGGCGGCCTGTTCGTGAGCTACTTGATGCTGCCGATACGGATGAGTCGCTGCGCCGCATGGCACGCAAGTGGTTGTTGCGTGTCCAGTAAATAAGCGGATGGCGTGAATCTGTCAGCGCGCCTGCGGACCGGGGTGCCCTGAATCACGATCTGGCACCCGATTGTAGCCGTACACGTCCCGGGCTGAATGGGTCAGCCCTTGAGGAAGCTAGCTTTCGTATTTGGCTGGTGCCGGATTGAGGTGTCCGCATGCCGAGCAGGTTCGGGCGTCGCGCGAGCGGTAGAAGCGATCGAAGATCGGCGGAAAGTCGCGCTCGATACTCTCCAGCACGAAATACGTTTCAAAGAGCTTGTTGTTGCATCGTTCGCAGAACCACATCAATCCGTCTTTCTCGTGAGGTTGGCGCACGCGTTCGATGACCAGGCCGATGGAATCGGGCATGCGCTGGGGAGAGTGGGGTATGCGCGGGGGAAGATAGAACAGTTCGCCAGCACGAATGGGAATATCCCGTGCCTGACCGTCATCCTGCACCTTCAGCACCATCTCGCCTTCAAGCTGGTAGAAGAATTCCGGGCCTTCGTCGTAGTGGTAGTCGGTGCGCGCATTCGGGCCGCCGACAATCATCACAATGAAGTCGCCGTCGACGATGCATTTGTTGCCAACCGGTGGCTTGAGCAGGTGGCGATGCTCGTCGATCCAGCGTTGCAGATTGAGGGGTGGGGTCAGGCTCATGCGCTGGATCTCTCGTATATGGTGATTTCTGCTGCTTGGCGCCCGCTGAGGGTATAGAGGAAGCGCCAGAGACCTGTGGCGCTTCCCCTTGTGAACGCTTTTGAACGATTAGCTTCTATCCACAGCGACCTGCCAGCTTACCCGGGGGGCATCAGACTTCCAAAGTTGCCAGGTCGCCCTTTTCTTCCAGCCATGCCTTGCGGTCGCTGGCGCGTTTCTTGGCCAGCAGCATGTCCATCAGTTTTGCCGTGGCTTCGCCATCCTCGACGGTCAGTTGTACCAGGCGGCGCGTGTCGGGATGGATCGCCGATTCACGCAACTGCGAAGGGTTCATTTCACCCAAACCCTTGAAGCGCGTCACGCTTACCTGGCCTTTCATTTTTTCACGCTCGATCTTCTGCAGCATCGCCTGTCTTTCGTTTTCGTCCAGGCAATAGAACACCTGCTTGCCGACATCCACGCGGAACAACGGAGGCATGGCCACGAATACGTGGCCTTCGCGCACCAGGGCGGGAAAGTGTCGCAGGAACAACGCCGATAGCAGCGTAGCGATGTGCAGGCCGTCAGAGTCGGCATCGGCCAGAATGACGACCTTGCCATAGCGCAAGCCGGACAGGTCGTCCTTGCCGGGGTCGCATCCGATGGCGATGGCCAGGTTATGTACTTCCTCGGACGCGAGCACCGAGGTGGATTCAACCTCCCAGGTGTTGAGGATCTTGCCACGCAGCGGCAGGATGGCCTGGAAGTCCTTGTCGCGTGCCTGCTTGGCGCTGCCGCCGGCCGAGTCGCCCTCCACCAGGAAAAGTTCGGTACGCGTCAGGTCGGTCGCCGAGCAGTCGGCCAGCTTGCCGGGAAGGGCAGGGCCCTGGGTGATTTTCTTGCGGACCACCTGCTTGGCGGCCTTGAGGCGCGCGCTGGCGCGCTCGATGGCAAGTTGTGCGATACGTTCGCCCAGGTCCACATGCTGGTTGAGCCACAGGCTGAAGGCGTCATGCACGACATTTTCCACCAACGCGGCTGCCTGGCGCGAGGACAGGCGTTCCTTGGTCTGGCCGGCGAACTGCGGGTCCTGTAATTTTGCCGACAGCACGAATGCCAGGCGCTCCCAGACATCTTCCGGCGCCAGCTTGACACCGCGTGGCAGGAGATTGCGGATATCGCAGAACTCGCGGATCGCATTGGTCAAGCCCGAGCGCAACCCGTTGACGTGCGTGCCGCCTTGCGCGGTGGGGATGAGATTGACGTAGCTTTCCTGGACCAGTTCACCCTCTGGCACCCAGGCAAGCGCCACGTCCAGGCCTTCGGTATCACGGGCGACATGGTGTACGAACAATTCGGCCGGTAACGCCTCGGCGCCATCAAGCTCGCCACGAAGGTAGTCACGCAGGCCGTCCTCGTAACGCCATTCGCTGACTTCGCCCGTGGCTTCGTCGGTCAGCCTGACATTCAGCCCGGCGCACAGCACGGCTTTGGCGCGCAGCAGGTGCTTGAGCTTGGAGACGGAGATCTTCGGCGAATCGAAATACTTCGGGTCGGGCCAAAAGCGTACGGTGGTACCGGTCTTCTTTTTGGGCACCGAGCCGATGATTTCCAGTTCGCTGGCGCGATCGCCATGCTCGAAGGCCATGCGATGCTCGTTGCCATCACGGCGGATCGTCACTTCCACTCGGCTGGAGAGCGCATTGACTACCGAAACGCCCACGCCGTGCAGACCGCCGGAGAAGTTGTAGTTCTTGCCTGAGAACTTGCCACCCGCATGCAGGCGCGTGAGGATCAGCTCGACACCCGGAATCCCTTCCTCCGGATGGATGTCCACTGGCATGCCGCGGCCATCGTCGCTGACCTGCACTGATCCGTCGGTGTGAACGATCACCTCGATACCCTTGGCATGGCCGGCCAGCGCCTCATCCACCGAGTTGTCGATGACTTCCTGCGCCAGATGGTTCGGGCGCGTGGTGTCGGTATACATGCCTGGGCGGCGCTTGACTGGATCAAGGCCGGATAGGACTTCGATGTCGGCGGCGTTATAGCGGGTGTTCATTCGTTATGCGGTCTTCGATGTCAGGCGCGGGAGGATGGTCGGGTTGGCGGCTTCGGGTCAAGCTCTGGTGTCGTCGGGCGGCTTACATGCCCTGTCCATGGGCGTCGCCAGGTGAGCTGCGGTCATTTATAAGACCGGCCAATCTCATTCCTTGAGGCTGGGTCAGCCTGCCTTGTGTGGTGTTGCCCTAAGAGAGGGGGGCGCAGTGACGCTCCAGCCAAGCCAGGTCCGCCCCATCCAGCATAGGGGCCAGCGCCGCCCTTACCGTGGCGTGGTAATCGTCAAGCCAGGCTTTTTCTTCCGGGTTGAGCAGCGCCGGTTCCAGGGTACGCCGGTCGAAGGGGCATAGCGTCAGCGTCTCAAAGCCAAGGAACTGGCCGAATTCACCGTCCCCTGCTTCAATGACTACGGCCAGATTTTCATGCCGGACGCCATGGCGTCCCGGTTTATACAAGCCCGGTTCGATCGATGTGATCATGCCCCGCTCCAGCGGGACCAGTGCGCCGCCCGGTGCAGGCTGGCGAATGCCGTGCGGGCCTTCGTGTACGTTGAGAAAATAGCCCACGCCATGGCCGGTGCCATGGCCATAATCCATGGCGGCCGCCCAAAGCGGGGCACGCGCCAGCGCGTCCAGTTGCGGGCCACTGGCCCCTTCTGGGAAGCGAGCTCGCGAAAGGCCGATCATACCCTTCAAGACCAGGGTCGAGTCGCGTTTCTGTTCATCGGTCACCGGCCCCAGCGCCAGCATGCGGGTGATGTCGGTGGTGCCTCCCAGGTACTGGCCGCCCGAGTCGATCAGCAACCATCCCTTTAGATCCAAGGTGCTGTGCGATTGAGGCGTGGCCTTGTAATGGGGTAGGGCACCATTGGCTTGGTAACCGGCAATCGTGGCGAAACTCTCGCCTACGAAGTCCACTTGCGTGGAGCGCTCTTCGAACAGCAGTGAATCCACGTCCAGTTCGGTCTGGGTCATGCCTGCGGCCAGGCGTTCTTCCAGCCGTCGGAATCCGCGCACGAGGGCCGCCCCATCGCGGCGCATGACTTCCCGGATATGGTTGAGCTCATCCGGTGT
>NZ_DASVMI010000183.1:0-52499 GCF_036384435.1 Dyella sp. | reverse complement strand
AAAGGGATTGGCCACGTTCTGGATATCTTCGTGCATCACAACGCCGAGCTGATCCATGGGAGCACTCCAAATGAGGAAATTGGATGTCTGGCCGCCGATTCGCGGCTTATTTACCCTAGCACGGATTTATTTGGCAAATCGGTCGCCATGCAAGATGACGCCGCAATTATGAAGCAAGTCACATTTTCAAATATATAACCAACAATGGCAAACGTTCCTCTAAAGTGGCCAGACATTCAGAAATCCAAAGTAATAGATACACTATATTTTCTTACGCCGCTAGCTTGCATCGAGCAACCCAATCAAGGCAGGGTAATCAGCTTTCATTTCATCGACGGCGTCATGATCGTTGAAGAGCGCAAACGCCAGAAGTGCCTCGGTGACGACATCCCCTACGGCTTGCGCATCATTGCTCGTAAATCGTTTGGGAATTCTCCCCCTGACTTCATTCACGATCTTCTTGGCGGTGTCACCCTCAATATTTTGCCTGATCCAATCTACGACCGACTTACTGGATGAATCAACAAATTCATTGACCTTATCAGGATCCTCTTCTTCAGCAATTTGATTGTAGACCTTCTCGAACCAGCTGCCTCCGCTATATTTCTTATCGTCACTTGCCGTATGATTCGAGATTGTCACTCCATCATTGACAGTTGCCTTGCTATTGTAGATCGATGCAATCGTCTTGGTCACCGTTTCGTCTGTATCGGTGTTCTTCGCGCTACATGCGAAGCTCGCATTGACCGTTCCCGATTTGGAACCTGCATTGGAATTGTCGCTCGCTACCGATACATTTACCGTGTAATCAACCTTTTGCTTGTCCTTGAGTATCCATTTCTTGACCGTCTTCTCGACATGCGAGTGATGTGCGCTGTTCGCTGAAGCCGTAATAGGGAATAGATTATAGTCTTCGCCAGGTCCGCCGACGTTATGATTCAGCAAATGACCTTTGATATATTTCTCAGTCGACCTCAATTTAGGCGTGGTCGGCAACTTGGCCATAAGGTTTTTCTGGGCGGAAGCCTTGGGCGGACTTCCCATCAAATCACCTACGTCGACATTCTCGTCGTGGAGATTTTTGGCCGTCATGGATAGACCGACATTCTCCGTGCTTCCCTTCAGCTTACCCTCAGTCCATGTGACCGTGGTCTTTTTTGCGCCAGTGCCCACCGTTGTCGTCTTCAGCTGCGCGATGTTTGGAGAGTTTGCCAGGCGATGTTGAATCAATGGCCTAGAGCTTGAAAGCGCTGCGCGTTGCATAGCCCTCTCTCCCATACGGTCTGCTTCACGCTCAAGCCCAGGATCATCATTCACACCCACTGCTGCCAGTTGCCTGGTTGCCTTCACGCGCCCCTGCCGCTGCTGCACAACGTGCCATGCTTCATGCGGAAGATGCTTTTCCTGCCCTGGCCCCAGATGAATCTGATTTCCCTGCGCATAGGCATGTGCATTCATTTGTGCAGGCTGGGCAGAGTTGCGATGGACTACGACATCGCCCATATCCATGCCTGAAAGTGACTCGATGCCCGCGCGCAACTGCGTTGGAAGACCATTGCCTCTTTCCGGATCGCTCCGCATCTGAGTGATGGCTTGATGCTGCGCAAGCTGCCTCTGGCTGCCGTTGACTCTCAGCTGCGTAGCACGCGGCGACATCCCACTGCTGGCTGCGGCCGGCTTAGGACCATCGGCCTGTTGCTGTTGAAGTGGGTCTGTTTGCTTCATGTCACACCCTTGAACGCATTTGCATCGCCAACTCGATCCGGGTTTAATCCGGTGCTATTTCGCTTTTCCCTTCTTCGGCGCCGCTTTCGCCTTACCCTTATCAGTGCCCTTGAGCTGCGCAATATGCGCAGCCTCCTTGGCTTGACGTGGGGTATCGCCGACCTTCTTCTGTACCGCTCCACCCCGGCCTCCCTGTTGCGAGGCTGGCGAGCCGCTTTGTTTGGCTTGCTTGACGTCCTGACTTTTCATGGTCTCTCCACGCGTGGTTTGAGGATGTGGTAGGCAATACTGAGGATCAGGGCAATCAACATGATCAGGAGCAAGGCATTGCCCTGGCGTATGGCCGTCAGCTCCGGGTCGCCAGCAAGCAACACGGCACCCAGGATCAGCACGGGAATCGCGCCGCCCAAGAGCGAAAACTGATACTTGCGCCCGGCCCGGCGAAAACGGCAACTGCTCTGGTACAGCACGAAGGCGATCACCCAGACAAGTAACAGCACTTCGAAGAGCATGCGCAACGGCCAACGGTATTCACACACCAGGGATTGGAACGGCGCCACCTTGGTGGCCTGTGCCAGGAATCCGGACCGGATACGTGTCGACACCATCTTGCCAGTCGCCTGCTCCCGATCCGGTGCGGTCCAAAAGCCTGCCCCACCAAAATTGTCGGCCACATAAGCCATCTCGTCAGCCAGTTCGCTTTCGTTTGCGCTACCACTGGAGACAACGGGAATGACCTTACGCAACAGCATGCGACGATCGTCCTCACCCAGCTTTTTGTCCAGGTCGATGGCAGCGCCGACCGATCGCCTGCCTTGGCGCGTTGGTTCGGTCAGCAGCACCATGTAACGCATCGTAAGATTGGTATTGCTGTGGTACCGGGCACTGCCGATGACCACATGCCCGTCCTTGATCTTGGGCGCCTCAGCCAGTTTGATGTACGAAAGCATGGAGCGGATTTGCCAGATGCCATTCGTGATATCCATATCTTTATCGCGGATCACGATGTTGAGCACATACTCGCGGTCACGGCGACGCAGTTCAGTGATGAGTGCAAGCACCTGCTGATCGAGGTAGGTCATAAATACCGGACGCAATGGATCGTTCGCAGCAGGCATGCGATCCAGGAACAGAGTCAGGCCATCACCAACACGTTCGACCTTGGCAAACCCAGGCACCCAGGCATGACTGCGCGACACCAGATCAGGCAACGGCGAATCAATGAAATCTGCCGACTGCTGCGCCCACTGTGCAGTCAGGCGACTGATATCATTGTTCGCGATGCCTTTGAGGAATTGCCAATCGTTTCGGTATAGCGTGTAATCGAGCTGGGTGCGATGGCGGCGTGCCTCTCGAATAAAGGCGGTCTGTTGCGATGTAGTCCAGGACGGGACCGACAGTTCCCCATTGTCATTGAGCCAGAGCATGGCCAGCTCGATGCGCGTGATCACGGTGAAATCGAGTAGCTGCGGTTTGTCCTGCGTCAGCCAGAATGGATAGAAGCCATAGATCTCACCTTGGAGCTTGCGCGTGCAGCCACAACCATCGCCATTCCACAACGGCGCAACAGGATCGAGCAATGGATGTACTTGGCGCGCCTTTTCGATCAACAGGCTGCGCAGCCCGGGGCTCATGAGCAATTGAGGTAGCATTTTCCAGGGTAAAGGGTCGCTCGGCACGAAGCTGTCCTGCTTCTCCAGTTGTGCCCAGTTGGGCGGACAACCAAAGTCAGCCATGGATGGCGGCGGTCGCTTCTGCTTGTGCGCGGCCGCCAGGATCAACGTTTCGGAAAACCGGCACAGACGAGTATCGAGCGCGGCGCTAAACAGATCGCGGCCCGGATAATCCACACCGATCAACGGCTGGATCAGACGCTTGAACTGCTCCTTGGTATCGGTGATGTCGGTATCGACCTGGTCCTGAGCCACGTCTGCGTCAACTTCCTTACTGGCGGGTGTCGCGACACTGGTGCTTGCACTAGCCGGCTCGTCGTTGACGGATACGTGGGTCGCTGTCGCCGCGCGCGTGGACATCAACTTCAAGGCCGCCTGCACGTCCTTGTCCTCGAAGATGGCCTCGGTGAGCTCATAGGTATCCATACGAGGCGCCAACGATTGTGGCTCATCCAGAGTATCGGAGAGCGGCACCGTCACCAGAGGTTCTGGCGCTGCCGGCTCCTTCGGCGCAGGGGGCTTGGGCTCCGGTGGCACGACCGGCTTGGGCGGTGCCGGTGGCTTGCGCGGCTTCAAAGGAATCGGCGTCGCCGGTATAGGCGTGCTCTTGATCGGATCGATCTTCAGGCGATACGTCTGCTGCGCGATACAGTCGCGTCGATCGCGCACGAGCGCTGTGAAAACCGCGATCAATGGCAAGTCGCTGGGAGCGACCGCCAGTTCTCCGGTCGGGGCGAGATTGAAACCCGCTGGCAGGCTATCGGACTGGAAGATATACGGCGGCACCCCGCCGGTCGCGTAAAGCTTGTACTGATAGTGTTCACCAACCATGCCGGCAGGCAAGGTCACGACACTACCGCCCAACTGCAGTGGTTGCACGCCGGTGGTGCATGATGTAGCGGCCTGCGCGAGGCTGGTAAAAGCTATTGAAACGACGAAGATCGCTGCGCACGCATAGACACGTCGCCTGCTCCAGGACATAGGCTTGAGTCCCTTCATCCCATGGTCCTCCCTTCCTTGCCCAACTCCTTGGCCAAACCCGTGCGCAGATGCCCGGCGGTGATCTGGCTGGCACCACCACGTGCGGCCTGGAGCACCGCAAAGCGCAGCACATTGATGATGGCGCCACCGGAAAGCACATGCTGTTCGGCGATCGCCTCCAGGTCGACATCGCCAGCCAAACGGGCGCTGTCGGGCATCAGCTTGCGCCATAGTTGCAGGCGCTGCTCGGCATCAGGCATCGGGAAATACACCATGGACTGGAAACGTCGTGAAAATGCGTCGTCGATATTGCCGCGCAGGTTGCTGGCTAGAATCACCACGCCGGGAAAATCCTCGACACGTTGCAGCAGATAAGCAATTTCCTGGTTGGCGTGACGGTCGTTGCTGCTCTGCACAGCCCCGCGCTTACCGAACAAGGCGTCGGCTTCGTCGAAGAACAGAACCCAGCGACGGCTCTGCGCCTGATCGAATACATGGGCGAGGTTTTTTTCGGTCTCGCCTATGTATTTGGAAACCACCATGGAAAGATCGATGCGATAGACATCCACGCCCGTGCTCTGTCCAAGCAACGTCGCGGTGAGCGTCTTACCGGTTCCCGGCGGCCCGTAGAATAGGCTGCGATATCCGGGTTTGACCGAACGCCCAAGCCCCCAATCATGCATCAATTGCGCCCCTTCGCGCAGCCAGGTCTGGATGACCATGATCTCGTCCATCACGTCGGGCGTAAGCACCAGATCCGACCATTCCAGGGGCGAAGTGATGCGCTTGGCCGGAAAACGAATGTTGTAGTCGGGCTTGTGCCATACACCGGTCTGTAACCGCTGCAACACTTCTGGACTGATGGTGAGAGAACCGCTCAGCTGCGGCTCGCTGCCGCCACCCTCGGCCTCGATGCGCAGAACATCGCGACTCATCAGAGGGTGTTGAGAATCGAACAGGTCAAGCAAATCAATCCGGCGCTCGATATCGTCACCGGCAACAAGGAAAGCGGCGGTTTCGCCGGTCGGAAGGAAGCCCCCATGACGCTGCGCCTTCCACCCACCAAACTCGGTAAAACCACGCTCAAGGTTCTGGTTGCGCACGAAAAGCAAGTCGAGCACACCGGGCCGAAGATGCGGAGCCAGGGCGAGCGCGAGCACGGCACGTTCCATCGCTTGCAATTGCAGCTCGTCAACCAGATTCGCCAGGGCACTATCCGGTGGCAATGCCGGCGGCGGTGGCGCAGCCTCGAATCCCTCCGCATGCTGCTGGAAATGCTGCTCCAGGCGCAGGTTCAGCACATTTTCCAGCCATGACAGTTCCAAGGCCAGCGCGGCCGCATGCGAAGCGTAACGACGATCAGCGCCAGTCGACATGGATCGCTCCTTTCATCCATGGCAGCTTGATCGTGCCGTAGCCCCAGGGAAGTCGATCGAGTAGCACATCGAATGGACCGGGCTGTACCTTCATTCGCCAGTGCTCACCCTCCAGGGTTTCGTGCTCGACCATGCGCCCGATTCGACGAAGGAAAATCTGTTGCAGGCCCGCCGGTGTCGTTTGACCCAATGATTTCCAGTGCGTGACGACTGCCGTGAGCAGGCTGTCGAGCATTGGCTTGACGTTGTCCATGGATTTGGCTGGGAGCACCGGCTCGTCGATCGCCATGCCGCACAGTAACTTGTTGAGCACCCACTCGTGCTCTTCGCTTTCGACATGGCCATCGGATAGATAAACCAGGCAGTGCACGGCACGATGGCGTGCCGCAGCATCCACGAAGGCGTTGTCTTCAATCAGTCCCAATGCCTGGAACAAGCGAGGCGTAAAAGTGGAAAGCAGCACTAACCCTGCGTTGGCAACGTAAATGGCTTCGTTATCCGGGTGATCATCCGCCGGCGATACCGTACCGTCATTGGTGCGGCTGTTGCGGATCATCGGCCGTTCCGGCGCTTCGGCCGTACGACTGGATCGGCCATCCATCGACAGCATGTGTCCTTCCTCACCGTTGCCGTGAGCCAACGCTTCGACAGCCTGCCGCCATACGCGCTGCCAAGCCACATGATCCTGGGGTGGGCGATCCACGGTTCCCAGGTAGGCCAGGCTATGGTCGAGCAGATATGCTTGTAAGGCGGACAAGCCAAGACCGGCCGCGCGCACCGCGTCGTCATGCTGGTGAGCCAGCGCAAACTGGCGCAGGGATTCATGCCAGCCATTATCGAGCATAAAGCGGTCGGCATCCTGCGCCGCCTCGTTGTCGTGCCTGGCACGTTCGTCGGCCGCCTGCCGCGCGGAAGCTGATTCACCGGGTGGCAGGCCTGAAAGTTTTTGACCGATGCCAGACAACAGGCTGCGCAGGAGATTGGATGCGTCCGCTGCCGCGCCAGTCGCCACCTGCACGCCATCAAGTGGCTTGCCGCCCAGTTGCGTGACAAGGGTATCGGCGAGCGTTGTCATGAGCAGGCGCAAGCGCGATACCCCCAACGTACTGCCGCCCTGCCCCCATAATGCATGCAGGCCAGCTACCCGCCAGGCCTGGCGCACCTGACTGATCTGGTAAAGACTTAAGCGCCCCTGCGAACGCAGGGGTTCGAGCAACGCCCCATCGAGTGCCGACAACGACCTGGCCAACTCTTCGTGCCGCGACGCCAGCAAGGCTTGCAGGCCGTGACACGGCGTGATGATAGCCAGTCTTTCGAGCGCTCGATCGGCGTGCGGCAGTTTCTGCAACGATTCCCACAGCCGCACGCCATCACGTCGTGCCAACTGTTCGAGCCAATCGGCCATGCCACCCGGTGCCAGCGGCGGCATGGACCAATGCAGGCGACCATATTGCAGATAGAACAGAAAATTGTCGCGCTCGTTTTCCTCCGCACGACGCGGCGAGTGCACGCTGCGCTCGATACCGGCCGATTGCGCGGCCTCCTGTCGCAAGCGCCGCAACGCCGTGTCCAGTGCCGCATCCAATTGCCTACCCAGAGCCTCGTCGTCCACATCGGCAGGCGTGTGTCCAAGGTCAACTTCCAGACTATCGATGCGCCACACCTCATCGCGCGGCGACAAGCGATCGAACAATGCCCCCAATGCCTGGCCGCCTTGCCCCCGCAGGAACTGACTCAACCGCTGCTGCTGAGCCAGGGCAAGCGAGCGATCACTGCCAGCAAGCTCCCAGGACAAGGTTTCGATGACGTGACGACTCATGCATCGCCCTCCCCATCGGCCGTGCTGCTGGACGCCGACAATTGCCGCCAGATCACCCAGCGCAACAAGCGCGTCCAATTGTCCAGGCTCCGGGCGTTATTGCCGCGTTGATCCTCTGGCTTGTGCAGCGCTCCGCAATACGCCTGGTTCGCCTCAAGCCAGGCGGACAGGCAACGCTCGAAGCGCAGCATGGCAGGGGCATCGAGCCATAACGCATGAATGCGCAAGTGCGCGGGGGCATTCAGCGCGAGAGTCTCCTCGGCGATACGCCGGAATGATAGATCACGTCCGCGTGCGGTCCAGCCCGGGAACACTGCGGTGATCTGGTGGCGGTAGAAATCCTCCGAGATGTCGGTATCGTCCTTTTCGCGCGGTCGCAGCAGGATGTGCTCGACCACATGCATGCCCTCGCATTCCAGCTGCATACGGCAAGCCAGTTCGTGCAATGACATGGCTACCGCCTCGGCGGAGGTTTGCGCCGAGCGCAAACGCAAGCCCCACCAACGCCCCCTTTCATCCGGGCCAAGCCATAGGCCTCGACCGGGCACATGCTGGTAACGCTCGGCATGCACGGCGCAACGTAGCAACGCCGGTGGCAACGCCCGCATGTTCAATTGCGGCAGATGCTGGCTGACCACGCGCGCAGCCGATGCCAGGTCATGCCCCATCGAGGCGGTGACGCGATGGCGACCGGCACCCCACAGCGCCAATGCGCGCCCCTGGGCAGGTGCCTCCGATGCGGTGTGAAAATGATCTGTTTCCGCGGCAAGCCCAAGGTCTGCCTGCGTCAAGGACTGCATCAGCAGCCGACTGTGGTACTGCTTGAAGGCCAGCAACAAGCTGGTACGCTGTTGCAATACACAGGTATTGCCGCGCCTTCCCAGCGAGCGGCGACTGTAATCCATGCCACCGTACCGGTCGCGCGTCAGCGTAGCGATACGCAGCAGCATCTGCCGCTTTTGTTCGAACAAGTGCAGATCCCAGGCCCTGGCGCTGAAATACCAGCCGAAGGCTCGGATGCTGCCCTGCCCGCAGCCATCACCATACAGAGCAAGTAGATGATCGAGCACGCGGTTGCGACGTTCAAGCGAATCATCGGCTGATGCAAACACCGTTTCGCGTACTTTTTCGCGGTCGTCGACATACAGGTCGGCAAGTCCTGGCATGTTTTCGTTGCCCAACACCTGCCACGCATAGCTGGGCTGCATGGCACCACCGACCGTATACAACTCGCGCATATGGCGCGTATGGGCGGCACCATGGGCCAGCCATTGCTCAAGCAACGCCAGATAGGCCTGGAACTGCGCCTGGTCATTGGCCTCGGCTGGCGGCAGCGCGGCATCGAAACGTTCACGATAGATGCGTGGCAGGTGCTGATACAGGGAGACATATGGTTGCGCAGGCATGAAATGGCCACGGGGACGTGCCAGCAGCGAACCCGCCATCTCAGGAGCACTATCGGCGGAAGCTCGGCCTCCCGTACCACGGCGCAGGTCATCCAGGCGGTGAAGCAAGGGCTCGATAGGCAGCGCAACAAGGTTTCCACGCCGCGTGATACGCCATCCAGCCAGCGCTTGCGCGTCATCGGGCCACCACAGCCGTAATACGCGGCCATCTTCACGACGCGGTAGGCTGCCCTCCGAGTTATCGAGCCCTTCGCAGATCAGGCTGACCCGACGAGCCTCCACGACCCCATCAATGCTCATGGCCAGACGCGTCAGGTCACCAAAATAAACGCGCTGCTCCACGTCGGCGGAATGGCTGGCGACGTCGATCCAGCCTTGCCGGAGTGGCGGCCCTTCCAGGGCATCGGCCAGGGATACCACGTTGCCACTGGCCATGCGTTCGCGCAGTGACAATCGCTGCGGCATTCCATCAACGTATTCGGCACAACGAGCCACCAGCTCGGCAAGTATGTCTTCCGGCGCCCGCGCGCCTTCCAGGCTGATGTCGAGATGGAGGTTGCACCAACGCGGCTTGAGCACGTTCGGTAGTTCGGCGAGATCTTCGCCCAGGTTGCGTTGCGCCCAATAGGCACGCGTGGCCGCGGCCACCGCGGCGTCTTCCGGCTGCGTTGCGCGCACTTCAAGATGCATGCGCCACAAGCCGTCGGCGTCGGGCATGCTGGCATGGGCCTGCAAGGCCCCCGGAACGCGATCGAGCAGCCAGCACACGTAATCCGTGGCGGTATCGGGCCGGCAAGGAAGAATCTGCTCAGCGGCATGCAGGCCAAGCCGTCGGTAATGAATCCGCCCATCGGCCGCGGCGAGCTGGTCGACCAACGGCTGGCGTGCGCCAAAGACATCCTCGGTCAACGCGTAACAGAACGCTTCCAACAACGTGACGCCAGGATCATGGTGGTTGAAATCGGTCCACAACTCACCACTGAGCGCCTGGGCCTGGGCCAGGCCTTTGGCTCGCAGCGCCTCATAGGAAAACGGATCCTCGCCGCGCTTCCTGGCAATCACCGCTGGCGGCGGGCGCGCACCGGGTGTACCCACGACGTCCGTCGGTGGCGACGGCACTACGCCGAGCAAGGCATCTACGGGCGTACTCATGGCTGGCCCTTGTCCATGTGCGGATCGAACCAGAGCCGGGTCAGGTTGGCCTGAATCGTGACGTGTTCACCAAAGTCGCATCCCGTGCGAATCTGTAGCCGATAACGTGCGTCTCGACCATGCGTGCCATTCCAGCGCAATTGCAGACGGTCGCATCGGCGCGCGTAGAAGGCGTGATTGCTCTTGATACCCCGTTTGCGATTGATGAAATCGAAGATGCCCAGCGTTGGATTGTAGGTATTGAGGGCGACGGCCTGGAGCAGGGAAAACCGTCCGTGGCCGCGATGACCAACGCCGGCCACTATCTCGAAGGCCTGGCAGCCGACCAGGTCATCGGTGAGGTCCTGCCATTCCCCATTGGCCTTCAACGGCTTGGGATTGGCGCGAGCATCCGCGCCACGTCGTCCGGTGCTTCGCACCACGCCATCGACATCCAGTTCGGCTTCCGGCTCGCTGCGTCGTACACCGATCCGACCAGCCGGGTCCATGCACCACAAAGGCGAGGCGGTCTTGTCTTGTTCTTCCTGTTGGTCCTGGTTGGCCCGGATCAACAACTGGCCCCTCGCCCCGCCAAAGCCAACGTTCCATAGCGGCAGATCCGGGTCCTGGTCGCGGAAGAAGCTCAACAGCGCCTCGTAGCCTGAAGCTGCGGAAATCTCAAAGCCCCGTTCCACGGACTTGCGAAAACCCTCGTCGCTCATATTGAGCATCGAGTCGATCAGGTCGGCGAAATGTTCCTGCGACGGCAAGGCGCCATCGCTGAAGTAATTCCTTAGCGATTCGCGGTTGCGGATGGTCATGAAGTCCCCCGGCTATCGCCCGGTGCCGGACCGAGAATGAACGTGCCGCCAATGGCAAGCTTGCCCACGCCGGTGGCCTGCGCCCGGGTTACGGCGGGATGGCCGATCAATTCGATCAGGTGCCGCGTCGTCGGCAACACCAGGCTCCAGGGCTGTGCTGGACGTACGCGACGCAAGGGCTCCTTGTCGCGAGTGCGCGCGGTATCGCGCAAGTGGTAGGTGTTGTCGTCGGTGCTCACGATATGCAGCAGGGATATGGGACCCACCGTTTCGACGTCGTCCAGTTCGCGCAATCGCGCCTCGATGGTCTCGGCACGAATTTCCCAATCGAAATTGGCGTGACATCCTTCCGCATGCCACGGCGAAAGAAATTCCACGATAGCCTGGTTGATGCGAATCAAGGCCGCACCAGGATGCGTACCCGTGGTCAATTGCAGGGCGCAGCGCACCTGGATGCGTTCATAGGCAGCGTTGCGTACGAGCAGGCGAACTCCTGGCGTACTGCGTTCACGCAGGTAGGCAGCCATCCGCTCAAGCACGGCCGCATCGAAACGTGGCGCCTCAGTGCTGTGAAACAGTGCGCCCTGACGCGGAGACGGCACCACAACCACAAGTACGCCGCCAGGCTGGGAGCACACTGCCGATCCTGGTGCTTCGCCATTGGCGAAGCACTTGACCTTGTAGGTCTCGGGAAATCGATCCAACAACAGGCGTTCGTAGTCCCATGGCGTGCTGGCACGCATCTTGTGCCGGAGGCGTTCGGCGGTACGCACACGCAGGGCGTTGCCCACGTCCGGCTCATGCAATCCGAATGAAGGGCCGACCTGCGTGACGCCACGCAGGCCGCCAATCGCACGCAGGGGCGCTTTGACGGTGCCGGGTGACAAGGGCATCTGCACATCATCCTGGGCGCGTGGCGTTACCCGGCTGGCGCTGATGGCCTGGGTGTGCACTCCATACAACCCGGCCAGGCGCTCCAGCGCACCATCCGCGCTCAGGCGCAACCAATAGAGTTGGCCAGGCAGGCGTGGACAATTCCGCGTCATGCCCGCGGGTAGGTCGAGCACCACGATGCCGCTACGCAGGAACCCCAGCGTGCCATCGGAGAACATTCGGCCTGGCTCCAGCGCACGCCAGCCATCCTCGCACCATACCGACCAGGTCAAATGCGGACGATCACCATCCCAGCACTCGGCAGCGCTTTCCGGACGCAGATGGAAATACAGGCTCAGTGCACCCTGCGGGTTAGAACCGGACAGGCCAATGACCAGGTTGCCCTCGCGCATATACCTCGGCAGCAAGGGAACACCATCCGTACCGGCATGAACCCGGGGGTTATCCATACCGAACGGGTGAAGATGCAAGAGCTGCCCAACACTGGATGCATTGGGCTTGAAGGTCACCAGACGCCCGGCCGTGTAATCGAGCGAGATCTGTTCGATGACCGGTGTGTAGGGCTCCTGCGGCAGAGGCGCCATCAACCGGGTTTTCTTCAAGCGTGCATTGCGGGTCAGGGCGTCGGTCAGCAGCCGTGGATAAATGGCATGACCGAAAGCATGCTCGGGGGCGGTTAGCTCCAGGCGAAAGAACCCGTTGCGGGTATTGCCGTCATAGACAAACGGCTGCACGGGGCTAGCCTGCGCACGGTGATAGCGCATCAGGTCCGGCTTGGGCAAGGCGATGCCATTCCATTCCTCGACCTTATGCCTGCCGCGGAACAGTTCGAGGCGGCCAGAGCGCTCACCTCGCCATTGACCGTCGCGCAATACCTCGGGCCGCACTTGGAAACCGGATGTCTCCCACTGCCCAGGATAGCCCTCGTAGCGCTCGGCAAAGCCGGCTTCGCCGTTGGGTAACTGCCCCCAACGTACATTCAGGCGCAGCGAGTTCAAGGGCTTGGCGGACAACTCTTCGTTACCGACCACCCAATATGATCCCACCGCGGGCATCGGCCCAAACGGCAGGAACGGCTTGGCGGCATCCAGGCGACCCAGCTGGTTGTACAGCACGAGGTCGCGTACGCCGCGCACGTCGACGTCCAGCGCGATGCCATGCAGGATGAGCTGTTGCAACAGGCTGTAGGCATACATGCGTGTGCGCGACTGCAACACGAGCTGGATGACCGGCTGTGCCGGCCAGCCTGCGCCATGGACGGCCGGTTTGCACGGCACGACCGAAGGCTGCTCGATACCCAGATGCATGACGATTTCGATGCGTGCACCCTGCCCTGGGCTTATCTCCTCTCGACGCCGCACGAGTGCCTCGTCAAGCGGCAGCCAGCCGGCAGGCGTGCTGCACGAGGCCTGCCAGATGCCACGGAACACGCGCGAGAAGATCAGCCCTCTATCGGGCAGGTTGTGCCCAGGTATGCCGTCATCGTGTTCATGGGGATAGATCAGGATCAGCGGATCATCGATCTCTACCCGCTGGGTGTCATCTCCGGACAGCAGCACCGCGTGCTTGCGCAAGGCATCCACGTCGGCCGGATGAAGATCCTCGCTGGCCGCGGTCAACCAGGCGGCAAACAGACGTCCCAGGCGATGCTGGAACAACATGGTGTCCTTTGCCGCCAGGCATCGGGCAAGCAAGTAGCACAGTTGTACATCGCCTTCGAGCCTGGCCGCACGCGCCCAGGCATCCTGGGCCAGTGACGCAGTCGTTTCATCGGTCATCGTGATCAACGACAATTGGTGACGTGACTCGTAGCGCTCCAGGCGCGCGAACATCTGGCCAAGCCACGACGCGTCGCGACGATCGCCGCTCATGCGCAGCAATGCGGCGATGCCGTCATCATCATGCGCTGGATGCGACAGATGCAGGGTAATACAGACCCGACGATCGCCTTCCTTGAGCGCAAGCAAGGGCGACGCCAGCGCAAAACCAAGCGTCGCGTTCTGCGCCTTCGCGGCCGAACCCTTGGCTTGACCACCGAGCAGCGGCCACCACTTTGGCACTTCGGCGTACGCCGCCTCGGGCGCCAGCAGCGGAATGGACTGCGACACCACGCGCGTGGCGTAGCCAAAATCCCGCTCCGGGGAAATCAAACGATCCTGCTCCAGTCGAAGGCTGTAAAGTGCCGCGACTTCGTTGTCAGTCACTTCCAAGCTGCTATCGGCAGCAAATTCAATCGTCCGCCCCTGGCTATCCTTGCCACCCACGAAACGTGTGCCGAATGGCACGTGTACGGCCGAGTGATGGCGCGGGTCGCGCACAAGACACAAATGCACCCGTTCCACTGCCGGCATGCGCGGACGCATATGCAGGAGTCTGAGGTAATAGAAGTCGGTCAGCCGTTCCGGGAAACGGTTCAATTCCGCACGCGTGTCCTGATAAAGCTGCAACGCCGTCAGCAGCAAACCCATGGCCGGCTCGTGCTTGCCGCTGGCCAGGCTAGCCGAAAGCCGCGATTGTGCAAGCGGCTTGAGCTTGTCCACTGCCAGGCACAACGCACCCCATACCCGGCGCAGCAATTGCAACCGCTGCTCAGGGGACAGAGGGCTCGCGGGCTTGTGCATCAAGTGCTTATCCATACGCCAGACGCCGTGCATGGCACGCCACTGACCGTCATCGAGGCCGAAACAGTGCACGGCTTCATGCAACTGGTCGCGCGCGCTGCCGCTAATGGCCGCCATCAGCGTCTGCAACACCAATGTGGCAGTGGGTGTCTGGTGACGCGCGAGCCATTGACACCAGCGATCGATCGTGAAAAAAAGCCGCTTCACCCGCCACCACAGGTGCTTCTCTCCAGACCACGGCCAGGCATCTGTAAAGCCATTCTGCATGGCGCCGAGTGGAAACGAAGCAACTTCAGCCAACAATACCGTCTCGTCGCGCAGCAAGGCATCGTTCCAGCATCCGGCACTGTCGTCGCCAGCGAAACGCAACTTGGCTGCATACGCCAATGTCAGACGAATGCGCTCAGCCAACGTGAATTCCTCGGGCTGGATATAGCCCGGGGTCAGCGCGGCGGCGAGACGTTGGTCCTGTTGCGTGCCTGGATGCATGATGGGAAGTCGGGCCTCAGGTGCGAACCGGATGAGTGGCCTGGTGCAGATAGAACGGATAGACCAGGTTGTGGCGCGTGTTGGTGGTGCGAATCGTGTAATCGATCAACAGGTCAAGCCGGCCATCCAGCGGATCGACCACCTGGGCATCGATTCGATTCAAGATGACGCGTGGCTCGAAAAACAGGATGGCCTTGCGAATGATGTCCTTCATCTCGGTGATGGTCTGCTCACTGATTTCCTCGAACACCATGCGCCGTAACCCGCAGCCATACGCGGGAAGCATCACCCGCTCGCCCGGATTGGTCGAAAGCAGGATAAACAGGCTCTCGGCGATATCGTCGGCACCGGCCACCATCACCGCATCCTTGCTGCGAGGATCGAAGCGGGGAGGAAAACTCCAGCCACGTCCAAGGAAATTCTCCATCGTCAGCCTCCGATGATCACGGTGGGACAGCCAAGCACGATGGCGCCGCCGTGCGCGGTGGTGTCCCCGATGCGCGCGGCCGGACGGCTGCCAATCAAAACCGTGGCCGAGCCCTTGACGATCACGTCCGGCGGACCCACGCAAACTGCGTTGTCACCCACCACAGAGGCCGGCAAATTGCAGATCAGCACCGTAGGGACACCGGGGCCCACGATCGGACCGCCCACATGCGGGATCGGTGGCAGGCCCGGCGTGACCATCGGGCAGGTATGCATATCGGTGAGGCGGGCGGCGGGCGGCATGCGATGTCCTCAGTTGATCATGACCATGGCGCCCTTGACGCTGGTCTGGCCTGCCGCAGACAGTTCAGCAGTTGCCGAACCCTTTCCGGTAAAGCCGACCTGGGCTTCGCAGCTGACGTTGAGACCCGCAACTTTCACATCGGCCTGCGCGGTGGCACTGATATTCGCATTAGCGGTAATGGTGACGCTGCCCTGGGCGGTGAGCTTGATGTCAGACTGGCTGACCAGCGCGATACCACTACTGGACAGGGTGATGCTGTTGTTGTGCTGATCCTGCACGGTGATGGATTGGTTCTTGTCGTCCAGCACCATCTGGTTGTTACCCGGCGTGATCACCGTGATGATCTTGTCCTGTTCGTTGAACTCGATCTTGTGCAGGCAGCGCGTGACGATGGCCTTGGTATTGTTGGCCGCCTCGATGGTGTAGGCAGGTGCGCGGGCACTGCTGTAGAGCGATCCCAGGACCACCGGATGACTGGGGTCCCCATTGAGATAACCCAGCAGCACCTCGTCGCCGACTTCGGGTAGGAAGAAGGCGCCAAATGTATTCGATGCATAAAACTGCAACAGACGTGCCCAGATACCCTGGGTCTGTGCCTGCAAGACCGGCACTTCGACCTGAATGCGCTGCTCGCCTTCTGGATCGCCATCGAGTTTGAGCACGACGCCAATCTGCAGTCCGCTGACACCAGGCAACAGCCCACCGTTGACCGGCGCCATCACGTCATCACGTTCAACATGCCATTGCGGATTCAGGCCAAACTCGACCTGGGTCGTCCAATTGCCGCCGTTGATGCGATGTTCGGCGGCAGCCACGTAGACCGTTCCGCTGAAGCGCGCGCCTACGCCCTTGACCTCGAGCAGGCTATCGGGGACCACGCTGGCATTGCCTAGGATACCCAGGCTGCCGCGAATGCGTGCCAAGGTAGCCTTCTGCTGCATGGCCTTGGCCCACGCATTGAGGGTATCAAGCGGTTGCGTGGCACCGCTCTGCAAACCATAAGTGGATGGGCTGGTCACGCCAGCGAGCGTGGTGCCGCTCAGGTTACCCTGCTCATTGAGCGTGGTGGGGCTGGCAGAATCGCCCTGCGCGATGGCCTGTTGCTTGGGATCCCAGGAGGTGGCTTGGACCGCGGTCAATTGGGTTCGCGCATCGATATCCGCCTCGAATGCGAGCAGATCCGTACCCCAGGTAACCGTCAGGGACGCCGAACCGGAAGTGCTCGGTGCCTTGACACTGACCTTTCCATCATCGACGTTGACCAGCAATCCGTTGATTTCCGCACGCGAAAGCATGAAGTCCCAGTCGCTGCAATAGAACTGAACGAGTTCGTCGTACTGGACGGTCGTGGCAGTCACGTCGGCGGAAAGACCCTGCCCGCTGATCAACGTGGAAATGATGTCGCTATCTTTCTGTTGCAGATAATTGGCGTTGCGACGACCGATGGTCATCTTGGTGGCCTTGTCCCTGCATTCCAGGATGAGACGCGAATTGTTGCCACTATCGATCTTTACGCCATGGCGCACGACGATGCCACTGAACAGCGGTTGCGTCGTCGTACCGAACCCGGCATTGATGGTTATCTCCGATCCTGGCGTGAAATTGGCACCGTCGCTCAGTGGAAAGTCACCCGTGGGCATGTTGCCGTCGCTCAGGACAATCTCTGCCCATGGAATGCGATTGATGGCACGGCGAACGATGACGGAGACCACCGGCTCGACACTCAAGGTCTGCCCATTGACCGTAAGCGTGACGGTGACCACCCCATCGGTGTTGGTATTGGACTCGGCCATAGCTCAGTCCAAGGGGGGGAAATGCAAGGTCATGCCAGGCCGTAGCGCACGGAAACCAGGCAATCCATTGAATCGGGCCACTTCGGCGTAATAGTGGCTATCGCCATAGATGCGATGGCATAGCAGGGGCAAGGTGTCACCGTCCCGCACCACAACCGCATGGCTGAGATCAGGCGACGAAAGACCCGCCTCCAGTATCGCCTCCTGTTTGGATTTGTAACCCTGGAAGGCGAGATTTACCTTGGCGCGCAAGGGAGCGCCACTCGGCCGGAACAGCGTGTAGTCGACATCGATATCAGTCAGCCGACCCTCGAACAGCAGCGTTCCCCAGACGATCTGGACGACATCCGGCTGGTGCTCGGTGCCGTCGTAGGCCACGACCGCCATCAGGTCGTTCAACTGATCCTCGACTTCCGGCTTCAGGTTCATGCCCAGTGGCACTGGAACGACGCCCGTGCCGTCGAATGTGGTGGAGAAGCTCAGCTCATCCGGCATCACGCGATTGAAGTTGCGGCCGCTGCCCGGATCACCGAGGGGAACGCATCCGCTGAAATCCACCTTTCGTTTGAAACTCAGCTCGGAGGGATTGATCAGCAGCGACACCGCCCGGGAAGGATCGGGCGATGGGCTGTCACCCTGCATGGAACACGCGGTGATCTTGAGCGAGGCCTTCTTGCCCGCAAGGCTGGGAACAATAGACATCTATCGCTCCCGCAGCCGTTCGAGCTCAGCCAACAACGCGCTGCGCAAACGCAGACCTTCGTCGCCCGACGGTTGCTTGCCACCGCAGTCGCCGTCATCGCAGCTGCAATCGCCCGCCTTTGCATCAGCGGCCGACTTCTTCTTGTCGGCCGCCTTGTCAATATTCGACTTGATGACCATCTGGCGAATTTCCAGCGTCATGACGCTCCCTCAAAGCATGCGTTGGGCGTATTGGTAAGCCAGCTCGATCGTCTCCACGGCCACCTCGTTCTTGGTGGAATTGAAGGCATCAATGTCCCAGCGAACCGGATAAGCGTTGTTGTACAGCCAGATGCGTACCGGGAGCCCCGAACCGTCGAGCAGGCTGATGGTCAGAGGCATCAACACGATCGGCATGGTCAATCCCCCTTCCAGCGTGGCCTTGCACCAGGCAATCAGCGGAGAACTCAGCGCGGTCACGCCGCGCTTGAGCATCAGCTTCTTCTGTTGCACGCCCTTAGGCAGTTGGTGCACGAACCGGTTTTCGCCGCCTTCGCGAAGTTCCTCCACATCCATCGTCTGCTCCAGCCCCGATACCTCCTGAAAGGAACTATCGATACCCGTGGGTACTGCACCAAGACTGACGGTGAATTGAAATGCAACCGGAAAGAACGCATCCGACAAACCAGCCTGCCCACTCATGCCGCGATCTCGCCTTAGCCGTTGGCGATGGTCAGGCCTTCGTGCACGACCTCGATCGACTCGATCGCCACTTCGTTGCCCTGGGCTTTCAGATCGGTGCCGGTAATCTTGCTCGGCCACGCATTGGTCAAGGTCCAGACCATGGTCGGCTTGCCCGACTCATCGAGCAGGCTGATAGTGACCGGAACACGCTTGATCGTATTCATCTTGATCTGGTTGAACCAGTCCCAGAACTTGTTGTCGCCCTTGAACACACCCTTCTTCATCGTGATGTTGCCGTACTTCTTCAGCCCGGGCATCTTGATGGGAGCGAATACCGGGCTATCGCCATGCCTGTATTCGATCGGCTGCGATTCGGCATCCAGGCCGGACACTTCCTCGAAGGACATCACGGCCGAGTCCCACTTCACTTCGAAGTAGAACTTGGGCATCGGCCATATATTGGGTGACTGTTGCGAACCATCATCTGCCATGGTGACACTCCGTCAATGCGAAATTTGGTAATACCGCGGGCGTCATCGCACGACGCGCCCGCGCCCGATCACGATTTCTGCATCTGCTGCTGGAACGTGATTTCGATGAACTCGGCCGGACGCACCATGGCGACCAGTACCGTCACGCGCAGGATGCCTTCGAGGATGTCGTTGGGCGTCATCGTTTCGCCCAGCCCGCAGAACACGCTGAAAGCGTCTTCCGGGATGGCACCGGCCAGGCCACCACGCTTCCAGATACTGGTGAGGAAGTTCTGGATCATGCTCTTGATGGTCACCCAGGTGTTGGCAACGTTGGGCTCGAACACCAGGGCCTTGGCCGCCAGGCGGCAGGACTCCTCCAGCATGATCATCGTGCGGCGCACGTTGATGTAACGCCAGTCGAGACTGTTGCCATCGAGGGTACGAGCACCCCATACCAACACGCCTTCGCCCACGAAGGTTCGAATAGCGTTGATCGACTTACCCTGCGTGGTGACGTTGAGGTCTTCCTGGTCAACCGACGAAATACTCACCGAAGGTGAAACCACGCCAGCCAGACTGACATTGGCCGGAGCGCGCCAGACGCCGCGGCTGTTGTCGACCATCGTATAGACGCCGGCCATCGCCGCACTGGGCGGCAGCAGATTCAGCTTGGTACGCACCAGTTCCATGATGGTATTGAACATCGGGCTGATCGTGCTGAGGGTCTTGTTCAATAGCGCCTTGTTGGCCAGGATGGCATCGCTCGACGGCTTGGGATCACCCGCGCTCCAATCCTTGGTGATGTCCGCAATCGCCTGGATCTGCTCCTTCTCCTTGAGCGTGGCCTTGTCTGGCGCAGTCTCGGGCAGGTTCAAATCACTGCGAAGCAAGGCTTGCAGGACATCGGCCGAGGCGATGTTCTCGTAGCTCAACTCTTTCTCGCCGACCACCGTGGTATTGAGCCAGGGATAATAAGCGGCAGCGTAATTGAGGAAATTGATGCCCAGTCCGTTACGGAACTGGTCGATCGGATCGCCATCGGGATCGTTGCGCGGCTTGTAGCCACCCCAAACATCGAGAATGGCGACACGGTTCTTCATCTTCTCGCCGCAATGGGCGAGCATATTCTGCTGCAAGCTGATGCAGTCCGGTTCCTTGAGCAGCACGGCCTCGGGAATGACCACCATCGTCGGCTCCTGTTCCTTCAGAAGCTCGTTGATGCCCTTGTTGAAATTGTCCGGGTCCAGATCTGACTCATAATCGCCTACCGAAACGATGTAACACGGGCCACCGCCATTCTGGAAGAAATGGCGCATCGCGTTGTACAACATGTAGCTTCCGCCGTCCTTGCCTTCGGCTTGCTCGACCACGTATTCGGTGAGCTTGTCGTCCTTGCCTGGCGCCTTGAAATCGGCCAATGCGGATGGATCGGATTTTTCGACGATATTGAAGCGCGGGTTGGGACCCATGCCGAAATACTGGTGGAACTCGGCCATGGAACTGATGCGCCACGGCTTGAGCGTGAGAGGCTTGTTGCGATTGTCGGCTTTCTCGGTGTGTCCGATGAATGCAGGCACGGCGGTAGCCACTTCCACCACCGAGTTGGGAAATGCATTCTTTTCGACGATATAGACACCCGGTGTCTTCATTGCACCCATCGGTGGGCTCCTGTCAGTGGGTTAGCTATGGACAAAGATTTCCGACACGGTGGTCGGCTGGCCGCCCAGCATTTCACGCCACAGGCGCTGCGGCTGGGCGCCTGGCAATCTTGAAATCAATACGCGTTCAGGCGCTTCAGTCACGTCACGCAACTGGAAACGTTGCGTGGGTCGCTCCTGTAGAGCAATCGGAACAGTGGAGCGCGCCACCAGCACCGTCTGCCCATCAGGCAGACGTTCGGCTTGTGGCGGCGTGAATTGCACTTCGCCACGCTGGTCGACGATGGATAGCGTGCGGCCGCGCCATTCTCCGACCAGCAGGTATTTCCAGATCGTGCGACGACTGATCAGCCGAAGGCGATAATGGCTTTGCTCTTTCGTCCAATCATCAAAGCCAATATCTGGCGAGGACAGCAACGGCAAGCCCATGATGGCCAATGGCGGCGATAACTGCGCGCGAGGTTCAAGCAGAGGCACCGGGCGAATACCGCCCTCCTCCGCTGAGGATTCCCCTGTATCGGCTACGTCAGTGTAATACGCGCTCGAAGGATCGACCGAGTGCACATCAAAACACAAACTTCGGATCGCCTCTCCTTCCTGGCGCTCGCTCCAGATGCCTGGCAGCTTCGACTCCTCGACACTGACGACCAGGCTACGGCTATCGCTTCGCAAAAGCATGTCGAAACGCTTGAGAAATGTTGCGGTATCGGCCTGCGGCGTGAAACGCAGACCGCGCGCGTCACCATCAGCAAAATAGTCGTGACTGACGTCAACCCGAGCCAGGATACGGTAGCGCTGCATGGCTAGCACGCTCCCAGCGGATGAATGCACCGGGTCGTCATGACTGCACCGCCCCGACGTCGGTACCTGTAGCGGCAGGCGCACGACCACGAATAGCGTCGCTATCGAGGGTTACCAGGCGCACACGAAACAATGCCGACGGCAGATAGCGCCCTCCGTGGATGCTCCAAAGACTATGCATCTCCTGGCTGCTGAGGTTCTCCATATTGAGAGCCAGACGCTCCAACCTGCGATCCATATCGGGCGTATTCTGGTGATCGAACACAGCATTGCCCTGGAAGAACGCAATCGTGCTTGCCAGGAACTTCAAGGCTTCCGGGTAATGCGTGCCGCTGAAATTGGCCGCGCACATCACCAACAGATTGAGATAGACCGGCATAACCTTCTGAAGCACGCCATGCTGCGGCGCCGTGGGCACGGTACCGGCGCGATGCGCCAGGGTGTCGCGCTCGATGCCACTGAGAAACAACACCAGCCGATTCGCGGACGAGGCCACCGCAGCACCGCCGACTTCCTGCAGGTTACTCACGACAACCATGTCCTCGGCCACCTGGAATTGCCTCCGAAAGTGACCATTGAGATGTGTCGCCAGATGTTCCAGCGCGCGATCGATCACCGTTAGCCCCTGTTTCAGACGGCGCCCTGAGGGGCGCCAGATCGCGCAACGCATGACGGGAAAGACAATCTCCTGAGCCGGATGCCGTGATACGCGCCGGATCAGGACGTCATGGATGCGTGAATACAGGTTACCGTTGCGGCTACGACGACCCTATCGGCAATTTGCTGATATTCATCGCCAGCGACAGGCAAAGTGATGCGGCTCGCAAAATGATGCGAGGTCGTGAAGGATGGTGGGCGCGTCATCATTCGACAGCGTCTCGCAAGCTTCTAAAGCCGCACGCTCAATATGGCGTGGCCATGGCAGAACGCAATCTCGCCGCTTAAAAGCCTTGTCATACATGCAAGGAGCTTCGTAGCTATACCAGACTGTCGCCGTAGTCAGCCTCACCCCAGGAAAAATACCCAATCGGATGACGAGCCGCGCAGTAGCACTACGCAGCCCTCATATCCGATAAGAAATATCCACTAGTCGAGCCTTTTTCAACGCGCCAATCACTATTTTCTGTGATCGTTGCCGAGGGCCATCAAGACAACTGGTATTCACGGCTCAAAATTTAATTCAGGCATCCTAACTTCGATTCCCGGTTAAAAACATCGCCATTTGGCGCCAGCCTGCCACGACATGAGAAAAAATTCTTAACGGTTAATGCTGCAATCGCTGTTTACTCAGCTGACGACACCTTGCTGCAGAACAAGCAGCCAACATATTCGGCGCAGGCCGATCCAAACGTGACGCCCAGACCCCGGGACGTTGGTTGTACCGGGCCTTTGTTGGCTATTCCGCACTGGGCGGGCCAACTGTCACGAAAAAGGAAATCGACCTGATCCTGTACGTATTGCTTGCCTGATCGGCGCCACAGGCCACACACATGATTGCGCCCTTCCCCGCATCATGCCGCCGGCTGCCACACGTAGCCGTCTCCTTCGCGGCATACGATGCCAAGCCCGGGGAACGGCGCATGCGCCGCGGCAATGCAATCGCCGCGATGCGCGGCTTCCTTGAGAAATGCGACACGCGTTGCCTTTGCCTGGGCCGGCTCGCTGTCATAGCAGACCGTTACGCCAGGATCGGCCAGTTGCACGGCGGCGACGTGAAAGAGGTCACCGCAGAACAGGACGTCCTGCTTGCCTGTGCGCAGCCGAAATCCTGTGTGACCATGCGTATGCCCCGGAAGCGCCAGTGCGTTGATACAGCCATGCCAGGAAGCTTGCGCGTCGAACAGGCGCAGTCGATCGGTTGCGATGTACGGTGCCAGCACTTTCCTTGCATCGGCGAAGGTAGCTCGCACGCTGCCATCCACGCCGTCGGCCGAACCACGTTCGAGCCAGAATGCCGCCTCGGCGCGTGACACATGGATCCGTGCGCGCTCGAACACGGCCTCACCGCTTCGCGTCAGGCCTCCGATGTGGTCGGGATGCAAGTGCGTCACTAGTACGGTGTCGATATCCCCGACGCTGTATCCGGCCGCAAGCAATCGCCTGGCCATGTCGCCCAGGGTCGAACCCTGTAGATCGCCGGCTCCGGCATCGATGAGTATCCGCTTGTCGCCGGTATCGATCAGGAATGCATTGACGTGGCTGGGTACGAGTTCTTCCAAGCCCGCTCGTGCCAACAAACCATCCAGGGGGCTGGTATCGCCGCGCAATACCTCAGGCGTGGACAGTAAAAAGTGCCCATCGCATAGCACGACAACGGTTGCTTCCCCCAGTAACAAACGATGAATCCCGGGGCCAGTTGCTAGCTGCGAATGATGGTTGCCCCGGCGCAAGGACAAGGCATGATGGTCACCGCACATATGAAAGCTCCAGATGAAGGAGCGCATAGCGTGCGCGCGGTTGTCACTCGCGCCTACTGACAGGCATGTGCGCCACCCTTTCAGCTTTGTTCACAGGCGCTCTCCCCGCCCAGCAAGCGCTGGGCAATCGATGCCAACGCGCGCACTCGGTCCAGACCACGCATGTCCTCGTGGTAGCCCATCCAGATGTGTCGCGATGGCGGTGGCTGACCAAGATCAAGCAACGTCAACCCGGCAGTCGCGTCGCCAACGACGCGCGGTAGCACGGCAAGCCCGAGGCCCTGCCGGCACAAGCGCGCCTGCAAGGCTCGATGATTGGAGATGGCCGACGTCTTCGCGTGCGGCAATACCTGCCGTAGCCAGTCGATCTCGGGGTAGCGATGCTCGGAAGCATCCATCAGAATGAGCTTGTTCAGGCTGCCATCACCCACGATGGGTGTCGCGACACCTTGCCCCGCGTATAGCCCGTAGTCGATACGCATGAGCCGGCATTGCACGACACCAGGCTCCTCGAATGGCACGACCCGGAAAACCACGTCCGCTTCCTGACGAGACAGATCGTAAAGCCGCGAACTGACTTGCAGCTCTGGCACGATACCGGGATGTTCGTCGATGAGGCATTCCATGACCGGTGGCAGCACATAGGTGGCAAACCAGTCCGCCGAGGAGATACGCAAGGCACCCACCGGGCCTTCCGCGCCGGCAATACGGCGTTGAAACGCCAGCGCGGATGCCTCCATATCCTGAGCCAGCCTGAGAACATTCATGCCGGCATCGGTAAGTAGTACACCGTCCTGGTGGCGTTGCAGCAGGGGCTGATCCACCGCTTGCTCCAGCGCACGCACGCGGCGCGCCACCGTGGGATGGCTGATCCCAAGCACACGTGCCGCCGCACCCAACGAGCCTTCACGGGCTACGGAAAGGAAAATACGAACGTCACTCCATTCCACGCGTTGATTCCTGCCGATGGGAACCGAGACTTTGCGCGAGTGCACTCCCTCCTGCAAGCCATGGTCAACCCGGGCTCAGAGTTCGATCACCGGCCCGACGATGGCCTGCCGGAAGCGCTCGCACACCGCTTGCACGGCTTCGGGCGTGTGCGGCGTGGGTAACTGGCCCATGGCTTTGAAAAACGCATCGTGTCGCGATGGTGATGACACCAGGATCACGCGCGCGTGTTCCTCGGTCGCACAGGTAAAGCCATGCACCGCGCCGCGCGGGACGAAGACCTGTTCTCCCGCTTTGACGAGCAGCCGCAGTTCGTCAACCATAAACAATAGCTTGCCTTTTTCAATGACAAAGACCTTGTCCTCGTCAAACGAGATGTGCGCCGGCGCGCCCTGCCTGGGTGCCACCAGCATCGACATCACGGTGAGCGGCGCCTGTGAGCCACCCAGCAGGATGTCGGCAGTGATGCCAGAAAAGGTCGCACGCTCGGCGGCCATCAGGCGGCCACCACGAAGACGAGGAAATGGATGATCGGAAGTCATGGGAGGCCTGTCGCCGGAAAGAGCGTCATATATAACGAGAAAGTGTCTGCATGATTAGCCGTACAATCATGGAATGATCAGCCAGAATTCTGGACAATGTTGAAGCTCGATCCATTGCAGACGTTTGTCGAGGTGGTGCGTGCCAAGGGTTTCTCTTCAGCGGCTCAACGCATCGGCATGCCTCGTTCCACGGTGAGTCTTCAGGTGAAGGCGCTGGAAGAAACCCTGGGAACACGACTGCTGAAGCGATCGACCCGCTCGCTGGCGCTGACCGATGAAGGCCGCCGCCTGTTTGAGAGCGCATCTGGTGCGATCGATGTGCTGGCGCACGCTTTGGAGGATGTCCGAGGAGAATCGGGTGTATTGCGAGGTCTGATCCGCATTACTGCACCGGCGGATTTCCCCACGAGGATTCTGGCGACTGCCATCACCGAATTTCGCCAGCAGTATCCACAGGTGCGCTTCGAACTTACGTTGACCAACGCGGTACTGGATCTCGTACGTGAGAACGTCGACATCGCCATTCGTGCGGGATCACCCGCCGGCATGGATTCGGTGGAACGAACCTTGTTCGAATTCTCTTGGCGATTCCACGCCAGCGCCGAATGGGTCGCGCTCCATGGTAAACCCGCCAGCATCGACGCGATCGCCAGCTTCATTGCGCCGACGCCTTTATTGCGGGCCTATCTGGAGCGCACCGTGCTCGGTGGCCAGACTTTACCCGCACCAGCCATCGAAGTAGATAGCCAATTCCTTGCACGGGATCTGGTACTGCAAGATTTTGGGATCGGGCTCCTGCCTGAAGGGCTGTTCGCTCAGGCCGACATCGACAAGGGCAACATCGTGGCCTTGCTCGATGAGACGATCCGGCAGCGCAGCCGCATGAACCTCACGTTTCCAACCCGGGCGGATATGCTGCCGCGGGTCCGGGCGTTCGCCGACCATCTGTGCGGCCTGTTCGACCCAGTGGACTGAGGCGCAACCCAGCATCGAGACTGGCTTGTCGCCATCCAATAATTATGAAATGATAATTATTCTTATTTGAGTAGGGTGACACGGTGCAGCGCGGAGATGGGCGTGGATGAGGACCCCCACAAGCCAGATGGTCGGGGTCGTTTGCTGCGCGCGCTCCAGGCCAACTACGACTCACTGCGCCGTTTCGCCGAGCGCCGGATTCGCTCTCGTGAATATGCCGCCGATGTGGTGCAGGAAACCTACGTGAGGATCGCCACGCTCGACGAGCACGCGACCATTGAAAATCCGCTGGCTTTTCTCTATCGCGTGACCGGCAACCTGTCGATGGACTGGCTGCGCGAGCGTGAAGTGCGCGAACGCCACGTTGAAAGTGGCGCCCTGCCCGAACACGTGGTCGATGGCGCGCCCGACGGCGAGGCCAGATTACTGTCACAGCAGCGGCTGGAGGTACTGGCCGTAGCCGTGGCCGAGCTGCCTCCGCGCTGCGGCGAGGTATTCCGGCTGCGTAAGCTCGAGCACCTGAGCTCTCAAGACATTGCGCAGCGCCTGGGCATCAGCCGCAACATGGTGGAAAAGCACCTGCGCAAGGCCTTGCTTCATTGCCAGGCCAAGCTGGACGAAGCGGAGGCATAATGCCCGCTATCTTCCGGCCAGCCTCCCGCTCCATGCAGCCAACCGCCAACGACATGCTTCGCGAACAGGCGGCGCAATGGGCACTGAGACTGGACGCTGGCGATCTGTCACCGCACGAACACGAGCGCTTGATGGCGTGGCTGGCACAGGACACCGCACATGCGCCCGCGCTGCAACGGGCCATGTCGATATGGCGCGCGCTCGATGAGGTTTCCCTGCCCTATGCCCCCGGACGCGCTGATACGCATCGAATTTCGCCCCGGCCCCCTATCAGAAAGAGGAGAAGGGCCCGGCTGGCACTCGCCGCCAGCGCGGCATGCGTGTTGGTAGCCCTGGGTTATTCGCAATGGCAGCGCGTTGACGTCTGGATGCATGCCGATGCGCGCACGGGAGTTGGAGAAACCCGCGATATAAGCCTCTCCGGCGGCAGCACCGCGCGCCTGGATACCGGCTCGGCCATCGCCATTCGTGATAACGCGCAATGGCGCGAAGTGAAAGTGCTCGCCGGCACCGTGTCCTTCGATGTCGGACATGCCGATACCCGGCCGTTCCGGGTAACCGCCGGCTCGCTGGTGGTCACGGATATAGGCACCTCGTTCCAACTGGTAAGCCATGGATCATCGACCCAGGTGATCGTCGCCAGCGGCCTGGTCGAGATACGCACGCCTTCGGGAGTTCGACGCGTGCACGCCGGAGAAGAAGCCGTAGTGCCCGGCGACGGCGGCCGTGTCGATGTTCGCGCCACTGACGTGGATGCCGCAACCGCCTGGATGCGTGGACGCCTGGTATTCGTCGATCGCCCGCTTCGCGACGTGGTGGACGAACTCAATCGCTACTACGACGGGCACATTCTGCTGCTCGATGACCTGGCCGGTAGCCGCCGGGTCAGCGGCGTGTTCAAGACGACCGAGCCCTTGGCCGCACTGGATGCTATCCAGCACAACCTGGGCATGCGCAGCAGCCGGCTCGGCGCGGGATTGATCCTGCTCCAGCGCTGAGCGGAAATAATTTTTGCCCGCGGACATCCTCAAACAGGTAACTGGCTCGTCTTAGGAATGAGAACGATCCTCATTCCCTTACCTTACGGGCGGTTTTCATGTCAGCTTTCGATCATTCCCCTCATCTTCCGCCAGCAGGTCGCTTTACTGTGCGCCAGTTACTGCTGGCCTTGGGGCTGGCCCTGAGCGGCGCTGCCATGGCCACAGACTCGCCAGACGGCAACTGGCAGGCGCCGCGTGACTTCCACATCCAGGCCGGCCCCCTGGCCCTGGCCCTGAATCGCTTTGCCGAACAAAGCGACACCGTGCTGATCTATGACGCAGCCCTGACCACCGACCTGCAAGCCTCGGCACTCGATGCGCGGCTACCAGCAAGCGAGGCGCTCGACCGTCTTCTGAATCACTCCGGCCTGGAGTACCGGATCAGCCCGGATGGTTCGGTACGTATCCAGCGAGGCAGTCAGCCGGCAGCGGCGTCGCCCCCGGTCAGAACGGTGGCTCCAGTCGTTGGCACTGCGTCGGCGCCCCGGCGACGTGGCGACAAGGTGTCGGATCTGGAAGGCATGGAAGTCCAGGGTATTTCCGAAGGCTACGCCGCCAACGAGGCCTCGTTCGGCAAACTGGCACTCGCACCGCGGCAGTTGCCCAACTCCGTATCGGTCATTACGCGCCAGCGCATGGACGACCAGAACATGGCCACGGTCTATGACGTGCTGAGCCATACTACCGGCATCACCGCTATTCCCTATGGCGTGGGTACGTCGTATTTCCAGTCGCGCGGCTATCAGCCCGATGTGCAGTTTGACGGCATTCCCGCCAACAATGGCCTGGAATACCAGTCGCAGTTCGACCTTGCCATGTATGACCGGATCGAGATCTTCCGTGGCCCGGCCGGCATCCTGCAAGGCCAGGGCAGCCCGGGAGGCACGGTGAACCTGATCCGCAAGCGCCCGCAGGATCATGCCACCTGGGGTGGCAGCGTGTCGGCGGGTTCTTGGAACAACTATCAGTTGACGGTTGACGGCAGTACGCCATTGAACCGCAGTGGTACGGTGCGCGGACGCATGGTGGTCTCGGCGCAGGATCATGACTACTTCTACGACAAGGCCAACTCGCGCCATCAGTTCGCTTATGGCGTCGTCGAATTCGACCTGTCTCCATCGACTCTGCTGACCCTGTCCACGGCGTTTCAGCATGAACATAATGGCCCGCTCGATTGGGGACAGTCGGTCTATGCGATTGCGCCGCATGGCGTGCGCCTGGATGCCCCACGCTCGCAGTTCTACGGTACGGACTGGAGCTATGACCGTCCACAGATGAACGATCTCTATGCGGAACTCGATCACGACTTTGGGGGTGACTGGCATGGCCGAGTCCACGTCGATCGGCGCGGCATCCAGGATGGCTCCAAGTACGGCTACATCGATGGGCTGGTGTCACCCATCGGCAATCACGCCCAGTACTGGTTGCAGCGCCAGTTGACGCGAGCGACCTGGATCGGCGCCGACGCCAATATATCCGGCCCGTTCGAACTGTTCGGCCGCACCCACCAGGCGGTCATCGGCGTCAATTACGCCAGGCAGACGCAAGACAATTACAGCGGCGGGTTCGATGTCCCCGGTGGCGCAGACGTCATGAACCTGGGCGGCATCGCCGAACCCGATATTCCCTTCAGCGATCGCAGCCAGACCAGGACCACGCAGTACGGCATCTATGGCGAGGTACGCCTGCGCCCATCCGATGACTGGAGCGTGCTGCTCGGTAGCCAGTTGACCGACTATCGCAACAAGAGCCGCGATGGCACGCCAAACAGCCTGGGTAACTGGGTGCAGGATCCGGGCGTGGACCACAAGGCCTCGCCTTACGCAGGCGTCGTCTATGACATCAATGCGTGGTTATCGGCCTACGCCAGCTACGCCACGGTGTTCGTACCGCAGAATAACCTAGTGTTCGGTGGAGGCACGCTCAAGCCGCGAACTGGCAAGCAATATGAAACCGGCCTGAAAAGTGATTTCATGGATGGCCGCTTGAGCGCCACGCTTGCCGCCTTCCGCCTTCGCGACGAGAACCGCGCCTATGATGACCCCAGTCATCCAGGCTATTTCATCGCGGCAGGCAAGGCGCAGAGCCAAGGCTGGGAAGCGGAGGTCACCGGGCGCATGCTACCGGGCTGGGATCTTTCGGCCGGCTACACTTACCTGCTCACACGCTATCTGAAGGACACATCAAGTCAGGGGCAGATCTTTGATTCGGAAGAGCCGAAGAAAACGCTCAAACTCTGGAGCGTGTACCGTTTCGAAGGCGACAACCCGCATGGGTGGCGTATCGGTGGCGGCGCGCGCATCGTCAGCAGCACCACACGCGGAACGATCACCCAGAAAGGCTATGCCGTATTTGACGGCCAGGTCGGTTATCAGTTCGATCGCGACTGGTCATTGACACTCACCGTCAACAACCTCTTCGATCGCGCGTATTTCGCGCGTGTTCCGGCCACGTACTTCGGCATCTACGGCGATCCGCGAAACACGATGGTGACCTTGCGTAAGGCGCTCTGAGAACATCATCAAATAGCTTGCATGGCCTGTGCGCCATCCCCCCCGGCATGGCTGGAGGAGATGGCGCGCCAAAGCGGCAGCGTACATGGATCGGCGATCGTGGCGACGAAGAAGGTCCAGAAAAATGCATTTCGATTGCACGCATGTCGGTAATGACTGGTGTCGTCCAGTCTTCGTAAACGACCGGATGATCGTATGACCAAGCTCACGCTCTACGGCCACTTGTTTTCTTCTTACACGCAGAAGGCACTGATCGCACTGTACGAGAATGGCACTCCCTTCTCGTTTCGCAGCATCGGACCCGAGACGCCAGAGAATACAGCCGAATGGCTGAAACGCTGGCCGATACGTAAATTCCCCTTGCTCGTCGACGGCGAGCGTAGCGCGGTGGAAACCAGCATCATTGTTGGATATCTCCAAGTGGCGCATTCAGGCTCGACGAGGCTGCTTCCAGATGACGCCCTCGCTGCGCTCGATGTACGCTTCCTGGATCGTTTCTTCGACCCGCATGTGATGAATGCAGCCCAGTGGGCCGTTGATGGGGCACTCACCGGCAACGCCGATCGGCAGCGTGAAGGGCTGGAAAAGGCCACAGAGAAACTCGACCGCGCCTATCGCTGGATCGACCTTTACCTGACTGGTGAAACCTGGGCTGCTGGCGACCGCTTTACATTAGCCGATTGTGCGGCTGCACCTTCGCTGTTCTATGCCGACTGGGTGTCTCCCATTCCAGCCACGCTTACGACACTGGGCGACTATCGTTCGCGCCTGCTGGCGCGCCCGTCTTTTGCTTGTGCTGTTGAAGATGCACGTCCCTTCCGCTCATCTTTCCCGCTGGGGGCACCGGACAGGGATTGATCGCAGGCGCCACCGGGCTCAAGGTGTCGTCCAGACACCGTCGCGCTCGATGTAACGGGTCATATGGCCTTCTTCACGCTCCCGGCTCAACTCGCGCTCGGTAAGGCGCAGATAGAGCACCGACTCAGACAGGCAGCGCGTCGCATGGATATCGCCTGGCAGGTATACCCTGCCCTCGCCTGGCATTACGCGATAAGTCTCGCGCTGCACCAGGCGCACGTTGCCAGCAGGAGATTCCATGCGGCCGTACGTAGTCATTTCCATCTCGCCTTGCTGCACGGCGTAGATGACCCATGAACGGCCATGATCGTGCGGCGGCCATGCATGCCCCCGGGCTTCGGTATGCGCAAGCACCAGGAACCCATGAATGGGGTCGCGATAGAGCTCCTTGCTGGCAGGCATGTCTTCATGCAATTGCGCCAGCCAGCCCTCGCTGGACGGCGCCCTGGCCAGCGCCTCGATTTCCGTGTGGCATCGGGCAACCAATGAAGACGACAACGGCCCCCACGATTCCCGTACGTTATCGATGAATGTTTCCAGCGTGCTTGTGACCATGCTTGGATGTCCGGCGAGTTGACGATTGCGGTGTCGCTTACTTTAGGCCCGACCATGGCATGGCGGAGCGCGCGTGGTGTGCATGTTATTCGTGCATCTGACGCCATATCATGCCGATGCCGACCAGGAGCGCCCATGTCCGAGTTCGACTTCAACTTGCTGGTCACACTCGACGCTCTACTTGCCGAAGCAAGCGTCGCAAAAGCCGCGCAGCGACTGAAGCTCAGCCCTTCCGCCATGAGCAGGGCGCTGGCGCGGTTGCGTGCAGTCACGGGCGATCCCTTGCTGGTACGAGCCGGGCGCGGACTGGCCCTGACGACGCGCGCCATGGAGCTACGCGATCGCGTTGCAGACCTGGTACGCGATGGCGAAGCAGTATTGCGACCATCCGAACAACTCAACCTCGCGCAACTCACGCGCACCTTCACACTACGGGTCGGCGATGGCTTCGTTGAGAATTTCGGAGCCACGCTCGTCGCCCGCGTTGTCCGCCAAGCGCCCGGCGTCCTCTTGTGCTTCCTACCCAGGACGGATCGAAGCAGCGCCGGTTTGCGGGACGGCAGCGTGGACCTTGAAACAGGCGTCGTCAGCACAAGGACAGGGCCCGAGGTGTGGACGCAAACCCTGTTCCGCGATCGCTTCATAGGGGTCGTGCGCGCGAGTCATCCGCTGCGCGAAGGCCTGGTTACGCCCGCGCGTTATGTCGCATGGGGTCACGTTCTCGACGCCAGACATCATACGGACAAGGGGCCCATCGACGAATCATTGAAAGCACTGGGCATGGAGCGAAAAGTCGCCGCTGTCGTGGGCGGATTCTCCAGTGCCCTGGCACTTGCACGCGATAGCGAACTGATTGCCACGGTACCGGAACGGCATACGCAAAGCTTGCGCTTGGGGATGCACGGTTTTCCGCTTCCCTTTACTATGCCGGAAATCGTCGTATCCATGCTTTGGCATCCGCGCCAGGATGCCGATCCAGCGCATCGCTGGCTGCGCCAATGCGTGAAGGCTACGACAGCTCCAGGGGAACACCCAGTGAGACAAGCGAATGATCATGATCCGGCGGTGAGCCGTCGATAGCTCCCGAATCGGATATCACCTGTCCGTTCGCCAGCGTGATGACCCGATCGGCAAGCTGGAAATAACGGTCATCGTGGCTTATCGCAACGATCGTCTTGCCCCGGCTTTTCAACTCCGGCAGCACATGGCGATAGAAATGATCGCGAAAATGGATGTCCTGGTCCGCCGCCCATTCGTCGAAGAAGAAGATATCCCGATCTTCCGCGTAGCATTGCAGCAGCGCAAGGCGCTTTCGTTGCCCCGTGGATAGCGAAAGCCTGGAGAGCTCACCTTCATGCACCTGGACCTGTTCCTCCAGGCCAAGCAACGACAACCATTGCCTGATTCTTGCATCGGATAGCACATGGCCGGCCTGGTCGAGCACGTGCGGAAACAGAAAGAAATCGCCAAACACTCCCGTGAATCGCTCGCGATAAGCGCCGATGTCAGCATCGACAGATACGCCATCGATGCATATCGTGCCGGCATGTGGGGCGAGCAACGAACTCAGCAACAGGAGCAAGGTGGATTTACCACTGCCATTACCGCCAACGATGAAGACCATCTCACCCCGCGTGATGCGCAAACTGACAGGCCCTAATGCAGGCTTGGCCGCAATGCTGTCCGGATAGCTGTAGCAGACACCCTCCATGTCGATGCGGCACCAAGGATGTGGCCGGCTCTCTCGCTGGCTGCCGATGTCACGCGGCATGGTATCCAATTTCAGGCCGACACGTTCAAGGTGACGAAGGCTGGCTGCCCCCAACGTCGCCTGACGACCAGCGCTGACGATGAAGTTGACCGGACCGCCCAGGAAGATCGCGCCGATCACGAAGTGAATGATGGTCCCCTGCGGCAACGCTAGAAATGCATGCCCAAGATAGACGATCAGAAAGATCGACCCGTACATCACCGTCATCGACCAGGCTTCGTTGAGGCCAAGGCCGGTATGTACCTTGACCATGTTCGAGCGCGCGCGCACGACGGCCGGAAGCATCAGTTCCCGCATGAAATGCGTCGCCCGCGCCGGATTCAGGCTCATCTCCTTCTTGCCGTCGCTGATGAACCGGAAGTACTCGAATACTTTTTCGTTGGCTTGCCGAAGTTCGTCGAACTTTGTGCGCATGATGCGCTCAAGGCAGATCGATGCGGCAAAGGTGGCCGTCAAAAACAAGGCAAGAATGCACAACAAAGTGACTGATACGGTGGCCAGGTAGCCAGCGTACAGCATGGCCAGCAATAGATTGTAGGCCAACAGCGGAGCGACCAGGGCCAACGGTGCGATATTGGCAACGTCTTCGATCAATGATCCGAAAACGGCGTGCTTCCTGTCCGCCAGTTTTTCGTAGTCCATCTCGATAAACTGCCGCGAAAGCTCGCTGCGCAACTGCGCCACCAGGTCGCCGCCCAGGCGAGCGAGCATCCATTGCGACGACGCATGGGTAACCAGCAACACCACGAGCCAGAACAGGCCGATCCATAGTGGCCCGGCGACAAGCGCGCCCATCGAAAATGCCGGGGCTCCGCCTGACGCGAGCGCATTGATATGCGATAGCAGCACTATCGTTGTTCCGGCACTGGCACAGGAAAGCGAGGCGGCTCCCAGCAACGATCGGTAGTGCCTGCGAACAAAGCGCTTCAGGATCATGGGCGATATCAGGCGGTAAGCAATTCGCGCTCGAACATCCCGTTGCGCTCGTACTCACCCACCCGGCATTCCATCAGCAACGGCGAAGGAATATCGCACTCCGGATGCATCCGGGCCAGTTGATGGATAGACCCGGAAATACCACTCATCAAGCCTGGCGTGAACGCATCCCTGGCCAGTCCTCCAACGATGCCGTGTTCCTCGATGCTGGACAGGATGATCGCACTGCCGGGCATGATCTCGGGCGCGACGATATCAGGCGCTACCTTGCTCGCGCGCATCAGCAGCTCCCACATGCTCAGGTCGCCATGGCAAAGCGTATGGCTGTAGCCCCACCCGCTGCGCTGGGCAGCCTGCACGGCCCGCGCCAGCGTATCCAGGTGCCGATCCTCGCCGGTGCGGCCATACAGATCGCAGGCGGCCAGGCCAATACCAACGCTGCCATGGCACCATGTATTGGGAAAGTCGCGGCTGTCAGGCTTGCGTACGTCAATCCAGTTACGCGCTTGCCGATGGTAAAGCGTTTCCTCGAAATCGAAGGCGAGTCGCCCCAGCGATAACCAGCGACGACGATCGGTTTCATGGCCTGCGCCACTGAGACCAAGCCGCGTCAACGCCCAACCGATGCCGGTGGCTCCGTGCGCAAACCCACCCAGAGGTTCGTTGAAGACTGTTGCCGGCCAACGCGCACCCCGCTGATCGACAAGGGCGGCCTGCTCGAGTCGACGGCCCGCCAATGCCGCCAGGTCGAACCAACGCCGATCTCCTGTAGCCTCGGCCAATTGCAGCAAGGGCACGATGGCACCAGCGATGCCTTCGAGTATGTCGAACTTGTCTTCGCGGTCGAACTCGCTCGACTCCATGGCTTGAGCCTGCATTACCGCGCGCTCCAGCGCACCACGTCCCGGACATAGGGCATCGAGCGTCAGCCAAGTAATGATCTGCGAACCCAGGCCTATGAACGCGCCAACCGCCTCCGTAGGCCTGGCTTCCTCCGTACGACGCAAGACATCAAGCACACCTTCGAGAGCCTCTTCTACTCCGTCGACCTCATCGGCTCGCCCATGGGCACTCTCGTGCAGGTAGCCCGCCAGAGCGATGGCGATGCCGCCTAGGCCCACATAAAGGTTGGCTTCCAGGCTACGCATGGCCCAGCCACCACGGCCTAGCACCGGACTGATCCAAGTTACGCCGCCATCGTGGCCGCGAACGGACAATTGCAGCAACTGACGCACAGTCAGCGCAGCCATCGCCCTGCGTCGCCTGTCCAATTGTCCGGCGTGCGGATGATGGGCAGTGATGTCGTATACCGACCGTTTGTCATCATTGAGCCGCGTGTTCAGATGTGCCGTGACCAGCGCGCCGCGAATGGTCAGCTCTTCCAGGTCCAATCGCATGGAAAGCCAGCCTTCCAGCACCTCGTCGAGTTGGTGCTGCTCCAGGGCATGCGCGAACACGGGAACATCCCCGTAAAGCATGTCCTGGATTTCACCGGCGATGACCGCCGGATCCGAGGGCGCCATAGTGAAGACTGCGGCGTTCTGGGCCAACAGATCACGCGCACGCTCGATCGCCGCGGGCTCGTCATGCAACGAAGCCGGGTGCCACAGCATGCGCATTACCTCAACGTAGACATGCGTCGGACGCCGGATGCGGCGGATTCGGCAGCCGGGAAAGCCAGCCAACGCAGCGGCAAGCTTGCCTTCGGCATGCAGCTTCATGAAGCGCCGGGTAAGCTCCTGGAAGCCGACGACGATGTCCGGCCAGAACTGGGAGATGTCGGGATTATCGCAAGGATGGTTCTTTGCCTTGCCCAACTCGATGTTTACCAGATCGACGTGCGCTTCGGTCGTTCCATGCTGGACAATCTCCGGCACACGAATGCTCGGCTGTTCACCGGGTAAGGCGCCGATCGCTGAGATATCCACGCCATCCAGGCCAAGCACGGGTGCACGAAATGGCACCAGGCCGGTACGCAGAACGGATGATCGGATCATGGCCTCGGCCAGATCCACGGCATGCCCCAACCCGGTAGGGTGTGTCGCCGTTTCGGGAACGAACATGCTTTCCACGTCGACCACGCAGGGCACGGGACCGCAGGCAATCAGGTTTTCATGATGCACGTCGGTGCCGCCAAGCAGGCGCATGACGGCCAGCCAGTGCCCAATGTTGCGATAGAAGGTCTTCAGTTCATGAACATCGGCACAGTGCCTGTGCTCGACGAAGGCCGCCCAACCGTATTCACCGCGATCGAGCACAGCCGGTACGCGGATGGCTTGCGCCTGATCGTGGAAGATACCTTCCAGGAAGGCCTGCAATGCCGCGTCGATACGTAACGAGCGTGGCTTGTACATCACGGTGCCATGGGCGAAATCGAGTCTTGCCACGGTCTGTCCGCCGTCATGGACATCGCCTTCGCCAATCGAGACCGCCTGAAGGCTGCCAGGGTCTCGGCCGAGCAGGCTCGCCAGCACCGACCGATCAGCGGCCACGCGTTGGGCCAGACGCATCATGGCCTGGCTCTGCTGGGTCATGACGTGTGCTAGACGACTTTCCAGCACAGGGTAACGTCCGCGCAAGGTCTCCTTGAACTCCGGGCGCGTGGCCAGGGCAAGAAACTGGGTGAATCGTTCAGACTCCTCGGTAGCCGTGAGTTGCCCCATCAGCTTGGCTGCGTGCAATTCGAGCAGGAGCACGCGATTGAGCTTGCGTTCGGCACTGTCATGCAGGGCTCGATGGGCTTCTTTTGTTAGCACTGCCGCCTCGGCGGCATCCAGACCAGGCAGCGCCAGGATGCGTGCCATGACTGATTGCCGGGCATCGGCCGTGAGGAAATCGATGACTGTGGCAAACGTCGTTGACGGCACCTGGTTCATATCCGCACCTGGCAAGGCAATCGAGGGAGAAGAGCTGTCGGCCCGCAAGACAGCCGTGACACCAAGGTCACGGCTGCCGGGATTGCATTGATCAGCAGCAATAGCCCGGCCGGGAGGCCGTACAGCCGCTGCAGTTGGTCATCAGAGCCATATCCGTATTGGTAACGGCGGCAATGGTTACCGACTGGCCCTCGGTATAGAGAGGACCCGCCGGATTGCTGTACCCATTGACGCTCTCAGAGCCCTTCAGCCAACCCTCGATGATGTTTTCGGTCTGCATGATGTGTACTCCTTACGTTGAGTGGATTGAAACGGCGCTCACGATGACCGCACAAGCCATGACCGCGGTGAGCGCATCCGCGGCGGCATATCGTTTATTTGGAAATTTGCCGCAAAATAGCCGACCCCATATCGGCCAGAATGACACTCAAAAGAGGAATGCTTATATTGCGTCAGATAAAGACTTCAAAAATCATCTACGACAAAGCGGCATACATTCACACACGCATATAGTGAGTGCGCGTTTCTATGGAAACCCAATCAGGAAATCGCTAAACAGACCCCGTTGTCAGGCCACAAGCCCCTCTTTTGTTCGCTCATGAAGGTATCCAGATCTTTCTCATTGACTGGCACCAACCCGGCCGTCGACCTCTGAACATCCTGAATAAACCATTCAATCTGTCACCCCTCGAAGGAGGCATTGGAATGCCGATATTCACGGGGCTTTTTCGGACTCCCTTATGAGCCGCAGTTTGGTCGATATGCTGTTTTGATGAGGATGATGTGATTTTCGCCAAAGGATCGCGGCGTCCGTCACATTATTCAAATTTGTAACGCGAAGTCATGACCGCCCATACCTCCAGCCGTCGAAGCGGTATTGAGCCGATACACGGAAAGCCCCCCTCAGGGTTACTCGGCCATGACGGATAAAAGGGCACCCACCATACAGAAAAACCAAGACAAGCAAGCCTGATGCAAGAATAAACGTCGCCACCCACGACATGAATGGCAAGGCACCTCGAAGGCGAGAGGAAACCCAGAAACCCTCGAGTCGAATCGTAAAGCGCGGAATCTCTCAATGGGAGCCAGGGCCGGAATCCAGCGTAACTTCATCGAATCCAAGATCGTTGATCTGGTAACTTCAAGGCGGTAAGACTTTTGTCGAAGCGGCGAATATCAGAATTTTTCAGGTGATGTCGTTGCGCAGGAGTCAGCAAACTTAAATGAGAACTATTTTTCGTGAAATTTATAAAGGAGCCGCGGTTTCCCGGGGCATGGATGGCAACGATGAACCCGCCAGGCTTCAGGATCGAGGCGATCATAGCGGTGAATGTCTTCATGGATAGCCGCTAAGGCGGGCAACGATTGTCCGGGCTGCGATTGTCACAAAGCCTGACACGATCCAGGTACTCGATGGCCGCATCGGCTTGCTCCCGAGTGGGTGCATCGCGATACGTCCAACGTACGATATAGCTGCTGTCCTTGCCCTTGATGTACTTGAAGTACACGCTTTCCGATGCGTGGTCGGCATCCTGCTGGCAGGTCTGTGACCATACCTGGAAAGCATGACCGTATTTCATTCCGTCGCTGATATCCTTCGTGCGTGCGTGATCGCAAATGCCTTTCTCGCCTTGTACGAAGAGCTTCTTGAAGCCATCGGCGCTGGTGTCGGTCATGCCGACATACACTTGGCTGGTGATCTTCTGGGTCCAGTTGTCAGGCGCATCGTCCTGCGGAATCATCTCGGTGATTTCAACGCCACGCAATGTCTTGCCCTGGTTGATCACCTTGAAACCGATCGGGATACTCTGCATCAGGATCTCACCATCTGCCGCCACGCTCGCTCCATGCGCCGGCGCCGGAGCGGCCGTGTCATTCGCAGCACCATGCACCACCTTGGCCGACAGCAGGACCGTGATCGCATCGGCAGTTTCCGTATCCTGCGGATGATGCGCCAGTTCCTCCATGATCACGTAAGCATTGCGGCCACTTTGCACCAGACGCAAGAAGGCATAGTGCGGTGGCGATGAAGGGCTCTTGAAGCGACAGGCCTGCAACCAGACGTGGCTCGGCAAACCATCGACCTTGTCTTCATTGATGGTGGAAGACGCCGTGTCGTCACAGTCTTTTTTGTTAACGGCCTCGATGCGTGCGCGGTAGTCATCGTAGAACCCGGGGCCTGCCATGCCCTGGTAGACCTGGGTGGTGATGCGGCGCGTCCAGTGATCGGTGGATTCTCCTGGCGGCAACATTTCGATGCCCGATACCGTCTGCTGCGTCAGTTGAAAGCCCACTGGAACGGGCAATTGCAGATGCTCGTCATTGGCCCCTGCCGCCAGGGCGATGGACATGGCCTGGCCGCAAGCGAGGGCAACAATCCATTTTGCGGGCCTGTGTCCATGCATGATTCGAGATTGCATCGTGGTCAGCCTTCCTGAAATCCCCGGCGAGTGCGACCGCCATGAACGGGCGCACGCGAAAAGGCGGCATGATAACCTTTTGGTTCGCCCGTGCCGTGCTTACCAAAGCAGTTCCTGAAGAGCTTTGACGACCTCTGCGAGGCGCGCTCTTGCCGCGCCTCGCATCGCCACCGAAGTCGCTCTCAAGTCAACGGTGAGCCTGCGACTTGAGGCTCGGTTCGGTCAGGGCAGCATGTCACTGGCGACTTCGTGCATCTCGCGCGGCAACGTCGATTGTGCTTCGATCAATTGCAGGCGCAAATAGCGGACGTATTGGTATACGCGTCCGGTAGCGGCATCGGGGATATCCAGCGCAACATGCCAGTTTTCGCGATAACGCCGATGCAGTTCGTGACGGGCCATGCGCACCAGCGCGGAAAGGCGCGCGCCCGCCTTGGCGAAGGCCTGGAAGGCATCGCTCAGGCTGAGCGCGGCCGCGCTCAGCCGATGGTCGCCTTGCTCATCCAGCCAGGTGCTCCAGATCGAGGACATGGTCTCCCAGGCATGCACCGGCATGGCGATGGCATGCGAGCCGCCCAGTTCGTCGCGGACGGCATCCATGCCCACATGAGCCTCGTGACCGAGCAAGGCCACCAGCAGGCGTGCCTGCACGCGAATCTGTTCGGCATCGCCAAGCAGGCTTGCCGCCTTGGCCAAGCCTGGATGCGCGGTCTGGCGACACGCACCCTCTGGTATCGACGGCACTCGCCAATGCCATGCGAGCACATCGCGCAGGAAAGATGCAGGCTCCCAGGGGGCGTGGATGATCCCCCATGCCTGGGCCTGCTGCTGATAGTGACGCAAAGCCTGCTTGGTGCGTTCACGCGCCACGCCCACCTGTCTCAGACAGTGAGAGAGCAGGAGTTCCGCGCTATCGGTGCGCTTGGCCAGTACGCGCGGCACCAAGGCCTCGGATGCATGCCGCAGAGCCTGAATCAGCGACTCGTACGCGGCATCGGCCACCGGCTCGGCGCCCTGAGCCAGCGCGCGTTGACGCTGTAGCAAGCCTGAGGCGACACGCATGGTAGCGTTGACCGTTACGTCGTGACCACGATCAAGGAATGGCCCGAACGCCGCGAGGAAGCAGGCCCGACGCTGCATGCTCTCCCAGAATGGTCGATGCGTTTCGTCGATCGCCGCAATGTGCGTATCGTGCAGCAGCCCGGCCAGCCAGTTAAGGTCCAGGCGAGCCGCCTGTTCGGCTTCCGTCCGGTGCACCGCGACGCTTTGCACGAGCCGTGCTTCGGCGTCGGCAAGCAATCCGGCCAACGGCGCTCGCACCGCCGCCAGGACCGCGGCAGCGTAGACCTGTGTGACTGGCTTGACAAGAATGAGCCCCTGCGCATCGGTGTCGAACTGCAAATCCTCGAACAAGGTGCGCTGACGGCCATCGGCAGCAACCAGGCGGATAGCACCGCGCACGCGGGCGGCCAGGCATAGGAAATCATCGAGCGAGGCCGAGGCCAGTGACACCGCGGGCACACAGTCGTCCGTACCGGCGGCATCCACCTCAAACGCCAGCCAGATGATCCGGGTACCCGGCAAGGCGACTGCACCTTCTGCGGGCACCACGATGCGACGCGCAAGCAGATATAGCGTATCCGCCTTGCCCAGGCGGGCCTGGAACGCCGCGTCCAGCCGGATGGTATCGCCACAGGCCAGCACACCATCTGGCGTGGCGCACACCAGCATTTCGTCGTCCTGGCTGACCGGACCGGAAATCGCCGTATAGGTGCGCGCGGGAAACGGCATGCGGATGCTGTCGCCATACTGTTGGATCAGCGCGCCCTGGAACGTACGCTCCCAGATGCCAGCGTGCCGTTCATCCATGTATGGACTATGTTGTGTGAGCCGCATGCCCACGACGGCATTCTGCGTGCAGGCATGCAAAGGCGAAACACCCTGCTCCGCCGATTCCAGCCAGGGCAGCAGCAGGTTTTCCTTCACTTCGTGCGCTGCATCATGCCATACCCCAACTTCTTTCAATGACGACAAGGCTGGATCAGCCGCCGCACTGGCGATGCGCCCATACCCGGCCATCCATTCGCGTCCCATGTAGGTATTGAATGCGACCGCGGCCTGCAGCGGATCGAGGGGCGCCATCTGGCGCCACAGGGCCTTGAGCAGGCCGTAACGCTTTGCGTGGCAGGCGATGACCTGGTAGACCTGATCACCGAGCGCGACATGTGATACGAAATGCGTCCCATAGCGATGCAGGTGATCGGCGTAGCGTTGCAGGTCATGCTGGCGCGACGCCAGGGCACCGCGCTGGGGCTCAAGAGCACAAAGACGGCCGACTGCGTAACGCCCCTCGCACGTCCAGTAACGTTCAAGCATGCCATGGGGAATGCTGCCGTTTTCTGCTACTTCATAGCGATGCACGGCGTCCTCACGCCGACAGCGCAACAGCACCAGGCCGCCTCGCTCGATCACGCCGATCGGCAACCCCAACAGTCGACTGAGGGCTGCCAAGGCTGCCGGCCGCTGCTCCTGGCGCAACATCAAGCTGCTGACGGGCGCTTCGAAGCGCCCCTCGTGGCCAGCCAAAGGCTGGACCTGATAATCGAACAGGTTGTCGATCAGCGAGGCCGCGTCGTCGTGGAAGCTGATCTCCGGAGCACTCCAGGCACCGCGCTCCAACGGAGCCAGGCAAGCGAAACTACGAAATGCACGATGCTCAAGTACCGCAAACGGGGCTCCCCCCAAGCCGCCCGCCCAGCCAGGATGTAATCCGGCCAGCAGGTCAAGGCTATCGCCCAGTTGCAAGGTGAAAGCCCGATCGGCGACGGTTTTCATGTTCATGGGCGCCCCCCCATGGGAGATGCACCCATATCGCCACATGCCCAAGGCATGACCGCCCGATGGGCGCAGGCGATGACACAGTTGACGGTCTGTTGCGGCTGCGACGAAGTATCCATGTCTTCCCTTGCCAACGAGCGTTACTGGAACAACGGGCGATTTACATGCCAATGCACCACCAACACGCAGGCACAACCAAAACCTGCGCATTCGCGCGGTTAACTGCGTGGGGAAAGACCCTGGATTTTGATTCACCCCAGCGCATAGTTGAGCCAACTCCGTCGTGAAAGTGGCGTGAAGCAATTCACATCTGCGGTTATCGGAGAAAATGAGGGAGTAGTCAATGCCGCAAGAAAATACGAATATCGGCTTTAAGGCCGTCGACAAATCGCATGCCATGCGCCGGCGTAAAGCCAAGACACCTGACATGTCGACTAATCGCGCTGGCACGATCGCGCAAATAGAGTGCTAATAAAAAAAAGCGGCCCGAAGGCCGCTTCTTTCGTTCAACGCGAGACAATTATTCCGTCGCCGGACATGGGCTTTCCTTGCTGCGCGAATCGCAGACGCGAATCTGCTGCAGGTATTTGACCGCCTCGGTGACTTGGTCGCGACTTGGCTCCAGATGAAAGGCACGCTGCACGACGTAAGAGCTGTCCTTGCCCTGGATATACTTGAAAAATGTAATCTCCGGCTTGGCCTTGACGTCGCTCTGATGGCAGCTTTGCATCCAGACGTGGAACGCATAGCCATTTTCTTCGCCATCACGGATGTTCTGCACGTCCGCCTGCTGGCAATTATCCTTGAAGCGCTTGGCCATTTCTGCCTTGTACGCGTCGAAATAATCGGTCACACCCAGGTAAACCTGCGTGGTCACCATTTGTGTCCAATTGTCGACGGTCTCATTCTGCGGAACCATTTCTGTCAGCTCCATGCCTGTTGCCGACCTGCCGTGATTAGCAATCTTGAAACCGGCAGGGAGACCTTGCAGCAGATTTTCACCGGTCAGGCCGCTTTCGGTCGGCGTATCAGCTGCAGGTTTTTCAGGTGCATCCTTGACCGCATAAGGGTTATCAACGGCGGGTTTGGCATCGGTTACCACCTTGGCCGATTCGAGAATGTCAGTAACGTTCTTGAGCTGGCTGTCGGAAGGCTTGAACTTGACTTCGGCAATGACGATGTACGCGCCATCGTTGCCCTGGATGAAACGCAGGAAGGAATAATCCGGCGGTGTGGCTTCATTCTTGGGTATGCACTTCTGAATCCACACGTGATTCTGCAAGCCCTCGATCTCCCCTTCCTGGATGGTCGTGGTGGGCGCGTCCGCACACTGTTCCTTGCTGAGCTTTTCAATGTAGGCGCGGTAATCGGGGTAGAACTTCGAACTGACATAGCCGCCGAAGATCTGCGTGGTCACCCTGCGTGTCCATTTGTCTGCCGACTCGCCAGTCGGAAGCATCTCGACACCCTTCTTGTCCTGCTTGATGATCCGGAACCCGTCCGGTGTCGGAAGTTGCAAATGCTCGGCGCCCGAAGCCCCTGCGCCCACGGCCGGCAGGGCCAGTGCTAAACCGACAGCGCCAAGCAAAAACCCCCTGAAGATGCGCCCGGATAAAACGATATCGCTACGTCCCATGATATTGATCTCCCAATGTATTTGACGCCCCACGCCCCGGAAATCGCCCGCCCATACCAAAAAGCCCACCTTGCATGGGCCATGTGCTGAGCCGAAAGAGCCAAACCCGGGAATGCCGCCATGGGTGCGTCGGCATGATACCTGCTTCGTCCAGCGTTCTCGCGTGCTGTTTGGCTATCGGAACATCAGAACTGGGCGAGCCACTCCCTCCTTCGCCCACCATGCTGCGCCAAGCGTTTTCTTATGATTGCCGCATCTGATCGGCCTGGGTCGAATGCGTTCGCGAGGTCATTGGCGATTGGATGGTCGGTTACATCGCACACAAAAACCTCACTGAAGACATCAGTGCTGGGGTCGACGCTCCGCTTTGAGTAGCGGGCCAGTTTGATGTCCGGAATTACTTTGACCCATAAGAACTGCTCACCAAGCTTTTGAGCAAGCTGTTGCAGCAAAGCACCGCGCGCACGATCGTCAATCCGGATCGCCTGTTCAGCGAGGTGGAACGGGTGCGCCGGCGTGGCTGGGCCGACGCACCCGAAGGACTATTCACCGAAATCAACGCCCTGGCTGCGCTGATTTTCCACGCAGACGGCGAACTGTTCGGCACGATCGCCATCGTTGGTTCCGTGCACTACCTGCCGACCACACACGACCGGCCACACGTCGACGCGCTGCTGCGCGCGGCGGCCGATGTTTCTTCCACCGTCCGGTACACCGGCTCAACCGCGCGCTGATTCCGGCTGCCCGGCTCTACGCGGGAGCCTTGCCCGCCTGTTGGGTGTAGCGCTGCGCCAGACGCACGGCCAGCGCTGCACCTTCCATGGCCACGCTCATGGCTTGCTTGGCGTAACGGCCGGCATCTTCATCGGCCGCCTGCCCCGCAAGAATGGTGGCAAGCACTTCGGCACGTGTACGCGCCAACTGCGCGGCGACATCGTCCTGCGTGGGATAGGTCATATCATTGAGCGTTGTCGCGCTCATGCCGTGCCACCGTCGCTGGACTTGCGCCCGGCCTGGACATCCTTCATCAGTGCGGCCAGGCGTTCGAGTGTGCTCGCCACGTCGTCACCGGCGAGCATTTCGCGGGCAAAGCGCACGGCTTCCTCGGCATTCGATTCCAGGATGGTGCGCACGACGGCCGTGGTGATCGCGTTGCGCAAGGTATAGAGATGCTGTTGCTGGGCCACGGCGTTTTGCATAGCCATGCCAATGGCCTGCGCCATCACCTGGTCGGTCATGGCTTGCGCAACGGCGGCCGACGATCCGAGCACCTGGGCGTTGACTACCTCAACCGCCTCGACGACCTGCCGATTCAAACCCGGCGCGCAATCCACACCGGAATGCCCTGCTTCCTGGTTCTCGCTCATGGCGTAGCCTCGTCGGCATGAGGTGTCGTGCTCAATAATTGGGCACTTCGCGTGACGACCGCCATCGCGATGGAACTCACACTCTGCTGGTTGGCTACCGCGTTTTGCAGGCCGAGCCCCGTGGCATGAGCGATATGCTGATAAAGCGCGGCGACCGCCATGGCTGGCGCCTCGCCGACGACCTTGACGTTGGATTGCGTGACAGCATCCGTGATTTGCGGATTGACTGCAGTCATTGCCCCCTCCCTTTCCCTGACTGGTGCGTGATCCGGCCGCACAGTACGACGACCGCGTGACCAGCCGCAAGACGGGGCGACCTTACCCTGGCACTGATGACGAAGCGATGTCACGTCAGCGCTTTCAATGCAGGCCGGATTCGAGATCCCAGGCTGGTCCATCCCCGCCCCTCCAGGCGTGAGCCGCCTGGAGGGGCGGGGATGGACCAGCAAGGCCTCGCTGGCGATATACTCCCCACCAGTATTAGGAGATCGTCTTGCCGCACACCGCCCAAGAGAAGAATCGCGTCCTGGCCCGGGTCCGTCGCGTACGCGGCCAACTCGATGCACTCGAACGCGCCCTGGAGGCCGGGGCCGAGTGTGGCCCGGTGTTGCAGCAGATCACCGCCGTGCGCGGCGCCATCAACGGCCTGATGGCGGGCGTGCTTGAAAGCCACCTGCGTGAGGAATTCGCGCAGGCATCGGTCCAGGGCAAGCGTGCGCCGGAGGTGGTCGAGGACATCGTCACACTGGTGCGCACCTATCTACGCTAATTCTCGCGATTGGATAGACGATCATCCGACCGCTTCGTTCTTCAACATCATGTATCTAAGAGGACTACCCATGAAGTCACGCGCAGCCGTCGCATTTGGCCCCGGCAAGCCCATGGAAATCGTCGAGATCGATGTCGCCCCGCCGCGTGCGGGTGAAGTGCTGATCAAGATCAGCCACACGGGCGTCTGCCATACCGATGCTTTCACGCTGTCCGGAGACGATCCGGAAGGTGTGTTTCCGGCCGTGCTTGGACACGAAGGCGCCGGCGTGGTTGTCGAAGTGGGCGAAGGCGTGACCAGCGTCAAACCCGGCGACCATGTGATTCCGCTCTATACCGCCGAGTGCGGGCAGTGCCTGTTCTGCCAATCGGGCAAGACCAATCTTTGCGTGGCGGTGCGCGCCACCCAGGGCAAGGGCCTGATGCCCGATGGCACCACGCGATTTTCCTATAACGGCCAACCGATCTACCACTACATGGGTTGTTCGACTTTCAGCGAGTACACCGTAGTCGCCGAGGTGTCACTGGCCAAGATCAACCCCGCAGCCAATCACGAGCAGGTCTGCCTGCTTGGCTGCGGAGTGACTACCGGCATCGGCGCCGTGCACAACACCGCCAAGGTGCAGCCAGGCGACTCGGTGGCGGTATTCGGCCTGGGCGGCATCGGCCTGGCGGTGATCCAGGGTGCGCGGCAGGCCAAGGCCGGCCGCATCATCGCAATCGATACCAATCCGTCGAAATTCGAACTGGCTACACAGTTTGGTGCTACCGACTGCGTCAATCCGAAAGACTTCGACAAACCGGTCCAGCAGGTGATCGTGGAAATGACCGGCTGGGGCGTGGATCACTCCTTCGAGTGCATCGGCAATGTCAACGTGATGCGTGCTGCACTGGAATGCGCACATCGCGGCTGGGGTCAATCGGTGATCATCGGTGTCGCAGGTGCTGGTCAGGAGATCTCCACTCGCCCGTTCCAGTTGGTGACCGGGCGCTCCTGGAAGGGCACCGCCTTCGGTGGCGTCAAGGGACGCAGCCAGTTGCCGGGCATGGTCGAGGATGCCATGCAAGGAAAGATCGAGTTGGCCCCCTTTGTTACGCACACCCGTTCGCTGGAGCAGATCAATGAAGCGTTCGACCTGATGCACGAAGGCAAGTCGATCCGCACCGTGATTCATTTCTAAGCCACGAACATCGAGCCCCTCGCTATCCTGGCAAGGGGCCTTACATCATGTGGAGCGCACACATCGCGGCGACTCCCCTTTTGTGAAAACGATCACTATTTTCTACAGCCGCAAGATCTTAAGCCGATAAAGAGAGTGCCGACCCCAGGACCTCTCCATGAAGATCAGCACACGTATCACCCTCCTTCTCGCCCTTGCCGTCACAGTCGCCTTGACCGTCGGTACCGTGGGCCTGGTAGCGCTGAGCCAGACTCAAGCGCGACTCGCTTCGCTTTATCAAAGCAACCTGATCCCGATTACCGAAGTCACGGAAATCCAGCATCTGTTCAGCACCAATCGTACGTTGCTCAATCGCGCGCTGCTGCAATCTACAGACGAAGGCACACGATACGAAATGGACAACGCGGCAATCAACGTGCAGCGCATGAATGCCTTATGGGACAGCTATTATCCCGCGCAGATCAAGGACGCCGACGAAAAAGCGGCAGCCGAACAATTCATGCAATCGCGCACTGCCGCGCGTGCCTTGCAAGCGCAGGTCAACGATCTGCTCAAGGCGCGCAACTATGGTGCGGCAAAGAGCTTGATGCTAACCAAGGTGGGTCCATCGTTTGAACAGGAAAACGTAGATATTGCCCACATCGTCAGCGCAAATAAAGCCCAAGCGGCAGCCGACTTCGAACGTGCACAGGTCATCAAGGTACGCACTTGGTGGTTTCTGGTGGCCACGCTGTGCTTGAGTGCACTTGGCCTGCTGGCTATCGGCGCGGTGCTCGCACGCTCCATCCTCAAGCCTCTACTCAGTGCCAGACACATTGCGGCCAGGATCAGCCAGGGTGAACTCAACCACGCACTGGATGTGCAAGGCAGGGATGAGGTTAGCGATACCTTGCGCTCGATCAGCACCATGGATCAGCAATTGGCCCAGATCGTCAGAAAGGTACGCGACAATGCCCATCAGGTAACGCAGACGGCGCGGGACATTTCGGCAGGCGCCGACGATCTTTCTTCGCGCACTCAGGAACAGGCATCCTCCCTGGAAGAAACGGCGGCATCCATGGAGGAAATGACGGCCGCCGTACGCCAGAACGCCGACGGCGCGGTCCAGGCCGAGCGCCTGGCTGCAAGCCTGCGCGACAGCGCACTGCGCAGCCATGGCGTGGCCAGCCAGGCGGTCGATGCGATGGACAGGATCACGCGCGCCAGCGAGGACATCGCCGACATTGCCGTGCTTATCGATGAAATTGCCTTCCAGACCAACTTGCTCGCACTCAACGCCGCCGTGGAGGCGGCTCGTGCCGGAGATGAAGGCCGCGGCTTTGCCGTGGTAGCCGGCGAAGTGCGCGCGCTGGCTCAACGCAGTGCATCGGCCGCCCGCGAAATCAAGGGACTGATCCAGGAGACGCGCAGCAAGGTACAGGACGGCGCGCGGCTGGTCCGCGACACCGGCACAGCGCTGGGCGACATGGAGTCCGTGGCGCGACATGTGTCGAGCATCGTCACCGAAATCGCCGCGGCGTCCGACCAGCAGTCGTCTGGGATCACCCAGGTCAACAACGCCCTGGCATCGCTGGACATGGTCACGCAGCAGAATGCGGCGCTGGTCGAGGAAACCAGCGCGGCAAGTCGACAGGCCCTGGAATTTGCCGAAGACCTGATGAAGCAGGTGGCGTTCTTTACCGTGCACAGCGAGGCCGGCGTGACCCGGTCAGCACCACACAATGAGGCGCCTGGGGCAATCGTTGTGCCCGGGCGGGCCCTGGCCGTTGCAAAGGCTCTGCCCGCTGCGCAGTCGGTCGAATCTGGTGTATGGCAGGAGTTTTGATGCCATCGCGACACGCGACCGGGTAAGACTCCATCATGCTGGATGCGGCTGAAATTCCTCGGCCGACCACATCCTCCCTGTCACGAGTGCTCGCCCATGCCGCATGGATATAACCGCCCGATGCTCGCCAGCATGGTCGCATCGTCCTCGCCAACCAACGACTTGCCCAACCGGCCAGTCGAAGTATTGGACCTTGCGCGTTATCTGGGCCAATGGCACGAAATCGCGCATCTGCCCATGTTTTTCCAGTGTCGATGTGCCGACCGCATCACGGCCACTTATGGATCGCTACCTGGCGGGCGCATACGTGTTTCCAATGCCTGCCGGCAGCATGACGGCCGCATCGCCACGGCCGAAGGGATCGCGCGGCCAGCCGGGAACGCCGCAGGTGCCTTGAAGGTACGCTTCGCACCGGGCTGGCTGGCTTGGCTCCCGTGGGTGTGGGCCGACTATTGGATCGTCGAACACGATCCGGCCTATCAATGGGCCGTGGTCGGCAGCCCTGGCCGCCGATATTTGTGGATATTATCTCGTGAGCCATCGATGGAAGGCACCCTGTTCCGGGCGATCATCGATCGCAGCGCGCGGCGCGGATACGCCATCGATCGACTGGTCATGGCCGCGCCGCTGCACTGAACAACGCCCGCTCGCCACCAAGGCAAGGAACAAGGAGCGAGCGCCGCGCATGGAGTGTCGCCTATTCCTTCGGCGCAAGTCCCATCTTGGCAAGCGTCGGGGTTTCATCGGCCCTGCCCCAGCCGCCGTCGGCGACCTCCTCTACCAGCACCATGGAATAAGGCCTGACTCCTTCGCCGAAATATTCGACGAATAGCGCCGTGGTGCGATGGATGATGTCTTCCTTGCGTTCGGCATCGATGATGCCTTCGGGGAACTTGAAATTGGCAAAGGGCATGGCCCGGTCCTCGTGCGTTTGGTCTGTCGATGAGCCGGCGCCTTGGTTCGTCTTGCGCCGTGGCGGAAGTCTGTGCGCACCAGGGGCACGGATAAACCCCGCGTATCCGCCAACATCATTCGGACCGGGCAAACAATCGTCAGCCATGTCGCGAGCTGGACATCGCACCTCGCCACACTTCCCGGACGGTGCCAAAACCCGCATAATCAAGAGTGATTCTTATTTGCAAGTAAGGGACCTGGCTTCCATCATGACGTCCGCGCGTTCGCTCAAACGGTGGTATGCGGTGCACAAGTGGAGCAGCTTGATCTGCACCGTGTTCTTGTTGCTGATCTGCCTGACGGGACTTCCCCTCGTCTTCCATGAGGAGATCGACAACTGGTTGCAGCCCCACGAATACGAGGCACTGCCTGCCGATACACCCACGGCCAGCCTGGAACGCTTCACTGTCCTGGCCCATGGCTTGTATCCCCATGAGGTGATCGCCTCGATATTCGTCGATACCGACGAACCGCAGGTTTTCATCTGGATGGCGCCGTCTTTCGCGGCGTTGAAAGCCGATCCGTCGGTCATGCACCCGATCCGGGCCGACGCCCGCACCGCCAAGTTGATTGACGCCGGAAAGGTTTCCGGACGCTCGAAGACGTTCATCGATACGATGCTGGCCCTGCATTCGGACCTCTTCATCGGCCTGCCAGGCGAGCTGTTCCTGGGATTGATGGCCGTGCTGTTCGTGGTTGCCCTCGTGTCCGGCGTGGTGTTGTACGGGCCATTCATGAAGAAGCTCGACTTCGGCACGGTACGGCGCGGGCGCGCCAACCGACTCAAGTGGCTGGATCTGCACAACCTGCTGGGCATCGTGACGCTGGCATGGGCGCTGGTCGTTGGCGTAACCGGCGTATTGAACGAACTGTCCACTCCCTTGTTTGGCATCTGGCAGCAGACCGACGTCAAGCAGATGCTCAGCGCCTATGAGGGCCAGGCAAAAGCACCGGCTCAAGCCGATCTGCCTTCGGTGCAGATGGCCATGGAAACCGCGCGCCACGCGGTGCCCGGGATGCGCATCGACAGCGTGGTGTTTCCTGGCAACCCGTTTGGCAGTCCTTATCACTACCTGTTCTGGGCGCACGGCGATCGCACGCTGACCTCACGCCTGTTCAGCCCGGTGCTGGTGGATGCCCGTAGCGGGCAGTTGAGCGACGTCGTACGCATGCCCTGGTATCTGCGCGCGCTGGAGGTATCGCGACCCTTGCATTTCGGCGACTACGGCGGCTTGCCACTGAAGATCCTGTGGGCGTTGCTGGACCTGATCACCATCATCGTGCTGTGCAGCGGCTTGTACCTATGGGTGGCGCGACGCCATACACAATCGGCGCGCCTGGCCCAACTTGCCGCGGCCCATGAAGCGATTGCCGCGGCAAGGGTGAGCGCATGAACACACATGGCAGCTTTCGCAAGGTGTGGGGCATCCCGCTCGTGCTGGCGGTATTGACCATGGCAGGCCTGCTGTCCGCCCTGCTAGGCGAACCGATGGTCTGGAAAGTATTGGCCTGGGCAGGATTGGCCATACCCGTCACTGTTTGCCTGTATTTCAGCCTGCCACTGAAGCGACAGGCCTGAAGGATAGCTATCGCGCAGGAGTGACTTCAGACGCGAAAAGCAAGACGCGACTCAGGTCGCGGCTTGGCGGTTTTCAGAGCCCCATCTGCGACTGAAGCGCTTTTACGCGCT
>NZ_DASVMI010000182.1:0-6506 GCF_036384435.1 Dyella sp. | reverse complement strand
ATTCATGGTCGAGGCGGCCATTGTAGGGTTGGTCGGTGGCATCGCGGGACTGTTTTTCACTGAACTTGGCCTCTGGGGCATACGTAGCCGACCGGTGCAGTACGCGTCGCTAGCGCACCTGGATGCGACGATGTTCCTGGCGGCATTTTCTTTATCTGCATTGGTCGGCCTGGTGGCAGGTCTGATCCCGGCGTGGCGGGCCTGCATTGTGTCGCCTGCCCCACAACTGAAGGCGTCGTGAGCATCAATATGGATATCATGCCAATCTTGTCGAGCTTACGTAGGCATCTCATTCCCGCCATCCTGATCATTTGTGAAGTTGCATTGGCTTGTGCGGTCATGTGCAATGCGGTCTTCATGATCAGTGAAAAAGTCACAGATCTACAACTTGCCAACAATATGGATGAGCAAGGCATTTCCGTCGTGACGATCGATGGAAGCGATCCGGATCAGGCAGTCAACACGATCCCACGCAACCTCGACCTGCTGCGAGGAATTCCTGGGGTTTCATCGGTATCAATCACCAATACCCTGCCATTGACAGACAATGCGTGGCAAAACGGCTTTAGTGCCCAGGCGGGCGAAAAGCGAACAGTCAATACTTCGACGTACTTTCTTGCATCAGGCGCCGAACGGAGCCTTGGCTTGCGCCTGTTGCGTGGCCGCTGGTTCAACGGTGACGAATACGCTGGCGGCAAACTCAACAACAATTATGCCTCCGTTGGCCATAGCGTCATCATCACGGAGAGCTACGCCAAGCGTATATGGCCCAATGATGACGCCCTGGGGAAAACCCTCTACAGCCGCGCTGGAGACAGCTATCAGGTAGTAGGCGTTATTGCCGACGTGCTTGCTCCGAGCATGACCATCAATAGTGGCAACCGCAACGGTGCATATTGGTCTGCGTTCTTTCCGCTGGCTCCCGCGGCGGGCTTGAGTTACTACGTCATACGAAGCGACGCCTCATCGCGCGACAAGATCCTTCGCAGTGCGGTCGATCGGCTGTCGACGATCGAACCTAGCGCGGTGGTCAAGGGACAGACCTTTGAAGCTATTCGTGACGACTACTTCGCCAGCACCAAAAGTACCATCTGGATACTGATGCTGGTCTGCGCAACGATGCTATTGGTAACAGCATTCGGCATCGTAGGCTTGTCCAGTTTCTGGGTGCGCCAACGTCGCAGGCAAATCGGCATTCGCCGCGCCCTGGGGGCTCGCCGGCATGACATCCTTGCCTACTTCCATACCGAAAACTTCCTGCTATCGGCGATGGGCGTTGTCATCGGCATGGGCATGGCTTATGGAGTAAACGTATTGCTCTCCCAGCACTACGAAGTCGGACGCATGCCTCTGGCCTACCTGCCGATAAGCGCATTGATCATCGTATTTATCGGTCAACTCTCCGTACTCGGGCCGGCAGTAAAGGCATCGATGGTAACGCCGGTTGTTGCAATTCGTGCCAATGGTTGATGTCTGTCACAAGCGATTTGGCGCCCTTTAACTCATGGACCAAGAGACCAGAACATGAACGACACCTTGACGCTAGCCGAAGAAGAAACCAGCACCCGCATGACCTCAGAAGGCCCCATCGAAGCGGGCCCCCACCCTTTTCGTAAAATCGATCATATTGCGCTGGCTGTCACCGATCTGGATGCGGCGGTGCAGATGTTCCAAGATATCCTCGGTTTCGAATTGAAGCGACGCCTTGTCGTGGAGGGAAAGCGCACAGGCATGCTGTCAGCCGAATTCGAGAGCAACGGCATTCGTTTCGTGCTTTGCCAGGGTTCCGATCCGGATTCCCAGGTGTCCCAGCTGATCAAGCATTATGGCGTGGGTGTTGCACACATCGCATTCGACGTTGAAGATGTCGACCACACCGTGGAGTCACTCGCACAACGTGGTTTGTCCTTCGACACCACCGTAATACGCGGCCCAGGCCTTACGCAGGCGTTCTCATCGCGTTGTGTAAACACTGGACTGAGCTTTGAGTTGATCAACCGGAGCGGTGAAGATGGCTTTCTGGAGTCGAACGTGCAGCAGCTGTTCGATCAACTGGAAGCTTCCGGAAAATACTGAAATTTCCCGGAGACTCTCTGGCGGCGTGCAGGACAGCAAGCACACTATGGTTTTACAGCATTGCCGAGTGGTTTTTCTCGGCAATGTTGCCAGCGGTCTGTCACTTAGGTGGCCTGCGGCGGACCAGGCCTCCGCTACGTCAAGTCGCCCCGTTGATGCCCAGTGCATAGCGCCGGCAATGCTCCAGGTAGGCCCCTTCATGCGTCTGCACCAGTGCGACCACGCTTTTCCATAACCAGGTCGGGCTTTCCAGGTTAGCCGGACGGCGGCGGCGCAGTTCGGCACGCCACGCCTTGCGTTGCTCTTTGTCCAATTGACTGGCATGCGCTCTGCCGACCACATTACCCAGATAGCGGGCAGCATCCATGGCTTCGGTTTCCGTGAGGGCTTCGAGATCGATTTTCAGGTCTTCGGGCCGCAACTCCCTCACGAAGACCGATGTATCCTGCACGCGCGCGGCGAGCATACGGCTTCCCAGATTGGGGGACAGCGCATGGGCTCCGGCCACTACGCGCTCGCCGTTGTGACGGGGCATGGGCGCCTCCGGTGAGCGTGGTGCAGCGGCCTTGAGTGCTTCCTTGATGTCCAGCAGGCACAGGCCACGATCATCCCCGGATTTCTTGCCCACGCGCAGCAGCACCGCATAACGCAAGCGGCCAAGCGAGCTGCACCCCTTGACCCAATAAGCCATGTCGAGCACTTCGATATCGTCGCTGGCATCGCGATGGGCAAGATCGGTGACCAGGTCATGCACACCAGGGCTCTTGATCAGCGTCTGGATATCTTTGCGTTCGGCTGCCGAGACTGGCCAGAATCTGGCTGAACGAGGCAGTTCGGGTTTCATGTCACCAATACGCTCGGCGGCCAGATGCTTCCATTTGCGGCCAAGTGCACGCTTCATCAATAAATGCACCGACTGGGGCCGCTTGAGCTCGCGCGTCTGGCGTCCGCTGGGAGCAAGCGCTAATTCATAGCCAGCGATCAATGATTCGAGCATGCGCGCGGTGACGACGCCAGGTAGATCCGAGCCACGCGCGGCGGTGGCAAGCGACACGCCAAGGCGGACCAGATCATGCGCAGGGTTGCCAATGACAGTCTGGTCAAGATCGCGAATCTGGATCGCTACGTCACCCTTCGCGTCGACGATCGGCCCGAGGTTGCTCACGTGGCAATCGCCGCAAATCCATATGGCAGGGCCTTGGGGCAGTTCCGCGCCGTGCTCGTCGAGCCACTCATAGAACTGTACGGTGCTTCCCCTCACATAGGCATGCGCGGATCGAGACATTTTCAGGTTGCGCAGTTGCGTCAGCCGGGCGCCACGTTCGGATGGCCGGAAGGGACGCTTGGTCGTCTTGGACATGGCTTGTTTTCCATTCGCAAGTTATTGCGAAGATGTTTTTCCGCCGTACGACGAAAACGATGCCAAGCTCGACGTGAAGCCGATGCGTCAATCCACTCCCGTTTTAACAGCCACGCAGGACGCGTCAGGATTCGACCGAGGGCGAATGACGGTTCTCCACGGCCTCGCTTCTGAGTTCCAGCACCATTTCATCGATGTCGACGTCGCGCATCGCAACCATCAATTCCTCGCTGCTGAACAACCCATCGTCCCGCAGGTCAAGCAGGGCATTTCGCTTGGCCGAAAGCACGGCGAGCCGGTATGTCTTGGCGGTCATGTCCTCCTTGCGTTCGACCTTGGCCACCACCTGTTCCAGCAATTGCCTGATCCGCGTGCGTTCGGCTTCTCGCACCAGGCGAGCCGCCTCGCTCTCGCCCCTGGGAAACAGCCAGGCAACCAGCATGCCGACGCTGCCGCCCTGGATAAGCAACGACAACGCGGCGACCGCAAAGGCGATAAACACCAGCAATGGACGATGGGGTGTCGCGTCGGGAAGCAACTGCACGGCGGCCACTGTCACCGCGCCGCGCATGCCGGCCCAGATCACCACGACCGTACTGGCCCTGTCCAGCGGTTGACGTGAGAAATGATCAAGGTCCGCCAGGTGGCGTCGTACGCGGCGGGTGATGCGTCCGAGCATCCGTTCGCCCAGTGGCAGCTTCCAGCGACGCGCGCGGTGCGCAATGGCATCGGGGACACGGCCGGCTTCCAGTTCCTGTTGCATCGCCATGATTTGAGGTTGCCGGGCCTGTTCGCGCAACGATCGCCGGTGTGAAAACCACAACAGCGGCGTCACGAATACTGCACGCACCGCCACCGTGAGCACGAATGCGATCAAGGCGATGAGCAAGCCTCGCTCAAGGCCAGACGATTCCATCCGCACCTGACGAATAATGGTCGCCAATTGCAGGCCCATGGTAAGAAAGATCACGCCTTCCAGGCTGATCTCCAACGTGGCCCAGTTGCGGGAGTCGGAGACGCGATGTCCGGGTGGTAGTTCGCGTGGCGCCTGCGTCCCGATGAAGAAGCCGGCGACCACGGCGGCAACCAGCCCCGACGCATGCAGTAGCTCGGCGGGAATGGCGGCAATGAACGGCGTCGTGAATGACAGCACCGTGTTGACCGCTTCCTCGTGAATCCGACGCCGCATGGCCAGGTTGATCCTGGCGGCCAACCGGCCGATCAGCACGGCGACCATGATGGCGTAGATGAAGCTCCCCACCGTCGGCCAGAACGAAAAACCCAGCGAGGTCGCAATGATTGCCGTGCGCAGCACGATCAGGGCACTGGCATCGTTGAGCAATCCTTCGCCTTCAAGCATGGCGCTCACGCGCTCTGGCACTCCCCTGCCCTTGATGATCGTGGTGGCCACCGCATCGGTCGGGCTCAAGGTGGCACCCAGGGCGACACCCCAGCCCAAGCCCAATCCTGGAATCATCCAGGCAAACAATGCTCCCAGTACCAGCGCACTGACGACGACCAGTACGATCGACAGGAGGTTGACTGCGGTAAATTCGCGCCGCAAGTTCATCGCTGGCACGGCCGTGGCCGACGCGTACAGTAAAGGCGGCAACAATCCCAGCACGATGATGTGCGGATTGATCACCACATCAGGTACGAACGGCAGCGCACTGACGCCGATGCCGGCCATAACGAGAATCAGCGGCCCGGGAATTTTCATTTTCGGCCCCAACACAGCGGCGGCCGCAATCACCAGCTGCGTCATGACCAACAGAATGATGATTGTCTGCATCGTGGCTCCATAGGGTGCCGCTGCGTCACGTGAGCGCGGTCATCTCGCCATAGCATAGAGGACTGACCAGGATTCGTATCCTGGCCAGCCAGATGCGACCAGACACCAATTACGGAACCAGAATGGCCTTGGCACCAGGTGTCGATTCATAAGCCATGGCTTGCTCGATTTGTGCGCAGCCCAACGCCTAACCGTCCGGATATGGAAGATCGCCGCTCAGTCCGGTCACCTGCTTGGCCGCACCAGATCTATCCAACACTCAGAAGCGGGTGACAGCAATACGGTGATCAATAAGGGAAAGAAGAAATGATCTTAATTTTTTCTTCTTAAGATCAGTGAGATACGGACAGACATCAAACGCCGCTATCGGCACCTGGATCAAGGCCGCACCTTGATCGAGATCAAGAGGTATTTCCCCTGTCAGCGGCACACTCGTTGACGTCGCAAACACAGGGTAGCGTGATGTCGTTGAAGATCGTTGTACTCAAGGAAACGTGCACCGATGAGCGCCGCGTCGCCATGGTGCCGACGCTGGTGGCGCGCTTTGCCAAACTGAGAGCGAGCATCGCAATACAATCGGGTGCCGGTGCCGCCGCTGGATTTGCCGACACAGATTATGTTGGCGTTGAGATGGTGGACGATCCCAGGCGCCTGGTGGAGACCGCAGATATCGTGCTTGCGGTGCAGGCACCGCCAGCCACCATCATTGCGTCGATGAAGCCAGGCGCGGTGGTGGCCAGCTTCGTCTACCCGCAGAAACATCCCGACCTTCTGGAATCCATGCAGAGCAGCCGCATCAGCGTGTTCGCGCTGGAGAGCGTGCCGCGCATCAGCCGTGCGCAGGCGCTGGACGCGTTGTCCAGTCAGTCAGCATTGGCCGGCTATTACGCGCCGCTGCTGGGCGCAGTCCACTTGCCACGTATTCTGCCGATGATGACCACTGCCGTTGGTTCGTTGCGTGCTGCGCACGTATTGGTTATGGGGCTGGGAGTGGCTGGATTGCAGGCGCTGGCCACGGCGCACCGTCTTGGGGCCATTACTGAGGGCTATGACGTGCGTCCTGAGACAAAAGAGCAGGCGCAGTCGGTGGGCGCCAAGTTCATTGACACTGATGTGGACGCGCGCGGTGAAGGAGGCTATGCACGCGAGCTGACGACCGAAGAGCAGGCTCGGGCCAGAGAGGTATTGACCCGGCATATTCAGCAAGCCGATCTCCTTATCACCACCGCCAACGTGCCGGGACGCATAGCACCGCGGTTGGTGTCTCGCACACAGATC
>NZ_DASVMI010000181.1:0-76123 GCF_036384435.1 Dyella sp. | reverse complement strand
ACAGCGACCGATGGGGTTCATGCCTAGCCATACGCCTTCATCGCCGGATGCTTCTCCCCGGCGACAAAGGCATATGGTGACCTAAATGGGGTGAACGCCTTACCGCAACGCCTTACCACAAAGGGATGACCTGATCCTCGGGGTGATAACTGAAGCGTTGTGATGCAGGCGCCTTGAAGTCCACGCGAAGCACGGGAACCTGGTAGCCATGTGCATCGAGCTTACGCTGGAAGTTCTGTGCCTGCGGCAAAGATTCGCCTTCTTCGTATTTGAAGTTAGGATCATAGAAGAACGCGGCGATCTTATCCTTCAGCATGGAACCGTCGTCGGTGATGCGCAAAAGAAGCTCATTCCAGATGTAGAAATCCTCCGCGATCGCACCATAAAGCCGGTGTTCGAGGATGGCATGATCCCAGGCTTCGGGCCGATCGACGTTCCACGAACACTGCGCCCAGCTGCTTTCGGTATCCGGATAACCTTGACGAAAATCGACCCATTGTTCGTGCGTTAAAATACCGGCCGCCTCACATTGCCCCCACGCAAATTCGATGTTGCGATGCATGGCAGAAGGTTGAGGAAAATTTACCGGCAACACGTCTTTGCGGTGTTCACAGCCGTAATGCGGCAAGGGCCTGCCCGCCGCAGTCGAGCCATCTATGGCAAACAGGCACATGAATCCCGCATCGACCGCCGGCAATCCTCGCGCGCCCGCCTCTCGCGCATTTCGCAGGATGAAACCGGCCTGACGAAGCAAGCGCGTCGTTGCCACGTCAGCGCGAATCCATGAATACGATGATGCCCCCATGGCGGTGGCCTGCGGGCTGAAAGTCCAGGGAAGGTAGTCATTGTCTTCCACCGTGCGCACCAGCAGCCCGCTGCAATAGTAATGACCTCGAGCCGCATGCGTATCGGGCTCCTGGCAATGACCCGACGTGACGTTGTAGAGGCGGTTGACCGTATCGAGCACGGATTGGACCGACTCCGCCTGGTGCGCAAAAACAGCCTGCGTAGCCCCGATACACGCGAACGCGAAAAACGACAGGAAAATTTGCCTGTTCAATACCTTTCTCCTTCCTGGAAAAAATCATCCCTTCTGGCCAATGGCTGCCAATCAGAACATCGGATCAATGAAGTCTAATTCATACGCCCCGTAGGCTTGTGCCGTAGGTTGCGTGGGCTTAGAGGACGGGAGTGGACACAAAAGGAAAGCATGCCAGTTAATGTGGACATGCCATGCAACGCCGCCACATCGTCGGCGTTGCATGCATTACCCGAAAATCCATGCCGCGCGATCTTGCTTACTTCGACACCACCGGCAAGCTGATGAAGCTGGCTGTGCCCGGCGTATGCCACACGCGTTGCGTGGCCTTCTCGTAGTCCGACGGCTTGGCATCGAAAATATTGGGTACAAAGGTTTGCGGATTGCGGTCGTACAACGGGAACAGCGTCGACTGTACCTGCACCATAATGCGATGACCCGGCTGGAACACATGGTTGGCCGTGGGCAGGCCGAACGTGTATAGCAGCGGGGCATGGGGCTCAAGCGCCTGTGGATGCTCGAAACTGGTGCGGTAGCGACCTCGGAAGATATCCAGCGAGATCGGCAGCTCGTAACCGCCCATGGTCGGATTGGAGGCGATCGAGTCCGGATAGACATCGATCAGCTTGACGACCCAGTCGCTGTCCGTGCCGCTGGTGGACGCATACAGGTTGACCTGCGGCGCACCGCCGATATGCAAGGGCGCGGTCAACGGCTCGCTGACAAAGGTCAGCACGTCTGGACGGCCATCGACAAAGCGCTGATCGTTGACCAGCCAGCGAATCCACGCCGCGTGATCGCCGAACGTCACCGGACGCGGCTGGTACGGCACCGGCTTGGCCGGATCGGAAACATATTCGTCGAATTTTACTGCCGAGGCATCCGGTGCCTGGAACGATAGCTTGCCGCCGGCTTCCAGGTACAAAGCCCTGGGTTTGTTCGCACAACCCTGCTCGCAGCTCAACGGCCAGGACTTGTAGCGATCCCAATGGTTCTCGCCAGTGTTGTAGATCAGTACCGGCGGCGTGTTGGCTTTGGGCGCACCATCGACCAGGTATTGATCGAAAAATGGCTTGAGTACGTCGCGGCGAAATTGCAGCGCGGTATCGCCATCCCATTGCAGCGGCCCCAGCGAAGTGCCGTCGTAGTTCACCTGGCTATGGCGCCATGGCCCCATCACCAGATAATTCTTGTCGTTGCCCTTGTCCTTGGGTTCGACCTGCTCGTAGCTGTGGATCGCGCCCCACATATCTTCCTGGTCCCACAGCCCCTGCAACCACATGGTCGGCACCTTCAGCGGCTGCTCGCCCATGATCTTGTCCAGCGCCTGGTCTTGCCAGAAGGCGTCGTATGCGGGGTGTTCTTCGAGCTTGCGCCAGAAGGCGAGCTGATCCAGCCCGGCAGCACGCGCGAAATTGCCGGCCGAGCCCGCCTGCAGGAAATTGGTGTAATCGTCGTAGCCTGCGCGAGGAATCGAATCGCCCTTACCCTTCTGCGCCGTCTGGCCCATGATGTAGTCGAAGTTGGTCTGGCGAAACGCGCCGTAATGAAACCAGTCGTCGCCCATCCAGCCATCGATCATCGGGCTCTCCGGCGCAGCGACCTTCAGCGCAGGATGCGGATGGATCAGTGCCATCACCACGGTGAAACCCTCGTACGATGAGCCGAGCATGCCGACCTTGCCATTGGACTCGGGGATGTTCTTCACCAGCCAGTCGATGGTGTCGTAGGCATCGGTTGAGTGATCGACTTCGCTACTGTTGAGTGGACCACGCAATGGACGCGTCATAACATACTCGCCCTCCGAACCGTACTTGCCGCGCACGTCCTGGAACACGCGAATGTAGCCGCTCTTGACGAACAACTCGTCGCCTTGCGGCAGCTCGTTGACCATCTGCGGCGATTCCAGGCGGGCCGTGCGGCCGCTGGCGTCGTACGGCGTGCGCGTCAGCAGGATCGGCGCATGCGTAGCGCCCTTGGGGATGACGATCACCGTGTGCAGCTTGACGCCATCGCGCATCGGAATCATCACCTCGCGCTTGATGTAGTCGTAGTTACCGGTAGCCGCCGTGAACTGGGATGGGATATCCGGCGTCAACGGCGCGGTCTGCGCATGAGCCATGCCGGCAGCCAGCGAAGCGGCAAGCACGGCGAGGGAGAGCAAGGGGCGAGCGGGGATCATGCAACCTCCTGAAGACCGCCCGGGACAGGCGGCATGCAATGGACAGGCACACATCACGTGCGACCTTCGACTTTAAGGGACTGTGCCGAACAGACCTACCATGACTTCCTTCCTAGATTTGCCTTTTCGCCAGACAGGGCCAAGGATGGACGCCCGGTCCGCTCATAGACTCCATCGCACATGCCAGCCATCGACACGTCCGCACCCTGCCCCTGCGGCACCTCGCAGGGCTACAGGTACTGCTGCCAGCCGATTCACCAAGGCACGCCCGCTGCTACCGCCGAGGCGCTGATGCGCTCGCGCTACAGCGCCTATGTGCTCAGGCTGGAAGACTACCTGCTGGCCAGTTGGCATCCAGACACGCGCCCCGCACACCTGGATCTCGCTGGTCAGCACCCGGCCCCGACCTGGCTAGGCCTGAGCGTGAAGCGCCACCAGAGCGAGGGCGACCATGCGATCGTCGAATTCGTCGCGCGCATGCGATACGGCGGCGGCAGTGCGCAACGCCTGCACGAAGTCAGCCGTTTCGTGCGCGAGGACGGACGCTGGTTCTACTTGGATGGCGAGATCAAGGGCTGACCGCTGGCTGCAAACCCTTCCATATGCGCCTCACGCAGGCGCTGTGCCCAGCCTTGTACCTGCGGGTGAGTGAAGAAGGCCACCAGCTGACGCGCACGCACCCTGCCGACGCCCGGCCTCGCAAGCCATGCCTGCTCGCTCATGCCAGCGGCCATGTCCCAGGATGACGAATCCTCTTGCGACCAATGACGATCATCGATCGGCGGCGCTCCCAGGGCGTGCATCCACGCCACAAAGCCACGCGTGCGCGCCAGGCTGAAGGCATCGGCCATCGCCTGTGCCCTCACCTGGCCGACACCAGGCAGCACGCGTAGTTGCGCGGCGTCGAGGTCCACCCAGTCGAGCAGGCCATGGATCAGACCGGCATCGACCAGCGATTTCCAACGGCGCTCGCCCATGCCCGGAAGATCCAGTCCATCGCTTCCGCTCAGCCAGACCAGGCGCGCCAGGAACTGCCCCTCGCAACCAGGAGCGTATTGCAGACAGGCCAGACCATCCGAGGGCGGCATCGCAGGAACCGATACGTGCGCACGACCGGGGCTACGCCAGATCACCCCGTCCAGGCGCGGAATCGTGAGCCCCGCCAGCGAAATCGCCACCTGATCGCCTGGACGAATATCCAGTGTCTTCCACCGCGCCAAGGAGCCTGCCAGCACCCGACGTACGGTGCGATCGCCAAGCACAACCGGCTCCAGCTGCAATACCGCATCGATGCGACCTGTGCGTCCTCGGCGAAAATCCACGTCGGTGACGGTTGCCACGGCTTTCGACGGCGGGTATTTCCAGGCAACCGCCCAGGCTGGCGGACGCGCTTTCCATGTCGACGATGGCGGACGATGCCCCTGTCTAAGCACAATGCCGTCGGTCGCGAAAGGCAATGCCGTGCGGTACCAGCGCTCGCGCCACTGCGCCACGTCGTCGGGCGAGGTGACCCGATGGGTCAAATCCACGCTGCGACCAAAGCCCATCGCTTTCAGGCCGCGCAGGCGCGCAGGCATATCCTGCGGACCATCGGGCCAGTCCCAGACGAATAGCTCGATATGCCCAGCGGCATTCGCGTCCAGGCTGCCACGCGCCAACGCACCGGCTACCTGGGCGCGAGCACCCACACTTCCCGCCAACACCTGCACATGCCCCGGTAGACGCCACACCAACTCGCCTTGCAACACCACCCGTGCGGGCGCGTGCAGCAACCGGCGAGGCACCGCCGCCACGTCGCGCAATGCGGCCGTCCAGTCGCTTCCATGCACGCCATCGCCGCGGCTCGTCGCCGACACCAGCCGGCCGTCGACATAGAGCAAGGTCACTGCGACGCCGTCGGCCTTGGGTTGTACCCAGAGGTCGTTGTGGTCGCCAGAGCGTATCCAGTCGGCCACGGCATTGACATCACGCAGCTTCGCCAGCCCCGTCTGCACCACTGGCGCCAGCGCACGCCCGGCCGCGCCGCGCTGCTTCGCCACACTGGAAACACCGGGAAAACATCCGCGCAGCGTCTCGAAATGCTGAAGCAGCTGGTCATAGATTTCGTCATCAACCGGCGATGTGCCGTCCTGGCGATACGCCGAGTTCCAACGCTCCAGGTGGGCACGCCGTAACGCCAGCTCGCGCCGGGCCTTATCGACTGGCCAATCAGGGCACGCCGCCTGCGCCACACCCAGGCAGGCCAGGCACAACAGGCACACATATAGCCGCATATCGCACATCCATGCTTCAAGCAGCATGCAGCATGGCCGCAAGCGCCAAAACACGCAGCAGCCAACACCGCGCCGCGAGTCAGCCTTGGGCTAGCCGCGCGCGTGGGGTGCTCCGAAGCGCACTTCGCTGCGTCCCGCCTCACTACCGGACGGACCGAAACGCTGCTCGATGATGACTCCCACGCCACTCCGATCGATGGCCAGTACGGTACTGGCCCGCGTGCCATACGTCTCGCCGCGAATGAATGCGGATGACAGCCAACGTTCGCGCTCCAGGCCGACACCGGTATCGGGCAACTGATCATCGGGCGCGATCCGCTCATCGGCGAGTGCCTCGAAAAGCACGCCGAAATCATCGGGCGTGTCGGCATCCAGCCACGCCTGCAAGCGCTGCATCAACTGGCGTGTCTTCGGCCAGGGCGTATTGAAATCGGCATTGGACAAGCCGTGCACGCCGGCCTCGATAGCCTGCATCCGCGAGGCTGGACGATTACCCAGGAAAAACGCCCGCTCGTCATCGAACGTCAGCAAATTGAACGGGCGATACGACGAGGCCTCGGTGATCAGGTGAATGGCATGCTCAGCTGCCGTCGCCGCCCCGCCCAGATAATCGAGTGCAAGCAAGCCGCGCGAGCGCCCCTGTTGCGGATCACGCGGATCACGCACGTTGGTCACCACACTGCAACGCCCATCATCGGTCACGCCGAGCCAGGTGCCACCTGCTTCAAGATCTCGCCCGGCGATCAGGGGTCGATCCTCCCACCGCGCCAACGCCGCACTCGGACGCGCATGAAACTCGTCGCGGTTGCCCGCAAGCACCAGACGCCAACGCGGATGTGCGTTCCAGGCAAAAGCAATCAAGCACATCGAGGCATCCCGTGATCAGTATCGGGTAGAGCTTACTCTGCTCAGCCTCGACTGACATGACAGACGGCATGTCAACCCATGCGCTTGCGTACCGCGTCCGCCCAGCGAGCGGCCACACGCGGTGAGGTCATGCATACGGCTTCGTCTGTCACTGTAGTCACCGCACGCTCCAGCAATTGGATATCGGCTTCGTGTTGCCGGGCCACATGTGGATCTTCGAAGAAGATCGCACGCTGGCAGCGATGCTCAAGCACCAGATCGGCAATCTGCGCATCGCCACCCAGCGGGCCGCTCTGGTAGCGGTCCGTCCACGGCGTATCGGCCGGCCACCCCAGGCTCCAGGCCATCTCGTTGAGCCGATGGCCGGTGGTCCCCGTTGCCACGCGACGGCGGAAACGCGAAAGCACATCGAAATGCGCCGATGCATAGGCAAGCATCTGCTCCTTCATGGCGTCATGCGCAATCAAGGCCAGCGTATGCTTCTCAAGCGCATACAGAGAATCGGCGCCACGATCGGCAGGCAGGCCCGCATGAATGCGCTCCATCTCCACCCAATCGCGCGCCGACGCCACGGTGGAAATAAACGGTTTGTGATGAATCACGCACTGACGCTTGAGCGCCACGGCTTCAGGAAAGATCGACGAGGGATCCACCGGATCGATCAGGTAGATCGCCCCATCCAACTCACGTCCCTCATCCGGCAGCCCCACCACCTCGGCCACCAGCTTCATCAATCCGCCCTGGCGCCCATAGGGATAGCGCAGCAGCTTGTCGTAACCATCCAGCACATGATGCGCCGCGATCGCCGCATGCGTGCGCCCCACCGCACACAAGGTGATATCTAGCTCCCGCACCCCGCGCTCACTCGCTTGCAGCCAGCGAAACAGAGCCGCATCGGCGTGACTATGGTGCAACTGGTTGGCGGCCAGGCCGATACGCATGGAAGATCCCCCGATTAGATAGGCTGAGCTTTTTGGACCGCGTCCTTGCAAGGACGACTTCAGGGGTCTTCGAAAACCGCTAATCGAAACGATCATGCCGGTGCAGGCCGCGATCCAGACCCTGTAAAGCCAAGTCGCTTAAGTGCCGGCCTGCGCCGAGACGACGGATAAGATAGATTTTCGAGTCCCCTTTTGTTGCGAGAGGAATCTAGCTCAGGCGGCGGCTTGTCGCGAGCATTTTCACCGGACACTGCGCCCCGTGGCATGCAAGAGTACTTCCGTCGCGAAGAGTCATGCGCGACGTGGTCGCGCATGGGAGATGTAGATCTCCAATCTGCGACTGAAGTCGCTCCTGCGAAGTCACGGAGGGCTACGACAGAAGCAACTGCGCCATCGAGCCGGCAGCTTCGCGACCGTCATAGACTGCGCGCACGACCAGGTCAGCACCACGCACGTTGTCGCCGCCGGCGAAGATGCGCGCGTGGCTGCTCTGGTGAGGCAAGCTACCGTTTTCACCAGTGACGATGCGGCCTGCCGCATCGAGTGCCACGCCATGCGAAGACAGCCAGTCGGCGGGGCTGGGCAGGAAACCAAAGGCCTGGATCACGACATCGGCCTCGATCTCGTGCTCGCTGCCCTCCACGTTGTGTGGCCGCATGCGGCCGTCACCGGCATCGACCAGTTCGGTCTCCACCACGCGCACGGCGCGTACCTTGCCGTCGTCATCGCCCAGGATCGCCAAAGGCTGGCGCTGGAACAGAAACTCCACGCCCTCATCGCGGCTGTAGCCGACTTCGCGTGCCGAGCCGGGCATGTTCGCTTCGTCACGGCGATAGATGCAGGTCACCGACTTCGCGCCAAGGCGGATCGACGTACGATTGCAATCCATGCCGGTATCACCACCACCCAGCACCACGACACGCTTGCCGTGAAAGTCGAACGCTGACTCAGGCGGATCATCGCGCAGCAGGCGCTCGGTGTTACCGATCAGGAACGGCAGCGCATCGTGTACCCCATGCAGTTGCCGGCCAGGCAATTGCGCATCGACGTAGGTGTAGGCACCCGTCCCGACGAAGACGGCATCGTAGTCATCCACCAACTGGCCGAATTCGACGTCCCGTCCCACTTCACGACCCAGCAGGAAGCGCACGCCCATGCCTTCGAGCACGTCGCGACGCGTGCGCACGACGCCCTTGTCGAGCTTGAACGGCGGGATGCCGAATGTGAGCAGACCACCGATTTCGCTCTGGCGATCATAGACATCCGCCGCGATACCGGCGCGACGCAGGCGATCGGCGCAGGCCAACCCTGCTGGCCCGGCACCGACGATTGCGACACGCTTGCCAGTCTCGCGCACGCGCGACAGATCCGGGCGCCAGCCCTGGCGAAGGGCTTCGTCGGTGACCCAGCGCTCAATGCTGCCGATGGTGACCGAACCAAACGCCGTTTGCTCCAGGGTGCATGCTCCTTCGCAAAGGCGATCCTGCGGGCACACGCGACCACAGATTTCCGGCAGCGGATTGGTCTCGTGCATCAAGCTGGCCGCTTCGAGAATGCGTCCGTCCTGCACCAGCTTGAGCCAGTTGGGAATGTAGTTATGGACCGGGCACGCATGCTCGCAGTACGGATTACCGCAATCGATGCAGCGTCCGGCCTGGCCTGATGCCTGCGGCATGGCGAAATCGCCGGCGATCTCGCCGTAACCCATCACGCGCACCTGCACCGGTACCGTACGCGGCGTCTGGCGAGGAAGGTCGAGGAATTGAAAGTGCTTGTCGGCCATAGGTCAGGAGCGAGAGATGAGAAGTGAGAGGTGGCAGCGCGCGACCAACGATTCGCGTTTTCGCAGCAGAGCCGGCTTATTGGCTCTCCTTCTCTCCTCGATCTTCTTCACTGTTTTGCGCTTCATCATGCCGCGCTCCTCAATTCCTCGGCGAGCGCTGCCAGGCTGGCGGCCTTGGGTTTGACCAGCCAGAACTTGTATTGCAGGCCGCGGAAGTCGCGCAGGATCTGCCGACCCCATTCGCTGCCAGTGTATTCCACGTGGCGTGTCACCAAGCTACGCAGATGCTGCATGTAGTGCTCCATGCCTTCGGGCGAAATGCGCAGGATGTCGACCAGCTCGTGGTTGTAGCAATCGACGAAGTCGCGCTCAAGGTCCAACACATACGCGAAGCCGCCCGTCATGCCTGCCCCGAAGTTGAGGCCCACCTTGCCAAGCACGGCGACCACGCCGCCGGTCATGTATTCGCAGCAATGATCGCCAGCACCTTCCACCACGGCCAGCGCACCGGAGTTGCGCACAGCGAAGCGCTCGCCCGCGCGACCGGCTGCAAACAGCTCGCCATCGGTGGCACCGTACAGGCAAGTGTTGCCGATGATCGCCGCATCCTGGCTGGCGAACGGCGAATCGAGTGGCGGACGGACCACGATGCGACCACCGGCCATGCCCTTGCCCACACCGTCATTGGCTTCACCAGTCAGGTCGATATGCAGGCCACCAGCGTTCCACGCACCCAGGCTCTGACCCGCCGCACCTTGCAGCTTGAGCACGATCGGTGCCTCATCCATGCCATGGTCACCGTGCGCGCGCGCAATATCACCAGACAAGCGCGCACCAATGGCGCGATCAGTGTTGACGATATCGTAGGCAAACTCCCCGCCGGCCTTGCCAGCGATGGCGGCCTGCGTATCACGGCCGATGCGCGTGGCCAGCGCGGCCCCATCACGCATCGGGTTGCGCTCCAATGTGCAGGCGAAATCGACGCTCTCGCCCAGCGTGGCGCCATCGAGCAGTGGCGACAGATCGAGCTTGTGCTGTACAGGCGTGGCACCATCGACTTGTTCGAGCAGATCGGCGCGCCCGATGATCTCATCCAGGCTGCGCACGCCCAGGCGTGCAAGGTGCGCACGCACGTCGTCGGCAATGAAGCGGAAATAGTTCATGACCATTTCCGGAAGACCGATGAAATGTTCCTTGCGCAGGATCGCGTGCTGCGTGGCCACGCCAGTCGCGCAATTGTTCAAGTGGCAAATGCGCAGGTATTTGCAACCCAGCGCCACCATCGGGCCGGTACCAAAACCGAAGCTCTCCGCACCAAGCATGGCAGCCTTGATCACGTCGAGACCGGTCTTGAGGCCACCGTCGGTTTGCAGGCGCACACGACCGCGCAGGTCGTTGCGACGCAGCGTCTGCTGCGTTTCGGCCAGGCCCAGCTCCCACGGCGTACCGGCATACTTGATCGATGTCAGCGGACTGGCGCCGGTACCGCCATCATGGCCACTGACGGTGATCAGGTCGGCACCGGCCTTGACCACACCGGCCGCTACGGTGCCGACCCCGGCATGGCTGACCAGCTTGACCGAGACGAGCGCCTGCGGATTGACCTCCTTGAGGTCGTGGATCAGCTCGGCCAAGTCTTCGATGGAGTAGATGTCATGGTGCGGCGGCGGCGAAATCAGGCCGATGCCCGGCTTGGCATAGCGCAGGCGCGCAATGGTCGCATCCACCTTGTGACCGGGTAGCTGGCCGCCCTCGCCCGGCTTGGCGCCCTGAGCGATCTTGATCTGCAGCACCTCGGCATTGACCAGATAGGCCGGCGTCACCCCGAAGCGACCGGAGGCCACCTGCTTGATGCGGGACATCTTCTCGGTGCCGTAGCGCGCAGGATCTTCACCGCCTTCGCCCGAATTGCTGCGTGCACCGAGGCGATTCATCGCGATGGCCAGCGCCTCATGCGCTTCCGGCGACAGCGCGCCCAGCGACATACCGGCGGAGTCGAAACGACGCAGGATGGATTCGACCGGCTCGACCTGATCCAGCGGCAGTTCGGAGGTCGGCTTGGGCCGCAAGAGATCGCGCAATGCCGATGGCGGGCGATGGTCGACGAAATTGGCGTACGCGCGGTAATCGGCGGCATTGCCCGTGCGAACGGCTTTTTGCAGGCTGGCGATCACGTCCGGGTTGTACATGTGGTATTCGCCACCATGCACGTACTTGTACAAGCCACCCGCGCGTAGCGGCAGCGCCTCGTTCCAGGCCTCGGCCGCCAACAGGCGCTGGTCGTGTTCCAGTTCGGCGAAGCCCGCGCCGCCGATGCGCGAAGGCGTGCCCGGGAAGCATAGGTCCACGACCTCGCGCGACAGGCCGACGATCTCGAATAGTTGCGCACCGCGATAGCCGGCCACGGTGGAGATACCCATCTTGGACAGGATCTTCATCAGGCCCTTGCGCACACCGCGACGATAGCTGCGGCCAATCTCCATGCGATCGTCGGCCAGGTGGCCTTCGCGCCCCAGCTCGAACAGGCTCTGATACGCCAGCCACGGATAGATCGCCGTCGCGCCAAAGCCGATCAGGCAGGCGAATTGATGCGGATCACGCGGGGTGGCCGTCTCCACCAGGATGTTGCACTGGCAACGCAGGCCTTCGTCGATCAGATACGCATGCACAGCACCCACGGCCAGTAGCGAGTGGATCGGCAGGCGGCCACGCTCGGGATAGCGATCGCTCAGGAATACCAGCGCACACCCGTTGCGCACGGCCTCAGCCACCTCGGCACACAGTGAGCGCAGCGCCGCTTCGAGGCCGACCTCCGGGGCATACATCAGGTCGAATCGCGGGGTGCCAGCGAATTGCGGCATGGCCAGCAACTGACGCAACTTACGCTGCGAAAGCACTGGCGAGTTGATCAGGATCTGCCGCGCATTTTCCGGTCGCAGCTCGAACACGTTTCCTTCCGCGCCAATCTGCGTCACCAGCGACATCACCAGCTTCTCGCGCAGCGGATCGATCGGCGGGTTGGTCACCTGGGCAAAGGCCTGGCGGAAACGATCGAACAGCGGTCGCACCTGGCGCGACATCGCCGCGACCGGAGTGTCGTCGCCCATGGAGCCGGTGGCTTCCATTTCCAGCTCGACCATCGCCTTGAGCACGCTCTCGCGTTCCTCGCGCGACAAACCGTAGAGCTTCTGGTAGCAACGCAGTTGTTCGGCAGGCAGGGGTTCGGCAGCCAGCGATGGATCGATCAGGTCCGATTCGAGATAGCTCACCCCCGCGCGCAACCAGTCACGGAACGGCGCGCGATTGCGGTTGATCTCATCGATATCGGCATCGCGCAACAGGCGCTTGTTGGCGAAATCCACTGCGATCATTTCGCCGGGCGCCAAGCGTCCCTTGGCCACGACGTTGGCGGACGGCACATCCCAGAGACCGGCTTCGGAGGCAACGATCAGGTGATTGTCATCAGACAGCGCCCAACGTGCCGGACGCAGGCCGTTGCGGTCGAGCGTGCATGCAGCGTAGCGACCATCGCACATCACCAGACCAGCCGGGCCATCCCAGGGCTCGCTGTGCAGCGCATAGTATTCGTAGAAGCCGGCCAGATCCTCGTCGATGCCCTCGCGAGCGGCGAACGCGGGGGGCACCAGGGTGCGCATGGCACTGAGCATGTCCATGCCACCGGCAAGCAGCACTTCCAGTGCGTTATCCAGGCTTTCCGAATCGGAGCCTGCCTGGCGTACCAGCGGACCGATGTCGGACAAATCCACCAACGGCGAACGCAACACCGCTTCACGTGCCTGCATCCAGCGCCGGTTCGCGCGAATGGTATTGATCTCGCCATTGTGCGCCAGCATGCGGAATGGCTGCGCCAGACGCCATTGCGGCGTGGTGTTGGTCGAGAAGCGCTGGTGGAACACCACCGCGTCGGATGCCAGCGCCGAATGGGCCAGATCGGCGAAGACATCGCGCAGGCGACCCGGGGCAGCCATCGCCTTGTAGCCGATGACCTGGGCGGACAAGGTCACCACATAGAAATGAGAATCGCCCCGCAGGGCATGCTCGGCGCGCCGACGGGCGCGAAACAGGGCTCGCTCGAACGCCGCATCGTCGCTGCCAGGCGCTGGGTGCACGAAAACCTGCCGAACGCGAGGACGCGCCGATGACGCCAACGGCCCGCAGGCCGCGGGATCGACCGCGACGTCACGCCATCCGGCCACGCGCAGCCCTTCCTCGACCAGATGGGCTTCCAGCACGTCCGTCGCCGCATCACCGCCTGCCGGGTCAAGAAAGACCAGGCCGGCCGCGAACCGCTCTTCCAGCACAAGGCCCGCCTCGGCCGCCAGTGCCGCCAGCCAAGCCTGCGGCCGGTGGATCAGCACGCCGCAGCCGTCACCACTGACACCGTCGGCGTTGACGCCACCACGATGGGAAAGTTTGGCGAGCGCGGCAAAGGCGGTATCGACGAGTTTGTTGCTGGCCCGGCCGTCGATCTGGGCGACCAACCCAAAACCACAGCTATCGTGTTCGAAAGCCGCGTCGTACAGCGTGTTGCCTGGCTCTGCCATCTAAGCCTCCCCGGCTGATGCGTCTGCTGGGCGCAAAAGGCCTCGGTGCCAAAGCACCGAAGCCCATGCGAGTTGAGCTCCGACTACACCACACTTGCTGCGTCGCGTCAAAGGCAGGGCGTTTGGGCTTCTGGACGTCTATTTGGCGCAGTCGTGAATGCAAGACACAACATAGTCCCGGCGCTCAAACACGGAACAGGCGCTTTTTCGGCGAAAGCAATACCCATACGCCAGGAGAGAGAACACTGTCGAAATGCCGGTCCAACAAAAAGGGCGCGCCGGAGACCGGTGCGCCCTTTTTGGTTTCACTTGTTACCAATGCCGGAGGCCTCCAGCACGGGAAACGACTTACAGCTTGACCTTCACACCTACGTTGTAGAACCGGCCAATGACGCCAGCCAAATCGTAGGTCGGGTTGTAGTTGTTCGCGGCATAGTTGGCACCATCGATCGGGGCCTTGCGGTCGAACAGGTTCTGCACCGAACCGGTAATCGAAATGTGGTCGTTGATGGCGTAGCTTCCGGTCAGGTCGAAGTAGGTGAACGAACCGACGCGACCATTCAGCGGAAGGACGCTAAGCGGGTCGAAACCGCTCTGATCCTGCGCGTAGTTGGCCAAGCCGCTGACGTAGTACATGGTCAGCGTACCGGTCAGCTTGTCCCAGATCACCGTATTGGCAAAAGAACCGCGCGTACGTGGCGTACCTGCGCCCGAGGACAGGGCGTACGGGCCATGCGTGCCGACGAACTGCTGGCGCGTACCATCGGGAAGCGTCAGAGCCCAGTTGAAGATCTGGGTGCCGCTGAGCTCGCTGATGTAGTGCCAGTTGTTGTTGAAGTCGAAATGCGCCTGGATGTCGAGGTCGACACCAGTCGTCTTGAGCGAGTTGGCGTTGATGTACTCGCCGATCACTTCAGCCGGTCGCGGCAGCAGGCCCGGGTTTGCCGGATCGGGCTTATCGCCGATAACCGTGACGCCCGGAATCGTCTGCCCCTGGTAGTAAGCATCCAGCGCCGAGCCCACGTCGGGCGAGGTGATGACGTTCTTCTTCTCGATGTTGTAGTAATCGATCGAAGCATTTAGCCAGCTGGTCGGCTGCAACACCACACCGAGCGTGAAGTTGGTGGCCTTTTCCGGCTTGATGTTCGGGTTTGCGTTGGTCTGCAAGGCCAGCGAGTAGGGGTTGGTGGCGTAGAGGCTGCCGCCATACGCCGCTGCTACCGACTTGGGCAGTTGGTAGGTGGTGAAGCCCTGGCTTGAGCTCGAGCCGTTCTCGGCGAACGACGGAGCACGCAGGCCCTTTGAGTAGGTGCCACGCAGCGCGAACCAGTCCACCGGCTTCCACTTCATGCCGATCTTCGGCGTAAAGCCGTTACCGATATCGGTGTAGTGGTCGTAGCGACCGGATACGTCCAGTTCGAGGGACTGGAACAGCGGTGCGTCGAATTCGACGTAGGCGCCCGTCACATTGCGCGTGCCTTCGGTCTGCGCGTTACCCAGGCCGAGGAACTCGAAGTTCGGGTTGAGGGTCGGATCGTCCTGGGCCTCGTGGCGTGCCTGCAGGCCAGCGGCGAAGCCGATCGGACCGCCGTCGAGCTGGCCTAAGGTACGGTTGACCGAGATGTCCAACGAATCGAGATCGGAGGTCGAGGTCTTCGAATAACCCGGGGCGATCGACTTGCGTACCGCGTCGGTGTTGGCCGAAGGATTGAGGAAGTTGTAGCTACCGGTGTTGATCGCATTCAACAAGCCCTGGTAGTTGATCAAGCCGAACTGGTCGGTGTTGAGCCAGGTGTGGTTGATCACCGTGGTGACGTCATAACCCCACTCGCCCAGCGAGCCGTTTACGTTGCCGACGAGGCGAACGTTATGGTTGTCGTAGTTGTTACCGACCGGGATATCGCCGAAGGCGTAATTCAGCAACGCGTACTGGCCAGCGGCGGCGAACGGATTGTTCGGGTTCAACTGGCCATTGGCGAGCGTCGGCGGCAGCACGATATTGTTGGTGTTGATCGGCGTGCTGGCTTCCACCTGCGACGGTTGGTTGCCCGGCGCGTTCGTCTTGGTCTCGAAGTAGCTGGCCGAAATATAGGCGCGCGTGGTGTCGTCGAGCTTGACGGTAAAGCGGCCGTAGATGCCGCCCTGCTCCATCGCATAGGTGGCCTGGCCATACTGGTTGGCTTGGTCCTGCAGGCAATAATTACCCACGGCCGGATCGCTGGCGGCGACGGTGTTGCTGGCGCAGGCACGCAACGGCTGCGACAGCGCACCCGGAATCTGCTGGCCCGAAGTCAAGTCGCCCGGCGTACCGAGCGTCGCTGGGGTCACCGAGCCAACGGTGGAGCCCTGGAAATTCGCCGGATTGCCGATACGGTTATCCGGACCGCCGCTGCGGCTGGTGTCGGAGGTGTTGAACGGATAGCCTCGATCACGCAGGTAGATCGGGTTGTCTTTCTGGTACTGGATCGACACATAAGCGTTGTGGCCATCCTTCTCCAGGTCACCACCACCGAACAGCAGCGTCGCCTTGCGGGTCAGGCCGCCACCATGCTGCGACGTGCCCACATCAAACGTGCCCTCGGCGCCCTTGTAGCTCGACTTGAGGATCACGTTGACCACGCCGGCGATCGCATCGGCGCCGTATAGCGACGAGGCGCCGTCTTTCAGCACTTCGATGCGCTCGACCGCGGCGAGCGGAATGGTGTTGAGGTCCACGAAGCTGCGCTGGCCGTCATCGGACACGGCGTAGCTGGCATTGCGATGACCGTCGATCAGCACCAGGGTGGAGTTCACCGTCAGGCCGCGCAACGCGACGCCCGACGAACCAGCAGCAAAGCCGGCAGCGAAGGCGTTCGGAATCGAACCGCTGTTGTCGGCGGAGATCGAACGCACCACATCGGACAGCGTGGTCAGGCCGCTGCGCTCGATCTGCTGGGCAGTGAGCACGGTCACCGGAGAGGGCGTTTCCACGTCGATGCGCGGAACGGCCGAGCCGGTCACAGTGATGGTCTGCAGCTGTTTGGCATTCTGCTGGTCGCTGTCACCCGAGCTCTGGGCGGACTGGGCGAATGCTGTGCTGGCCACCGGGGCCAAAAGCAGGCCGGCCAGCGCCAAGGCAAGCTTGTTGCGCTTCATGGAAATATCCTCTCGTTATTTGTAGAGCGATCTGCTCGCCCTTGTGGGGCCCGCCGGGTTTCTTAATGGGGATTAAGAACAGCTAAACGCCGGTCAAGTGCGCCTGAGTCTTCCACTTTAATGCTCAGCTCACAAGTCCATGACCTGGTCGCTAAGTTGTTGATCAACGCAATAAAATTCGAATTCACAAAATCTTCGCGTGGCATTTTCCGCAGCTTCACACCACGAAATAATGCGGTTTGCACCAACACGACACAGACTTGCATTGCACTGTCGAAATAATCATGTGTTAACAGTCGATTGGATCGGTGCAACCCATGCACCGTTCCCTGCATGAGCGAATGACGCGACAGGTATTGCCGAAATATTTTTCGAGCATGAATTTGCTGTTGCACTGCCAAACAACTGAACAGATCGTTAGCGAAGCATGCTCAAGCAAGGGAACTGATGCTTCCATCGCAACATGGATGTGCCTCCGGCTTAACCCGATGGCAACATCAACCGCTCAGAACACGAGTTGTGCGCCCAGCATGAAGCCGCGACTTGGGCCTGGTTCATAGAACCTGCCGTTGCTTTCATTGACGATGACCGACCCGACGTAACGATGATCGAGCAGGTTGTCCACGCGCGCGCTCAGATGCAGACGTGCGGTCTGACCAAGTGGCATGCCATAACCCGCATCCGCAGCCAGCAAGGCGTAGCCTGGCGCCCTGCCGCTATTGATGTCGTCGACAGTGACCGCGCCCACACCGGTCGCCTCGACGCCATAGCGCCAGCCGAGATCACCTCCGCGCTCGATGCGCAACGAACCGTAGTTTTCTGGCACACCAGGAATACGCGCGCCGGCACGCACGGGTGTGTCGGGTACGGTGCAGCCGCTACTGACGCAGGTCATGAACGGACTACCGAACGTGGCTTGTACATGCGTGAAGCCCAGCCTCATGCGCCAGCCAGCGCCCAGGTCGCCATGCAACGACAGTTCCTCGCCCTGGCGGCGACTTCGCCCGATGTTCTGGTAGCTCGAACGTCCACCTACATTGCGCACGACCGCAAGCTCATCATGCGAATCGGCGCGAAATATCGCCGCCTCCAGCCCCAGTCGCTGGGTCGCTTGCCATTTCATGCCCAGTTCGCGGTTGCGACTGCGCGACGGACGCAGGCCGAACGCCAGGCCGGCGCCACCATCGGCGCGGTAGCCCAGTTCGTTGAACGTGGGCGTCTCGAAGCCACGGCCGTAACTGGCATACACGCGCAGGCTGTCGTCTGGGCGATATTCGAGTCCGGCGACAGGAGTCGTCGCGGTGTAGCGCGCGCCACCGCTATCATCGGGATTGGTCGCGGTGACATAGGCATCGCGTGATATGAAATGCACCACGCTGTGCCGTACGCCAAGCAATGCCGACCACCGCTCGGCGAAGTGCCAATAAAGCTGCGCGTACTGATCGAAGTTCCAGACGTTATCGTCCTCGTCGCGCCGCAAGGCACCCGTGACACCCAACGTGTTACCCACGAAATCATTGAAACCCTGGCGATGCTGGTCCTGCGCGTCGTAGTTCATGCCCACCACCAGTTCCAGCGGACGACCGGCCAGTTCGCCGTGATGCGTCCAGCGTGTATCGACACCCCCGTAATGCCCGGCCAGGTCCACCACACCACCGGCACTGAGCGGATTGACCTGTGCCGATGGCGGTATCGAGAGCACCTGCTGCACGTCGCGGCTGCCGTAATAGCCCATGAGTCGCAACTGGTCGTTGGCACCGAGCGGCTGCTCATAGATCAGCCCACCCTGCATCTGGTGCACGCTCTTGCGCGTGTCGTATTGGAAGGCCGAGGCGGTCGCCTGGCGCGGGTCGGCCTGGAACTGGGCCCTGGTCAGGCCAAGCGGGTCTTCGGCACTGGGCAACGATACGGTATTGAGCACCAGCGTGAGCTTGCGCCCCTGTCCCAGGTCGAAGCCCAGCTTGGCGTTACCCGATTCGCGCTCGGCCTTGCTGTGATCCCGGTAGCCTTCGGTCTGGAAATGCGACACGGCGATGTTGTAGTTCATGGCGCCATCGACGCCGCGCGTGGACGCACCGGCCCGATAAGTGCCGTTGCTGCCGCCGAACAAGCCCAGGCGCGTCTGCGCAGGGACGGTACCGTCAGCACTCCATAGCTGCACCACACCGCCGGATGAATTGCCATACAGCGCGGAAAACGGCCCCCGCAGCACGTCGACGCGATCGGCCGCGTCCAGGCTGAAATGTGAGACCTGGCCTTGCCCGTCCGGCATGGTGCCGGGAATGCCATCCGAGTACACCCGCACACCACGCACGCCAAACGTGGAGCGCGAGCCGAACCCGCGTATGGATATCTGCTCGTCCTGCGCATAGTTCTGGCGATCACGCGCCAGCACACCCGGCACGCCGACCAGGGTCTCGGAGAGGTTCACCCCCGGCTTGCCGGCCTGGCCGGGCGCCACGTCCACTTGACTGATCGAGGCAGGCACATCGAAGGCCGGCACCCCCACGCGCACCGCATTGACCTGCACGGCAGGCAGAGCAATCGACGACGGCACTGGCGGCGCGTCGTCGGCGCGGCTCGCTGCCGAAGCGGCGGCGAGGGCGGCAAAGCAGGCCAGGCGCAAACCCATGGATCGAACCTTCCCTCGGCAATCGTACAAAAATTGCGGCGATGCTACGCCGCCGGGCGTGAACGTCTCGCGGCGACGACACGGCTCGGAGATAATCCCCGCATGCGACCAATCCGTTCGATCCTCCGTCTCCTCGCACCGTTCGGCATCGCCGCGGCCCTCGCCTGCATGGCTCCCGCGGCGCTGGCCGTGCAAGACAAAAGCCGCAACGAACAGGCAGACGCACAGAAAAAGCTGGCCGACGTTCGCGCAAAGATGGAGGCGCTGGCCAAGGACCAGGCCAACACGGCCGCCAAGCGCGACAGTGCCAACGCCGAACTGGCCAAGCGTGCCACGGCGGTCGCCGCCGCCGCCAAGGCGGTGCGCGAGACCGACAATGCCCTGGCCGACAAGCAGAAGCAGCTCGACCAGTTACAGCAGCAACGCGCGGACCTGAAAAAGAATCTCGACGGCCAGAAGGCCGCCATTGCCGATCTGCTGCGTGCCACCTATACCCTTGGCCGCGGTTCGGACATGCGCCTGCTACTGGGTGATCAGGACATCGCGCGCATCGCCCAGGCCTTGGCCTATTCGCAGTATTTCCAGCAGGATCGCGTGCAACGCGTCCAGACGCTGGTCGGCGACCTGGCGAAGCTGCAAGATCTTGAAACCTCGATCCAGGCCGAGCAGCAGGCGCTCAAGGATACCCGCGCCCAGCGCGAGGACCAGGCCAGGCAATTGCAGCAGCAGCGCGCCGAACAGCAGAAGCTGGTCGCGCAGACCGATGCCCAGTACAAGGACCAGTCGCAGAAGCTGGCGGCACTGAAGCAGAACGAGCAGTCGCTCAACGACCTGGTGGCCAAATTGCAGAAGGCCATCGACGATGCCCAGCGCGAGGCCGAGCGCGCCGCGCGGGCCAACCCCGCAGCACCCACGCCATCGGGCAAGGGAACGGCCAACATCCGCGGCAACCTGCCCTGGCCAGCCAGCGGAGTCGTCAACACCTATGGCAATGGTGTGCTGATCAAGGCGGCCGGAGGCAGCGACGTCAAGGCCGTGGCGCGCGGCCGTGTCATATACGCGGCCTTTCTACGCGGATACGGCATGCTCATCATCCTCAACCATGGCGGTGGGCTGATGAGCATGTATGGCAACAACGAATCGCTACTGCGTGGCGTGGGCGACCAGGTCGAAGCCGGGCAACCGGTCGGCACGGCCAGTACGCCCACAGGCGTCAATACCGGCGTGTATTTCGAACTGCGCCAGAACAACAAGCCCGTCGATCCTCGCGCCTGGCTCGGTCGCCGGCGCTGATAGACTCGTCCCGGAAGCGGTGAATTTCGACGTCCCGGCGCGGTCTTACCGGTTCCGACCGATGGCCGCCGCGCCTCGCCCCCTTGGCAATCTGGAGTTTTCCATGCGGTTCCCTTCCCAAAGCCTGCTCGCCCTGTTGCTCGTGGCACCTGTGTTGCACGCACAGACCGCGCCAGGTAACGATCATGACGGTCCCGCCCCGGCGGCCAGCGTTGCGACGGCGAGCAGCGCCCCCGATCGCATCAGCGTGGAGGATGTACGTAACTTCAGCCGCGTCTACGAAGTGGTGCGGCAGGCCTATGTCGAGAAGGTAGACAACAAGACCCTGATGAAAGCCGCCATCAGCGGCATGCTCACCGGACTGGACCCGCACAGCGAGTACCTGGACAAGGACGGCCTGGCCGAATTGAACGAAGACACGACCGGCCAGTATTCCGGCCTGGGCATCGAAGTGTTGCAGGTCGATGGCACGCTGCGCATCATCGCACCCATCGACGACACGCCGGCCGCGCGTGCCGGCATCAAGCCGGGCGACACCATCGTCAAGATCGATGGCAAGGTCGTCGACTCGGAAAACATCGACGACATGTTCAAGAAACTGCGCGGCGACCCGGGCAGCAAGGTAGTGTTGAGCATCCTGCACGAAAAATCGGACAAGCCAATCGACTTTCCGCTGGTGCGCGAGAAGATCTCGGTTACCAGCGTCAAGGTGCGCGAACTGGAACCGGGCTACGCCTATGTGCGCATCAGCCAGTTTCAGGACGACACGGCCAGCGACCTGGAAAAGAAGCTCGGTGAGCTGATCAAGAAAAATGGTCCGCAGAAAGGTGCCGTGCTCGACCTGCGTTCCAATCCGGGTGGCCTGCTTACCGCCGCAGTCGGCGTCAGCGATGATTTCCTCGACTCGGGCACCATCGTCACCACGCGTGGACGCCTGCAAGATTCCAACCTCAAGTTCAGCGCTCATCCGGGCGACCTGTTGAACGGCGCACCGATGGTGGTGCTGGTCGACAATGGCACGGCGTCGGCCGCGGAAATCACATCCGGTGCGCTCAAGGACAACCATCGCGCGCTGATCATCGGCCGCCGCACATTCGGCAAGGGCGTGGTACAGACTGTGCTACCACTGGATGCCGACCATGCGGTCAAGATCACCACGGCCCGCTATTACACGCCCAACGGCACCTCGATCCAGGCCGAAGGCATCAAGCCAGACATCGCGCTGGCCGATCTGACCGTCAACAAAGCCGATAGCGCAGCCACCTTGATCGGCTCGGAAGCCGACCTGCGCAACCATCTGGCCAACGAGAACGCCAACGCCAGCAAGGATATCGACAACGATGGCAGCGCGGAGAACGCCAAGCTCGCCACCGAGGACTATGCGTTGTCGCAAGCTTTGAACGTGTTGAAGGGCTTGTCGCTACGCGGCGGAAAGATCTGACGGTCGCCGTTCGCACAAGGCAGGGGTCGCGCGCATCAGGGCACCGGCTTGCGCACCGCCAGGCCCGGCTGCACTTCGATGGTCGCGGTCATGCCAGCTGCGAGCAACGTGCCTTCGGGCATGGTATCGGTATCGATGGCGATACGTACCGGCACGCGCTGCGCCAGACGCACCCAGTTGAAGGTCGGATTGACGTTGGCCAGCAGGTCGCTGCCAGTGGGATTGTCCGCATCGGTGATACCCCGGGCGACCCCGGTGATCTTGCCATCCAGGTGCGTGCCGCCGCTCATCAGGCGGATCTTCACCGGATCGCCAATGCGCAGGTGCGGCAGCTTGGTTTCTTCGAAATAGCCGTAAATGTAATAACTATGGCTGTCGATCAACGCAAGACGCGGCATGCCTGTAGCGGCGTAGTCACCCACTCGCACATCCAGGTTAGTGACGTAGCCATCAACCGGCGCACGCACTTCAGTGCGCTGCAAGTTGAGCGTGGCCAGGTCCAGCGCCACCTGCGCCTGCTCCACCGCGGCTTGGGCCTGCGCCTTGGCGGCACTTGCCTGTGTACCACCGGCTTGCGCCTGGTGCCAACTGGCCAATGCGGAATTGGCCGTGGAAACCGCATCGTTGCGATCTTCCCTGGCGATCAAGTCGCCCATCTTCTGTCGACGATCGGATTGCTCCTGGCGCATCTCGAATTCGGCCTTGCGTGCCGCGGCGGCCGCCAGCGCCGAACTGATGTTCGCACCCGCCGCCCGCGCACTCGCCTCGGCGGCATTGAGATTGGCCTGCGCCTGCGCCACGGCATTGCGATAGCGATCCTGGTCGATCAACATCAGCAGGTCGCCTTTTCGCACGAACTGGTTGTCCACGACCGGCAATTGCCGCACCAGGCCGGAGACATCCGGGGCGATCTGCACCACCTCGGCGCGTACGCGACCATCGCGTGTCCACGGCGAATACATATAGTGCCGCCACAACGCATGGCCAAGGACAGCGGCGACCACCACCACGGTAGCGGTCATCAGGAAACGAAGGACCGTCTGGGTCTTCATGACACCCTCTATTCAAGGAAACAACAGCAGGCCCGCTGCGCCGAACAGGCACACGAACAGGGCCACGCGAAACAACGGCGGATGCCAGACATAGCGGTACAGGCCGAACCGGCCTACCGCCTCATCGAGCACCCAAAGCAGGAAAAGGCAACCAATGAACACCGGCAACAAGCCGGGAATCAACGTGCCACCGATGGCGATTTCACGAGGCATGAGGTGGCTCCTGGACCATATAGGCGGCCATCGCGGTTTCTTCGTCATGCAAGGCACCACGCAACACCTGTAGCTGGGCCAGTACGGCACGACCATGCGGCTGCGAGCCGAACGACGACTGCATGCCAGCATCGATAGCCGACTCGACGGCACCGGCCGCACGCTCCCAGGCAGCGGCGTTCGGTGTCATGTAAAGCGTGGCGACTGCACTGACCGTATCGTCCACGACGATACGCATGCGTGGCGGCCATTCACCATCAGCCAGCAGGCGACGGAGTTCGATCAGTGCACGTCCACATTCGTGCACTGAGAGTGCCCAGGCAAGCAACCGGCGTGACTCGTCCGAACCGGGTCGGGTGTACGTGGTGATCTGCTGAAACAGGTCGCGGTTGATGCTCTCGAAGCGAAACAGCAGTCCTTCCAGTGGCGCCGTCGCGGCCATGACCACTTGTCGACGAAGGCGCTGCAATTGGCGCCGACGCTGCCACACACTGCCTGTCACCGCCGGCACGAACACGAAGGCCACGCCAGTCAGACCCAGGCCAGCCAGCTGCGATATCGCGTCGTTCATGAAGTGCACCGGGTCATACGTCATCGGGTTCTTCAATGCCAGGATATACACAAAACCCAGCGCGTAGCCCACGCCCGTACCGGGCAGCGTGGCGCGTGTCATCAAGTAGGGACCGGGCAGCAAGAGCGCTGCGCTGGCGGCAATCAGCATGAGAAAGCCATCGCTGCCCGGAAGCAGCCAGAAGGTCACGACGAACGCGGCCAGCATGCCCAGCGCGTAGCCGATCCAGGTGTACAGTGTCGCCGCCAGCGGCCGTGCAGACGTAGCATAAAGTCCGCTGAAAACCGTAGCCAGCAACATCGCGCCGGCGCCGAAAGACCAGCCGCTGAGCAGCCACAATACGCTCAGACTGGCCATGGTCAGGAAGGTTCGCAAAACTGCCACCGCAGCTCCGGCATAGTCATTGCCGCGATGGAAACCTGCGCGCTCGACGTTGCCGCGCACACCATGGCCTCTCAACGTGGCATATAGCGCGCAGAATGCGTGCAGTTCGTCGGCGAAACGCCGCAGCAATTGCTGTCCAGTATCGAATTCGAGCAAGGCACCGGCATCCTCGAAGCGTGTTCGCAGCTGCGCAGCCAGCGCTGGCAACCGCGCGATGCAGGCATTCAGCCGCGCGGCGAGCACGTCGGCCCGATGCTGGTCACGCGCCGCCGGCGACAACGCCTCACCGACTGGTGCGTACAAGGTCATCAGCGCCTCGGCTACCGGCCCGCGTGCGTGCCGCAGCAGGCGATTGATCAGGTGATGCAATGACTGGAAGCTGGTCGCGGCAGCCATGTAATGCTGGTTGAGCAATTGCATGCGACGACTGCGTGCCCGGGCTTCAGGGTCTTCGAAGATCACGCTGGCACGCATGTCTTCGAGTTCCACCGCGGCGCGCACGAAGTGCAGGTGGGCTTTTTCCATATCTTCACGGGCGATCGTGCCAACCAGACTGCCGCGGGCGAAATCCAGGAAATGCGCAAAGTGCTCGGCTACGCGCTGGCGCAGCACATGACGCAGGCTGCGTGGCCAGATCACATCAGAGACCACGCCGGCAACCAGAATGCCAAGCATGACCTCACTGACCCGCATTACCGCCGAATCGAACACCGTCAGAGGCGCGTTGATCGCCGGTAGCACCACGATCGCGGCGGTGTAGCCGGCCAGTACAAATCCGTAGGACATGAAGTTGCGGTACAGCATCGCGCCACCGGCACACAAGCCGACCCAGAGCGAAAGGGTGAACAGGAACAGTTCGCGCTGCTGCGGGAACATACCCATCAGCACCAGGCCGAAGACGCTGCCAGCCAGGGTGCCCAGTGCGCGATAGAAGCTCTTGGCCAGCACCATGCCGCTATGCGGATGCATCACCAGCACCACGGTGATCATGGACGTGGCAGGTGCTTCCAGTTGCAACCCCATGGCGGCCCATGCGGCCAGGTACATCGCCGCCAGCACCTTGAAGACGAAGACCCAGGCGCCGCGCTCCTCGACCAGGAACGCGGCCAGCCATGGCCAGCGCCGATTCCACCACGATTCCTGAGAGAGGACATTCATGACGTTCAGTCGCCCTCGAACTGGTCGAGAAACTTCTTGAGCAGGCGTTCGAGCTGCACCATGTCGCGTGCCTGCATGCCAACCGTCTGGCGTTCGAGCAGCGCGCAGATATCGGGCAGGAAGCTCTCGATCATGGTCAGCCCCTCTGCGGTCAGGGTCAGTGTGATCTTGCGCCTGTCCTCATCACTGGCGGTTCGCTCGATCAGCCCTTTGTCGCACAGCTCGTTGGTCAAGCGCGTGATGTTGGCCGACTTCTCGCCGGCTGCATCGGCCAACTGGCTAGGGTTCAACGTATACCCTTCCGTGCCATACATCATCATCAGAATGTTGTATTCCGGATGGTTGATGCCCCACGGACGCAAGACGGCGTTGGCGTCATCATGAATGCGCTTGTGCAGATGCTTGATCAGTCGCACCACGACCGCAGGCTCGCGCGGGAACGCAGGATGACGGCGGCAAGTGATGGCAAGACGCTGTTCTGTAGCTAGAAAACTGCTCATCGGATAGCTTCTTCGCGCTGTGTTGGATGGTTGATATTGTTACATTTGTGAATAATCAATATGTGAACAATACACCTCATGCGGTGCATGCACAAGGGCTCCAACCAAAAAACCGCTTAACGTCACGCAAAAAAGGGGTTTCTCAATGCGCTGACTTCGCCTACATTGCGCATGCCAACCGGCAAAAACTGGTAACAACACAAACCACCACGGGGATATCCATGGCGACGAAGAAAGCAACCAAGAAAGCGGCCCCGAAGGCTGCGGCCAAGTCGGCCGCTCCCAAGCCGATCAAAGAAACCCTCAGCAAGTCGGGCCTGGTCGCCCACATCGCGGAAAGCACTGGCGTGGTCGCCAAGGACGTCCGTGCAGTCCTGGGCGCACTGGAAGGTGCCGCTCACGCTTCCATCAACAAGAAGGGCGCTGGCGCTTTCACCCTGCCTGGCCTGCTGAAGATCACCGCTGTCAGCGTTGCAGCCAAGCCCAAGCGTAAGGGCATCAACCCGTTCACCAAGGAAGAACAGTGGTTCGCCGCCAAGCCGGCCACCGTGAAGGTGAAGATCCGTCCGCTGAAGAAGCTCAAGGACGCTGCGCTCTAAGAGTTACCTCCAGCGCGCTCTTCCAGCGCGAGGGATGACAGACGGCGACCCTCGGGTCGCCGTCTGTGTTTACAACTACGAGCGAGTGACGACGAGCAAGTCGTGAGAGGGCAGGTTCGAACGACTGAGGCACACCGTGGCGCTGCGTGGCCCTATCGCGAACTTGCAGGCCTCAGGTTCCTGCAACGATGCGCCCTCACTACTCGCCACTACACCCTCACCGCTAACGACTCACTTCTCGCTTTTCCTTTCCCCGGAAATGGTTATTTCACCGGAAACGTCTGCGCCCCGCCCTGCTGCTGTGGCTGCGACTGCGGCGCTGGCTGGCTCATGCCGCGACCACGATCGTCACCCAGCGGGCGGGCGCCGCATGCATAGGCTCCCCAGGGCTGCGAGCCATCGGACGGCTCGGCAAGCGGCTTGATCGTGTCGGCGTGCATGGTCGCCGCCTCGTTGCGTGCCAGCACTTCCAGTTCGTCGCGCACCTTGATGTCGTTGCGATCAATCGGACCGACGTGATCCTGCACCGATACCGTCACCTTGCCCAGGTCGCGGCACTGCGACACGTCACCATGCCAGGCGGTGCGGACGTTCTTGCCTGCATCGTTCAGCGTGATGCCCCAGGTGCAGGCGCTCAGCGCGAAGGGAACGAGCAACAACAGGGTCTTGCGCATGGATAGCTCCGCGATATCTGCCATGAAAAGAAAAGGGCCGGACAGCATGCCTGCCCGGCCCACATCGTAGCGTGAGATGGCCCGCTCAGCCCACGTATGGCTGAACGGGCCTCTTTTTACTTGCCGGCAACCGGCTTGCCATCGGCGTCGATGACCTGCACCTGGCCAAGCTTGAGGTCACGTATGGGCTGCTCGATCTTCTTCAGGTCGCCCACGATCACCCAGGTGATGGCCTGCGGCTTGATCACTTCCTTGATCGCCGCCTCCGCGGCCGGCTGGTGCACGGCATCGATCTGCTGCTTGAGCGTCTGGATGTAGTTGTCGGGACGGTCATACTGCACGATGTCCTCGACCGCACCCAGCACGGCACTGGTGGTCTCGAAGCTGCCCGGCAGGCCACGGATGTCGGACGCCTTGATCTTGTCCACTTCCTGCTCGGTCAGCGGCTTGGCACCGATGACCGCAAGGGCTTCCTTCTGTACTTCGGCCGCGGATTCGGCGGTCTTGTCAGTCTGCACCGGTGCATACATCAGGAACGGGCGCTGGCCAACGGCATCCTGCATGAAGCTGAAAGCACCGTAGGCCCAACGCTTGTCCTCACGCAGGTTCATGTTCAACCGCGACGTGAAGCTACCGCCGAATGCGCCATTGGCCGTTTCGATGGCACGATTGTTCGGCGCCTTGGTCGACGGAGCCAGCAGGCCGGCCAGGATCAGCGACTGCGGCGCATCCGGGCGATCAATGAGGAACACGCGCGGCTTGGGCTGCGCGGCCACATGGGCGATGGTCTTGGTCGGCTTGGCCGTGGCTGGCGCCTTCCAGTCACCGAATGCGGCATCGAGTTCGGGAATGATCTTGTCCAGCGTAGTGTCGCCGGCAACGATGATCTTGACGTTGTCCGGACGCAGCCACTGGTCATGGAAGGCTTGCAGATCCGCCGACTGGATGGCCTGAATCGACGCCTCATTACCTGATCCGGTGAACGGCACGCCGTAAGGATGATTGGCGCCATACAACAGCGGTGGCAGGGTACGCAGGGCCAGGCCCGTGGGCTGGGTTTTCTCCTGTGCGATGCGCGCCAGCCACTGACCGCGAATGCGCTCGACATCCTCGCTCTTGAATGCGGGATTGCGCACGATGTCCGCGAACAGTGACAACGAGGGCGTCAACTGATCGTTCAGCGCATTGAGCGTGGCCGAGCATGCATCGAGCGAACAGCCCACACCGGTCAGCGCCCCCAGGCGCTGCTTGCGCTTGGAGATCTCGACCGAATCGAGGCTCTTCGTACTCTCGGCCATCAGCGCCGTGGTAAACGATGCCGTGCCCAGCTTGTGACCGTGATCGGTCGCGTAGCCGGCGTCGAACAACAGCTCGACCTGGGTCACCGGAATCGTGTGGCGCTCGGCCAGCACCACTTCGATGCCGTTCTTGAGCTTGCCGCGCTCAAGCTTGGGGAAGGTCAGATCCGGGAACTGCCCGACCTGCGGCACGCCCTTGCTGCGATCAACCTGCGACTGGGCCACGGTGTATGCCTGCTTGGGCGGCAGCTTGGCATCTGGACGCCCCGATGCCGGCCCCAACGCCACGACCTTGGCGTCTTCGGCATCCGGATTGAAATCCTGGCCAGCTGGCAACACGGTCAGATCGTAGTCGCCCTTAGTCAACCACTTGTCCGCCGCAGCCTTGACGCTGGCGATGGTGGCATCGTTCACGCGCTGAAAGTCTTTCTTGTAGGCGCCCGGATCGCCACGGTAGACCTGCCCTTCGGCAAGGATGACCGCCTTGCCGCCGAAACCGCCGACCTTCTCCAGGCCGCGCACGAAGCCAGCGCGATTGGCGACCTTGGCACGATCAAGTTCGTCCTGAGTCGGGCCCTGTGCAATGAACTGCTTGACCACCTCGTCGATGGCTGCCTCGACCTTGGCCGGATCGACACCTGCCTTGACGTCGGCGTGGATCTGGAACTGGCTGGCCAGGGCGAAGGCGGACACGTCCGCGGAGATGTTGTCGACCAGCTTGTCCTGATAGACCAGGCGCTGGTAAAGGCGTGACGTCTTGCCGCCACCGAGCGCTGCCGCGGCCAGATCGAGCTGGATGGCATCGTCACTACCCAGCTGCGGAACCACCCAGGTGCGATAGATGCGCGGCTGTGCGACGTGATCGTGCTGCACGCCATGCGTGCGCTTTTCCAGCGGCGTGATCCAGGCTTGCTGGCGCGGTACCGGCGGACCGGCAGGAATGTCGCCGAAGAACTTCTCGGCCTTTTCCTTGGCCTGCGCCACGGTGATGTCGCCAGCGAGCACGAGGGTGGTATTGGCCGCGCCGTAGTAATCGTGGAACCACTGCTTCACGTCACCCAGGGATGCAGCATTGAGGTCATCCATCGAACCGACCGTTTCGTGCTGGTAGGGATGGTTGGCCGGATAGGTGTTGGACAGGATGTTCTGGCTCACGCGGCCATAGGGCCGGTTCTCGCCCTGGCGCTTCTCGTTTTGCACCACGCCACGCTGCGTATCGAGCTCCTTCTGGCCGATGGCGCCCAGCAGGTGACCCATGCGATCGGATTCCATCCATAGCGCCATGTCCAACGCGGTGGTCGGCACGGTCTCGAAATAGTTGGTGCGATCGAACCAGGTGGTGCCATTCTGGTCGGTGGCACCGGCCAGTTCGAATGGCTGGAAGTAGGTGCCTTTGTGGTTCTCCGAGCCTGAGAACATCAGGTGCTCGAACAGATGCGCAAAGCCCGTCTTACCCTTGGGTTCGTCGCCCGAACCGACGTGATACCACACGCTTACCGCCACCACGGGCGCCTTGTGGTCTTCGTGCACGACCACCGTCAAGCCGTTGGGCAGGGTGAAGCGGGTGTAGGCGATATCGGGAATCGCCTGCTCGGCGGACGATGCGGCTGCAGCGTGGGCGGGACTCGGCGACATGCCGACACCCAGTGCCATCATCACCCCCGCTGCAAGCAGGGCCAAGGGTCTTGCCATGACGAACCTCCTATTCAAAAAAAAGCGATCCCACCGAGGCTAGATCGTGTGCATGGCAATGCGCAAATGACCAAAGGCAGGGTTGTCCGGACAGCCATGGAGTGTCCGCCCCGCTGTCCGGACCCGCTGGCGCGGTGTCCGCGGACATCGGAGCGGCGAGCCGCACCAAATAAAAAACGACTCAAAATCAACGCGATGCATGCGAATCACGGCTTGGCACGACGCTTGCGATGTCTTCCGTGCAAGACCTCTACTCCCCGCAAGGAAACGTCCGCCATGAAATTCGAAGCCTTGATGATGCGCAGCTTGTTGATTGCTGGCCTGTTGGTGTGTGCCCTGGTGATGGGTGCCATGGTCAGTGCGTCTCCGGATACCGTGCGCCTGGCCGCCAACGATGGCGGCAAGCTGCTGGCCCCGACCGTATGCGCGATGCACGACGGCGTGGTCTGCCCGCGCGCCGACAATAATGGCTGAGGAAACACGGCCACCGCTTCGACCGCAAGATCGCCGATAATGGGGCCATGCTGCATGTCATCCTTTTCCGTCCCGAGATTCCTCCCAATACCGGCAATGTGATCCGGCTGTGCGCCAATACCGGCGCCGCGCTGCACCTGATCCGGCCGCTGGGCTTCGAACTGGATGATGCCCGCCTCAAGCGCGCTGGCCTGGACTATCACGAATACGCCAGCCTGGCCGTCCACGATGACCTGAACAGCTGTCTGAAGGCTATTGGCTCGCCGCGGGTATTCGCCTTCTCCACGCGCAGCCAGATTGCTCACGTCGATGTGCAGTACGCCGACGGCGACGCCTTCCTGTTCGGTTGCGAAACGGCAGGCCTGCCCGAGGACGTGTTCGCCGCCATCGCGCCCGAACACCGGCTGCGCCTGCCGATGCTGCCGCACAGTCGCAGCCTGAACCTGTCCAACAGCGTGGCGGTGGCCGTCTACGAAGCGTGGCGCCAGCTCGGCTTTCCCGGGGCAGCCTGAGGCCGGCTGTCGCGCCTCGTCGCCATCACGCTCCCCGCCGCTACAATGGTGGGATGACCCAGACCTCTTCCCGTCCCTTGCTACCGCGTCCTTTGCGCGTACTTGCCGGTCGCGCGCTGGAGACAGCGCTCAACCACACGCTTTCGCTTGATCCGGACAGCCTGCAACGTGTGCAAGCGCTGGAAGGGCGCAGCGTGCAGGTACACCTTCGCGGCCCCGAACTGCATATGGCCGTGACAGTGCAGAACGGACGACTGACGGTGGGCCCAGGCCGCGAAGACAGCCACCTTCGCGTGGCGGCCACGCCGGCCAGCCTGCTGGCCATGGCCCTGCGTCGCCACGATGATGGCGTGGCACCGGGCAAGGTGGAGATCGCCGGTGACGCCGATCTCGCGCGCCGTCTGGAAAAACTTGCCAGTCAGTTCGCTCCGGATTTCGAAGAAGCGTTCGCACGCACATTCGGCGACGTGTTTGGCGTTCCGCTGGCCAGGGCGATACGCAAGGGCCTGGCCCATGCGCGCACCTCGGCCAGGCATGCCACAGAAGACACCGCAGACTGGCTGCGCGATGAAATTCGCGTGGCCGCCGCACCTGGCGAAACCGAGGGCTTCCTCGACGAGGTGGACTTGCTGCGCGAACGTAGCGAGCGACTGGAAGCGCGGCTGGCGCGGCTGGAACAGAAACTCAAGGGAACGCGCGCGTGACCTCATTCAAAGTCGTACCGGGGCTGCTGCGGGTTGCCTCCATCCTGCTGGCCTATCGGCTGGACGAACTGGTCGACGCCGCGCATCTGTTTCGTCCGCTGAAATGGGTTCGCCCGCTGGTCACGCGCCGTCGCGCCAACATCGACAAGCTCGCGCGCGGCGAGCGTCTGCGCCTGGCCATGACCGAGCTCGGGCCGATCTTCGTCAAGGCCGGTCAGGTCCTCTCCACGCGCCGCGATCTGGTGCCCGGCGATATCGCCGACGAACTGGCCTTGCTGCAGGATCAGGTGCCGCCATTTCCCGGTAGTCAGGCGCGTGCGATCGTGGAGCGCGAATTGCGCGCGCCCGTCACCGAGCGCTACAGCAGTTTCGACGAGACCGCGCTGGCATCGGCATCGATCGCCCAGGTACACGCCGCGACCCTGCTCGATGGCCGCGCAGTGGTGGTCAAGGTGCTGCGTCCGGGCATCGACAAGAAGATCGCGCGCGACATCGGTCTACTACGCTCGCTCGGCGAACTGGCGCAGCGCTGGCATCCGAACGCCGACAAGATCCGTCCACTGGACGTGGTCGCCGAAGTGGAGAAGATGCTCGAAAATGAGTTGGATCTTCAGCGCGAGGGCGCCAGCGCCAGCCTGCTGCGACGCAATTTCCAGGACGGCCGCGACCTGTATGTCCCCGAGGTGCACTGGGACCTGACCACGGCCGGCGTGCTCACGCTCGAACGCGTCTATGGGGTCAGTGCCGATGATGTGGCCGCCATCGAGGCCGCGGGCATCGATCGCAAGGCGCTGGCAGCCAAGGGCGTGCGCGTGTTCTACGAACAGGTGTTCCGCGACAATTTCTTCCACGCGGATGCGCACCCAGGCAACATCTGGGTCGATCCGCAACGGGTGGAGGAGCCACGCTTCATCGCGCTGGATTTCGGCATCATGGGCTCGCTGCCCGAAGCGGATCAGTACTGGCTTGCGCAGAACTTCATTGCGCTGTTCGAACGCGATTACGCGCGCATTGCCAAACTGCACGTGGATGCTGGCTGGATGCCCTCGACGGTGCGCCTGGATGAACTGGAAGCGGCGGTGCGCACGGTATGCGAGCCATATTTCACCCGGCCGCTGTCGCAGATATCGCTGGCCGAACTGGTGGTCAAGCTGTTCCAGACCGCTCGTCGCTTCGAGCTCACGCTGCAGCCACAGTTGATCCTGTTGCAGAAGACCTTGCTGAACATCGAGGGCGTCGGCCGTACGCTCGACCCGGATATCGACATCTGGGCCGTGGCACACCCGGTACTCAAGCGTATCCTGCGCAAGCGCTACAGTCCCGTGCGCACCCTGCGCGACATGCGCAAACGCCTGCCGGAATGGCTCCATGCCGCGCCGCAATTCCCGGAGTTGATCCGTGATGCATTGCGCCAGGTGGCCCGCGGTGAGATGCAACAGAAGACCGACCCGTTGCTGCTGATACAGCAGCAACGCGCTGCACACCAGCAACATCGCACGCTGATCTGCGGCCTGCTCGGCGGCAGCCTGCTGCTGGTCGCGGCCATGCTCGCCCTGGCCGTCGGCGCCTTTGGGATCTGGCCGGCGATCATGACGGCGGTAGCAGGTGTAGCGGCGTTCATCACCGGATGGCCCTCTAAAGCCAAGCAGTGAGTGGAGAGCGAGGAGTGAGGAGTTAGAGAGCGCGTAAGAGCCGTGGCGAGTCGTGAGAGACGAGCCCGCCCACTCGCTCCTCTCCATTCACACCTCGCTCTTACTCACTGCCAACTCCTCTCCACTCACTCCTCGCTCTTACTCACTCCTCGCTCTTAACTCCACCATGCTCTCCCTTCTCTACCAGGACGACTTCATCATCGCCGTCAACAAGCCGGCGGGCATGGCCGTGCATCGTTCAAAGATGGTGGGCAACGCCGACGAGTTCCTGGTCGATGTATTGCGTGAGCAGGTCGGGGGCACCGTGTACCTGGCCCATCGCCTGGATCGCGCCACCAGTGGCGTGCTGCTGATTGCGCGCAGCAGCGAGGTGGCAGCCGCGATCGGCGAGCAGTTCATGGGACGCGACGTGCACAAGCAGTATCTGACCGTCGTGCGCGGATGGCCGGAGCCAGGGGAGGGGCTCATCGATTATCCGCTGCCCGGTTCGCGCCAAACCGGCCCACGGCGGGACGCACGCACGAGCTACCGGCGGCTGGACACCACCGAGCAGCCGATCGCGCTGGGGCGCTATGAGCAGCAGCGTTATGCGCTGGTGCTGGCAGAGCCTGAAACCGGGCGTTTTCGGCAGATCCGCAAACACCTGGCACACATCCATCATCCGGTCATTGGCGACTGCCAGCACGGTCGTAGTGACCATAATCGCTTGTACAAGCAATATTTCCATTGCCATCGCATGCTGCTGCACGCCTTGCGTCTGCAACTTCGCCATCCGGTAAGTGACGAGCCATTATGCATCGAGGCGCCACTGGACCCGGCCTTCGCCAGTGTCCTTGAGCGTTTTGGATGGTCCGTTCCGCAGTTGGGCTAAACTGCTGGCCATGCTTACCATCAGCCGCTCCATTACGCTGCCCGAGTCCGAGCTGGTCGAGCGCTTCCTGCGCGCGGACGGACCCGGCGGTCAGCACGTCAATCGCACCGAAAGCGCGGTGGAGCTGCGCTTTGACGTACAGTCGTCTCCGTCGTTGCCCGACGAGATACGCCAGCGCCTGCTTGCGCGAAGCGACCGTCGCATGACCGGCGAAGGCATTCTGGTGATCCAGGCGCGACGCTTTCGCGACCAGGGCCGCAACCGCGACGATGCACGCGAGCGGCTGGCCGAGGTGATTCGTGGTGTGCTGGTTGCGCCCAAGAAACGCGTCGCCACCAAGCCCAGTCGCGCCGCCAAGGAGCGGCGGCTGGCAGGCAAGCAAATGCGTGGCAAGATCAAACAGACGCGCTCGCGCGACTGGAGCAAAGAATGAAGGACCTCAACCTACCCGTGCTGCCGCCCGCGGCGCCCCCGATCAACAGCCGCTTCTGGCCCAAGGTGATGCGTCTGGTCATGCGCCTGCGCGGTTGGCGCCTGCTGGGCGAGTTGCCGAACGAGCCGAAGATGGTGGTCATCGGCGCCCCGCATTCGTCCTACTGGGATGGCTTCTGGGGCGTGGTCATGAAGACCGCCGTAGGGGTGAACATCGGCATCATGATCAAGCGCGAAGTGCTGGAGGGTCCGCTGGGGATCATCCTGCGCCCGATTGGCGCGATCCCGATCAATCGCGGCGAGGCGACTGACGTCGTCGGACAGATGGTCGAGCGCTTCGCTCACTGCGAAAAGATGTGGCTGGGCATCACGCCCGAGGGCACGCGCAAGCGTGTGAAGCGCTGGAAGAGCGGCTTTCTGCGTATCGCCCATACGGCCAATGTGCCGATCCTGCCCTTGTTCATCGACTACCCGAGCAAGACGTTCACGCTAGGCAAGATGTTTCGCACCACGGACAACCCGGATGCCGACATGGCAGCGATCCTGAAGCTGTTCGCGCCGTATCAGGGCAAGTATCGGAATGCGGCATTGGCAGATTGATCGCGCCACGATGTAAGGGTGCAGCCATGAGCGGCCCGGAGATGTGAGGTCGGTAGCGGAAGTGCCACGTTGCAGTATGAGGCAGACCGCCAGCTTACGATGCGAGCATCGCAGGTCTCGGGCATGAATCTACCTGACGAACTTGCGCCCCCGCCACCCTCTCCGACCGCACGATTCAACTCATCGCAGGCCTCAACAAGTCAACGCTCCGAATGCCCTGATTCATCGTAGTCGCGATGGGTCAGCAGGCCGGGGCGGATCAGGTCGATGAATGCGCGTGCTTCGCCGCTGAGGTATTTGCCCTTGCGCATGACCACACCATAACTGCGCTGCGGAAAGTATTCGCGCATATTGCGCACGGCCAGGCGGGCACGGTCAGCTTCGGTGATGCAAATGCCGGTGACGATGGAAATGCCCAGGCCCATCGCCACATACTCCTTGATGACTTCCCAGCCACCGACTTCGATCGCCACCTGGTAGGGCACCTGACGCTGTTGGAATACCAGGTCGACCAGACGATAGGTGGACAAGCGCTGTGGAGGCAGAATCAATCCATAGGGCGAGAGATCTTCCACGCTCACGCGGGCTTTCGAGGCCAGCGGATGGTCCAGTGGAGTGATCAGCATCGGATCGTAATGGTAGACCGGCGCCCAGGCGATGTCGTTGGGTACATCGAGCATGGAACCGACTGCGAAATCCGCCTCGTCGGCGCGCAACAAGGCCATGCCATCCTTGCCGGTGACATTGGCCAGTTGCAGTTGTACCGCCGGAAAGCGCTCGCGATAGCGCCGCACCATTTCGGGCAGCAGGTACTGGATGGTGGAAGTACCGGCAGCGATGGTCAGGCGCCCGGCTTCCAACCCCTTGATCTTCGCCTGGAAATCCCGGTCAAGATTTTCCCAGCCCTCCACCAGTGGACGGGCGATTTCGTAAAGGGCTTCGCCGGCATCGGTTAGGTTGATGCGGCGTCGGCTGCGCTCCAGCAACCGGATGCCGAGTTCGCGCTCCAAGGCCTGGAGCTGCAGGCTCACGGTGGGCTGAGACAGGTACAGCGCTTCGGCCGCCCGGGTCAGCGTACCGAGCTTGACCGTGTACACGAATGCTCGCATCTGCTTCTGCCGGTTGCCCTTGTAGTAGTAGCGCGCGGCATCGTCACTGGCCCTTGACGCGCTTTTCCGCCCGGTCCGAATCGCTTTCGCCGCTTTATTCAGCTTTTTCCTGGCCATTTTCGGGCTTCCACATCAATGATTTAAAAGTTACATTGAATTTCTCAATATCAAAAATTAAAACATTTGCTTTGTCAAAGCCTGATGGATTGACCTAGCTTGGCGTCCAACCCAAGCCCAGGAGACGATCATGGCTGTACCGAAGGAACGCGTGGTGATCGAGGCCGCCCAAGTGGTAGGCCAGACCCGCCCGGAACATGGCGCAATATTGACGCCAGCCGCGCTGGCCTTCCTCGGCCAATTGCATCGCCGCTTCGAAGCCCGCCGCCAATACCTGCTCAGCCAGCGCCGTGAGCGACAGGCCGGCTACGACGCAGGCGCCCTGCCCGATTTCCGCGACGATACCCGTACCATCCGCCAATCAAACTGGCGTGTGGCACCGATTCCCGCCGCGCTGTGCGATCGACGCGTGGAAATCACCGGCCCGGTCGAGCGCAAGATGATCATCAACGCGCTCAATTCTGGCGCGAAGGTATTCATGGCGGACTTCGAGGATTCCTCCTCGCCGAGCCTGGCCAACCAGCTCGACGGCCAGATCAACTTGCGTGACGCGGTCGCCGGCACGATCGATTTCACCTCGCCGGAAGGCAAGGCTTATCGGCTATCCGATAACCCAGCCGTCTTGGTGGTGCGGCCGCGCGGCTGGCACCTGCCCGAGCGCCATCTAATCGTCGATGGCGTGCCGATGTCGGGCGCCCTGGCCGACTTCGGTCTGTTTGCTTTCCATAACGCCCGCGCACTGGCCCAGCGCGATCGCGGCCCGTACTTCTACCTACCCAAGCTTGAGGCGATGGAAGAGGCCGCTCTGTGGAACGACGTGATGACGCTGGCTGAGCAGGAGCTGGAACTGCCAGCCAACACGATGAAGGCCACCGTGCTGATCGAGACGCTGCCGGCGGTGTTTCAGATGCATGAAATCCTGCATGCGTTGCGCGAGCGCGCCGTGGGCCTGAACTGCGGTCGCTGGGATTACATCTTCTCCTACCTGAAAACCTTTCGTGCGCACGGCGATCGCCTGCTGCCCGAGCGCGGGCAGGTGCAGATGACCGTGCCGTTCCTGAAAGCCTATTCGGAATTGCTGATTCAGACCTGCCATCGTCGCGGTGCATTCGCGATGGGCGGCATGGCCGCACAGATTCCGATCAAGGGCGACGACGCGGCCAATGATGCGGCCATGGAGAAGGTGCGTGCCGACAAGCTGCGCGAGGTGCAGGCCGGTCATGATGGCACCTGGGTGGCGCATCCGGCGCTTGTGCCGGTAGCGCAGGCTATTTTCGATAAATACATGCCCTCGCCCAACCAGCTGAATGTGGAACGCGCCGACGTCGCGGTGACGCGCGACCAATTGATCGCGCCCTGCGCCGGATCGATCAGCCGTGCCGGCTTCGACAACAATGTCGAGGTGAGCCTGCGCTATACCGCGGCGTGGCTGGAAGGCCTTGGCTGCGTGCCGATTCATCACCTGATGGAGGACGCTGCCACCGCGGAGATTGCACGCTCGCAACTATGGCAGTGGCTGCACCATGGCGGCGTCACGTTTACCGATCACGCGCCGATCGATATCGCGTTGTTCGAACAGGCGCTGGCTGCGCACACGCACAAGCTGGCGCAAAGCGACCTGCCCGGCGCGCGACGCGCTGATGATGCCGCACGACTGCTCAGCCGTATGACGCGCTCGCCGGTATTGGGCGACTTTCTCACACTGCCTGCCTACGACGAACTCGACGCCTGAACGACCGCACGCGCGACGCCACGTCGCGCGGCCTCCCAAAGCCTTGCATCAATCCGAGGATCACGCTCATGAAGACGCAACTGCCGACTGCCGACCAGATCTCGCTCGAATGGAAGAACAACGCCCGCTGGGCGGGCATCGAACGCCAATACGGTGCCGAGGAAGTCGCCCGCCTGCGCGGCACGGTCGTCGTGGAGCATTCGCTGGCACGACGCGGTGCCGAGCGACTGTGGAAGTCACTGCACAACGAGCCGTTCGTCAATGCCCTGGGCGCGTTGACCGGTAACCAGGCGATGCAGCAGGTCAAGGCCGGCTTGCAGGCGATCTACCTCAGCGGCTGGCAGGTGGCTGCCGATGCCAACGTTGCTGGCGAGATGTATCCGGACCAATCGCTTTATCCAGCCAATTCGGTACCCATGGTGGTCAAGCGCATCAACAATACGCTGCTACGCGCCGATCAGTTGCATCACGCCGAAGGTCATGACGAGATCGACTGGCTGGTGCCGATCGTGGCCGACGCAGAAGCCGGTTTCGGTGGCGTACTCAATGCCTTCGAGTTGATGAAAGCGATGATCGAGGCTGGTGCCGCCGCCGTGCATTTCGAGGATCAGCTGGCCTCGGTGAAGAAGTGCGGTCACATGGGTGGCAAGGTGCTGGTACCGACGCGCGAAGCGGTGGACAAACTCAATGCCGCGCGCCTGGCTGCCGACGTCTGCGGCGTGCCAACCTTGATCATCGCGCGCACCGATGCCGACGCCGCAGACCTGCTGACTTCGGATATCGACGACAACGACAAGCCATTCCTGACTGGCGAACGTACCGTCGAGGGTTTCTTCCGCGTCAAGGCGGGCCTGGACCAGGCGATCAGCCGCGGCCTTGCCTATGCACCCTATGCCGACCTGATCTGGTGCGAGACCAGCAAGCCAAATCTGGACGATGCACGCCGCTTCGCCGAGGCGATCCATGCCAAGTATCCGGGCAAGATGCTCGCTTACAACTGCTCGCCGAGCTTCAACTGGAAGAAGAATCTCGACGATGCCACGATTGCCAGCTTCCAGAAGGAACTGGGTGCGATGGGTTACAAGTTCCAGTTCATCACCCTGGCCGGCTTCCACAGTCTCAACTACGGCATGTTCGATCTGGCCCATGGCTATGCGCGCCGCCAGATGAGTGCCTTCGTCGAGTTGCAGGAAAAGGAATTCGCTGCGGCCGAACGGGGCTTCACGGCGGTCAAGCACCAGCGTGAAGTCGGTACTGGTTACTTCGATGCGGTGACTCAGGCGATCCAGCAGGGCCAGTCGTCTACCACCGCCCTGAAGGGATCGACTGAAGAAGCGCAGTTCCAGTCCCAGCGCCGCGCTTCGGCAGCTTGACGATGACGGTCGCGACCCGCCGCCCGAATCACTCCGGGTGGCTGGTCGCCGGCTCAGCTTGTCGGGTCTGCTCGGGGGGTATGAGTGCAATGACCGTCCAACCGGCCTTGGGCTCGACCGGTCGCGACGAGGAGGCGATACGCAGGTCGCCTTTTTCGTCCACGCCGAACAGCGGCATCGATGACTGGCCGTACTGCGCCACAAACTGCGTCCAGCCAAACGTGGCCGTGATCTTGGTGGACTTGGTGCGCCAGCCCTCATCGAGCAGCGCCATCAGGCGGCTGTGCGTCATGTCATCGGAAACCAGTGCCGTGGCGACCCCGGCTTCGGCAATCGCACCTCGCGCAGTCGATTCCTCGCGGTTGAGATTGCGCAGCAGATACACCTTGCTGTGCCCGAACTCCTGGCGATAGTGCACGCAGGCCAGCGAATTGCGTTCGCCATGCGTAGACATGGCCAGCAGATGCCCAATACCGGAGAGGTCCAGGTTGCGCTCGGCATAGTGCGAGGCAGGGTTGCCGAAGAAGGTCGTCAACCCTTCCATGCGCGCGGCGCGCATGTTGTCCCATTGATCGTCGGCAAGCACCACGCGAAAGCCCGCATCGGCCAATACCTTGGCCACGACACGCGCCACCCGATCGGAACCGAAGATCAGCACGCCACGCGGCTCAGGCTCGGCCACTTTCAACCACAGTCCAAGCGGACGCGACGTAGCGCTTTGCAACACGACCGTGCCGATGATCAGGATGAACACCAAAGGGACCAGTGCCTCGGCACCGGCCATATGCTCGATACTGCTCAAGCGCAGCGCAAACAGAGAGGACACGGAGGCTGCGACGATGCCTCGCGGCGCGATCCAGGCGATCAATGCACGTTCGCGCCAGGTCAGGTTGCTCCCCAGGCTGGACACCAGCACCGTGATCGGCCGCACGATCAACTGCGCGGCCAGGAACACCACAAAGCCAGCCCAAAGCATGCCGAATGACGGCCATTGCAGGCGTGCGGCCAGCAGGATGAACAGGCTCGACACCAGCACGGTGGTGAGGTTTTCCTTGAAATCCAGGATGTGATCGATATGCACGTGGCGCATGTTGCCCAACGCGATGCCCATGATCGTCACCGCCAGCAGACCCGACTCATGCGCCACCGCGTTGGAGAGACTGAAAGCCAGCAGCACCGCCACCATCGCGCCATACGCTTGCAGATACTCCGGGATCAACTGGCGACGCAACAGGTTGCCCAGGCCCCAGGCGGCCAAGGCACCGACGCCCGCGCCGCAGACCACGGTCCACAGGAACACGCCGATCGTATGCCCCTGGCGATGCGAGACGATGGCCTCATACGCGAGCACGGCGAACAGCGCGCCGAGCGGATCGATCACGATGCCTTCCCAACGCAACACGTTGGCGATACGCGCATTCGGGCGCACCGTGCGCAACATCGGCGCGATCACGGTTGGGCCAGTCACGCAGGTCAATGCACCAAACAGCAGCGAGATCTCCCAGCTCAAGCCGGCCACGTAGTGCGCTACCACTGCCAGCAGCAGCAACGCGACGATGGCGCCATAGCTCACCAGACCACGCACGACATGGCCGATATCCGGCAGTTCATGGAAGCGCAGGCTCAGACTGCCCTCGAACAGGATCAGTGCCACCGAAAGGGACACCACTGGAAACAGCAATTCCCCAAGTAGCGCGTCAGGCTTCAGCACCCCCGTTAACGGCCCCAGCACGATACCTGCCAGCAGCAGGAAGAGAATGGCCGGCAATTTGACGCGCCAAGCCAGCCATTGCGCAAAAAAGCCGATGGTGAGCATGCCGGCCAGCGCCAGCCCGAGTTCAAGTGTCATGTGGGGTCCCTTACATACCAGCCCTTGTACCGCTGAGCCTGGTTCAAACCCATGGTGTCAGCAACTACGCCAAGAAAGCGTAGGCGCGAAGCATGAAGCGCCTGAGTGCAAACAGTCTATCGAAGGGATACGAAAGAGAAGGCCAAGCCCCGGTATCGGGCGGGGGGAGGGGGGGACCGATACCGGGGTGGCGGGGGCAGGAGCTCATTAAAGAACTCGCCGGTGCAAATAATACCTCTGCCACGATCCAAGTCAATACTCAGAAGTACATTAATTGCTCATAGGCGCATCTCGGTCGTGGCATCGGGTCCGTCGCGTGATGAATCGTGATGAATCGCCAGCCCCTGGGTACTCAAGCAGCGCAGCGAACAGCTTGCGGACGGACCGGCGCCAGGACGCCCGGGCTCTCGATGGGGCAATGCCCTGAAACCGCGACGCCGCGAGTGGCGACCTCACGGCAAGCGACTTTACCTATCTGATCGCCCTGTACCTTATCTGGCCACCCAGGAACGCCGCGGCTAACAGGCCCAGTGCCATGGGAAGGCAGAAAATGACTTGTCCCCACAAGGCAAGGAAGGTATCGGCATGCGCGGAACCCTTCGGGTTGCTGGCGTCGTAGACCACGGTCATGGCGTCGCCGGCATCACCCCAGGCGCCGCCGTTCTGCACAAACTCGATATCGCGACCGTCCGTAGCCTTGAAGTGGATGCGTGGGTGCCCACTGTTGGCAACGATCGTACCGGTCACATGGATGCTGCGCGCCAGGAATCGCGCAGTCTGTATCCCATGCCAACCCGCCCAGGCCAGCAGCGCTCCACCCAGAATCGTGAATACCGCCTTTTCCCATCGCCGAAGCGGGCGCCACCCGTCGTTGCTGGCGACGCCACTCATATCGTCATCATCCCTGGCGCTCCCCTCGTATCGATATGTTTTCACTGGACGACACGGGCTTCATCACCGTTGCCGCCAAGCCATCCATCCACTCAAGCCTGTCCCCAGAAACGGTACCTCCATAGCGTAACCGACGCGATCGATGCATGCGCCGGACACCTGAAGAATTATCCGCGGCATCTTTTCGAGACACTGGATCGACTGTCTTTCCGCAAGCGGTGACCGAACCCGATCGGCGCCCAGGTGCTGGCCGACCTGGGCGAATTGAATGAACTGGCTCGATGGACCTGGGGCGGTTTGATCTTGCGACTCAATGCCTCGCTGAGTGCCCACGAGCGACAAGGCCGCGCAGGTGTCATTCGACGACACGCTCGCATTCACATCGGCCAGGGCGCCGCGTTGAACGACGTGATGCCAAGTCTGGAATGACTCCTGTTCACGGGTTGTCTTACCACCCGTAAGGAGCCAAGCCTGGACCCTCTCCATCATGGAAAAACCCGCCTGTTGGTCCCATCCAACCCAGCGTGGCGAGGCGAGGCGAATGGCGATCACCGCGCCCTGCTCGACGGTGCGCGGCGCCATTGGGCCGCCCATGTCAGTGACCACCGAGCCCGGGCACGCCGCGTTGACCTTGATGCCTTCGTTCAATAGCTCCTTGGCTAGCTTGACGGTGAACATGTTCAGGGCAGTCTTGGACGCGAAATAACCGGTCGCGTGCAGGCCCCAGATCGGGGCTTTCATGTCGCCGGTCAGTGCGATGGACCCCAGCCCACTGCTTATCATCACAATACGCGCGCCGGTGGCCTTGCGAAGTAGCGCCAATCAGGAAAAGCCCTTTGTCGTATCCGAACTGGCTGCCTCCGTCGGCATGAGCCTTACGTCATTTCATCGCCATTTCAAGGCGGTCACAGGCTACAGTCCGATTGCGTTCCAACGCCATGTACGCCTGCTGGAGGCCCGTAAGTTGTTGGCCGCCGGCAGCGCGAACGTGTCCGGCGCGGCCTATGCAGTGGGCTATGCCAGCACTTCGCAGTTCAGCCGGGAATACAAGCGCATGTTCGGCACACCGCCGATGGTTGATCTTGCCGGAGCCAGCCGAGGCTCAAGCTGAACCCGGAATGTGCGCCGGGTGTCAGAGCCGCCGATACTGCAGCGCTTCGGCCAGGTGCCCGCGATCCAGCGCAGCGGCACCACCATCGAGATCGGCGATGGTGCGCGCTACTCGCAAGGTGCGGTGATACGCCCGCGCGGACAGCCCCAGGCGCTCCAAGGCAGCATCGAACCAACGCCGCTCGGCCGGCCCCAAAGCGCAATCGCGTTCGAGTTCGCGCGTACTGATTTCCGCATTCGGACGACCCGAGCGCATGAGGGCCTGATGCCTGGCGCGCAACACGCGCGCCCTGACCGTGGCCGAGTCCTCGTCCTGGCGGCTGCGCGGCGCGCCGATTTCCGAGACCGGCACGCGCGGTACTTCCACGGCCAGGTCGATGCGATCAAGCAGCGGGCCCGATACGCGGTTTCGATAGCGCTGGATCTGGTCAGGCGTGCAGCGACAACGCTCACGCGGATCACCGGCATATCCGCACGGGCAAGGATTCATCGCGGCCACCAGTTGAAACTGCGCGGGAAACGTGGATTGGCGCGCGGCGCGCGAAATCACGATTTGCCCCGATTCCAGGGGTTCGCGCAGGACGTCCAGCACATGGCGACTGAATTCGGGCAATTCGTCGAGAAACAGCACACCATTGTGGGCCAGGGAAATTTCACCGGGGCGCGGATCAGAACCCCCGCCGACCAGGGCCACGGCCGACGCGGTATGGTGCGGCGACCGGAATGGCCGGCGCCGCCATAGTTGCGGATCTACGACCTGACCTGCCACGGAAAGGATCGCGCAGGTCTCCAGTGCTTCGGATTCGGTCAGGGGCGGCAGAATGCTTGGCAATCGCTCGGCCAGCATGGTCTTGCCCGTACCGGGCGGCCCGAGCAGGAGCAGGTGGTGGCCGCCCGTGGCCGCGATCTCCAGCGCTCGCCTGGCCTGAAGCTGCCCACGCACGTCGGACAGGTCGGGCCCCAGGATGTCCGTGTCCTGCTGCATCGCGCTGGACGGTGCTGGCAGATCCTTCGAGCCATGCAGCCAGCCGCAAACGTCCGAGAGCGAGTCGGCCACGCGCACGTCGACCTCGGAGATCAACGCCGCCTCGGACGCATTGGCACGCGGCACCACGACCCGGCGCCCGCGTGCCCTTGCCCGCATCAGCGCAGGCAGCACGCCGGACACGCCACGGAGCGCACCGGACAAGGCCAGTTCGCCGAGGAATTCACAGTCGTCGAGCTTCTCGCGCGGCACCTGGCCGCCTGCGGCAAGAATGCCCAGGGCGATGGCCAGGTCGAAGCGCCCGCCATCCTTGGGGAGTTCAGCGGGTGCCAGGTTTACCGTGACGCGACGGTTGGGGTATTCGAATGCCGCGCTCTGGATTGCCACGCGCACGCGATCACGTGCTTCGCGCACGGCCGCTTCGGGGAGTCCGACGATATGCGTTCCCGGCAGGCCACCCGACAGATGCACCTCGACCATCACCTGCGGCGCGGCGACCCCTTCCTGGGCGCGACTCAATGTGACGGCTAAGCTCATGGGGCAGCACGAACCTCCGCAGCCGAAATCAGCGGGGATCGATAGACGAAGATGAGATGGTTGCGACTGTGCGACATCCCTGTGGCTCCTACGCAACCGTAAAACAGCCGCCCCCGACCATTCTCGGGGTGAGGGTGACGATCGGGGGCGGCTCCCGGAAAGTGGGCTACCGCCTGATAAGCCACCCAACCGGCTTACCCCTGAGCGTTAGCCTCTAAAGCTGCCACGCGGCGTTCCAGTTCTTCCACCTTGGCTCGTGTGCGAGCCAGCACTTGGCTTTGAACGTCGAACTCCTCGCGGGTGACTAGATCGAGGCGGCGCAATCCTTGTGCCAGGACATCGCTAAAATTGGCGCGCAAATCCTTATGCGCCTCTGCCAGTCCTGGCGGAACCAACGAAACAAGTCGCAGGGCAAGTTGGTCGATATCCTGCCTGTCCATCATGGGAGGCGCCTCGAACTTGTCGAATAAAAGCTTAAATGACTACAGAATTCCAACGCCATCAGCGTGCTCCACTAGTGAATGTAGGAATTTTCCTACAAGAGGCGCGGGCTGGCGACAGGTGGCCTCAAGACAGGCAAAATGCTTTCCCTTAGACGACAGGAAGCGGATTTATGAAGCTCGTGGTGGCGGTGATCAAGCCGTTCAAGCTGGATGATGTGCGCGAGGCCCTGGCCGAGGTTGGCGTGCAAGGCATCACCGTGACCGAGGTCAAGGGCTTCGGCCGCCAGAAAGGCCATACCGAGCTCTATCGTGGCGCCGAATACGTGGTCGACTTCCTGCCCAAGATCAAGCTCGAGGTCGCCGTGGCCGACGACCAGGTCGATCGGGTGGTCGAGGCGATCCAGAACGCCGCGCGCACCGGCAAGATCGGCGACGGCAAGATCTTCGTCAGCCCGCTCGAACAGTTGATCCGCATCCGCACGGGCGAGTTGGACAACGACGCGCTCTAGGCACCCGCCTCAAGACTTCAGCGGTGGCGGCATGGGCCTGGTCTGCTCGAACCGGCGATGGTGTATCAGCAAGCCGATAAAATAGGCCACGTAGTAGCCCACCGTCAGGCCAAAGACCAGCAGGGTGAGCGGGCTGTTGCCCAAGGGGGGCGCATGGGGTGGTGTGGCCGCGCCCGCCACCATGCCTACCGTGGCAAACCGCCAGATCAGGCGGCCGACCAGCAAGGCGGTCAGCAGACCACCGATCCAGGGATTGGGAATGTAGACGTCTTCACCGGCGGCATTGCGCTCAAAGCGCGTCAGGCGCAGACCAACTACACCCAGGGCGGCGCCGGCCAGTACGCCGCCAAGCATGCCCTCCAGCAGCCGGATATCACGCAGGCCGCTTAGCGAAATAAGCCCGCCCAGGATGAGCAGCACCGCGATACGGAACATCATGCGCCGACGTTGCACGGGCTGCGGCCCGAAGGTGCGGCGCACACGACGCCACACCATAAACGCTATCAACGGCCCCATGATCATGGGGGCCACCATTTGCGGAGTCATCGGCATTCACTCACCAGGGAATGCCGATAAGCGTAGAGCGAACTTCCGGGCCGCGCCACTGACGCTGCGACGGCCATGGCCGTGACAACTGTCAGCAGCGACATAGCCTTTGACTCAGGCCTTGGCCTTGCCCTGATTGGCCACGGCAGCCATCTTGGCCTCGATCACGGCGGCGTCCCCCAGGTAGTAGTGCCGAATCGGCTTGAGCTCAGCATCGAACTCATACACCAGCGGCACCCCATTGGGGATGTTTAGCTCGACGATGTCATCGTCGGAGATGTTGTCCAGGTACTTCACCAACGCTCGCAGCGAATTGCCATGCGCGGCCACGACCACGCGCCGGCCGGCACGGATGGCCGGTGCCAGCACGTCGTGCCAGTACGGCAGAACACGGGCCACGGTATCCTTGAGACACTCGGTATCAGGTATGTCCTTGGCATCGAGCGCGGCATAACGCGGATCGTGTACGGATTCGTTCTTGTCGCGATCAAGCGGCGGCGGCGGAATGTCATAGCTGCGACGCCAGATCTTGACCTGGTCCTCGCCGTACTTCTCGGCGGTCTCGGCCTTGTTGAGCCCCGTCAGGCCGCCATAGTGGCGCTCGTTGAGGCGCCAGTCGGTCACCACCGGAATCCACATCAGATCCATCGCATCCTGCACGTGCCACAGCGTACGCACCGCGCGCTTGAGTACCGAGGTATGCGCCACATCGAAACCAAAACCGGCCTCCTTGAGCAGCTTGCCTGCCTCCTGGGCTTCGGCGACGCCCTGGGCCGTGAGGTCCACGTCTGCCCAGCCGCTGAAGCGGTTGTCCAGGTTCCACTGAGATTGGCCGTGGCGGATGAGTACGAGTCTATGCATGAGCGGTTCCGTGGGGAGAGACGGGTGGCAAGAGCGCCCGGAAAGGATGAAGAGTAAAACGGGACAGGATTTCTCCCAAGGGGCTTCTCCCCCATTAGTCATGCTAAACCCGTGCGCCCGGCGCGGCATCCTACGATCACATCCCGCTCCTGGAGTCCCATCATGCGCCGTACCCTGCTTGCCCTCGCTCTTTCCTTGTCCCTGGTTGCCACGGCCCATGCGAGCGATAACATCGACAAGATCAATGGATCGGTCGACGTCGCCTCGGGCCAGCATGCCGGCAACGTCAGCACCGTCAATGGTGGCGTGAGTATCGCCTCTGGCGCGACGGTGGAAAAAGCCAGCACCGTCAATGGCGAAATCGAACTGGATGACCGCGCCACGGCCACCAAGGTGGAAACCGTCAATGGCAGTATCACGCTCGGCGCCCAGGCGCATGTCAGCAAGGGCGTGGAGGCGACGAATGGCAGCATCAACCTGGGCCGCGGCGCCGAAGTGCTGGGCGGCGCAACGAACGTCAACGGCTCGATCTCACTGGACAAATCGCATGTCGCCGGCGGCATCCAGACTGTCAATGGCGACATCACCGTAGGCGCGGACTCGCGCGTGGAAGGCGGCATTCTGGTCGACAAGCCCGGCGGCTGGCATACCTCCAGCCATCGCCTGCCCCACATCGTGATCGGCCCGCACGCCGTGGTCCAGGGCACCCTGGAATTCCGCCGCGACGTCGAGCTTTATGTCAGCGACTCGGCCCAGATCGGCGAAGTAAAAGGCGCGACGGCGAAGAAGTTCAGCGGGGAGAGACCGTGACTGGAAAAGTCGCCCGCTGATGCGGGCTGTGAAGGGTAAAACCGGCCGCTTCGCGTCCTGTCAACAGGAAAGCCTCATCACTCAGGCTATTCCTGTTGACCATTGACAGCGAGCGTATCGAGCGTCCTTACAGCCGCCTTGGGCGGCGGCCTCAGTGAATCAGATCCACTCGCGCGGCTGCAGATATTCCGCCAATCGGGCTTCCGGGCTGCCTGCTTGCGGCTGGTAGGCATACTCGTAACGCACGCGGGGAGGCAGACTCATCAGGATCGATTCCGTGCGGCCGCCCGATTGCAGGCCAAACAGGGTGCCACGGTCGTAGACGAGGTTGAACTCCACGTAGCGGCCCCGGCGATAAAGCTGAAATTCGCGTTCGCGCTCGCCATAGGGCGTATCGCGGCGACGCTGGGCGATGGGCAGGTAGGCATCGAGAAACCCCTGGCCGACGTCGCGGGTGAAATCGAAGCAGCGCTCGAAGCCGCCTTCGTTGAGGTCGTCGTAGAACAATCCGCCCACGCCGCGAGTCTCGTTGCGATGCTTGAGGAAGAAATACTCGTCGCACCAGCGCTTGTATTGCCCATATACATTCTCGCCATACGGCGCGCACAGGTCGCGCGCCACGCCATGCCAATGGCGCACGTCCTCATCGAAGGGATAGAAGGGCGTCAGGTCGAAGCCGCCGCCGAACCACCATACCGGCTCGACGCCTGGCTTGCTCGCCTCGAAATAGCGCACATTGGCGTGCGTGGTCGGCACGTAGGGATTACGCGGGTGCAGGACCAGCGACACGCCGGTCGCCACAAAGCTGCCGCCAGCCAGGTCCGGGCGATGGGCCGTAGCACTGGGTGGCAGCTTGTTGCCATGGACGCGCGAGAAATTGACGCCCGCCTGTTCGAACAGCGAGCCGTCGCGCAGCACCCGGGTACGCCCACCACCACCGGCTTCGCGAGTCCAGGCATCTTCCACGAATGTGGCCTGCCCATCCAATCGCTCCACCGCGAGGCAGATGCGGTCCTGGAGCTCACGCAGGAAGGTTTCGGCGAGATCGGCTTGTTGGCTCATGGCGTCGTGTCGATAAAGAACTGCGCGCAGCTTAACAAGCCCGCACCAGGGGGCGGGTGCGGCGCGGCGTCGCGAAGGAGTGCGCTAGCGCAAGGTCGCCGTTCACGGTTTCTAGGCGAGGATAGCCGCAGGCTCCGCCATGTCATCGAGCTGACACGTTGCCAAAACAAAGCGTCACACAGGCATCCACCATGCCCTACCCGATTCCCGCCCTGGCCATCACCGCCTTCACCGCCACGTCGGCGCTAGGGCGGGGCCTGGACTCCCACCGCGACGCCCTGGCATCGGGGCGTAGTGGACTGCGGCCGAACGACTTCAGCAGCGAACCGCTGCCGTGCTGGATCGGCCGGGTGGACGGCATCGAGCAGCCGGTATTGCCCGACGCACTGGCCGCCTGGGACTGCCGCAACAACCGCCTGGCCTGGGTTGGCCTGCAGCAGGACGGCTTCCTGGAGGCGGCGCAGACAGCCCGGGATCATTACGGCCCGACGCGCGTGGCACTGGTGCTGGGCACGTCCACCGCCAGCGTTGGTGCAACCGAAGAAGCCTATCGGCGCCTGGACGAAACCGGGCGTATTCCCGCCGATCTTCGTCGGCGCGCGATTCACTCGCCCGATTCGCTTTCAGGTTTCGTGGCCAAGGCATTGGGCCTGACCGGACCGGCGCTTACGGTATCGACCGCCTGTTCATCCAGCGCCAAGGCGTTCGCGCACGCCGAGCGCATGATGCGCCTGGGCTTGGTCGACGCGGCCATCGTGGGCGGTGTGGACACGCTATGCGACAGCACCTTGTTCGGTTTCAACGCGCTGGAATTGATCTCGCCCGAACCTTGCCGTCCCTTTGACCGCGCCCGCAATGGCATCTCGATCGGCGAAGCGGCCGGCTTCGCGCTGCTCGAACGCGCCGACATGGCCCCCCAGGCACCCCGACTGGTCGGTTACGGCGAATCGAGCGATGCCCACCACATGTCCACGCCACATCCGCAAGGGCTGGGTGCGGAACTGGCCATGCGCGATGCACTGGCGCGTGCCGGGCTGGAACCGGCGCATGTGGATTACATCAACCTGCACGGCACCGCCTCGCACAAGAACGATGAAGTGGAAGCGCAACTCATATCGCGCGCGTTCCCGGCCAGCACGCGCGCCAGCTCCACCAAGGCGCTGACCGGCCATACGCTCGGAGCTGCCGGCATCGTCGAAGCCGTGATCGCCTTGCTCGCCATGCGCGAAAGCAACGTGCCCGGTAATGCCGGCTGCGTCGATCCCGATGCCGATTGCGGCCCGCAGTGGGCATGGCAGCGGGAGCAGCGATCCATCAACGTCGCGCTGAGCAATTCGTTCGGTTTCGGCGGCAACAATATCTGCCTGGCTTTCGCCGGCGTCGAGCAACGCGCATGAGCGCGCTACGTATCCACGTCGAAGGGATCGGCTTGTGGTCGGCTTCCTGGCCGCACTTTAACGCCTTGCGCGACACGCTATCAGGAGGCATGCCGGAGATGGCGACGTCCACGCGTCCGCCTGCTGATCGCTTGTCTGCGAACGAACGGCGCCGCGCTCCGGAAAGCGTGCTGCTGGCTATCGAGGTCGCCGGCCAGGCGATCGACATGAGTGGGGCCGACCAGAGTCAGCTGGCCTGCATCTTTGCATCGGCGCATGGTGATCATGTGATCACCGACTACATGTGCCAGACCCTGGCGCAGTCGCCGACGAGCCTGTCGCCGACGCGGTTTCACAATTCCGTGCACAACGCTCCCGTCGGCTATTGGACGATCGCCACCGGCTGTCGCGCTCCGTCCACGGCGATCTGCGCGGGGCCGGTCAGTTTTGGCACGGCGCTGCTGGAGGCAGCCATTCAGATGGAAGCCGACCAGCGCAGCACCTTGCTGGTATGCAGCGACATCGCCGGCACTGGCGCACTGAACGAACTGACCGGCTGCACCCAGTCCTTCGGCTGCGCACTGGTGCTGTCGCCACAACGCACCGCGCGCAGCCGCGCCAGCATGCTTCTGCGAATCGGCGACGGCCAGGCACACGACACGGACGAGATACCAAGCGCACTGCGTGCCCAGTATCTCGACAACGCCAGCGCGCACGCGTTGCCACTCTTGACCATGTTAGCCACGGATGGCGGCCGCGCCGCCATCGCGCTGGCACCTTCGGCACATTTGGATGTGCATACGGAGATCATCCCTTGAACGCCTACTCACCTCGCTGGTGCGTGATCATTCCCTGCCTCAACGAAGAGGTGGCTATCGGACGCGTGCTCCAATCGGTCATCGGGCTACGCGTTCCCGTCATCGTGGTCGATGATGGCTCGGACGATGGCACGCTCGACATCGTGCGACGCTTTCCGGTAACCCTGCTGCGCCATGAAACACGCCGCGGCAAAGGCGAAGCGCTACGCACCGGCTTTCGCGAAGCGCTTCGCCAGAATTTCGATGCAGTCATCACCATGGATGGCGATGGCCAGCACCTGGCGTCGGACATACCACGCATCGTGCAGGCGGCGAAACGTTACCCCGGGCATATCGTCATAGGGGCGCGCATGCTCGATCGTCATCAGCAGCCCAAGGGACGGCGTTTTGCCAATGCATTTGCCGACTGGGGCATTTCCTGGGCCTGTGCGCAACCGGTCGCCGACACGCAAAGCGGGCAGCGCTGGTATCCACGGGAGGTGTTGGATCTGGCCGACCTGCCGGCACAGAATTTCGTCTTCGAGGCAGCCGTGCTTATCGCCGCATCACGCGAGCGACATGTCGGCGTGGTCTCGGTGCCGATTGCCTCACGCTACGAGGGCGAGTTCCGGCTCAGCCATTTCAGCCCTGTTCGTGACGTGATGCGCATCACCTCTTACACCGTGGGCCAGGTGCTTCACCATGGTGACATCCGTCGCGCCTACCGTCGCTCGCGCGCCATCCCCGTGGTGGTCGGCGATGCCGGCAGCAACGTAATCGGCGATGCTAAGCACGCGGGTGGATGACCGCCACCCGTCCAGAAGCCAGCAGATTGCCTGCGTGCTCTATGCGAAAGATGTATTGTGCGCCCGCGTCGTCCGCATAGAGGCGTTCGGCGTGGACGTCGATCGCCTCAGAAAGCGTATCGATGCGATCAAGGGTGAGCAATACATCGCGCAAACTGACGAGTCGGCCCGGGCGAACCTCCTCATGCCCGGCTTGCCGCGCCATCAGCGCGCCATGCACCGCAACCGCTTGCGCGCCGTATTCGGCCAGATGAACGGCATGCAGGCCATGCTCGCTACGTAGCGGATGATCATGATCGCGATGGCCGAGGCTCGCTGCATGAATCGAGGTATCGTCGAAATCGCGCACGACGTCGAGCAGACACATGTTCCCGGCATGGGGAATCAGGTGCGCCCAGTCGGCTTTGGGCAAATCAGGCATCGGCGTGCTCAGGCTGCGCCACTACCATGGCGGGCAGTTCTGGCGTGTCCGCCTCCTGCCAGAAATCATGGAAGTTGAACCAGTTGTACGGCTCAGTGCGCGCGTAATGCTCTACCCGGGCCGCGTAGCGTGCGATAACCGCGTCGAGCATTTGCGACCGCTGATGACGCGGAATGTCGATGCAGTCGGCGAAGCGCTCGAAAATCAGGCGATACCGGTTACCGCCTTCGTACAAGCCGAAACACAACACCACCGGCACTTTCAGGGCATGTGCAAGCAGCCAGGGACCGACCGGAAACGGTGCAGGTTTCCCCAGGAAAGGAGCACTTCGGTGCGGCTCGCCTTCACGACCGCGATCGGCCAGCAGCGCCACCAGTGAACCGCGTTGGCAGGCTTCCGAAACCGCAAGAGTCACCGATGTTCCCCCCAAGGCGGCATCGATCACACAGGCACCAACATGCGGCGCCAGTTCTTCCAGCAACGAGGTCATGGCGGGCGTCTTCTGCTTGTCCAGCACCACGCGCAAGCCAAGATCCGGACGACGCGAACTCAGGGCACGCAAGGCTTCGAAACTACCCTGATGCGATCCGATCAGCAGAACGCCACGTCCTTGGTCAACGCTTTCCAACAAGGCTGGAATGCCTTCCACGGCGATATCGAATCCGCGCTCGCCACGCGCCAGGAAGAAAATTCGGTCCACCTGGGTCTGCCCAAAGCGGAGCAGCAGGCGAAATACCTCGCCGAGCGCGGCTCGCCTTCCCAGTGCGCGCGACAGAAACTGACCCGCGGCACGGCGTTCCGGCCCTCGCCTGAGCATGAAATAGAGCGTGGCCGGCCATAGGATGCTGTGCGCAAAGCGACGGCCACCATACAGGGCGGCCGCGCGAATCATCCAGATCGCCGCGCGCCCGCCGCCTTCAGGGCGATCGCGCCAATGCCCGCTCATGCGGCCGCTCCGGCAACGATGCCCTTGGCCAGGCATTGGCCATCCCGGGCAATCTGGAAACGAATACGCTCGCCGCTTTCGTTCAACGACACCTCAGCCTGTTCGCCAGGCAGCAAGGGAGCGACGAACTTGGCCTCGATCACCTGGGTCAGGCGAAGGCGCCGCCATTGGTACAGCGCCAACGCAACCTGCTCCAGCAGCATGACACCGGGAACCAACGGATGTCCGGGGAAATGCCCGGGCAGACAGGGATGATCGGATGAAATGCCGAATGCGAGAACAAAGCCGTCAGTGCTCATGGCGATGCAAGCCTCACGGGTCAGGCCGTTCGATGCTGTTCGACGTACTCTGAGAGATTGCGCAAGCTCGCGAATATACGTCCGTTATCAGGGTTGTCCGATCGCAGTTGAAACCCGTAGCGCTTGGATACGGCCAGGGCGATTTCCAGCGCGTCGATGGAATCCAGCCCCAGATCGCCACCAAACAACGGAGCATCGGCCTGGATATCCTCGGGCTTGACCGTCTCCAGATTGAGCGACTCGACGATCAGGCTGGCCAGTTCACGCTGTGTCGGGTTCTGTTCACTCATGGGTCCTGTGTGTCCGCATTGCCGCAAGGGCGACCTTAAATACTAGCATGGAGTCCAACACGACTTGCGACCGTGAAGAGAGCACTCCCTATGGCTATTTTCTGATGTATTGGCTGAACCGCGAGTGCCAACACATGTTGACGCAGCATGCACAAACAACGGGAAGCGCGCGGGCGGCGGGCTGTGATAGCCAGGCGACCACACGCCAGCGATTGTTCTTCCTCTATACCCTTTGCAACGCTGCAGGCCCCGCCTCACTCCGGCCTTTTGGTCGGTCGCTTCCAGCCGGCATAGGTGGTCTGGCGTCCACGCGACAGGGTGAGTTCACCGGGAGGCGCGTCCTTGGTGATCACTGACCCGGCACCGATCGTCGCCATCGCGCCAATGGTCACCGGTGCAACCAGAGCACTGTTGGACCCAACGAATACGCCATCTTCGATACGCGTGAGTGACTTGTTCACGCCGTCGTAGTTGCAGGTAATGGTACCTGCGCCAACGTTGACGCCACGGCCAATGTGCGCATCGCCGATGTAGCTCAGGTGATTGGCCTTGCTGTTCTGGCCAATGATGGATTTCTTGACTTCGACAAAGTTGCCCACGTGCACACCGGCGGCCAGTTCCGTGCCTGGGCGCAGGCGCGCGAATGGACCGATGATGCAAGGCCCGTGGGTAACGATGCCTTCGATATCGCAATGGGCCAGCACCACGGTGCCAGCAGCAAGACGCGCGTTGCGAATACGGCAGAACGGGCCGATGCGCACATCATCGCCCAGGGTGACTTCACCTTCGAGAATCACGTCGATATCGAGTTCGACATCACTACCGGCCTTGACCACGCCGCGCACGTCCAGCCGCGCGGGATCGGCCATGCGCACGCCCTCGGTAGCCAGTGCGCGTGCACTGCGCTGACGATACTGCGCCTCCAATTCGGTCAATTGCCAAGAATTGTTGGCACCGGCCGCCTCGACGGGATCATCGCACTCGATGCTCGATGCCGGACGGCTTTCATCAGCCGCCATCGCAAAAATGTCGGTGAGGTAATACTCACCTTGCGCATTATTGCGATCGAGTTTTCCGAGCCAGCGGCGCAGCGCTCCGGCTTCGGCCGACACGATACCCGTGTTGATCAGGTTGATCGCGCGCTGATTGTCGTCGGCGTCTTTTTCCTCTACCACCGCACGCACCGCTCCGTTGCCATCGCGTAACACGCGACCATAGCCTTGCGGATCGGCAAGGCGCGTGGTGAGCAGTTTGAGTGCGCCTTCGCCTGCAACCAGGCGTTGCAAGGTCTGCACGCGAGTCAGGGGAACATCGCCATACAGCACGAGTACGCGTGCATGGCCCGGCACGTCACGCATCGCCTGTGCCACGGCATGCCCGGTTCCCAGGCGCTCGGCCTGCAAGGACCAGCGTAGATCTGTCTGGTCAGCAAAGGCGCCGCGAACCTGGTCGCCGTTGTAGCCATAGACGACGTGGATCGCCGCGGGCTGCAACGCACGAGCCGCTTCGATCACATGCCCCAGCAAGGGACGACCGGCCAGCGGCATCAACACCTTGGCCAGCCTGGATTTCATGCGCTTGCCTTCGCCAGCGGCGAGAATCACGACATGCAAGGGCGCGTTGCTCATGACGATGGATTTCCTGCTCATGGATAGCGCCAATCATACCGGACGCGCCATGAACTACCGGTCGGCGAGCCTGCTGAAGGCAGGGTCGCCCCGTGATGAGTGGTCAGCAGGCCGACAAGCCAGGGCATCCATGCCTCGTGCATGGCCTGGATAAGCAGATCACGTCCCGGCCGCACGCGCCCTTGGTCTTACACGGGCACGTCAACAAGAGTGCAGGCAACCAGATCGTATCAACACGCCCCTGCTGGGCTACTCCACCCGGCAGGAGCGCATGGGATACGCGGATCAATCGGCCACGTCGGCAATCAGCCGGTCGAGCTCCGCCTTGAGAATGGCGCCGTTATGTCTCAACCAGTCACGCTGCTCGCGCCACTCGGGAAACAGGCCCTCGACCTGCACCCAGAAACGACGCGAATGACTGCGCACTTTCAAATGACACAACTCATGGGCAAGCACGTAGCGCAATGCCGCCGGTGGCGCGAGCGCCAGCGCGAGGTCGAGGTTGATGCGGTCACGAGTGTCCAGACTGCCCCACAGGCTCTTCATCGGACGAATCCGCAAGGCGGTAGGCGCCAGACCAAGTTGTGGTACATAGCCGGCTAGCCAGCGAGACACGTCGCGACGGATCTGCGCTTCGAAGTACGAAGCGAGCAGGCCGCGCGCGACGGGTAAAGCACGTGTGTGGGGGCGTGGAATGATCAGCGTCAGGCCACCCTCGAAGGGCTCCACTTTCGGATAGGGGCCTTCAGCCCATTGGAGCTGGGTGGTTTCACCGCGAAAGGGGAAATCGGTCGCGTGGCCGAGCTTGAGTGGCGGCAACGGCTTGGTGACCAGGTGCAGTTCTTCGAGCTTCTGCTCCAGCCAGTCGGCATGGCTGCGCAGGAAGGCGTTGACCTGTGCCGGATGGGTGCCATTGGGATAGGACACGCGTGCGCCCTTGGGCGTCACCGTCAGGCGCAGGCGCCGCGAACGCGGATGCATGGCCTTGAGCACACGAATGACGTTGCCACCGGAGGTGGCCAGTTCCAACCAGTCGCCTTCAAGATGCTGCGCCATGGTCTTTCCCGTTTCTGCCCGTTGCAACGTGTGCCCCTGAAGGGACTTTCTACTCTACGCCGGGTTGAGGCACTGCTGGCGCGATTCCGGCATTGTGCAGGGTAAGGTCTGAAAAACTTGTCATCCCTGTCCGGGCAGGCTCGTTCAGGTTCCCGAAAGAGCCTGAAGGACGGTCCATAAGGGCATTCTGGCTCGCTCCCAAGACCGGGCGATGACGCAGCGTCTCAGCTGTCAGCGGGACGCGGCAGGCCGAACCATTCCTCCAGCTTGCCCAGCAAGCGCTCGAGCTCGAGCGAGAGCAAGGCGAAACGTGCGTCCATTTCAGCCGCGGCATCCTGCTGACTGTCACCGAGCTCATCCAGCACGGCATCGAGGAACTTGAGCTTGCGCACGATCAGGTCTTCGCCCAGGACGAAGCTGATCCGCTCATCGAAGGTGAGACCGAGCTGGAAGACCTGCTTGCCGTTGCGCAGGTGCTCCTTGACCTCCTCGCTCTCCAGGTCCTGGCGGCGGCAGCGGGCGATGGCACCGTTGGCCGTGGCGGGGTCGCGCAGTTCGCACTCGTCGCCCAGGGCCAGCCCCCCGGGCAGATTGCCGGTCGTCAGCCAGTCGGTCATCAGCACTCTGGGGCCCTCCTCCGGTGCCAACGGCACGGCGGGGAAGCTGCCAAGGGCTTCGCGGATCTGCGTCAGCGCGTTCTCGGCGGATTTGCGACTGGAGGTGTCCAGCACCAGCCAGCCATGCTTGCGATCCACATAGGCGGACATGCGCGAGCTGCGCACGAAGGCGCGTGGCAGCAGCTCGGTGAGCAGGTCTTCCTTCAGGCGCTTGCGCTCGCGGCCACCGACCTTACGGCCTTCTTCCTCGGCGATCTTCTGCACCTTGCGTTGCAGTTCGTCATTGACCACAGACGACGGCAACAGCTTGTCTTCGCTGCCTACGGTAACCAGGGTGCAGGACTTGACCACATGGGTCATGGCCGCTTCCTCGCCCCGCCCCACCGGCGGCACGAAACCCTTAGTACCCATTTCCAGCGGACCGCAGGGGCGCAGCCTATGCTCGGCCAGGGCCTCTTCCAGGCGCTGCAAGTCATCGGCGACAACGGCGGAAAAACGGAACAGGGTCAGGTTGCGAAAGAACATGCAGGGTCCGATAGACGACAAAGGAGCCGCATCCCGGCAAAAACCGGGATGGGCACGAAGTAACGGGATAGTTTACTGGCTGACCGCCGCGACCGCCTCGACCACACGGTCGAGGTTGGCGCGATTAAGCGCCGCCACGCAGATACGGCCTGTGCCGATAGCGTAGATGGCGAACTCTTCACGCAGGCGATCGACCTGGGCCTTGGACAGACCCGAGTACGAGAACATGCCAGCCTGGCGCTGGATGAAGTCGTACTGGCCAAACCCTCTGGCGGCGAGCTTCTCGACCATGCCCGCACGCATGCCATGAATGCGTTCGCGCATCTGCGCCAGCTCGCTTTCCCACAGCACCTTGAGCTCGGGGCTGCCGAGCACGCCGGCGACGAGCGCGCCGCCATGCGTGGCCGGGCTGGAGTAGTTGGAACGAATGGTGCGCTTGACCAGCGACTGCACGCGCAACGCTTCGTCACGGTTGGCGCCCACGACGGACAAGGCGCCGACACGCTCGCCGTACAACGAGAACGACTTGGAGTAGGAATTGGCGACCACGAACGAATCGATGCCAGAGGCGGCGAACAAGCGCACGGCAGCCGCGTCGGCGTCTGTGCCCTTGTCGAAGCCCTGATAGGCCATGTCGATAAAGGGCAGCAGGTTGCGCTCCTTCACCAGCTCGACGACTTGCTGCCACTGCTCGACGGTAAGATCCACGCCGGTCGGGTTGTGGCAGCAGGCATGCAACAGCACCACAGTGCCCGGATCAAGCTTGCCCAGGTCGGCCAGCATGCCGGGGAAATCCAGGCCGTGCGTGGCGGCGTCGTAATACGCGTAGTCGACCACCTCGAAGCCGGCGGAGGTGAATACCACGCGGTGGTTTTCCCAGCTCGGGCTGCTGATGGCGACCTTGGCATGCGGCAACGCCTTGCGCAGGAGATCCGCGCCGATGCGCAGCGCGCCGCTGCCGCCGATGGTCTGCGAGGTGGCAACGCGGCCGGCCTCCAGCAGCGGCGAGTCGGCACCGAACACCAGGCGCTGGGTAGCCTGATCATAGGCGGCCAGGCCATCGATCGGCAGATAGCCGCGCGGCTTGGCATCACGCGCCAGTTGTTCTTCCACTTCACGCACCGCGCGCAGCAGCGGGATCTTGCCCTGCTCGTCACAGTAGATGCCCACACCCAGGTTCACCTTGCCCGGACGCTGGTCGGCCATGAAGGCCTCGGTCATTCCCAGGATCGGATCGCCCGGGGTCATTTCAACGGAAGCAAAAAGGGACACGGCGCTACTCACAGGTGGAAAAAAGCAGAACAGGGACCTTACTCGCCATCGGGCGCGCCGGCCAGCCATGCATGCACATCGGCAGGCATGTTGCCATCGCGCGCACCCAGCGACACGAAATCGAACAGCTGGCGATCGGCCAGTTGCGACGGCGCCACATTGCCCAGCGCGCGAAAGATCGTTTCGCTGCGGCCGGGATGCATGCGCTCCCAGTCATCGAGCATGCGTGAGACAGCCTTGCGTTGCAGGTTTTCTTGCGAACCGCACAGGTTGCACGGAATGATCGGGAACTGACGCGCCCGCGCATACTCGGCGATATCGCTCTCCCTGCAATAGGCCAGTGGACGAATCACCACGTGGCGGCCATCGTCCGAGCGCAGCTTGGGCGGCATGGCTTTCAGGCTGCCCTGGTAGAACATGTTCAGGAAAAACGTACCCAGGATGTCGTCGCGATGGTGACCCAGCGCGATCCTGGTGATGCCATTGGCCGCGGCCCAGGCGTACAGCGCACCGCGCCGCAGGCGCGAGCACAGACTGCACATGGTCTTGCCCTCGGGGATCACCCGGGTCACGGTGCTATAGGTATCCTGCTCGATGATGTGGAACGGAATGCTGCGATCGCGCAGGTACTGCGGCAGCACATGCTCGGGAAAGCCGGGCTGTTTCTGATCCAGGTTGACGGCGATCAGCTCGAAGCGCACCGGCGCCCTGGCCTGCAACGACAGCAGTATGTCGAGCAAGGTGTAGGAATCCTTGCCGCCGGAGAGGCACACCATAACCTTGTCACCATCTTCGATCATGTTGAAATCGGCGATGGCCTGGCCGACCTGATGGCGCAGGCGCTTGGCCAGCTTGCTGGCCTCGTAGGCCTGCTTGCGGGAGGTTTCGGGCTGAGCGGACATGAAGGGCAGGAAAAGGTGAGACCGGCCACTATTGTAGCTGCCCCAGGGCGCGCTGGCTGGCGTACACTTGGGTTTCCTGACGCTGTACCAAGCACCTACTCGCCATGCAGGCTCAAGATCCCGCCCAAATCGTGCATATGCTGGCCGAATTGCGGGTCGAACACCGCGATCTGGACGTGGCGATCGAACATATGGGTGCGGCATTGGGGCGCGACGAGCTGCAACTGACGCGCATGAAGAAGCGCAAGCTGCTGCTCAAGGACACCATTGCCCGGCTGGAGAGCAAGCTGATCCCCGATCTGGACGCCTGAACACCGATGCCTCTGCCTCTCGTCACCCTGGAAGACGACCACGCCATTCTCGAACCGCTCGGCCGCGACCACCAAGCCGAACTGGAACAGGCCGCCGCCGACGGCGAACTGTGGAACCTCTGGTTCACCAGCGTCCCCGAGCCGGGCACCATGGGCGCCTATATCGACAAGGCGCTGGCCGGCCACGCCGCCGGCTTCATGCTGCCGTTTGCCATTCGCGAGAAACGCAGTGGCCGGCTGGCCGGCAGTACACGCCTGTATGACCATGTTGCTGATCCGCGTCGTGTCGCCATCGGTTATACGTGGTATGCGAGGCAGTGGCAGAAGAGCCATCTCAACACCGCCTGCAAACGCCTGTTGTTGCGGCATGCCTTCGAAGAGCTGGATGCGGTCGCGGTGGAGTTTCACACCGACTTGCGCAACCTTGATTCGCAACGCGCCATCGAACGCCTGGGTGCACAACGCGAGGGTGTGCTGCGCCAGCACAAGCGTCGCAATGACGGCACGCTGCGTGACACGGTGTGCTACAGCATCCTCGATCGCGAATGGCCAGACGTGGATAAATGGCTGGGCCTGCGCCTGGCACGTCTGGCCGCCCGCCCCCCGATCGCGTAGTAGCGACTTTCAGTCGTGATGCAAGTCGCGACGACGTCGCGGCTTGGAGATCTTACTCAACAAATCTGCGACTGAATCGCAGATTGCTTCGCGACTGAAATCGCTACAACAACGTTCCGCAAATTGTTTTTTCGCAAACGAATCGGCTCTTATGGTGCTTCGCCCGACAGGCGCACGGCTTCGTATGCATTCAGGATGCCAGCACCTATGGGACGTGTCGCCGATGGCGCAATGGCGGGAGCCGACGCAGACTCGCGTAATATCTGCGCGACTGTCGCTGGTGACAGCAAAGGCCTGCCAAGTTTGATGCGATGACTTTGCATCATGGCAACGGTACCAGCAACAAGAGGTGCCGCCTGGGACGTGCCAGCCATGTTGGTATAAGTGGCCCTGGCCGGCCGGGTCACTCCCGTGTTGCCAGCCGACCAGATAAAGCCCGTCCCCACCGTGACGCCAGCTGCCGCGTCATCGCGATACATGCCGCCACCTGGCGCGGCGAGCGTGATCCCGGGGCCGTAATTGGAAAACCAGGCACGCCGACTGGATATACCGGTCGCTGCCACTGCAATCACGCCAGGGCAGTTTGCAGGCATATAGTTCGAGACGTCGGCGCTGTCATTGCCGGCCGCCACCACAACCACGGTGCCACGTTCGATGGCACCCGTGATGGCGCGTGCCATGCGGGAATCGGCCGAACAGCGGCCGATGCCGCCCAGGCTCAAGTTAACCACCTGGGCTGGATGCGTATTGGCCGGCACACCGTTGACTTCGCCACCCGATGCCCAGGTGATAGCATCGGCAATAGCGGAGTTAAAGCCACCGCAATGGCCAAGCACGCGGATGGGTAGCACTTGTGCGCCATAGGCCGCTCCGGCCAGGCCCAGGCCATTATCCGTACGCTGGCCGCCAGCCGTGCCAAACACATGCGTGCCATGCCATGAACTGGGTACGAAGGATGGCGCGCTGCACTGACCGGCCAGAATCCAGTCTCCCGGGTCCCAGGCTCCGGCAATGCGCCCGGCTACCGGGCGTCCCGACACATCCGGGTCGATGATGAAATCGTAACCCGCATCGGCCAGATCGAGAGCAAGATCCGGATGTTGCGTCACCCCGGTATCGAGGCTGGCGATGACGATACCTTCGCCGGTGGAGAAATCCCATGCACGCTGGATATTGGCACCACCATGATTGACCAATGGTTCGAAGGTGCTCAGATCCACGAAGGCCCGGCCATCGGCTGGCAGGTAATCCCATTGATAGCGACCGTGAAGCGGATCATTGGGTATGGCCTGCGCTCGAAGCAGCAAGTCCGGCTCGACAAACTTCACCTCTGGATCGGCAGCCAAAGTCTCCATGACCTGACTGGCTTCCGTCGCGCTCAACGACCGCGATGCTTCCACCAGCTCATCACCGGGAGACAGATGGCGAATGGCACGCAATTGAATGGCGGCGCTATTCGCACCCTTGGCGCCCAGCAGCGCATTACCGTGCTGCAGTGATGCAGCAGGCGCTGCTGTGCTATCACGGTAACTGACGATGAATCGCTGATAGTGCCCACCTGACTTGACGCCAGTCACATCCATCTTTGCCTGCAAGGCCGACGCGCTGTTGGCTGCCATGCTGTTGGTCGTCAGGAGTACAGCGATGCTGGCCGCCAGCCAAGTTAAGCAATAACGCATGATTTCCATCCTCCTTGATATTCGGGCCATACCCGGCGCCGCGGCTAACACGAAAAATGTAAAGGCGAGGCAACCAAAACGTAACGCTTCCCCGACCACGACCCATGTCAGGTACCACGCTACTGATGTATCGGGCCAAGACAATCCGGAACCCGAGCCATGAGCTTTCCTGTCTGCCAGGTCCGGGGGCGCAAGACCATCCGTGAGCTTTACGGCTCCTTGTAACGACAAGACAGGAACAGCGTCGCGCTTCGCCCTTGTGACCGACACAGACTCGCCGCTCCGTCCCGTCGTCGGTGAAGGGGCAGGACAGGAGAGGATCTCGAAGACCCAGGCCTTTACGCCGATCGATCCCCAGCACCCTCCCCGGTGAGCTGGCTATGAGGGAGCGACAAACGCTGGATTATGGTGCTGTGCTTTCCGGGAGCATGGGCCGGAATGACGACTTCGATGAGAGGGTTTTCGAGGTCTCAATATTCAAGGAATCGCCAACTGGCGCGTCTGTCCAGGCTCAAGCCCGTCGAGGTCGTGACCGCCTACACGAACGCGGATCAGACGCAACGTGGGAAAACCGACTGCCGCAGTCATGCGACGCACCTGGCGATTGCGGCCTTCGCGCAGCGTGATGCTCAGCCAACTGGTGGGAATGGCCTTGCGAAAGCGCACCGGTGGATCACGTGGCCACAACCAGTCAGGCTCGGCGGCATGCGTGGCCTGGGCCGGGCGCGTGGGGCCATCATTGAGCGCGACGCCGCGTGATAACGCGGCTAGGGCCTCGTCAGTGATTTGCCCATCTACTTGCACCAGATAGGTCTTGGGCTGCTTGTGACGAGGATCGGTCAGTCGATGCGCCAACGCGCCATCATCGGTAAGCAGCAGCAAACCTTCACTATCGTGATCCAGTCGCCCGGCGGGATAGACATTCCTATGCCGCACGAATTCAGCCAGCGTACGCCGGCCTTCCTGATCGGTGAATTGGCAAAGTACGCCATAGGGTTTGTTCAATGCGATCAACATGGCGTCACTGCTCAGGCGGCGCCCCGAAGGGCGCGCCGCCGAGATGTCAATGCGACGCAGGCGCCGGCTTGACGAAGCGCAGCGTCATGCGATCGGACTCGCCGATAGCCTGGTATTTTGCCTTGTCCTTGTCGCCCAGTGCATAGGTCGGCGGCAAGGTCCACACACCTTGCGGATAATCCTTGGTGTCCTTGGGATTGGCGTTGATCTCGCTGGTTTCCTCCAACTTGAAACCCGCGTCGGTCGCCAGCTTGATCACATAGGCCGTGGGCAGGTAGCCGCTCTTCTTGACTGCATCGAGCGACGCCTTGTCCGAGGCGCGATGATCGACCACGCCCAGTGTGCCGCCCGGGCGCAAGACATTGAAAAACGCCTTGAACATCGCTGGCGCGTTGTTGGCCATGACCCAGTTATGCACGTTGCGGAAAGTCAGCACCATATCCGCCGAACTGGCAGCACCCAGCGACGGCGCCTTGGGGTCGTATTCGACGAAGGCGGCTTTGCCGTAATGCGAGGGATCGGCGTCGAACTTCTGATGCAAGGCCGTGGCGTCCTGGCGTGCCTCGCCATTGTTGGCCTTCTGGATGGCGGCGATGTAATGGCCGTTGTCCTTGAGCAGCGGCGCGAGTATTTCGCTGTACCAACCGCCGCCGGGCGTGATCTCGATAACCGTGTAGTCGGGTCGGATGCCGAAGAACTCCAGCGTCGCCTTGGGATGACGATATACGTCACGCGCGCGGTTGGCGGGCTGCCGCCAGTCGCCGGCCAGTACGGTATCGAGCTGGCTGGAGGTGAAATCATGGGCGCTGGTGGGCGGCACCAGGTCACCCGGTTGATCCTGGGTTTGCTGGGCGTGCACGGTCATGGTGCTTGCCGCAAGCAAAGCAGCCAATCCCAAGGTTAGACGGTTCTTCATCGACAACTCCCTTTTCTGACACTTGACAGGCTAGCACGCGGCAGGTCGCAAGCCACGTATACAAATGGTGTAGAACGCCACTTACGGCGACCTGTCATTGAGCACTCGATACACACCGGGCACCCGGTTAGAACGGCCTGGGACAAACCGACTGCAGGCCATCGATGTGTTCATGCAGATCCGGCGCGATGCCTTGCCACATGGGATCGAGAATGAAGTCGATACCTTCGTAGCGAGCCAGTTTGGCCGCTGGAATAAAGTCGGCATCACCGGCCACCAGGATGATCTGATCGACCAACTTCTTATACGTCAACGCGGCGATATCGATGCCGATCTTCATATCAACCTGGGTCTGGCGCATATCCGGCTCGAAGTGCTCGTCACCCAGGTCGTCCCAATGCAGATTGCCATCGCGCAGTTGCTGGTAGGCATAACGCTTGAGCTGCCACTCGCCGCGTTCGGCCAAGCGGCCCAAGCGCAGCGCCAATTTACGCTGGCGACGCAACTGGTCGTGCAGATCGCGGCGAAATGACGCCGAACCAGTGCGACCGAAATCGATGGTGTCACCGCTGATCGGCTTGATGAAGCTCTTGTCCAACGGCGGGCAATCATAGAAAAAAATGCGATAGAGCGCTTCGCGGGGGCGATCGAGCGCCTTGAGGTGCTCCAGAGCCATGCCGAACACGGTTTTGGCCACCGTACGCGCGTCGTTGGCGTCTCGATCGCCCCACACCTTGCGGTAGCGAGCGAGGAAGAAAGCACCATCGACCAGGATGGCAGTGCGATTCATAGGTGACATTTATTTATTGACCCTAAAAATGAAAATAAAATCATGTCTCATGACAGGATTGGCAAACCGGGAATTTTAACCGTTTCTATTAAGACAGGCATAGATTGCGCGAGGCTTCCGGCCATCGCGACCCTCCCGTCCATTCAGGTCGGCATTGGCGCATGCCCTCAACACCCTACTGACAAGACCACAGCAACTCAGTCAATAACCTAAGTTTCGCATGGTCTGTAGCCACTACTTGCCATCCCAGGAGTCCGCTGCAATACCAGCTCCACCCATGAGGAGTTCGCGATGCAATATTTACGACAGATGGCCGGCTTCGTGCTATTCGTGCTAACGGGGGCCGCACACGCCTCGGCGACGATCTCCACTCCCCAGCAACTCTATGTCCCGCAGAGCAACCCGCCCTCTTTGAGCAAAGCGGCGGCAGGCGCCGATACCTATACGTACCTGCGCTGCCATTATCGCGATGACACCTCCGTAGGCGCCACCAGTACACGTTACGAATGGGCGCTTGATGGCGCAGGTGCCTGGTACCACGTGCAAGGTTATTGGGCCGGCAGGATCACCCCTGGGGCCAACATGTTCTATACAGAAACATCGATATCCGCACTGCGAGACACCTGCCGCCAGACGCTGGACCGGCGCGGCATCCACGCCGATGTGGTGATGGTCGCCGCATCCGACAGCGCCCTGTCGCCATTCAATTACTCGCTCTGGACACAGCATCCTGGTGACGCCTCGAAGATATCCGATCGGGTCATAAGCTTCGGCGACAGTCTCAGCGACACGCACAATATCTTCAGCGCTTCGCTAGGCTTGCTGCCGGCCTCTGGCAGCTGGTTCCTCGGCCGCTTCAGTGACGGCCCCGTATGGACCGAGCACCTGGCCAAGGCCTTGGATCTTCCCCTGGTGAACTGGGCAGTCGGGGCAGCCGGAACCAATCAACACTTCGCATTTCCTGGGTTTCCACAACAGGTCGACTCATGGTTGCAATACTCCGCCAATGCCAGGAACTACGAGCCGGCGCGCAGCATCTTCACCATCATGTTCGGCGGCAATGACTTCATCAACCGTGACGTATCACCTTCCGATGCGTTGAAGCATATGGAAATCGGCACGCGCAAGCTGCTCGACGCCGGCGCGCGCAAGTTGCTTATCGCCAACCTGCCGGACATTACCCAGGCTCCGGTATTCGCGCAGCGTTCCGATGGGCCCGCCGTGGCGGCCAAGGTCGCTGAATTCAACACCGGACTGGCAGCCATGGTGAACACGCTCTCGGAAGCATACGCCGCCGACATCGTGCTGTTCGATGCGGCTTCACTCTTTGACGAAGTCATGAGCAGTCCCGAGCCATTCGGTTTCAGCAATACCGCCCAGTCATGTCTGCACATCGAGCGGGATGCTGCATCCAACTACACGAAAAACCTTCCGCGCCGCCCGGGCTGCGACCCAGCGCACTATGTGTTCTGGGACCTGCTGCATCCCACCTCACGCACGCACGGTGTGCTCGGTGAAACTGCACTGCGCGCCATGCCGGAAGGCTGGCATTAAGCGCTGATCACCGGCGAGCGCGAGGCACATGCTTGCGCTCGCCGGACACCGCGCCCATGGTCTGCTGGTAACGTACCGCCTCGGCATGGACCCAGTCGCGAAACTGGCGCAAACCCACGTGATCGAGACGATCGGCGGGATACACCAGATGATAGCCCTCGGGAATCTTCAGATACCGACTTCCCAACAGGCAAAGCAGCCCAGCCTCGACCAATGGCCTGGCCATGACCATGCGCCCCAGCGCCACGCCCATGCCTTCCACAGCAGCGCGCTGCAAGGCATCGGTCGTATCGAACTGCGCCACGAAACGATGCGGCATCGGCGTATCGGTGTGCTCGCTCCACTCCTTCCAACGCCCGCTCGGATCACCTAGCAAAGGCCATGTGGATAGATCTTCTGGATCTGCATCGCGCATACGTTCCATCAGCGCAGGCGCCGCCACTGGCGCTATCCATTCGTCGAACAGGCGCTCGCTGACCAATCCATGCCATGGGCCCAGGCCGTAGCGAATGACCACGTCCACTGGATCGCGGTCGAAATCGACCAGGTCCGTGCTCGACTGCAGGTTCAATTCAAGTTCCGGGTGCGCGGCCACCAGTTGCGGCAGGCGCGGCACCAGCCAACTAGTCATTACACCGGGAATGGTGTTGACGGTGAGCGCCTCGTCGCGCCGGCAGCGATAAGCGGCCAGCGCACGATCCATGCCCTCGATGTGAATGCCGATGGCGTCGAGCAGGCGTTGGCCCTCAGGCGTCAGTTGCACGCCGCGTGGCCCGCGATCAAACAGCTTGCGCTCGATGCGTTGTTCAAGCTGGCGCATCTGGTGGCTGAGTGCGCTCACGGTCAAGTGCGTCTGTTCGGCCGCGCGCGAGAAATTACCGGCACGGGCCGCCACCACGAATTGCTGCAGGAGGTCCAGCGATATGCGGGGCATCTTGAATCCCATTCAAGCCTGGCTTGCCAATATATCGCTTTTTGGCGCAACTGAATCAGCCTACCTTGAACAAACCGTCAAACAAGGTCTATCGAGGAGGGGTGCCGTGAGCTCACTGGAAACCAACATGCTGTTCTTGCACGGGCATATCACCAGCGTCGACCTGGCCCGGCGCATGGCCGATCTGCCGCCCACGCCACCACCGGACGAAAAGCCAGGCCCCAAGCCGAAACCGCGACCACGCCCCATGCTGCTGTGGGTAGCGCATTTGCGCCGTGGACTGGGCGCGGCTTGATTCACGCCACGGCGCCACCCACTCGGAGAGAATCACGTCTTGTGTCGATCCCGAGGAGCTCCATCATGCAGCAGCGTCAGCTAGGCCGTTCATCACTATCCGTCGCCCCCTTGGCCTTTGGTGGCAATGTCTTCGGCTGGAGCATCGATCAGGCGCGCTCGTTCGAACTGCTCGATGCCTTTGTCGATGCCGGCTTCAATCTGATCGATACCGCCGACATGTACTCATCCTGGGTTCCGGGCAACCACGGCGGCGAATCGGAGACCATCATCGGCGAGTGGCTCAAGCGTAGCGGCAAACGTGACAAGGTGGTGATTGCCACCAAGGTCGCCAAATGGGACCGCCACCCCGGCCTGTCGGCCATCAATATCCGCCAGGCCGTGGAGGGCTCGCTCAAGCGTCTGAACGTGGAACAGATCGATCTGTACCAAGCGCATGCCGATGATGCCTCCGTGCCGCTGCTGGAAACATTGGGGGAATTCTCCCGCTTGATCGAGGAAGGCAAGGTGCGTGCGATCGGTGCATCGAACTACAGTGCCGATCGCTTTGCCGAAGCCTTGAAGGTATCGAAAGCCAACAACCTGCCGCGTTATGAGAGCCTGCAACCCGATTACAGCCTGGTCAGCCGCCAAGGCTACGAAAGCGGCCTGGAACCGATCGCACGCGCCGAGCAGATCGGCGTGATCGGGTATTACTCGCTGGCCAGTGGTTTTCTCAGCGGCAAATACCGTAGCGAAGCCGACCTGGCCAAGAGCTCGGCTCGCAGTGGCTCGGTCAAGAAATACCTCAATGCCCACGGGTTTGGCGTGCTCAAGGCATTGGATGATGTCGCCGCCGCACACAAGGCCACACCGGCACAAGTGGCGCTGGCATGGCTGATGGCGCGCCCCGGCGTCACCGCACCAATTGCCAGCGCCACGACGGTGACGCAATTGCAGGAGCTGCTCGGTGCCGCGCAGTTGCAGTTGTCAGCCAACGAGATCGCGCAACTGGATGCCGCCAGCGCCGATTGAGCCCCTTCGGCGTTGCGCTGGAAGCGATTTCAGTGGCGATGCGAGTCGCGGCTTGAAGGTTTCGAGCTGTGATGCGCAACTTGAATCGCGAATCGCTTTTCGCCGCTGAAGGGTAGCTCGAAAAAAAACCTGTCATCGAAGTCATCATTCCGGCGAAGACGGGAATTCAATGCACCATGGCGACGGATAGCATAGTTTTTTGGAGGTTCCCTGAAGTCGCACCTTGCATCGCGCGTAAGGAGCGAATTCATTGGCGATGCAATCTGCAATCCAGTCGCCGATCGGGATCTTGAAACCTCCAGGGCGCGGCAAGGTAACGAGAACCGGCCCTCTTGCCGCTTGCGCTGAGGGAGAAGCCCGAATCGCAAGGCCTCATCCCTTTGACGCGCACTGCGTATTCCACTGCGTCATGATCTGCTCAAGCCCCTTGAGTTCGGCCAGCAGATCCGCCGACCGTTGCAGCACGCGCTCTCGCTCCTCGACGGTCATCCCATCCGGAGATCCGCTTATAAACACCGGGGATATCGCCTGCGACTGTCGCTGGAACAAATCCATCGCCTGCGTGTTGATGATCTGCTGCTGCGCATAAATGCCCGCGAAGCACTGCACCTCACCGTAATCCATGAAACCCAGCGCACCGGTGTCGCGCGAGGTGGTCCATGCGGTGTCCGACAGGCGCGACCAGTCCAGGCTGTATTGCAGGCGCTCGTTGTCGGGCACCTTGCCCGTGGTACGCAGTGCCGCGAGAACCTGCAAGTTCTTCGTCATCCTTGTCATGTCCGCGCGCACGTCGGTCAGGTTCTGCTGCAACTGGGCGCGGTTTTCCGTAATCTCCTGCTGGAGATTGTCACGCGCCTCGTGTACCAGCGAACGATGGTGATGCCACTCGACCAGCGACTCCAGACTCAACGCAATGAGCAAGCCCACGCTGACAATGGCGATATGCGTGAAAAATTCGCGCCACGAAGTGACCGGATGCGCAGGAACGTGCACTTCCATAGTGGATTTCTGCCCTGTATCGGAGGCGTGGATGTCTTCGGAAGACTCTTCAGCCGCTGATCGATCAGTAGCGGCTTGCGGTGGTTGCGGCTGCGTCACATGACATTCCTTATGCCAACGTCTTGGCCTTCATGAGGCTCGTCGTTCGCGACAGAGGTATCGCAACCCCGCCCTGCCCGAGTCGCCCCCGTCCCGGACCATAAGAAGACCCGGCAAGATGGCAATACCTGCATGCGTTTGTCGATCCAACGGCCACGGGACTTTTCAACGAGTTCCTCGATCGTAATTTATTGCGAAATGTAGGCTTTCCCTTACTTAATATAACTCCCCAAACTGACATCGTTCGACGATACATTGCCCAGGCCAAAACGGAACTTGGAACAGGGGTCATCATGTCTAGTCGGTCGCGCGCAAACCGTGGTTTGCGCGGCTTTGGGATATCTGTCTTTCTGCTGCTATTGGCGCTGCTGGCACCGGCAACCGGCCTTGCCCAGCAATCGTGGTACTACGATGCCCCCTATTACGACGGCGACCTGGCGCCCGGATCGCTGAACGATCAGCAGTTCTCCAGCTATGGCGCGGCCTACGAGGCAGCCAGCACCAAGATCCACGCCAATTGCCCCACCTGCTGGATGCGCGTCAAGTACGAGACGCTGACGGCAGACAATTTCACGATGGCGTTGATCCAGTCCTGCGCGGCTGACGATCCGGCGTGCTCGCCCTGGGTCGAGCAGAAGCCGATCTATGCGACCAAGTACACCAATAACATTCCGCCGAAAAACACTGGGCTTTGCCCATCCTGCGACGGTGGCAAAGGAAGCAGCCAGATGGCTTCCACTGCCGGTGGTGCCGGTTGCCAATGCGCAGCCAAGGCCGCCGCGACCATGGGCGCGCCCGTCGGCGGCGATCCGATCAACCTGGCTACCGGCAATAAATACCAACAGGATGAAGACTATACCGGCGGCGAGCTGACCTTCCGGCGCTTCTACAACAGCGTAACCTCTGTGCAGCCGTCTTCGCTGGGCCCCCAATGGCGCCATTCCTTTGATGCCTCGCTGGAGTTCAATCGCCTCGACCCAGGCGGCATCAGCGGCGCGCAGAACATCCTGCTGCACCGCCCTGACGGTAGCGCCGAGAGCTTCCAGAAGCAAACGGGAACCTGGGTATCCGACGTCGATGTCGTCGATACACTCACCGAGCAGGACGACGGCAATGGCAATGCGATGTCGTACACCGCCTTCATCGCCGCCACCCTGGAGCATGAGATCTATTCCACGGACGGCCGCATCCGTTCGATCGTGTCGCCGTCCGGCGCCGTCACCACCTTCGTCTACAGCGATGGCAGCACGCCAGCAACGCAAGCACCCACCACGGGCTTGTTGATTGCCGTAACCGCTCCCTCCGGACGCAGCCTTGGCTTCTTCTACGATGGCAGCTCACGCTTGACCGGTGTGGCACTGCCCGATGGCGGCTCGCTCAGCTACGCCTATGACACGCAGGGCCGGCTGGCATCGGTGACCTACCCGGATAGCCACTCACTTCAGTACATTTATAACGAGTCTTCGCTGACTTCCGGCGGCAACTTCCCCAATGCATTGACCGGTGTGATCGACGAAGCCGGCGTTCGTTATGAAACCACCGGCTACAGCAGCGGCGGCAAGGCCGTGACGACGCGCTTCGCGTTAGGCGCGGACGCGTTTTCCGCCAGCAACTCGACGACCGCGCTCGGCGCTCAGTTCGGTGTCGACTGGACCAGCGTCCAGGGGGCATACAAAGTCACCAACAGCTATTTCACCTGCGGCAACCTGTGCTTCCAACCCTGGAAGACCATCAGCTACGACGGCAATGGCTGGCCGTCCAGCTACAAGGACTTCAACAACAACATCACCAACACCACGTATGTGGGCGGCCTGCTGACCCAGCGTGTCGAAGCCGCTGGCAGTTCCATCCAGCGCACCACCAGGACCACCTGGGATACCGGCCTGCGTGTACCGTTGACACGGACATGGCTCGATGCTGCCGGCAACACCGTGGCCAAGGCAGGATGGGCCTATAACGCGCGCGGTCAGGTGCTCGCCAGTTGCCAGGCCGATCCCACCATCAGCACCGCACTCAGCTATACCTGCTCGGCCGCCGGCAGCGCACCGGCCGGCGTACGCCGCGTCCTGAACACCTATTGCGATGTGGTGGACAGTACGCAGTGCCCGATCATCGGCCTGCTGTTGACCGAGACCGGGCCACGCACGGATGTCAGCCAGACAACGAGCCTCGCCTACTACCTGACCGATAGCGTCGACGCCCGTCACGGCGACCTGAAATCGATCACCGACGCGCAGGGTCATAGCATCACATTCCTGGCTTACGACGGCAGCGGGCGCGTCACCCGCATCCAGGATGCCAACGGCATCGTCACCAGCGTCGCGTATACCCCGCGCGGCTGGGTGTCTTCCACCAGCAAGGCCGGTGCCACGACCCGTTACACCTATACGCCCTACGGCATGGTCCAGACCGTGACCGACCCCGATGGCGTGATGCTCACCTTCGGCTACGATGATGCGCACCGCCTGACGCGTATCTCCGACACCCAGGGCAACAGCATCCAGTACACCCTGGACGCCGCCGGCGACCGCACCGAAGAAGACACCTACGCCGCCGGCAACACCACGCCCGTGCACGTGCTCAAGCGCCAGTTCAACAAGCTGGCCCAGGTCACCGCAATCATCGACGGCTTGAACAACAAGATCTTCGATGCGTCCCAGTCGGGCGACTACGATAGCGCCGGCAACCTGATCAAGTCGCGCGATGCGTTCAACATCCAGACGCGTCGCACCATCGATGCCCTCAACCGGGTGACTTCGACCATCCAGAACGACGGCGGCAGCGATACCGCCACGCGCAACACCACCATGACGGTCGGCTACGACGCGCTCAACCGCACCACCTCGATCAAGGACCCCAGCAACCTCTCCACCACGTATGGCTACGATGGCCTCGGCAACAGCACTACGCTGCAAAGTCCGGATACGGGTACCAGCGGCAATACCTACGACATCGCCGGCAACGTGCTCACTCATAAGGATGCACGGCAGATCCAGAGCACGTACACCTACGACGCCCTGGACCGCCCGCTGACCACGACATATCCGGATGCCAGCGCCAACATCAGCTATCACTACGACGAACCGGACGCTGTCACCGGTTGTAGCGGCTCATACCCCATCGGCCGACTGACTCGCATCATCGAAAGTGCAGTCACCACGACCTACTGCTACGACGCGCGCGGCAATGTCACCCGCAAGACCCAGGCACAGGGTGGCCAGACCGATGTCGTGGCCTACAGCTACACCGCCGCCGACCGCCTGGCGCAGATCACCAGCCCTAGCGGCACCGTAACCCAATACGGCCGCGACAGCCTGGGACAGATCACCACCGTCACCGTGACACCGGCCGGGGGCGCCGGCCAGACCGTGGTCAGCGGCGCCACCTACCTGCCCTTCGGCCCGATCAGCGGCTACACCCTCGGCAATGGTCAGGTCGTGGCGCGCAGCTATGACGCCAACTACCGCATGACGGATCTCACCAGTCCGAACTTCAACCTGCACCTGGCGCGCAACGCGATGGGCAACGTCGCCGCACTCGGCGATACCCCAGGCGCCAACCCGGCCACCGAAACCTACAGCTATGATCCTCTGCAACGCCTGACCGCGCTCAAGGACGCTTCCGGCGCAGTGCTCGAGTCGTACACGTACAACCCCACCGGCGACCGCCTCAGCAAGACCAGCACCATCGGCGGCGCGGCCACCGGGACGTACGGGTATCAGACCGGCACCCACTGGCTGACCAGCATCGGCAGCTCCGCGCGCAGCTACGACGCGAACGGTAATGTAACGGGGAACGCGGTCGCCAGCCAGACTTACGGTTACGGCTACAACGCGCGGAATCGATTGAGCGTGGTCCAGGCCAATCAGCAGACTGTGGGCACTTACACCTATAACGCTGCTGGGGAACGCGTTGCCGAAGCTGTGACCGTGCCCCAGGCGGTCAACAAGCGATTTGTCTACGATGCCAGCAGCCAGTTGATCGGCGAATATGGAGCGACCAGCCGTGACTACATCGCGATGGGAAGTCTACCGGTGGCCGTGGTAGACACGTCCAGCGACGCAGTAAGCGTGAACTACGTGATCGGCGATCAGTTGGGGACGCCACGATCGATTCAAAACTCTTCTGGCAGCGCAATCTGGCAATGGTCGTATTCCTCTAATCCGTTCGGAGAAAAGCCTTCGACGACAACGGCCTATGCCTTTAATCTCCGATTTCCTGGTCAGTACCACGACGCCGAGAGTGACTTGAGTTACAACATCAATCGCGACTACGAGGCAGCAACCGGGCGCTACATCCAGAGTGATTCGCTGGGATTAATGGCGGGCCCAAGCACATATGCGTACGTGGGGAGTAATCCACTCAGCTTTGTTGATCAACTCGGATTGGTGATGTCGCCGTTGCGGGAATGCGGAGGTAACTTGGCAGGCTGCGGTGACATGATGCCGCAGCCCGATCCTTGCGACGATTCCGGGGCCAGATATTGGGATGGCTATCGCAATTTCGTCTCTCAGTATGGAATAAACGTGGGCCCTGGGATTGCCGCTCTCGGAGCGGGAGTTATGCCAAAGGTGTGGGCTCCGGCAGGTAATTTTCGTGGCCCGTTGCTTGGGTCAAAAAACTTGCTGACAAGCGTTGTGCGAGGAACCACAGGTTATACCTCGCCTTTGGTTGAAGATGTCGCAACAGGCGTGGCTTTGGCTGCGACGTTCGTTGCGGCATATGACGCCACTATTGAGGTAGAGGGTTTTATCTATGCGCCAAGTGAAATGTCGCCTTCGCAACAGACTGGTTCGTCATGCGGCTGCGGAAAGCACTAATTATGTCCGGAATAATAATCTTTAGCGGGTTGATAGCGACTGGAATCGTGGCTGGGCTTATTGGCCGATATTTGTCAGGCAATAAGTTTAAACAGCGACGGCCACTTCTTTTGAGTGAAATTGTCAAAGGACTTCCCCCGGAAGTACCTCAAAAAGAAGCGTTCGATGTCTTAACGAAAGTGGGGGAATCGTTCGGCGTTCAGCCTGAGCTTCTTCGGCTTGAGGATTCTATTTCTACGCTGACTGGAATGGATTCTTGGAGATTGGGTCGAGGGCAGGAGATTTTTGAGGCGTGGTTGAGAGGCCTTGGCGTAAATCGCTTGCCGAACGACTTAAAGACCATTGGCGATTTGATTGCAGCAGTGGCATCGTCGCAGCAAAAAGGGGACGGAGATCATTAAGCGGACCTGATTGGTGTCAAACTCGCGGACAGATCGGGTCATGTTTACTTCCAGACTTTAACAGTTATCAGGGATGGGCTCACTGCTTACAATGAATGCGATGCCGTCTATTTACTTAGAACGAATGTCTTTCTGAACCGCCCCGGGCTTCCCGGAGGCTGTTTGATTTGAGTCACGCTGCTTTGCACAGTGCGCTCTGGGGTGGATAGTAATCGGCTTCGGCTTGCGCGGGTGTCCGGTAATCAATCGACGAGAGCAAGCGTCGATGGTTGTA
>NZ_DASVMI010000180.1:0-40571 GCF_036384435.1 Dyella sp. | reverse complement strand
CGACCGGCAAACCTGCCCGAGGTCGCCAGCTATGGCGTCTATCGCCTCGACAACCAGGACTATGTGCGCATCGACGGCAATTACTACCGCTCCGCACAAAACGCCAACGGCCGCTATATCTACGATGGCAACCCCTCACATCGCATAACCATTCGCCGTAGCGGCAATGGATGGGATGTCATGCCGCCATCGGTCGGACGCGGCGGCATGCACAGGGTAAGGCAGCAGGACCAATATCTGACACCCGCCCAAGATATACCTGAGCTGCGACGCTTCATCAAAGACAACGCCGGGGATGGATCCCTCGCACCGGAAAAGGAGCTGTTCGAAGTTCCAAGCGGTGAGAATCCCGTTATTGATGCGGCCATAGATCGAGCGAACAAACTACTGACCGATGCAGAAAAAAACCTTGCCGATATTGCCGTAACTAAGTTTTTCGATGCAAAACTCCCGGATATATCCCAGGTCAACAATAACGAAAAGTCCCTCATCCAAGCTATTTATAGCAAAAACCACGGCATGGTAATTGGTGAATTACACACCGAGACGACCGCCAGAGATTTTTTAATCACCCACATGGCCGATCTCCGAGAGAATGGCGTCACGACGTTATACGCGGAAGGTTATTATGAATGGGATTTATCCAGCCTGATTAACCAAGAACTTCGGTACCAGATGGGCTTTAATTCCCCGCCCGCCTTACCGCCCCGAGGCGAAGCCAAATGGAAAGATGTCATCAAGCATGCCATGCACCATGGCATAAAGGTGATTCCCATCGATAGCTTGGCTGCCAGAACAATTAAAGGCCCGCCAGGTGGTCCAGAGCGTATTCAAGCACAAAACTATTATGCGCAGATGATCATCAACAGCGAACAGTCAAAACCCGGCGCCGGGAAATGGGTAGCCTTCGAGGGCGCGGCACATATTGGCAACTACCGTTACTCTTCCCCGGAAGGCACCGTTAATGTAGCGGGACTCGCGCAAGCCACCGGCGTGCCGAGTGTACGTGTCAGTCAAGCGCCGGCAGGAACACCAAGCACGGTGATATTCGATCCTGGTTCCTCCATCGAGGCACCAGGTTTGATGTACTGGTGGCAGGCCGACCTGCTTTTAACCCGGGCATGAGCGGCGAGAAATCCGCCATCGGACGCAATGACATCTTTGCGGGAGCACGACTGAAGCTCCCGCGAGAAACCCAAGGCGAGGCGTTCGTTGTACGCGCGCCAATCATCAGGAAACATGCCCGGAAAGATGGCGATGAAAACCGCCGGCATGTCGACAGGTTTGCGTTCGTCGACATGCATGGCCTGGCAAGCCTCAAGCTCCGACGCGACGATCCTCGATGATGGCACCCATGCGCCAGATGGCCTCCTCATGAGGCTGATCACGCCAGGTTTCAGCCACGGCTTGTTCGTACCAGGTAAGCATGGCTGGCTGCGCAAGCATACGTGCGACATAAGACTGCGCGACTGCCCCGAGGGAAAGCCCGTAAGTATTCGCCCGAAACACCACGGGTGCGTAGAAGGCATCCACCGCGGTAAACGTGCTTCCCACCAGGAACGGCCCCCCGAAGCGAGCCAGGCCCTCGTTCCACAACTGATCGATGCGGGAGATGTCCGCGGCCACGGCCGCCGGTGTCTCATGCAACCGTATGCGAACACCGCAACTCATCAGGCAATGATCACGCAATGCCTGAAAGCCGCTGTGCATTTCCGCTGTGGCACTGCGCGCCCAGGCACGCGTGAACGCATCTTCCGGCCATACGCCTGGATGCCGCTCGGCCAGATACTCGACGATGGAAAGGGAATCCCATACCTTCGTCTCACCATCGTGCAGGCAGGGTACGCGTCCACTCGGCGAAACGGGTCTGAACTGCACGAAGCCCGAACTGCCATCGAAAGGCTGGATGCGTTCCTCGAATGCGATGGCGAGCGAACGCATCAACACCCACGGCCGCAGTGACCAGGAGGAATAATTCTTATTGGCAATGTAGAGGGTGTACACGCATGTTCCTTCGCTGAAGTCGAACAGGTCTGCTCAGGGCTTCGCCGTCGCCACCTGCACCGGGGTGGTAACGGCCCGGCGTGCATTGACAAGAAACACGCCGGCTACGGTCAAGGCACCTCCGGCCAGGGTCAGCCACGTGGGACGTTCACCCAGCCAGAACCAGCCGATCAGCACCGCGATCGGCGGTGACAGATAAATGAAACTGCTGACCTGCGAAGCGGGAGCGCGCTTGAGCGCGATATTCCATGCCACATACCCTACGAACGTGGGCGCGACACCCAGCCACAGCAGACTGACGACATGTGCGGGAGGTGCCTTTGACAGCGCATCGACCAGACCAGATGCACCGAATGGCAGCGCGCCCAGTGTGCCTGCGAAGAACGTTACCGCCGTCACTCCAAGCGTGCTGCTACGTGCGAAGAACGGCTTCTGACCGACGAAGTAGATGGCCGAGGCCATCACGCATACCAGCACCAGGGCGGCCATCGGCTCGAAGCTCAGGCGCTTGCCCGTGGTCGACACCACCAGCACCACGCCCGCCAACGCTACCGCCAGTCCAAACAACTTGCGCGCACTCATACGCTCGCGCAGCCAGATCGCCGACACCGCAGCTGTCGCGCCAGGCACCAGTGAAATAAGGATCGCCGCCGTGCCGCTGGCAATGCGCGTTTCGGCAAAGCACAGGCATACGTGATAGACGGTCATGCCGATCAAGCCCAACAGCGCCAGCGCTGGCCAATCACGCCGCGTCGGCATGGATACACGCTTGACAAGCAACAACAGGCCAAAACAGAGCGACCCCACCAGCAGGCGCGAGAACGCCACCTGCCCTGGCGTGAACGAAGCCAGGCTATAGGCAATCGCGGCATAGGCCGAAGACCAGGTCAAAAGTGCGACCGCGATCGCCAGCAAGGCGCGGCCGTCCAGACGTTCGTTTTCCATGACACACCGGGGGCGAGAGAACGCGCTTATCGTAGTGATGGCCGGGAGGCAGGTGAATGATGGAACATAAGCACGGCTAACTTTCCACCATCGATTCAACGAAAACTGGGCTCGACCGCCATGGCATCGAAACTCGAACTCGACAGCAAGGACTGGCAGCTCCTAGAAGCCTTGCAGCGTGACGCGCGCCTGGGCTATGCGGAACTGGGGCGTATGGTGCGCCTATCTGCGCCGGCCGTTGCCGAACGGGTCAAACGCATGGAGGAAGCCGGTGTCATTCGCGGCTATCGCGCCGTGGTCGACCCCAAGCCACTGGGCTTTGGACTGGACGCCATGGTGCGCCTGCGCTGTGATGGCGGTATCTGCGCGCGCGTGGGCGAACTGGTTGCTGACATCCCCGAAGTGATCTCCTGCCGACGCCTCGCCGGCGAGGACTCGGCTTCTCTGTATGTCGTAGCGATGTCCGTCTCGCACCTGGAGAGCATCCTCGACCGCCTGCTTAAGATCCACCCCAGCATTAGCACCACCACTCTGGTCATCCTTCAGACCCCCCACGAGAACCGCCCGGTCACGAAGGCGATGCTGGTGTCTGGGTTGGCCTGGTCTGCCGGGTGACATCGCTCGCAGGGCTCGTGGTGAAGGGGGCCGCGAGTCAGCCTCCTTCCTTTCCTTCACTACGAACGCCGACGAGCGACCTTGCCCGCCTCCGGTAACGCCCCCTATATACTCGACCTTTCATGCCCCGAACACCCGGAGTCTTCATGCGTCACCTCCCCCTCCTGGCCGCTGCTGTGGCGCTTGCTCTGCCGCTGGCCGCGCACGCCGCCGACCCGCATTCCTACGCCCAACCCGCCATAGTGCGGGTGACCCACCTGGACCTGGATCTGAAGGTCGATTTCGCACAGAAGCAGCTCGATGGCGTAGCCACGCTGACGCTGGACTGGAAGAGACCCAACGCGCCGTCCCTGGTGCTCGATACGCGTGACCTGAAAATCGCCTCGATCGAGGCGGTCGATGCCAGCGGCAAGGCCACCACACTGCCCTACGCCCTCGCACCGCGCGACAAGGAACTGGGCAGCAAACTGACCATTCAGGCGCCCACACATCCGCAGGAAGTGCGCATCCGCTACACCACTTCGCCTGAGGCCAGTGGCTTGCAGTGGCTCACGCCGGCACAGACAGCGGGCAAGAAGCAGCCCTTCATGTTCTCGCAGTCCGAATCCATCCACGCGCGCTCCTGGGTGCCGCTGCAAGATTCCCCCGCCATCCGCTTCACCTACAAGGCCCACGTCAGCGCACCGCAGGACGTACGCGTGGTGATGAGTGCCCTGAACGATGCCAAGCATCCGCTCAACGGCGACTTCAGTTTCGAACAGCCGCATCCGATTCCTTCCTACCTGCTGGCGATCGCTGCCGGCGATCTGGCAGTGAAGGAAACCGGGCCTCGTTCGGCCGTCTACGCAGAACCGAGCGTAGTGGACAAGGCCGCGCATGAATTCGAAGACACCGAAAAGCTGATCGAGACCACCGAGAAGCTCTACGGTCCCTATGCCTGGGGCCGTTACGACCTGCTGGTGCTGCCACCCTCATTTCCGTTCGGCGGCATGGAAAACCCCAACATGACCTTCGCCACCCCTACCGTCCTGGTCGGCGACAAGAGCCTGGTCTCGCTGGTATCGCATGAGCTGGCGCATTCGTGGTCGGGCAATCTGGTCACAAGTGCTGCATGGCGCGACATCTGGTTGAACGAAGGTTTCACCACCTACGTGCAGGGCCGTATCACCGAAGCCGTATATGGCAAGGCGCAGGCAGACGAAGAAGCGCTGCTATCGGCACGTGCGCTCCAGAAGGGCTTGACCGACATGCCCGCCAACGCGCAGAAGCTCGCACCCGATCCGCGCGGCATTGGCGCCGACGACGCGCTGTCCGATGTGGCTTACGACAAAGGCTCATGGTTTCTGCGCACGCTCGAACAGCGCTTCGGCCGCGATAACTTCGATGCCTACCTGAAGGGCTATTTCGCGCACTTCGCTTTCCAGAGCATCACCACCGAACAGATGCTCGATTACCTCAAGCCGAACCTGATCGACAAATACCCCGGCAAGATGAGCTGGGACGAGGTCAAGGCCTGGATCTACCAGCCCGGTGTTCCCAAGGATGCGCCGCTGCCCGATTCGCCGCGCTTCAACGCGATCGACAAGGAGCGCAGCGATTTTCTCGCCGGCAAGCTCGACGTGGGCAAGCTCGATGCCAAGGGCTGGAACACGCAGGAGTGGATGTACTTCCTCGATCGTTTACCAGACGTCACCCCGCTTGAGAAGATCAAGCAACTCGACGACGCCTGGCACCTGACCGGCACACCGAACGCCGAGATCGGCATGCGTTGGTACACCCACGCGATCGCCGCCGGTGACAAGGATGTGTGGCCGGCCGCCGCCGAGCACATGACGCGCATCGGCCGCATGTATCTCACCCTGCCGCTGTACAAGGCGCTGACCGCCACGCCCGACGGCCTGGCCTTTGCCAAGTCGGTCTACGCCAAGGCCAAGCCGGGCTACCACCCGCTGACCCAGCAGGCCGTGGATAAATTGCTGGCCAAGGCACACCCCGAAGGCAACAAGTAAGCAGCGCCCACTGGCCGCGTCGTTCCTTTAGGACCGACGTGGCCAGTGGTTCCACCACGGCGGCAGTGGCCCGCCGCACCAAGGACCTCGCATGAAAGCATCGCTACGCATGGCATGGACCGCACTTGGCCTGGTACTGGCCGTTCCCTTTCCCTGCCTGGGTGCCGAGGCAGCTCCCGCTCAGCCAGCCCTGCACGATGCCCTGCTCGCCCTGGACAAACAGTCGGACACGGAGCTCGATAACGAGCACCTGCATCGCTTGAAATTCCTGATTGCGCAATACGGCTGGCCCACTGTGAAGAGTGCCGGACGCGATGGCGTGGATGCCATCGGAGATTTGCTCGTGCGTGCCGGTGCCGACGAGAACTTCCAGGGCGACGGCGAGCAGTATTACGGTACGCGCATCGGTATCGACATCGACCCGCTGGCCTATGCCGTTCTCAACGACCGCATCGAAGTGGCACACGGACGTCCCCAGCAATTTGGCAGCTTGCTCACACTCGATCAGGGCAAGGTCGTCACCTCGCCTACGACATCGGCCAAAGTCGCCAATGGTTATCGCGACTCGATAGGCCTTCCCTTCCTGGACACCTATCTTAAGCAAGTACAGGCCGCTCTCGACGACGGCAAGCCGCTGACAGATGCCGCCGCAACCCCGCGGCTGTCCACCGAGTTGCACCCGGTCACCAATCCACAACTACGTAGTCAGTTGCACGAAATGGTGGCCTCCGAACAAGTAGCCCGCAACGTGTTCGTGATGAATGGCATGCGCGAGGGCTCGCCGGAATTCAAGCATGTGGCTGCCATCGATGCCGCGCACCTGCCGCGCATCAAGGCCATCTTCGACAAGGTGGGCTTTCCCGATGCCCAGATGGTCGGCCGCAGCGGCGTATCGAACTTCTTCATCCTCGTGCAACATGCCGATGCCGATCCGGCCTTTCAGGCCAAGGTCCTGGAAGAGGCGGCAAAGCGGATGCGCGCTGGCGAGCTTTCCCGCCAGCAATATGCACTGATGACCGACCGAGTCTTGATTGCACAGGGCAAGCCACAACGTTATGGCTCGCAGATACAGGACAAGGACGGCCATAGCATACCGCTGCCTACCGAAGATCTGGCGCACGTCGACGAACGACGAGCTGCCATGGCGCTGGAACCCCTAGCCGATTATCTGAAGGAAACGGACGCGATGTATGCGCCCGCCGCATCCACCACCTCACACTGATCCATGAATACCAAGACCTCTCCCACGCCTTCCCCGCGCCCTCTATGGCAGCGCCTGCTGATCCGCCGCCTGAAATTCCTGCTTATCGTCGCCGTCATCATCGGCGTCGCACTCGGTGGCAGCTATCTGTTCGCGCCGCAATGGCTTATGCGCGCAGACGCCGCGCGCCAGGCGATGGGTGCCAGCCTGGAGACCCATTCGGTCAACGTCGGCGATAGCCATTGGGTGTACTACGAAGGCGGTCAGGGCAGCATCACTCTAGTGCTGCTGCACGGCTATGGCGCGGACAAGAACGTCTGGCTCAAGCAGGCCAAGATCCTGGGTCAGCACTTTCACCTGGTGATCCCTGACCTGCCCGGCTGGGGTGAATCCTCACGCCTGGATGGCGCCAGTTACAACATCGACGCACAGGCCGAGCGCCTGGCCGGATTCGTCGACGCGTTGCGCTTGCAACATTTCGTGCTGGTAGGCCATTCCATGGGCGGCGCCATCGCAGGCGTATATGCCGCCGATCATCCCGAGCATGTCGCCGAACTGGTGTTGATGGATTCGTTGGGACTGAAGACCCATCCCAACGACTTCACACGCGCAGGCCTGGACGGTAAGAACCTGTTCGACTATGACGATCGCGCCGGCTTCGAGCGCGCTACCGCACTCACCTTCGCCAAGCCACCGCAGGTACCGGGTCGTTTCATCGACGTGCTGGTCAAGCGCAACATCGCCAACCGCGCTTTCAACGACAAGGTATTCAAGGAGCTTACCGATCCATCGCAGTATCTATCAGTGCAAAATCGCCTGGATAAGCTCACCATGCCAGTACTCGGCATCTGGTGCCAGCAGGACAAGGTCATGGACATCTCCGGCCTGGAAAGCCTACGCGGCGGCCTGACCAGATCCAGCGCCATCAGCTCAAGCATCCTCAATGGCTGCGGACATATGCCGCTACTGGAGAAGCCTGACGAAGTCGCGCGCATCTTGACGGCGTTCGCGTTATCGCATTGATGGCTTGCTTGCAGAGGCGGGCGGCGGGGACATTGAACTGAGCGCCCCGTCGAGGCCGCGAGATATGCGAGCCAGAGTGGGAGCATTGAACGATTGCCTCAATCGACGCCATCGACGATAGGGGCATACCTTGCATCGCGAATGAATTTGTCTTCTTGGCATCTTTGGAAGCAGAGGGCTGACCGATGCACGATGTTGCCTCCCCTTCTCGCATGAGCGACTTCAACCGCGAAGAACGATTCACGACGTAATCGCGGCTTGGGGATTTAAAGCTCCAATCTGCGACTGAAGTCGCGCCTACGGGCTCTTGCGGTTGCTCTTACGGTGACGAGGTTGACGGGTCTTTTGCCGGTACCAGCCAGCGCACCGCCCAGATGCCCAGTTCGTAAAGCGCACACATCGGAATCGCCAGCATGATCATCGAGGTGATATCCGGCGGTGTGATGAAAGCAGCAATCGCGAACGCACCCACGACAGCATAGCGACGTGCACCTTTGAGCTTTTCGACATCGACCAGGCCAATCGCGGCCAGGATCACCACGGCTACCGGCACTTCGAAGCACAAACCAAAGGCGAAGAACATCAACATCACGAAGTCGAGATAGTGTGTGATGTCGGTCATCATCTCCACACCTTGCGGGGTCACCGCCGTGAGGAAACGAAACGCCGCCGGTAGCACCAGGAAATAAGCAAACGCGCAGCCGCAGTAGAACAACACCAGCGCAGCGACCAGCAGCGGGCGTGCCAAGCGCTTCTCATGCTTATAAAGGCCTGGGCTGACGAATGCCCACAACTGGTACAGCACCATCGGCATGCAGATGAACAAGGCGCAATAGAACGCCAGCTTGAGTGGCGTCACGAAGGGACTGGCTACTTCGGTAGCAATCAGGTGCGCACCCTGTGGCAGGCGCGCTACCAGCGGCGCGGCGAGCTCCGAATATAGATGGTTGGCGAACGGCACCAGGGCCAACAGCACCGCCAGCACCGTGATAGTGGCCTTGAGCAGCCGTGAGCGCAGTTCGATGAGGTGCGAGAACAACCCTTGTTCCAGGCCATCCAGTTCCGGTTGCTCAGGCGCCGCCATGCGGGGTGTCCTTGCCCGGCGGCTCGCCGGCATGCTGGGTTTCGCTGTTCGATGCGGGTAGCGCCGCATCTACTGGGGCTTGGCTTTCGTCGAGCGCCTTGGGCGGTATGTCGGCGACCGTATCGCGCATCTTCTTCAAGGTGGCATCGAGTTCGGCCTGTGCCGCTTCCGCCTTGGCGGCCGCCTCTCGCGCTTGGCGACGGATGTCCTCTACCTGCAATTCGCGCTCCACCTCGGCGCGCACGCTTTCCCAGCCCAGCCTCACACGGCGCAACAAGGCGCCGGCGGTACGCGCGGCGTGCGGAAGCTTTTCAGGCCCGAGCACGATCAGCGCGACAAGCGCGAGCAGTACCAGCTTGCCGAAGCTGATCTCGATCATGGTGCCAACACGCCAGGCTTACTTGGTCTCGGACGTGTCGCGCTCGCGCTGCGTCTGGCTGGAGGCGGGCGGATCGGCCTTCAATCGCTGCTCGTCCTTGGTCTTGTCGGCATCTTCGCCGCCGTCCAGGCCCTTCTTGAAGTCGCGGACCGCACCACCCAGGTCCGAGCCGATATTGCGCAGCTTGCTGGTGCCAAACAGCAGCACCACAACGACGAGAAGAATGATCAGGTGGGTAATACTCATGGGACTAAGCCTTTGAAAACGGAGCAAGTCCGGAAAAGTGCCGCCCCAGGTCGAGGTCGCTGGGGCGCCGGTCTTTCCGATTCAGCGTTGAGTGTACTCCTCAAGGCGATCGCGGAAGTCCACCACCGGCCCTGGGACGTTGCTGACCCCCCCCTCGAAAATGCGGCGAGGGGTAACACCCGATCCATAAATGGATGCATTCGCGTCGTAATCAATGCGCAGGGCCGAGCCGTCCAGGGCAACGCCCGCAAACAGGCCGCGCGAGCGCGAGTAGGAGTAGATCTCGGCCTTGAGCTGACTGTCAGTCGCGGCGGTGGCGGTGCGGCCGACCGGACCTGCCGCGGCCGAGGCGTCCGCGCCCAACGTGAACTTGCCGTTGACAATGGAGTCGACGCCGCGCTGGGTGCGGAAGACCAGGATCACATCGGTGGATGAGACACCGGCCTGGAAACCAACGCTGCCGCCGGTCAGGGTGACAAAGCTGGGGTTGGACCAAGTACCGTCCGGGCTCTTGACCGAGATCAAGCCTTCACCACGACGCCCCCCGAAGATAAGGCCAGCCTTGACCATGTCAGGGATGACCGCGATGGCATGTGCATCGCGCAGCAGATCGGTCGGAATCGACTTGTCCGGCGCGTCCATGATCTCACGCAGCACGCGCACCGCATTGTCAGCGCGCTTGAGCGGCGGGTCTTCCGCATGGACGGCCAAAGCCGGCAGAACGAGCAGTGCGGCGAACATCCAGCGACGCAGCAAACGAAAAGACATGGGAAAGCTCCTTGGAACGTAGAGTCGGATCGGGGCCAGCCCGCGGCACTGCGACAACCGGGATCGCGGCGTGACAGGTGGCTTGTGGCAGACTCGTTGCACTGACTCGATGTCATCGCGACGCATGCCAAACTCCAATCACTATACCGGCCTGTCCGGGTATTCCCATGACCAGCCGTTAAAGGCCGGTGTACTCCTGGTCAACCTTGGCACACCCGAGGCCCCCACCGCAGGAGCACTTCGTCCTTACCTGGCCCAGTTCCTCGGCGATCCTCGCGTCATCGAATACCCACGCTGGCTATGGCGACTGATCCTGCACGGGGTGATCCTGCGAATCCGACCGGCACGTTCGGCGCACGCCTACCAGCGCGTATGGACGCCCGAAGGCTCTCCGCTGCGGGTGGGCAGCGAGGCGGTGGCGCGTGGCCTGGGACGGGCGCTGGCATCCCTGCGTCCCGGTCCTGTGCAGGTGGAACTGGCCATGCGCTACGGACAACCCTCGGTAGCCAGCCAGATAGCCCGCATGCAACGCGAAGGCGTACGCCGGCTGCTGGTGCTGCCGCTGTATCCGCAATATTCGGCCACCTCGACGGGCTCGGTCATCGACGCGGTAGCCGACAGTCTAAAGCAACTGCGCTGGCCGCCCGAGCTGCGCATCGTCAACGACTACCATAATGATCCAGCGCACATCGAGGCGCTGGCCCGGAGTATCGAGGACTGGTGGAATCGCCAAGGTCGCGGCGACCGGCTGCTGCTGTCCTTCCACGGCATCCCCGAGCGCTACCTGCACGCCGGCGACCCGTATTACTGCCAATGCCACGCTACGGCGCGCCTACTGCGCGAACGCCTGCAACTGGATGCCACGCAGATGGTGGTGAGTTTCCAGTCGCGCGTCGGTCGCGAGCGTTGGCTGCATCCCTACACCGATGCTACGGTGCGCGAACTGGCCGCCCAGGGAGTCAAGCGGCTGGATGTCGCCTGCCCGGGCTTCGCTGTGGATTGCCTGGAAACGCTGGAAGAAATCGCCATGCAGAACCGCGACTTCTTTGTCGAAGCCGGCGGCAGCGAGCTGCGCTACATTCCCTGCCTCAATGACAGCGCCGGACAAATAGACAGCCTGACGCAACTGGTATTGCGCCATACCCAAGGTTGGGAGGAATTTTCTCCCGACTACGATGCCGCCGCCACCCAGGCAAGCCAGCACGCTGCACGCGAACGAGCCCGGGCCCATGGCGCCCACTGAGTTCACCGTCGAACTGCCTCATCTGACACTGACCGGCCTGCGCTGGGGGCGCTCTAACACACCAACCCTGCTGGCCTTGCACGGCTGGCTCGACAACGCTGCCAGCTTTTCCACGCTGGCCCCGGGCCTAACCGACAAATGGCAAGTCATGGCGCTGGATCTACCAGGCCACGGCCACGCCGGTCACCTGCCGCCGGGCATGCATTACCACTTCGTCGACTACGTGCGCATTGTGCTGGCCGCCGCCGATCACCTGGGACTTTCGCGTTACGCCCTGCTTGGCCATTCCATGGGCGCGGGAATCGCCTCGCTGGTTGCTGCCACGCGCCCCGAAGCCATCACAAAGCTGGCACTGGTCGAAGGCCTGGGCCCGGTGGCCGATGACGGCTCGCACACTCTTTCGCGCTGGCGCGACGCATTCACTGAACAGCCATCCAGCCCTGGTCGCGGGTTGCGGGTCTTTCGCGATATCGACCAGGCCGCCAGCGCACGAGCCATCGCCACCGACCTGCGCGCGGACCTTGCGCGTCCCATCATCGAACGCGCCCTGATCGCGGTTACCGACGGCTGGCAATGGCGCAGCGATCCGCGCCTGACCCGCAGCACACCGTTACGCATGGCCGAAAGTCAGGTACGCGCCCTGCTGGCCGGCATCGGCACACCTACCCGCCTGCTCCTGGCCACCCCCAACACACCGTACCTGCCAACGTCCCTGATGACCGAGCGCGCCGCATGCGTGACGAATATCGCGGTCACGCACATGGAAGGGGGACACCATCTGCATCTGGAAAGAACCGATGAGGTGGTTCGCTGGCTGGGTGCGTGAAGCCGCCCGCTTGCGCGAGCTCTAAAAAGTAAGGGCGGCGGCTCCACTGCCTGTAAAGAGGAAGAACCTCCATAGGGTCAGATCTCCCTCTTCGCGCTCTACAGCGAGCAATGCGAGTGGCTTTACGGGCATCAGCATCCCTTGCGACTCAACGTAAACCCAAGACATCACGCCCTTGCTCAAACGTGACATCCACCGGAATTTTCGCGCTATCCAGGCGCTTTAGATCACCGGCCAATGGGGCTTCGACGTTGCCGAGGGTATCGGTCAGCTGCTTGGCCGCGTCGTAGTCGCCGTCGCCCTGGATGGTCAGCAGCTTTGCCGAGAGCGCGTTCATGGCCGCGGTCATCTTGTCAAAGTCAACGCGATAACGGCCCGTCTTGTCATCGCGACTGAAAGCACCCTGCTGCTTGAAGAAATTGAAACGCACCATGTTGGCCTTGGCGTGCGCGTCGCTCGCACCGAATCGTACGGAACGCAGGATGCCAGCAAGGAAGGTCACGTAGTTGTCCATGAGCCGTGTCTTGTCCAATTCGCCCTTGTCGGCCAGCTTGGTGACCATGTACAGACCAAGGATGTCGGCCTTACCTTCCTCGAAGCTCGATGCCTGATCCTTGAGCGCAGTACGCACCATGCCCTTGCCGTTGATGGTCTGCTTGATACCCAGGCCATGAGCTACCTCATGGAACATGGTGTTTTCGAAGAAAGCATCGAACGTCAGGTGCGACTGCTGATCATCGGCAATCAGCTCTCTGGCGATCGGCAACATGATGGTATCGAATTTCGCACGCATCACGTTTTCCAGCTGCAATCGGCGCGTGCCCTTTTTCAATTGCACTTCTTCGTCATTGGGCAAATTGATGGCAATCGTCTTGGCGCCGACGTTGGCATCACCGGCGTAGTACACGGCGAAATAGGCATTAAGGTCGGCATCGGAACCGGGCTTTTCCTGTTTGTATTTCGCATCCACCGGCAATTGAGTCTGCAATTGGGGCAGATACTTGGCAAAGCGTGAAAGCCTGGCACTCCAGGCCTGGTCCTTGATTAGCACATAGCTCTCGAAGCTGGCCTTGTAGCCGAACAACTGGTCCTCATACGTTTCGATCGGGCCGATGACGATATCGACCGGATTGTTCTTCATCGACATCCAGGCGAAATCGCTGGGGCGATAATCGTCATTGAGCAAGGCATCGGCACGCATCTTCAGGTATTTGGCGAAATCCTTGTCGCTGGAAAGTTCGGCCGCCTTGCGCAGCAGATCGGCGGCCTTTTGCAGATCATCATGATATGCCTGGGAATAAGGCACGCTCACCAGATGATGTTGCGCGTCGTAGCGCAGGATGGTGTAAAGCGACGCCTTGTCCTTGAGAGGGGATTTTTCGAAGTCGTCCTTGCTCATGTCAGCCGGATAGAACTGCGCGCCAGGCGGACGCGCGCCCACGCCGGCCACGAAAGGCTGGTCATTATTCAAGCGGTCCCAGGGGCCATAGTTGACCTGGGCATATTGCTTGACCGACGGATCGGCAATGCGCTGCATTAACGCCTGTCTGTCACCCCAACCCTGTTTCCAATAGATATCATTGGTGACGTCGGCTGCCTGGATCAGCAACGCGATCATCTGCTTTTGCTTGTCATCGAAGCCGGAGAGATCGGCGGTCAGCCTGACGCTGGCGTAATTGCCCAAGCCCTGCTTCGCCAGGTCGGCATCGGTGGAAGCATCAGGCTGGGCCGGTGCCGACCTGGCCGGCGCGGGCGTCGTCGCCGCCGATGCGGGAGCCTGGGGCTGCTCGGGCGAACCACAGGCGGTAAGCGTGGCAAGCAGGGATAGAGTCAACAGGCGACGGCGCATGGGGCTTCCTTGAGGTGTGACAAAGGAGCCGATAGTACCGCCCTCAAGCGCGGAGCGGGCAAAGCATGAAACGGGTAAAGGGTAAAGAGGAAGAGCCAGCGCGCGCAGGCTCTTCCTCTTTGCGGGCCGCGAAACGGCCCTCACCATCAACTGGAAATGGCCAGCCGCTCCGAGCGATACAGCTGTGCGGTCACCAGCACCGCCACCAATGCGGCCAGAGCGCTGCCACCAAGGCAGAACAGCATTTGGTGCATCGTCACGCCGTCGCCGCGCAGCACGCGCATCACGCCCAGATGCTGGCTCAGCAGCGGCACGGCGTACATCCATTCCTGCGGCTTCACCGGCAACGCCATCAACAGCACACTCGGCAATGCGGGCACTAGCATCAGCAGCGACAGGTAGGTCTGAGCCTCTCGGTAGCTCTTGGCAAAGGCAGCAACCATCGACTGCAAAGCTGCCAGCAGCACGATCAACGGCAAGGCCATGACCAGCACGGTGAGACAGAAGCGCACGCCCAGTTCCAGTTCCATGCCCAGCTTCTCGATCGGCAGGAAGTGTCCGACCACCGAAAATGCAATCAGGCTGATCAGCAGGCTTACCGCAGAGAACGTGCAGATAGCCGCCAGCTTGCCAGCGAAGATTCGCCAACGCGCTACCGGATTGGCGAACAGCGGTTCAAGCGACTGGCGTTCGCGCTCCCCGGCGGTGAGGTCGATCGCCAGGTACATGCCGCCCATGAACATGGTGATCACGAAGAAATAAGGCAACAGTCCGAAGATCAGGACGCCGCGCGCCTGCGCCGTGGCCTGGTCGCGCCGCGCCACATTCACCGGCCACGCCGTACTGGGCGAAAGTCCACGGGCGACCAGTCGCATGGCGCCCTGCTGGTGACCATAGGCATCGACCAGGCCGCTGACGCGTTCGACCGCCGTGCTGGCATCGCGTTGCGAGGAATCGAAAATCACCTCGACCTGTACCGGCTCGCCCTTGCGCCAGGATTTGGGATAGTCCGGCGTCACCCGCACCACGACGTCGGCATCCTGGTTACGCACGGCTTCTTCAGGGTTGGCAATCGGCGGCCCGGCAACGATGCCGCCAGCGCGCAGCGCTTCGAACAGGTGCGGCGCATACTGTTGGCCGATCACGGGCACCTTGAGCGGCTTTTCGGCTTTGTCCAGTTCGCGGTTGAGGCCGATATTGAGCATCATCACGAACAGCAGCGGTGCAAGCAGCGGGCCGGTGATCAACGCGGTCATGATGGTGCGGCGATCGCGCAGGTTCTCGCGCACTTCCTTGAAGTACACGGTGAAAAAGGCACGCGTCCTGCGTACCGGGTTCGATGTCTGGTTCATGCGGCCAGGCCCTCCTCACTGCCGATGATCTTCACGAAGGCGTCTTCCAGGTTGGTTTCACCGGTCTGGGCACGCAGTGCCTCGGGGGTTTCGTCCGCCACGACCCGGCCATGCGCGATCACCACGATGCGATCACACAGCGCGGCCACCTCCTGCATGATGTGGCTGGAGAACAGCACGCAACGTCCTTCATCCTTGAGGTGCCGCATGAACTGACGCAAGGCACGTGTGGCCATCACGTCCAGGCCGTTGGTCGGTTCATCGAGGATCACGTTGCGTGGATCGTGGATCAGGGCACGCGCGATGGCGGTTTTTACGCGCTGCCCTTGTGAAAATCCTTCGGTCCGTCGGTCGCCGATATCCGTCATGTCCAGCGTCTGGATCAGCGCCTCGCGACGCGCCTTGAGCTGAGCCTCGTCCAGGCCATGCAGGCGACCGAAATAATCAATGTTCTCGCGTGCGGTCAATCGCTTGTACAAACCACGCGCATCAGGCAGTACACCCAGTTGGCGACGCACCGCCAACGGATCGACCGCGGCATCGATGCCGTCCACCAGCACCTGCCCCTGGTCGGGTTTCATCAACGTGTAAAGCATGCGCAACGTGGTGGTCTTGCCGGCGCCGTTGGGGCCGAGCAGCCCGGTGATCTCGCCATCGCGCGCGATGAAGCTCACGCCATCGGCCGCCTTGACCGTGCCGAACGCCTTGTGCAGGTTCTTGACCTCGATCATGGGGAGGCTCCGTTGAAGTCGATGAACATCGGGGTGGGTCGCAGCCGTTGCAGGCACTTGGGGTCAAGCGCCTTGGGATCGATGTCCTCGATGAAGTGCTTGAGCAGTTGCGGTGCGCAGCCGGCGGTAATGACGTTGTGGCCCTGCCCGGTCAGCACCAAGTGGCGCCCGTGGCTCAGGCCCTTGAGCACTTCCTCGCCGTAACGCGGCGGCGTGACCGGGTCGAACTGTCCGGAGAACAGCAACGTGGGCTTGTCCGATTTGAACGGCTGGTGGAAATCGGCTGGACGCGTGCCCTTGGGCCATACCGAACACACCGTCTGCAAGGCATCGACCATGCGGGTCCCAAGAATGGTCTGTCCATCCTGCGGTCTGGGCGTCAGCAGATCGGCATCTTCGCTACAGATCACCGACGACTGCATGCCACCGTCCATGGTGTCGGCCAGATCACCCGACAACAGCTTGGCCTGCCCCAGCAGTGGTCCGACATCGCCATGGGCCGCCGCGTCGATCGATAACGGCAGCAACGCAGAGGTCACCGGCGTATAGGCGAACATGCGCACCACGCTGGCCAGTGAATATTCGTCCAGCGTGCGTTTGACGGTCTGGTAGGTCTGCGGATCGCGAAAGCTGACCTCGTGCGGATTGGCCCGCAACGCATCGCGCAGTTGGAAAAGCGTCTGGTAGGGATCGCCAAAACGCTGCTTGCAGGCGGCATCTTCGGCGCAACGCGCAAACTGCTTCTTCAGCGCCTCGTCCAGGTTCTGCGCGAAGTCTTCGCCCAGTGCCAGCGAATTGGGCACCACGCCATCAAGTACGATGCTGCGCACGCCTTGTGGATAGCGCGTGGCATATTGCTGCGCCATGCGGGTACCGTAAGACACGCCGATCAGGTCGAAGGTCGGCGATCCCAGCGCCTTGCGTACATCTTCCAGATCCTGCGCAGCGATCGTGGTGGTGTAGTAGCGAGGATCGGCCTTACTCTGGATCTGCTTCAGGCACTGGGTGATCTCCTCGCGCAGATGCACCGGATCAAATGCCCCCTCATCAGACTTGGCATCGGTCGCCTGCGGCGGCTTGCATTCGAGCGGGTTCGAGCCACCGGTACCACGCTGATCGAGCAGCACGATGTTGCGCTGTGCCTGTAGCGGCACCAGGGCGCCCGCTACACCGGTCCACGATTCGGTGGCCGCCTGCCCAGGACCACCGGCCAACATGACCACCATGTCTGGTTGCGGCACCTGTGCACCGGCCCGCAGCAAGGCAAGTTTCAGCTTGATCTTGCGGCTATGCGGATCATCGCGGTTCTCCGGCACCTCGAAGGGCGAACACCATGCACTGGTCGACAGGCCGCTATTGGGCTGTCCCAGTTCGCATGGCGTGAAGGTCAATGAGCCAACCTTCCAGGCCGACTGCACCGTGGGCGCAGCCGGTAGGCTCGAAGCGCTGGTCGCGGCCGCTGGCGCGTCGGGCACATCATCGTCGGCCGTCTTCGCCTGCGGGGTCTGGTGGAAGTGACTCCACCCCAATACCCCCAAGCCGATCAGCACGACGCCGATGCGCAATGCGGTACGTCCCTTGATCGCCATGTTCCGCTTACTCCTCTCCTGGTTCGAAGATCGCCTCGATCGAACGGCCGAACAGACGCGCGAGCTTGAATGCCAGGGGCAGGCTCGGGTCGTATTTACCGGTTTCGATGGCGTTGATGGTTTGCCGCGATACGTCCAGACGCTCGGCGAGGTCTGCTTGCGACCAGCCCAACTGGCTGCGCAAGACGCGGATCTGGTTGTTCATGGATGGCTATCCGTGGCGCTTCAATCGCCCTGGCCGACACTGTCGCGATGGGTCGCCTCGTCACGGCGCGACTGTCGCCAGCGCATCGCCGCCAGCACGAAGGCGATAGCCAGGAAACTGCTGCCCATGCCGGTCAGCATGCCCAATTGGTAATCCTTCAGATGGCCGCGACCGAGCACTGCCACCAGCAACGACACGCCGCCGGCCAGCAGGAAATGCCACGATTGAAAGCCCACTTCTTCCATGCACAGGCCATCCACGCCATAGCGTCGATTGGCCCAGCTGCGCGCTGCGGAATAGGCCACCAACATGCAGGGAAACACGCTCAGCAGGATCGTGCCATCCAGCGTGACCAGATGCGCCGCCGCCAGGAACCCACCGGCCAGGCTGAGGACCGCGACCAGCGCACTGGCCACTGCCAGGCCGACCAAGTGCGTACGTTGCTCAAGTTCATCACTGCCCAGTACCAGCCGCACCATGGCGCGGATGACCAGCGCGATCGGCAATACCGGCAACAAGGCCAGCACCCCCTTGAGCACCGGCTGTTCGATGGCGCTCAGGTAAGGCCAGACAAACAGCATGATGGCCACGTAAGCGAGCATCGCCGGAAAGAATTCTTTGTAGTAACGCCGATGCACTCCGCGCATCGGCATGGATGACTTGCTCATGGGCCCCCGCCATATGTCAAGCAGACTTGACATGGAGGCTATGCCGACACGCCAGCCCTGTCAAGCATCCTTTACACGACGAACGAAACCCCTCGGCACCCCTACCCAAAACTTGAGGGCTGATGTACAAATTTGTGACCCAATTTGCATTTTTTGGGCATGACGGACCCATGGATTGGGTCTGGCAAGGGTTCCCAGGGGTTCCCCGACATCTCTCAAACGGCGCTGTGAAGCCATTCGCAGGCGAATGGCACGTCCGTTGCTTTTGACGTCCACGTAACAATTTCAAAACCGGAGATTCACCATGCAGTGCAAGAAAGCTCTTATTGCCGCCGCCCTGATCGCTGTTGGTGGCTTCGCGATGACCGCCGGTGCGGCGACCAATCCGTCCACCACCACCTTCCAGGTATCGATGCAGATCACCAAGACCTGCACCGTCAGCGCCAACCCGATCGTGTTCGCCGCGACCGATGCCAACTCCAGCGGTTCGGTCAATGCCCAGAGCTCGGGCAACGGCGTGTCGGTGGCCTGCTCAAAAAAGACCCCTTACATCGTCGGCCTCGTGCCCTCCAACGGTAACGCCACTGGCGCCGGCAGCATGGCCGGCCAGACCAGCGGCAACACCGATACCGTCGCTTATCAGCTTTACTCCGACGCCGGCCGCAGCACCAAGTGGGGCAATACCGGCACGCTGGCTGCCGCAGGCAACGAAGTGGCCGGTACCGGCAACGGCGTGGGTAGCGGCACCAACTTCACGGTGTACGGCACGGCGACCAACATCAACGTGACGCCCGATAACTACGCCGACACCGTGACCGTGAACGTCACGTACTGATTCGGGGATCGTTTCGGTGCACGTCCTTCGCCTCCTTCCTGTCATAGGCCTGCTTGCCAGCTTGGCGCTGGCAAGTGGTACTGCGGCCGCCAGCGGCTTGCAGGTGTCGCCGGTGCAACTCACGCTCCAGGCTTCGCAGAACGCCGATGGCCTGTGGTTGAGCAACACCACCGCAGACCCCTTGCATGCACAAGTGCGCGTGTTCAAGTGGACCCAGGAAGGCGGCGAGGACAAACTCGAACCATCGCGCGATCTGGTCATCAGCCCGCCGATGGTTCAACTCGCCGGCAATGATCACCAACTGGTCCGCGCGATCCGCGTTGGCGCGCCGCCTGCGGCCGGCCAGCCTGAAGCCAGTTACCGCGTGATCATAGACGAATTGCCGGTAGGCACCGACGGCAAGAAGGGCCTGCAATTCGTGTTGCGTTACTCGGTTCCGATCTATGTAGAGCCAGCAGGTGGCGCAGCCACGTCATCGCAACTGCAATGGTCGATGCGCAGCGATGGCGATCATGCGGTGCTGGAAGTGAAGAACAGTGGCACGGCGCACGCACAGCTCTCGGCCATCAGTTTCACGGACAAGGCCGGTCATCGCACTGAAATCAACTCCGGACTGTTCGGCTATGTACTGCCGGGCGCAACGGTGCATTGGACGCTCAAGCATCCGCTGGCCATGTTTGCCAACGGAGGCACGATCGAGGGGACGGTCAATGGCGAGAAGGCCTCGCAAGCAATATCGCTGGCCACTCGCTGAAACGCTGCTACTGCAAGCGCTGCTTGCTTCGGCGGTACACGCCGCCGAGGCAGGACCGGCTGCGGCGGGTGCAGCCGCGCCCGTATCGGCTCCCGGACTGACGGTCGATGGCGCCGATGCGATCGCCGGGCCCGATGGCTCCGATCTCTACCTCGATGTCACCCTCAACGGCGCACCCAGCGGATTGGCGCATTTCGCCATGCGCAACAACGAGCTGTGGGCCAGCGCGGCCACGCTACGCCAGTTGGGCTTCAACCTGCCACCAGGCACGCCCGATCCGGTGCGCCTGAACAGCCTGCAAGGCGTCCAGGCCGACTACGATGCCTCGCGCCAGACGGTAAACATCAATGCGCCCCTGAAGCTGTTGAACCTGGCCACCACCGTGCTGGGCGCACCTCAGCAGACCGCCAACAAGGCCACCGCCTCGCCAGGCATCCTGCTCAACTACGATCTGTACGGTACGCAAGGCCAGCATGACGCAAGCAGCCTCAACGCATTCACCGAACTGCGCGCGTTCAACAGTTGGGGCGTGTTGAGCAATACCACCTTGACCCAGATGACCCACGGTGCCGGCAGCGGCTGGGACGATAATACGGTGCGCCTGGACACAACCTGGAGCACTTCGTTTCCCCAGGACCTGATGACGCTGCGTATTGGCGACACGCTGACGGGCTACCTGCCCTGGTCGCGCGCCACGCGCATCGCCGGTATCCAGCTGTCGCGCAACTTTGCGCTGCAACCGTATCGCATCAACACGCCGCTGCCTTCGTTCCTGGGGTCGGCCACGTTGCCATCGGATGTGGAGCTGTACGTCAACGGCATCAAGCAATACTCGGGCAAGGTGCCAGCCGGTCCGTTCCAGCTCAACACCATCCCCAACATTACCGGCTCGGGCAATGCCCAGGTGGTGCTGACCGACGCGCTGGGCCGCGCCACCACGGTCAATTTTTCCCTGTATGACGCCCATGAGCTGTTGCAGGCCGGCCTGTCGGACTGGTCGGCGGAGCTGGGCGTCGTGCGCGAAAACTATGGCATCAAGTCGTTCGACTATGGCCACGAGCCGGCAGGCAGTGGCAGCTGGCGTTACGGTGTGTCCAACCAATTCACCGCCGAAGCCCATGCCGAGGCGACCGATGGCTTGGTCAATGCCGGCGCCGGCGGCGCGTGGCTCTTGGGCCAGGCTGGTGTGCTTTCTGGCTCGGCCGTACACAGCGAAAATCGTGGACGCGCCGGCTCGCAGTTCGAGTTGGGCTACGAGTGGCGCAATGAGCAGTTCAATTTCTCCGTCGACGGCATTCATACACGCGGCGACTACCGCGACCTGGCGTCGCTGTATGGCGCTCCCGCACCGTCAGTCAGCGCACGCGGTTTGATCGGCTATACCAGCCAGCATCTGGGTAGCTTTGGCATGAGCTACCTGCACCTGCGCTTTCCCGGACAGGCTGCCACACGCTACGGCTCAGCCTATTGGTTTCGTGCGGTCGGCCGCAGCGGATCGGTGAACATCAACGTGACGCAGAACCTGGACAACAGCCGCGATCGCAGCCTGTTCCTGGGCTATACCCTGGCGCTGGCCGACAACACCACGCTCAGTGCCAGTGCACAACGCGACCAGGGTCGCAGCACGTTGACCGTCGACGCCAGCAAGGCCGTGCCAACCGAAGGCGGCTTCGGCTACCGCGCCGAAGGCCGCATGGGCGCCGACTCCGGCGGCGGTACCGCCGAACTGGATTACCTGGGCCGCTACGGCAGGGTCGATGCCGGCGTGAATTCGGTGGGCAATGTGCGTTACGCCTATGGCGAAGCCAGCGGCTCGGTCGCCTTCATGGGCGGCCACCTGTTTGCCACCCGTCATGTGGACGACGCCTTCGCCCTGGTCTCCACCGATGGCGTTGCCGACGTCCCGGTCAAGCTGGAAAACCGCGCGATCGGCAGTACCGACCGCCATGGCTACTTGCTGGTCACGCCACTCAATTCGTACCAGAGCAATCAATTGTCGATCGATCCCATGCAATTGCCAGCCGACCTGCGCATCGATCGCGTCAAGACCGTCGCCACCCCGGCCGACCGTACCGGCACCCTGGTCAACTTCGGTATCCATCCGGTACGCGCCGCGCTAGTGATATTACAAGGCGCCGATGGTAAGCCTCTTGCTTTAGGTACCCAGGTGCGCGTGCACGGCCACGACGGCGATGCCGCTGTCGTGGGCTACGACGGCCAGGTCTACCTGGACACGCTCGATGCGCACAACGTGCTCGACGTGGACGATGCCGAGGGCAGCCATTGCCACGCGAGTTTCGATTTCCAGCGCCAGGGCGATGGCATTCCGCAGATCGGCCCGGTCACATGCACCAAGGAATCCGCACCATGAAACATCTGTCGCGCCCCTGGTGGACCTGGGTTCTCCTGCTCGCCCTGGGCATGCTGTGGATGCTGCCCACGAGCAACGCCCACGCCGACGTGAGCTGTCAGGTGGTCGATGCACCCAACATCAACTTCGGCACCGTGGATGGCCTGATTGCCACCGCCAACGACAGCGCCAGCAACAACGTCAGCTGGAATTGCAGCAACACCGAATTTTCCACGGCTTATGTCACCCTGTGCCTGAACATCGGGGCGGGCAGCGGCGGCACAGGCGGCGGTGGCCGCGTGATGAGCACGACCTCTGGCCAGGACCTGGCCTACCAGTTGTACCAGGACGCCGCGCATCAGGTGATCTGGGGATCGCTGCTATCTTCGGCCAATCCCAACCCGCTGATGCGCAAGTTCACGGTTCCAGCCGCATCGATCACCGGATTCTTCAATGTCACCCCTGGACATGCCACGGGCAACGCCACCTTGTTCGGCCAGATCCTGCTTGGACAGATGGGCGTGACAGCCGGCAGCTATTCGAGTGCGTTCAGCGGTAACGACGCGATGTTTTCCGGCACATACTCCACCGGTTTCGGCACGTTTCCCGCCACGTGCGGCAGCGCGAACGCGGGCAGTTTCAGCTTCACGGTGAGCGCCAACGTCAACAAGACCTGCAACGTCTCGGCCGATACGTTGACGTTCCCGGCCACTGGCGTACTCGATGGCGTGGTCGATTCGACCACCACGGTGCATACCCAATGCACTAACGGCACTTCTTACCAGATCGGCCTGGACAACGGGCGCAACGCCAGCGGCACCCGCCGCATGGCTGGCGGAGGAGAATTCATCAACTACGAGCTGTACAAGGATGCCTCGCGAAGTACGCGATGGGGCAATACGTATGGCGCCGATACAGTTGCGGCGACCGGCAACGGCGCGGTGCAGAATGTCACTGTGTACGGTCGGGTGCCTGCGCAGACGACGCCGGGAGCGGGGACCTACTCCGATACGATTACGGTGTCGGTGTATTACTGACGCCTGCGGGCAGTCGAACGCTTGCCACGGCTTGCTCGTGGGAGCAAATTCATTCGCGATGCAAGAATAGGATTTGGGTCGCGGCTTGAAGGTTCTAAAACCCCAATCTGCGACTGAATCGCAGATGGCTTCGCGACTGAAGTCGCTCGCTCCTACCGCGACGAGACGTATTTTTCCCTGCGAATCTGGGCCACAGGCAGGCCAAATTCCTTGAGGGCGTTGAAGGCTGCGTCGACCATGTTGGGGTTGCCGCAGAGGTAGGCGATGTCGCGGTCGGCGGCGGGAGCGAGCTCGGCCAGGACGTTCTGGACATGCCCGCTACGGTCGTGCGGGCGTGGGACGGCGCGAGGCTGGCGACTGAGGCAACCATGGAACGTGAAACCGGGCACGCGCTGGGCGAAGGCCTCGAATTCCTCGCCATAGAGCAGCTCTTCTTCGTTGCGGGCCCCGTACAGCAGCACCGCCTCCCGGCCGCCCTGGACCAGAAGCTTTTCCAGTTGGGGAAGCATGGCCCGGTAAGGAGTGACGCCGGTGCCGGTCGCCAGCAGCAGATAACGCGGATGGCTGTCGCCCGCCTGGAGGCAGAAACGGCCATAAGGACCGCTGGCCTCGACGGTCTGGCCCTGCTCCAGGCCGCCCAGCAGCTTGGTGGCTGCCCCGCCCTCGACGTAGCTGACCGCGATCTCGATGCGATGAACCGGGCCGGAGCCGTCGCCCACCGTGCCGACCGAATAGCTACGCTTGGTCGGGGTGCCATCGTCGTAATGGAAATGCACCTGGAGGAACTGACCCGGGATGAAGGCCAGCGCCTGGCCGTCGGCGCGCTCGAAGATCAGGTGGCGCACGGTCTGGGCCAGCATGTAGCTGTCGACGAGACGGAGGGTGAACTGTTCAGCCATGGATTAGGTACCGGATAGAGAACGGTCTGTCCGGTGGGGAACCCGGACCAGCCGGCTATAATAGAGGGCTAGCCCCCTCGGTGCAGCCCATGACGTCCACTTCTTCCGCTCCCGCGCTCGTCGTAGAAAATTTGCGCAAGACCTACGGCAATGGCGTGCAGGCCCTCAAAGGTATCAATCTCACGGTGGAACCCGGCGACTTCTTCGCCCTGCTTGGCCCCAACGGCGCAGGCAAATCCACCCTTATCGGTATTCTTTCATCGCTGGTCAACGCCAGCGACGGCGACGCTCGCGTCTTCGGCGTCTCGGTTAACAAGCAGCGCAGTGAAGCAATGAAGCTGATCGGCCTGGTACCCCAGGAAATCAATTTCAACCAGTTCGAAAAGCCCTTCGACATCTGCGTGAACCAGGCAGGCTTCTACGGCATTGCACGCGACATCGCTGCCGAACGCGCAGAGAAGTACCTCAAGGAACTACGCCTTTGGGACAAGGCTCAGGATCAGGCGCGCATGCTGTCCGGTGGCATGAAGCGTCGTTTGATGATTGCGCGCGCCATGATGAACGAGCCCAGATTGTTGATCCTGGACGAGCCCACTGCCGGCGTGGATATCGAGATTCGCCGTTCCATGTGGCAGTTCGTCAGCGGCATCAACGCCGCCGGCACCACGGTGATCCTGACCACGCATTACCTGGAAGAAGCCGAGCAATTGTGCCGCAACATCGCCATCATCGATCACGGCACCATCGTGGAAAACACCACGATGAAGCGCCTGCTTGCCACCATGGACGTGGAAACTTTCGTCTTCGACACCAGCACGCTGCTGCCCGCCATACTGCCCGCGCAGCCCGGCGTCACCCTGCGTCGCATCGACGACCACACGTTGGAAGCGGAAATGTCCCGCTCCCATGACCTCAACTCCCTTTTCGCCGAACTATCGGCCAATGGCATTACCGTGACTTCCATGCGCAACAAGACCAACCGCCTGGAGGAGCTGTTCGTGCGGCTCGTCGAGCAAGGCCGCCATGGCAGCCAGGAGCAGGCGGCATGAACGCGTCAGGCAACCTCATCGCCCTTGGCACCATCGTCCGCCGCGAAATCGTGCGCATCATGCGCATCTGGACGCAGACGCTGATTCCGCCGGCGATCACGATGACGCTGTACTTCGTGATCTTCGGTAAGCTGGTCGGCAGCCGCATCGGCCAGATGCATGGCTTTACTTACATGCAGTACATCGTGCCCGGCCTGGTCATGATGAGCATCATCACCAACTGCTACGGCAACATCTCCAGCTCCTTCTTTGGCGCCAAGTTCAGCCGAGCGGTGGAAGAAATGCTGGTGTCGCCGATGCCCAACTGGGTGATCCTGCTCGGCTACGTCACCGGCGCGGTCACCCGCGGCTTGATCGTGGGTGCGCTGGTGCTTGGCATTGCGCTGTTCTTCACCGACCTGCACATCACGCACATCTTCGTGACGTTCTTCGCCGTGCTGCTCGGTGCTACGGTGTTCTCGCTGGCCGGTTTCGTCAACGCGGTATTCGCCAAGAAATTCGACGATATCGCCCTGGTGCCGACCTTCGTGCTGACGCCGCTCACCTATCTCGGCGGCGTGTTCTATTCCATCGACCTGCTCGGCGAACCCTGGCACACGATGTCCCAGATCAACCCGATCCTGTACATGGTCAACGCCTTCCGCTTCGGCGTATTGGGCGTCAGCGACGTCAATATCGTCACCGCCTTTGCGGTGATGCTGGCCTTCGTGATCGGCCTGTCGGCGGTTGCACTGTCGTTGCTGCGCCGTGGCGTGGGCATGCGATCGTAAGGAACTAGGCAGAGGGGGCAGCGCATCGACATCAAGAGCCAAAGCCCTCTCGCCCTTCCTTGCCACGCGCACCATGACGCCTTTGCCCCCCACCTTTCACTCCTGCAGCCCCTAACGCCCCAAATGCGCGTCAACAAATACATCAGCGAATCCGGATTGTGCTCCCGCCGCGAGGCGGACGAGATGCTGCTGGCCGGGCGCGTGACGATCAATGGCGAAGTGGTGACTACAGGAGCCAAGGCGCTGGAGGGCGATGAGGTAAGGGTCGATGGTGAAGTGGTCAAGCCACGCCTGCTGGCATCCACGCCTGCGGCCAAACGCGGCGTATACATCGCGCTCAATAAGCCGGTGGGTATCACCTGCACGACCGACCAGAGCGTGAAAGGCAACATCGTGGACTTCGTCGATCACCAGGAGCGTATCTTCCCGATCGGGCGCCTGGACAAGGATTCCGAAGGGCTGATCCTGCTGACCAGCAACGGCGACATCGTCAATGAAATCCTGCGCGTGGAAAACCATCACGAGAAGGAATACCTCGTAGCCGTGAACAAGCCCGTCACCGATGCTTTTCTTGCCGGCATGGCGCGCGGCGTACGCATCCACGGACAGATGACCAAGCCCTGCCGCACGCGCAAGATTGCCAAGTTCGGCTTCGGCATCGTGCTCACCCAGGGCTTGAACCGGCAGATTCGCCTGATGGCTGCGGAATTCGGCTACCGCGTCACCCAACTGCGCCGGGTGCGCATCATCAACGTCAAGCTCGGCCATCTCAAGCCAGGCCAGTGGCGCAATCTCACCGACGCCGAGCTCAAGGGCCTGTTGCCCCATCGCACGCAGTGGTGACCGTGGCGATGCGCCTGGGCCGCCACAGGCGCATTTTCCCCGTCCCCGCTCTATCCAGCGGCCAGTTCATCCAGATGCGCGAGGGCTGACCAGCGGCCGAGGCACTTGACGCAGTCGTTGCATAGTTAGATATTTAACCAATATCTTAAATAACTAAACATGCATGGCTATCGATAAGGTCTTTGAAGCACTTGCATCACGTCCTCGCCGCGAGATTCTCGCTTATCTGTCGGCACAGGAGCTCACCGCTGGCGATATCGCCAGCCGATTCGCCATGAGCGCACCCGCTATTTCGCGCCATCTGTCGGTCCTGGAAAACGCCGGCCTCGTCAGCAGCGAACGCCGTGGCCAGTACGTGGTGTATCGGCTCAATCGCGACAGTCTGGTCAACACCTTGACCGGATTCGCTTTTGAAATCTGCCCGGTTGCCGGCTCGCTCAAGCGCGAATCGCGCAAGCGGGCACCCAAGCCTGCCCGCTAACCGGAAACCCTCCATGCGCCAGCCCATTCATCGTATTGCGACTTTTCCCTCCGTCACCCTGCCGGCAGAGCCGGGGGCAGTCCCGGTTGAAGTGGTATTGGTGGCGCAACTGGGGCCGGGAGCCGGCGATCAATTGTATGCCGGCGTAGCGGCCAGGCAACGAAGCCACATACATTTCGTGGATGCGCTGGATGAGCCTTCTGCCAGAATTGGCGCCAGCCACTTCCTCGCTGGCGACCCGACGTCGCTCTACACATTTACGGTGAGCCATCGCGGCCACCCGTTTCACCGCCATGCGGGCCATCGCGTATTTACCGCGGTCTCCGGCAGTGGCGGCGCCCAGTTGCGCTTCTCGTCGGCAACGTCGGCACAATTGGCCGACGATCCGTCGAGTTTCTTTCGTAGCTTGCATGCCGTGGATATTCCACCGGACTGCATGTTCACCGTGCGCTTCGGGGGAAATACCTGGCACCAGTTCGCATCACTGCGCGATGGCAGCAGGCATCCCACTCTATTCGCCCTTTCCTGCCACACCAACGAGCTCGGCGGCGACCTGCCCGAATCGCTACGAGCCCAGGTGCTACATGGCGATGCGTCCATTCCCGCGCTGACCGAGTTGTTGCCACCAGCAGTGAATGATCTGCTGCGCGCCACGCCCTGGCGTCAATGGCAGGTACCGACCACGCGACTCGCACTGGATGCACCACCGGCTTCCGCGCTCGGCCGCTTCTGTCACATGGTGCGCGGCATGCTGGGCGGTTTTCGCTATCGCGCCGTGCACTGGCTCCCAGGTAAGGGCTTCGTTGCCGCCAGCCAGGACCGCCTGAGCGTACGATGTCAGGCGAACCTGGCCGTCGATTCGCTGCTGCACGGCCAACTGGCTGATCGTTTCCAGCATCAGGACAGCTTCACCATGGCGCTCGGCAAGTTCGATCAGATCGGTGCATCGGCCGCACCGCTACTGGGCCGCCTGCTCGACAGCTTCGTCGCAAATCCGCCTCCCGGCGTGACACGGTTGATGGCCATTCGCAATATCCTGGCACGCCCGTTTGGCCTGCGTACATCGCCGCTGGGTTGCCCGGTATCCTCGCTGCTGTCGCCTGCGCAAGAGAACCTGTTCCTGGGCCGGCACCCGGTGCGAGCACAGCGCGTCAGCGAGGACGGCCGCCATGCACAGGTCATTCTTGGTGCCAATGACAAACATCTGCGCTTTCGTTCTTGCGTGGGTGTGCGTATTGACGAGCGTAATCACGTCGAAATCACACTGGCCAACCGAGTGCTGTGCACCAATTTGTTCGGACACGTCTACATGGCACTGATCGAATCCACGCACCGCCACTATGTCAGCCCGGCGATGCTTCGGATGGCTGCCCAGCATGCGTTTTCAACAGAAAGCGCATGCCTTTCTGCACAACACCCTCATTGATGCGATCATGGCGCATGACTGATTTCCGCACCCTGCCACTCAAACCTGCCCTGCTCGCCAGCATTGACACGCTCGGCTATGCCGGGATGACTCCGGTGCAGGATCAAAGCCTGCCGCCCATACTCGACGGGCGTGACGTGATCGCACAAGCACGTACTGGAAGTGGCAAGACCGTCGCCTTCGGACTGGGCTTGCTGCAACAGCTCGATCCGGAGCTGATCCGCCTGCAAGCCCTGGTGCTGTGCCCCACCCGCGAATTGGCCGACCAGGTGAGCAAGGCCATCCGCAAGCTGGCCGCATCCATCCCGAACATCAAGCTGCTCACGCTTTGCGGCGGCATGCCTTTGGGGCCACAGTTGGCCTCGCTCACGCACGATCCGCATATCGTGGTCGGCACCCCCGGCCGCGTGCAGGAGCACCTCAAGCGTGGCAGCCTGCATGGTGGCGGCATCAAGGTACTGGTGCTGGACGAAGCGGACCGCATGTTGGACATGGGCTTCTCCGAGGCGATCGACGATGTCGCTGGTCGCATCGCAAAGCACCACCAGACCCTGCTTTTCTCGGCCACCTATCCGCAGGACATCCGCCAGGCCAGCAGACGGCTGCAACGTGATCCGGTGGAGGTCACGGTAGACACCGCGCCCGAGGAAACCACGATCGAGCAGCGATTCCACGAAGTGGAACCGGATCGCAAGCTCGATGCACTGGCACAACTGCTAGGTGCGGAAGGCGCCGCGCAGGTGCTGGTGTTCTGCAATATGCGTCGTGACGTCGATGCCGTCACCGTCGAGCTTGATCGTCGTGGCTTCTCGGCCCTGGCGTTGCACGGTGACATGGAGCAACGTGACCGCGACGAAGTGCTGGTGCGCTTTGCCAATCGCAGTTGCTCGGTGCTCGTGGCCACCGACGTGGCAGCACGCGGCCTGGACATCACCGCCTTGCCGCTGGTGATCAGCTACGACATCGCCCATGACCCGCAAACCCACACCCACCGGATCGGCCGCACCGGCCGCGCCGGGGAGTCCGGCCACGCCGTCACGCTGGTCACGCCCAGGGAGCGACCCAAGGCGCAAAACATCGAAGAGCTCAGCGGCGCGTCGCTGCCATGGCACCCGCTGAAGATCACCGCACCACGTGGCAAAACCCTGCACCTGGCGCCCATGAAGACCCTGGTCATCGATGCCGGCCGACAAGACAAGCTCCGCCCCGGTGACATCGTCGGCGCATTGACTGGCGAGGCAGGCTTGGCCGCCGATGACCTGGGCAAGATCGACATCTATGCCACGCGCGCCTATGTCGCGATCCGCCGCTCGCTGGCCAACAAGGCGTTGGAGCGCCTGCGTTCGGGCAAGATCAAGGGCCGCAGTTTCCGGGTGCGTTCGCTCGGCTAGCCAAGATCCACCGGCTGGCCGGTTTGCTGCGATTGACGCAAGGCCGTGGCGATACGCGTGGCTTCGGCGGCGTCGTCGAGCGTCAGGTCGAATGGCTGCCCATCGAGCACCGCGTCGACGAAGTGCCGGCACTGCGCCAGGAAAGCATCCTCGAAACGCTCGAAAAAGCTCGGCAAGGACAAACTGCGCACACCGTGGGCATCGGCGATTTCGACGCGATCCAGGCGTGGATTGCGCCCCACGCTGAGCTTGCCTGCCGTACCGACGATGTCCGTATGGGTGTCATGCCCATGCGCCTGGGTGCGCGAGGCATGGAACATCGCCATACTGCCATCGCTGAACTCGCACACGGCCACCCCGTTGTCGACGTCGCCCATAGGTTTGAGTTCGGGATACATCGCCGTGGTGCCGATGGCGTAGACGCGCCGGGCCGCCGGACGACCGAGCAGCCAGCGGGCCAGATCGATATCGTGCACGGAGCAATCGAGGAACAGGCCGCCGCTGGTGGGCGCGAACTTGACGAAGGCACCGCTGGGGTCAAGTTTGTCAGCAGTTTGCGAGTACACCATGAACGGGCGTCCAATGCCGCCCTCCTCGATGCGTGACTTGGCTGCACGATAGCTGGCATCGAAGTGGCGCACGAAACCGACCATCGCGCGCAGATGAGGGTAACGTTTTGCATGCTCAACAGTACGCAAGCAAGTCGGTACGTCCAGCGACAGTGGCTTTTCGCAGAACACATGCTTACCGGCATCGAGTGCCTGCTCGATCTGCTCGGCGTGCAGCGAGGTCGGCGTTATCAGGAACACGGCATCGAGTTCCGTGTCGGCCAGCATCGCTGCGTAGTCGGCATAGAGGCGCGGAGTACCGAGCGTCTCGCGCGCCCAGTCGATTTCGTCGGCGACAGGACTGCACACGGCGTCCAGGCGCGCCCGCGGTACGGCACGGGCCAGATATTCCGCATAACGGCGGCCAAGCCGGCCAAGTCCAGCCAGGCCAATGCGAAGAGAAGTCTGGTTCATGATGATCTCGAATCGGGATGTGTTTAGGCAGTTCGTGGAATCACGGGGCAGCTATTCGCGTCGCATCGCCGACCCCGTCATACCGACCTTTTCGCCGCTGCTGAAACCTTTAAAACACAGTGCGGCGTCCTGATAGAAGCGACTCCAGTCGCGATGCAATCTACAATGCAATTACAGACTGGGGCTTTGAAAGCATCCATGCCGCGGCTCGGGGTGCACGCCCCGCTTGATCACACGGAGCACTCCACTGCACGACCTTCGCGCCACGATTGCGTCGCCAGTTCGGCAAGCTCCAATGCCTTGATGCCGTCCTCGATGGTGGTGCGCACCTGTGTTCCGTGAGTCAATGCATCGAAGAAATGCGCTATTTCCAGTGCGTACGCCGCACGATATCGTTCCAGGAAGAAAGCTTCCGGTTTGTCGCTGGCAATATGGTCCGCACCCCAAGCAACGACCTGCGTGGGACGCACGTTACCCGCTTGGAGCAAGCCTTTGCTCCCCAGCACTTCGAAGCGCTGGTCATACCCATAGGCCGCACGGCGCGATGTATTGATCTGGCACAAACTACCCGCACGCGTGCGCAACGTGACAGCTGCATGCGAGATGTCCCCGGCAGCCGCCACCTCCGGCAGGCCTGGGCTGCCGCCGGTAGCATGCACACTCACCGTTTCGCCACCGAGTATCCAGCGGAAGATGTCAAAGTCGTGGATCAACATGTCTTTGAACACGCCACCGGAGCGTGCAATGTACGATGCTGGCGGCGGCGCCGGGTCTCGACTGGTCACCACCAGCATTTCCGGCTCACCGATCTCGCCAGCGTCCAGGCGCCCCTTCAACGCGGCAAAGGTGGGATCGAAGCGGCGCTGGAAACCGATCATGCAGGTCACACCCGCTTTCCTGACTGCCTCCGCGCAGGCACGCGCGCGCTGCACATCCAGATCGACTGGCTTCTCGCAGAAGATCGCCTTACCTGCCGCAGCCGAGCGCTGGATCAGGTCGGCATGCGTGTCGGTGCTTGAGCCGATCACTACCGCGCCTATGCCTGGATCGGCGAGCACCTGCTCCACCGAGGCTACTTGCGCAGCGTGTCTGGCTGCCAGTTGCGCAGCCGATGGCTCGTGCACGTCGACCACATATTGCAAGCACGCATGCGGATGTTGTGCCACGTTGTCTGCGTGGATGTTGCCGATACGGCCGGCGCCGAACACGGCCACGTTGATGGTTTCAGTCATCGTATTCTCCAGGGTGCGAGGTTTCTTCAACTTTCAATTCGAGGCGATACGCCAGGGCGACGAACAGCGCCTGGCAAAGGCAGATGGTGCTGGTCAGGCCACGAAAGGCGAATGCGCTGCCTTCGTTGACCTTGAGCACGGCCTGGGCGTCACGCGCAAGCGGTCCGAGAGCGCTGTCGGTCACCGCCAAGACCTTTGCCTTGTGCTGGTGCGCCACGCGCGCGCAGTAGAGGGTTTCCTTGCCGTACGGGGGAAAGCTGATCGCGATCATCGCGTCACCGGGCCCGATGCTGCGGATCTGCTCGCGGAACATGCCGCCTAACCCGCTGACCAGGTGCACGCGCTTTTGCGTATGTTGCAGCGCATAGGCGATATAACTGGCGATGCCGAAAGTGCGACGCACGGCCACCACGTAGATGTTTTCGGCCTTGGCCAGTAGTTCCACTGCGGCTTCGAACTGCGTCGCATCGAGTTCGCCGGCCAGTTCGTCCAGGCCAACGCGGCTGGCGTCGATGAAGCGCAGCGCCATCTGCGCAGGACTGATCGGTTCGGCGCCGTCGGCGATGACCTTGCGAATGCGCTGCTGATAACTGCGAGCCGGAGTGGTGGCCTCGGTATAGGTGCTACGAAAGACCGCCTGCATTTGCGAAAAACCGGAATAGCCGAAACGCTGTGCGAAACGCACTACAGCCGAAGGATGTACCCCCGAGCCGTCGGCCACTTCATTGACACGCTGCACCATGATGTTGGCGCGCTGCTGCTCCAGATAGGTCGCCACGCCCTGCAACTGGCGCGGAAGACTGTCGAACTCGTCCGCGATGCGTTGCAACAATTCGTCAACGGCGCTCCGTTTGCTCATGCGTTCTCCACCCGATCGTCAGATAAACCAAGCCGTCCAGGCGCTCCTGCTTCCCTGGCCGGGCATCGCCCGCCTCGGCGCATGTTATGCCTCACATGGAATTTTTCTTCCAGTTTTTTTCATTGTGCAATGCAAATTGCAAAATGCGTCGTAGCGTCCTTATGCTCGCCTGGCCCACCTCGATGCCCGTGCCCCGTGCATGGCATCCCGTAACCCACGTCGGCTCGATACGTAAAGGCCGGCACATTCAGCGGAGGCTTGATATGCGCGTTCGGAAGATTTCGTTGTGGCTCGCGACACTGATGGCAGGAGCCATGGCGTTGCCGACGACCAGCCTGGCCGCAGACGGCCCCCACGCCAACGAGCGGTATGTGCTGATCAGCCACGCTCCCGATTCGGATTCGTGGTGGAACACGGTGAAGAACTCGATCAAGCAGGCCGGTGAGGACTTCGGCGTGCAGGTCGACTATCGCAACCCACCCAATGGTGATCTGGCCGACATGGCCCGACTGCTCGAACAAGCCGCCGCACGCAACTACAACGGCGTAGCTTTCGACATCGCTGACTACGACGTGCTGTCCAAGCCTGCCATGCGCATCACCGCAAAAGGAATTCCTGTCGTCACGCTCAACTCCGGCACCGATGAGGAAAGCCGCAAGCTCGGCGCGATCATGCATATCGGCCAACCCGAATACGACGCTGGCAAGGCGGCGGGCGAACGGGCCAAGGCCGCAGGGGTGAAGTCCTTTGTCTGCGTCAACCACTACGCCACCAACGTCGCCTCCATGCAGCGCTGCAAGGGCTTTGCCGATGCGATCGGCGTGGACTACAAATCTTCGATGATCGATACCGGCGTGGACCCGAGCACGGTAGCCAGCAAGGTCGGAGCGTATCTGCGCAGCCGTCCCGATACCGGTGCGGTGCTTGCCCTGGGGCCAAATTCGGCCGAACCGACCATCCAGGTGCTTGAGCGCATGGGCAAGGCAGGCAAGATCTACTTTGGCACCTTCGATTTGTCACCGGCCATCATTGATGCTGTGAAGAAGGGCGAGCTCAACTTCGCCATCGATCAGCAACCGTACCTGCAAGGCTACATGTCCGTCGCTGCCGCGATCATTGCCTATGAGGACAAGACCAAGGACCCAGCGGCGATCATCGCCACGCTGAAGGCCAACCCGAAGTTTCAGGCACGCCTGAAAACCTATGGGCTGGAGCCGATCTACACCCAGGACGGCGTGCGATCCGGCCCAGCCTTCGTCACCAAGGACAACGTGGCGACCGTCGAGAAATACGCCGGTCAGTACCGTTGACCGTGTGCATGTTGTCCATCGAGCAAGTCCAGGCAGGCCATCCATGAATGCAATCAGTCCCAACATGACCGGATCCCTCAGCAAAACCCCATCGGCCGCCAGGCCCGCAGACGAACGCGTGCGGCGCATTTCACCGTGGCGCGCCCTGCTCCACCGGCCCGAACTGGGCTCCATCGCCGGCACTGTGCTGATCTTCATGCTGTTCGGCGTTTTCGCTGGCGATTCGGGGATGTTCAACCTCGATGGCGTGATGAACTGGTCTACCGTTGCCGCCTACCTGGGCATCATCGCCGTAGGGGCATGCGTGCTGATGATCGCCGGTGAATTCGACCTGTCCATTGGCTCGATGATCGGCTTCGCCGGCATGATGATGGCAGTACCGGCGATGTTTCTCGGTTGGCCGATGTGGGCCTCGATGCTGTTCGCCTTCGTCGGTTGCATGGCGCTGGGCTGGCTCAACGGGTATCTGGTGGTACGTACCCGGCTACCCAGCTTCATCGTCACACTGGCTTTCATGTTCATCCTGCGCGGCCTGACCCTTGTGCTGTCCACGCATTTCTCCAACTCCACCATTGTCAGCGGCGTCGGCGACAAGCTGGATGCGGACCCGGTCGTGCATACGCTGTTCCAAGGCACCACGCTACATGGGCTGTTCAGCTGGATGGCAAGTCTTGGCCTGATAGAAAAGCTACCCAACGGTGAGCCCGTCGTCGCCGGCCTGCCCAAGGTGATCCTGTGGTGGCTCGGTGTGGCCGCGATCGCTGGCTTCATCCTCTCGCGCACGCGCTTTGGCAACTGGATCTTCATGGTGGGTGGCGATACGAATGCAGCCCAGAATGTAGGTGTTCCGGTACGCCGGGTGAAGATCAGCCTGTTCGTGTTCACCGCGTTTTGCGCCTGCCTGTTCGGTGTACTGCAGGTGGCAGATGTGGGCTCGGCTGCGGCCGATCGCGGCTTGCAGAAAGAATTCGAAGCGATCATCGCCGCAGTCATTGGCGGCGCATTGCTGACCGGTGGCTATGGCTCGGTGCTGGGCGCATGCTTCGGCGCAGTGATTTTCGGCGTGGTACAGATCGGTATCTCCTACACCAACTTCGATTCGGACTGGTACCGCGTCTTCCTCGGCGGCATGTTGCTACTGGCGGTGCTGTTCAATCACTACATCCGCTCGCGCGCCACGGCGAGCAAGTAAGGAGCGCGGCCATGACCGATGGAAAAACAGACGACTACATCTTGCAGCTCGAAGGCATCAGCAAATACTTCGGCTCGGTGATCTCCCTGCAAGACGTAACGCTGCGACTGCGCCGCGGCGAGGTGCATTGCCTCCTTGGCGACAACGGAGCGGGCAAATCCACCCTGATCAAGACCTTGGCCGGCGTGCACCGACCCAACAAGGGACGTTATCTGGTCGAAGGCCAGGATGTTAACTTCAGATCGCCACGCGAGGCGCTCGACAAGGGTATCGCCACGGTTTACCAGGACTTGGCCCTGGTGCCTTTGATGAGCGTGGCGCGCAACTTTTTTGCCGGTCGCGAGCCGATGAAGAAGCTGTTTGGCGTATTGCCGGTGATGGACCTGCAACATGCCGCGGAGGTCGCCGAATCGAAGTTGGCCGAGATGGGAATCCACGTACGCTCGCCGCACCAGCCGGTTGGCACCATGTCTGGTGGCGAGCGGCAATGCCTGGCGATCGCACGCGCGATCCACTTCGGCGCCAAAGTGCTTATCCTGGATGAACCCACAGCCGCGCTGGGCGTGAAGCAGAGCTGCAATGTGTTGAAGTTGATCCACAAAGCGCGGGAGCGCGGCATCTCGGTGATCTTTATTACCCACAACGTGCATCACGCCTATCCCATCGGTGACAGCTTCACCCTGCTCAATCGCGGCCAGTCGATGGGTACCTTCGCCAAGGACACCATCAGCAAGGAGCAGGTGCTGGACATGATGGCCGGCGGTACCGAGATCCAGAGTCTGTTCAACGAACTGGAAGGTCGCGCCGCCGCTTGATGGTTTATGGCGGGGACGGGGGCGATGTGCGACATCCCTCCCCCCGGTACGGACCGCACGTTTTTGACGGCATGCTCCGAATCCGTCGTACACCGCGCCCGTCCTCGCCGCCTTGTCCCGCAAACGTGGGCACACTTTTCCGAAGAAGTACCGCCATGAATGAACCTCGCTACGATCTGATCTGCCTCGGCCGCCTCGCCGTGGATCTGTACGCCCACCAGGACGGTGCCCGCCTGGAAGATGCTTCCAGTTTTGCCAGATATCTCGGCGGGTCATCGGGCAACTGCGCATTCGGCACTGCACGTTTGGGCTTGCGCTCGGCCATGCTGACCCGCGTCGGCGATGACCACATGGGGCGCTTCCTGCGCGAGACGCTGGACAAGGTTGGCTGCGATACCAGCCATCTGTCGACCGATCCGCAGCGCTTGACTGGCCTTGTGCTGCTTGGCATCAAGGACCGCGACACGTTTCCGCTGATCTTCTATCGCGAGAACTGCGCCGACATGGGTATCCAGGAAAGCGATATCGATGAGTCTTTTATCGCATCGGCCCGCGCCCTGGCCATCACGGGCACGCATTTTTCCACCCCTTCCGTACATGCTGCCAGCACACTGGCACTGCGCCATGCGCGCCGCCATGGCGTGAAGACCGTACTGGACATCGATTATCGTCCCGTCCTATGGGGCTTGACCGGCCGTGGTGATGGACAGACGCGCTTCATTGCCAACGATGGGGTCACCACGCATCTACAAGGCATCTTGCCGGCGTTCGATCTCATCGTCGGCACCGAGGAAGAATTCCACATCGCCGGCGGCAGCCAGGATCTCATCGTGGCGCTGCGCAAAGTGCGCGAACTGACGCCGGCTTTGCTGGTGGTCAAACGAGGCGCCCTGGGCTGCAGTGTCATCGACGGTGATGTACCGGCACGCATCGACGACGCGCCGACCTACCTGGGCACACGCGTGGACGTGCTCAACGTGCTTGGTGCCGGCGATGCCTTCATGTCCGGCTTTCTCTACGGCTGGCTGCGCGGCGAGCCGATCGACCGATGCTGCGCGTTTGCCAACGCATGCGGCGCCATCGTCGTATCGCGCCATGGCTGCGCGCCGGCGATGCCCAGCCGCCAGGAACTTGACTACTTCCTCGCGCACGCCGATCGCCTGCGACAACCCGATCGCGACACCGAGCTGGCGCACCTGCACCGCGTAACGGTCGAGCGCTCCCACTGGGACGATCTTCACATCTTCGCCTTTGATCACCGCAATCAATTCTTCGAACTCGCGCGCGATAGCGGCGCGACTGAAACACGCATACCGCATCTCAAGCGGCTGCTGGTAGACGCCGTGGCTTTGGCGGCACGCAGCCTGGATTTGCAGGGTCGCGTGGGCCTGCTGGCCGATCAGCGTTACGGCCAGGACGCGCTGCATGCGGCCACTGGCCGAGGATGGTGGATTGGGCGACCGGTCGAGATGCCCGGCTCGCTTCCGCTGGAATTCGAATACGGCCGCTCCGTCGGTACGCAACTGTTGCATTGGCCCGCCGAGCACGTCGTCAAGTGCCTGGTTGCTTTCGACCCGGACGATTCGCCGGAAAGGCGATTGGAGCAGGAAACCCAACTGCTGTCTTTGTACGATGCCACCCGTCACAGCGGGCATGAGCTGCTGCTGGAAGTCATCCCACCCCATCTTCCGCATGCCGGGACAACGCCGGGCGAGCGCGTGCTGCGTGCGCTCAAGCGCATCTACAACCTGGGTATTCGCCCCGAGTGGTGGAAGCTCGCCCCCGTCGCCACGCAGGACTGGAAAGCGATCGATGCGCTGATCGCCGAACGCGACCCGCATTGCCGTGGCGTGCTGCTACTGGGATTGAACGCTCCGTTCGACGAGCTGGCCAAGGGCTTTCGCGCAGCCGCCCACAGTACAAGCTGCCGAGGCTTCGCCGTGGGGCGCAGCATTTTCAGCGAACCGGCTGGTGCATGGCTTCGTGGTGACATCGGTGACGACGAACTGGTCCGGCGTGCCGCGCAGAAGTTTGGCGAACTGGCCGCACTATGGCGTGAAGCGCGACAATCACGCACCAGCGCCAAGGCCGTGGGAGCCGCTGCATGAGTTCCACGGTTCGCCTCACGATGGCGCAGGCCCTGGTTCGTTATCTTGCCGCGCAGCGCATGGATGACGACCAAGGCCATGCCGTACCGCTATTTGGTGGCGTATTCGCCATCTTTGGCCACGGTAACGTGGCCGGCCTGGGGGAGGCGCTGTATCAACTGCGCGAGGCACTGCCGACCTACCGCGCGCACAACGAACAGGCGATGGCCAACGCGGCCATCGGTTATGCCAAGGCGCACATGCGCCGACGCATGATGGCCGTGACGACGTCGATTGGACCGGGCGCGACCAACCTGGTGACCTCCGCTGCCCTGGCCCACGTCAATCGCCTGCCAGTGCTTTTGCTGCCCGGCGATATCTTCGTATCGCGTGCGCCGGACCCAGTGCTGCAACAACTGGAGGACTTCGGCGACGGCACGGTCAGCGCCAATGATTGCCTGCGTCCGGTATCGCGCTACTTCGATCGTATCGTCAGGCCCGAACAATTGCTCACGGCGCTGCCACGCGCACTTCGCATACTGACAGACCCGGCGCTGTGCGGCCCGGTCACGCTGGCGCTGCCACAAGATGTACAGACCGAGGCATATGACTGGCCGGAGGATTTCTTCGCCGAACGCAGGCATACCATCCGTCAGCTCCCACCCGTCACGCATGACATCGAAGCAGCCGCCAAGGTGCTGCGACATGCTCGTCGGCCGGTATTGATCGCCGGCGGTGGAGCGCTTTACGCCGGTGCCAGCCAGACGCTGCGCGCTTTCGCCGAGCGACATGGCGTGCCGGTTGCCGAAACCCAGGCCGGCAAGGGCACGTTCGCCTGGGATCATCCACTGCAATTGGGGCCCGCAGGGGTATGCGGCTCGACCGCCGCCAATGCATTGCTGGCCGAGGCCGATGTCGTGATCGCGGTCGGCACGCGCTTGCAGGATTTCACTACCGGCTCGAACGCGCTTTACGCGAACGCACGCATCATCACGCTCAATGTCAACGGCCACGACCTGATCAAGGGCAACGTGGAGATTCAGGCCGATGCCGATCTGGGCCTGCAGGCCTTGTCCGCCAGCCTGGGGGGCTGGCAGGGCGACGCGGCATGGACTCAGCGCGCCATCGACGAAGCTGCCCAATGGCGCGACATCGTCGACACGATCACCCAGCGCCGACAGTTACCGGCCGATATGCTGCCCTATGACGGGGAGGTCATCGGGGCCGTGCAGCGGTCATCGAAGGATTCGGCACGAGACGATATCGTCGTCTGTGCCGCTGGCACATTGCCTGCCGAGTTGGAGAAGTTGTGGCGCACCTCGACGCCTGGCGGCTACCACATGGAATACGGCTACTCCTGCATGGGTTACGAGATTGCCGGCGGCCTGGGTGTGAAGATGGCCAGGCACGAGCGCGAGGTGATCGTGATGCTTGGCGACGGCAGCTACCTCATGCTTAATGCCGAGATAGCCACCTCTGTGA